>JBGVKG010000043.1:0-31434 GCA_045123575.1 Lachnospiraceae bacterium
TTCAAAATACTTTATACTCTTAATCATAGAGGACACCTACCTTTGTTTGTATTGGTTTGAGCGCTAAATACTTTATCACAAAGGGGTGTCCTCTTTCTATGTCTTTATTTAATTTTCCGAATAAAATTTTACGCTAGCAACAGATTAAAAGTAAAATAAAAAGAAGTAGCATGATGCGTACTTCTTTGTTTTAGTGTAGATACATTTAGTTTGTATCATCTTTATCTATATTTTCTAGTGCATATTCGCAAGCTTGCAAAACAAAGCTAGAAAATGTTACATTTTGGTTCTTTATAGTATCTTCTATTCTGTCAATTAAATGTACGGGGAAACGAATGGTTTTGTTTTCGGTTTCTTTTCTATTCTCCTTTAACTGAAATGACATATTACACCTCCTATATTACTAATAATATTGCAAAATAGAATAAAAATATGCATTGCGAAATGCAATGCAGAATGTATTGCAAATAGAGAATATTTGTGCTAGTATAATTTTGGCAATACGGAGGAGGAAGAATATGAAGATAGTAAAAAGTTTAAAAAATAAAATTAGTGAAACCATTAATTGTATAAAAGCATTTCAAATGGATCCTATTGATAATACGGGTAAGCTGATACCAACGGCGATGGTGTTATTAGGCGTGTTATCATTTTTAGTTGCATATATAATGTTTTGGGTTGGAAATGGATATGGTATTCAAATTGAATTAATGAAAGAAGATTTTTGGACTGGATTAATTAAAAGCTTTACGCTTGGGAAAATTGGCATTATATATACAAGTTTTGTTCCTGTAATAGTGTGTTTAATGTTTGTTATACAATTCATATTGGCAACTATAACTTTTTTTATTAATGCATCAAAAATTAAAATAATTTTTATGGGCATACTTGGTGGTTTGTCAATATTAATTCCAATTATAATTACAGTTATATGTTTTTTTGATTTACCTGTGGGTAATGGTATATATTTTTTAGGTACTATGCTAATAATACAGATACTTTTTATTGTGTTTTTATCACTTTCAAGAGCTGGTTGGATGATCGGAGAAGGTATTATTGCTTTGCTTATTTATTTTGGGGTAATACCTATAACGCTTCTAGCATTACAGAATATTGTGCCACTTATTATTGTAATTATATCTCTAGCAATAGCGTTCTTATTTGTAGGAGGAGGTGGTGGAGGAGAATATAGTGGTTCGAACACGACTTCTGAATCAGGATCTTATAGTAATTCTTATGAAAAACAAAGATTAGAGAGAATTGCATCAGAAGAAAAGCTTAATGAAAAGAAGAAAAATGATAGAATAAATCAGCTATTAAGAGAAAGAACTGAATTAAAATCAAATATTCAAAAACATTATGATAAGCAGATTGGTTATGGAACAATAGATCCTAAATCTTGTAATAATAGGATAAAGAAGATAGAAGAAGAATTAAAAAGATATGGTATTATGTAAATTAATTATGTTGAAACTTTGATACAAATTATGAGGTTGTATTAGATAACGATAACTTAGGAGAAAACCATGAACAAGAAGAAAATAGTGATAATTGTTTCAGTAATTTTAACGATTGCAATTGGGACGGTACTAATAGTTTGCAATATAGCAGATGGTAAAAAGAAAACAAAGGGTGAAAACATTGTAGTACACAATGAGTGCGTTTTTACACGATATGAATGGATGAAGCTCTTATGTGAAAAGGTTGGTGTGACCGAGTATGAAAACAACACACCATATTTTGATGATATATCCAAAGAAAATGATTATTTTAAATATATTCAGGCAGCAGTTGAATGGGATATATTGAAAGATGATGAGAAGTTTCAGGGCGATTGTTGTGTAAATGGAAAATTTATTGCGATAACCACTCTCAAATCAATTTCTAAAGAAAAAATGAGAATTTATCTTGAATCTGACGAAAACATTACAGAAGAAAAATGTGTTGAAATTGCTTTGAAAGTTGGCTTAATTACAACTGAAGAATTAGATAAATGTTTTAGTAATGCAGAAGCAAAAAGTGTAATTAAAAGATTTGAGGAAATGTATTTTACAACTTTTTGGAAAGATAACTATGAAAAAATTGAGTTTACGGATAATGTAAAAGAAATTCCATTAGAAGAGATTATAGTAAAAAATTCTGCTTATACAGAAATCGTTGTTTCGGAACAACTTTTAAAAGATTTAAAGCGAGAACAAATTATTATCCTAGATAATAGCAATTTTGGGGTGAAATGTGCAAGAAAAATTAAAGACATCAATGAAGATGGAACTGTGATTTTAAGTGAAGATGTTGCAATAGAGGATGCATTTGAAAGTGTTCTTATATCTGATAAAAGTGATATTGGGTTTTCGGATATAGCAAATTATAATAATGCGGATATAAAAAAACGAAGTTCATATATTATGCCGAGATCTAAAAGTAGCACATTGTCAGAAGGTTTCAAAATATCACTTTCAATTGGTGAGGATGGTGCTCTAGGCATTGAATTTAGGGATAATAACACGGGGGATACATTCGAGATTTTATCAGACATAGAAGTGGATGCAGAATCTGAGTGTAATTTAGAATTAAATGTAGGGAGGATAACCTATGCAGCGATGTTTGATTATGACATTCTTACTGGAGTAAAATATGTTGATATCAATGTTGATGCAAATGCAGAAATAAGTGGTTTGTTCAAAGGATTTGATGAAGAAACCAAAATTGTATTGTATAGAACTACAGCACCAATTGGTAGTGGGTATGTTGGAGTGGATTTTGAAATCGCTATGGTGATTTCAGCTGAGGGTAGTATCTCTTTTACGGCACAAATGCCTATGAAAGCAACACTTTCTTATGAGAAAGGAAAAGGAAGTAGGGGATTCGACGTTGATGTTTCACCGAAAACGCCAACAATACAAGGTGATTGCAAAGCAAGAGCTGATTTGCGTATAGAGCCAACATTAGTGGTGTTGATGTTGATTGATGTGCTTGATGTTCAAATTGATATGGGTATTGAAGCAAATGCTAGTGTGACATTACATCCAAATTCACAAATTTGTACAGATGTAAAAATAGCCTATCCGGTTTTTTCTTTATCTATTTGTGGAGATGATGATATAGATACATTATTAGGCTTACTAGGTTTTTCGGCAGAGTGGGATTTTATTACTGCAGAAAATGCACCGATTAAAATAGGATTGCATTATGAATCTTTTTCAGAACAAGAACCTCAATTTGTTGAAAGTTGTACATATGATAGCGACAAACAGGAGGAGGCAACAAAGGAAGAGTCTAATAAACCTAAAGAATTTGGGTGGGAAATAAAAAATGACACATTATATATATGGGGAGATTGTGCAATTCCGGATTACTCAATTCTGCAAAAACATTATATTCCGTGGAATGAAAAAGTATTTTCTAAAGTAGTTATATATGATGGGATTACACGAATCGGAGATTTTGCCTTTATAGATTGCGAGTGGTTAGTAAGTATTGTAATACCAGAAAGTGTTCAAAGTATTGGTGAATGCTCATTTAGTGGATGTGTTTCGTTAACGGAAATTGTTATTCCTAATAGTGTAAATGTAATTGAAAGAAGTGCGTTTATGAATTGTAAATCATTAGAAAGAATCACTATTCCAAACAGTGTTAAAAAGATTGAGTCTAGTGCTTTTGAATATTGTAGTTCGTTAATGGGTGTAGTTATACCGGATGGAATAAAAAGAATAGCTAATAGCACATTTAGATGTTGTAATTCATTATCACATATTAGTATACCTGATAGTGTAGAATCTATAGGTGCACGCGCATTTGAAAATTGTGAAGCATTGGAAGAAGTAGTTATTCCAGAAGGAGTTAGATATATTTATGATGATGCTTTTAGTGGGTGTAATATTAAGAGAGTGTTATTACCTGATAGTATAGAAGAAGTTGGGTTTAGAATATTTGGCTTAGAGGAAATAGAAATAATTTATAAAGGTCAGATATATAATTGGAATACAATAAGAAAAGCAGTAGAGGAAGTGAATAAATAAGCATTATGAATACTACTAATACGAAATGGAATGATAAACAAAAAGTATTAAAAGATAATGAAATAGAGAAAAGAGGATTAATAGAGCAAGAAATAAAAAATGCGATTAACAACATTTGTCCAGATTGTGTATTTGACAGTGTAGTCAATGAACGCTGGGGAGTAGGAGAGGCATTGTATGATATCTTCTGGTGGGATATTAAAATAAAAGATAGTTTATTGATAGATGAATTGAAAGGTTATACAGATATTTTATGTTTACCATATAAGATCAATATATCGGAAATAGCAGAATTACAAAAAATAGAAGGCAATCTTAGCAAACATACATTGTATTGTGTGAAAGAGACCACAGGTGAGAGTAGATATTGGGGAAAAAGCAAAAGCAGGCCACATATTGATATTACAACAGGAAACATACATAATGTTAAGAGAAATGAATGTGGTGATAAGATACAACAGTTAGTATTAGCGCGAAAAGATGTAAATAATCATTTGGGGCCTAAATTAGATATGTGGAAGGGGACAATTAACTATAATTCCTTGAATAGCTTGGCGTGTAACATTTTTATGAAGACAGGAGTTACTAAAAAGAATGAAATATGTGGAATAGCAATGCCTAAAATGTGCTATTATCCAGCTATTGATGACGTAGAAGCTAAAGAGGAATCGTTTGAGGAAATGTTACGTAAATTTTTAGATAACATTTGCAAAAAAAGATAAATTAACAGAGATACGGAAAGGAAGTAAAAAATATGAAAAAAATTAAGTACTTAATATTAGGTGTTATTATAGCAAGCTTTTTAATCGTAGGATGTGGAAATAATGCTGGTGATAATGGGGGGACAGAAAAGGAAACAATATCAGAAGAAGATAAAATATTAGAGGAAAAAGTTAGATTTGATGTAATGAATAATATTTATATTGATAGAGAAGATGAAATATTGGATGTAAAGGTCCTGGCAAAATATAAGGAAGAGATGGAAGATAAAGTAATTGTCTCTGTGACATCAAAAAATGAAAATGTTGAGTATACGGAACAGTATATTTTATATTATGAAAATCTAGAGACGGAGTGGAAATACAGTAAAACCGAAGAATACAAGGAAGAACAATGGACAAAGAAACCATTAAAAGCTCCGTTAGTAGATGAAATAATGGAGGAATTTAAGGAAGAGTATAAAGATTCAAGATATGGATTTGAGATTAATATCTCTGAAACAGAGCCTATAGTCGATTTAGAAAATAATGTTGCGACATTTTTTTATGAAGTAGTTTGGGATACTATAGTGAGATATACATCTGAAGGTTGGGCGTGCTCATATGAGTTTAATGAGATTACAGAAGAATGGGAAGCTTCTAATATAGAATATGATGTACATAAAATGGATTTTGACTTCAATCATGAATGGCAAGGTGATGATACATATCGAAACTATTCTTTAAAAAATGGAGTAGTTGAGAATGGCATCTTAACCATTGATTTTTACATAGACGGAGAATATCATAAAATGCGTGGAGAGATAGAGACTGGTCCAAGGGGCGTTGATTCGCACGTAGCTTTAGTTGATATAGATAATCCGTCATATTATTTAGAAGGAAGTTTTAATATGTATTCTGGTAGCTTTCAGAGTGGGTATTTGCATCCAGAATATGATAAAGACAAGCAATATGATATTGGTTATAAGAAGATTCAGATTAGTATGTCTATAGTTTAAAGAAATGATAAGTCAATTAGATGTAAGAAAAGAATAAATAGTAATTAAAAGATGATGGAACCATCGTGCGTCCAGGATTTGAATATCCATTTGAATATTAACCGATATATGGATATAAGAGGATAAAAAAATAAAGTGTTGTGATTGTTCACAACACTTTATTTTTACCCAACTATCCCCACAATCGCCTTCTCACACACGCTATCCCAAGCCTTCTCCAGTGTCTTATCCATAGAAAAGATATTAAGAGAAGCCATAGAAATACAGTCAAGTGCCGCTGTGCCAGTCTCCGAGCCGTCTAGGCTGCGGTGGCTGTCATAGCGGATGTTTATGTATAGACCACCTACATCCTTGAGGGTCAAACCGCAATGGTGCTCATTTAGTAGCTTTTCTGTATATGAAGATGAAGCCTTTAATACTATCTTAAAGCGAAGAGGGAGCTTGCTACCTTTGATAAGGTTGAAGCAGTGTGGCTTCACTGTGCCCCATGTAGACAGTAGCTTGTCAGGTAAGCTTTCAACCTCGTCCTCTGAGAAAAAGTCTCTTTGTATATGTCCATCTATAGTAAATGTATTATATGTAGTGATAGATGCCTCCTCTAGTAGGAAGTTATCGAAGGTATCCTTTACTAGCAGGCAGTTCATAAATTTCTTTATATCTGATGAAGTTATGTTTATGTTGTTCATTTGTTATTCTATACGCTCCTTTTGAAGTGCCATTTCATTTACTAGAATTATATATAAATATTTAATAACAAGCAAGTAAAAAACTATAGTTGTAAACATTACGCCTTTTTGCTATTATAATGGGTGCGAACAGATATGAACATTTACATATAGAAAGGTTTGGTAAACAGATGATACTTAACGTAGAGAATCTTAGTCATGGTTTTGGAGATAGAGCCATATTTGATAATGTGTCCTTTAGACTTCTTAAGGGCGAGCATATAGGACTTGTAGGTGCCAATGGCGAGGGTAAGTCCACATTTATGAATATTGTGACAGGTAAGCTTGTACCTGATGCAGGTAAGGTTGAGTGGAATAAGAATGTCCGTGTTGGATACTTAGACCAGCATGCAGTGTTAGAGAAGGGTATGACTATAGGAGATGTCTTACGTTCTGCATTTAAGTGGCTTTTCGATATGGAAGAGAAGATGAATCAGATATGTGATAAGCTTGGTGAGGCATCAGCAGATGAGATGGATGCTATGATGGAGGAGCTTGGAACTATCCAGGATATGCTTACTAACCATGATTTTTATATTATAGATTCTAAGGTGGAGGAAGTTGCCAGAGCATTGGGTATCCTTGAACTTGGTCTTGATAAGGATGTAACAGAGCTTAGTGGTGGACAGAGAACAAAGATACTTTTAGGTAAGTTGTTACTCGAGAAACCGGATATCTTGCTTCTTGACGAGCCTACAAACCATTTGGATGCAAACCATATTGAGTGGCTCAAGAGATACTTACAGGAGTATGAGAATGCATTTATTCTCATTTCTCATGATATACCATTCCTTAACAGTGTTATCAATCTTATATATCATATGGAGAATCAAGAGCTTAACCGTTATGTAGGTGATTATGATAAGTTCCTTGAGGTGTATGAGGTGAAGAAGGCTCAGCTTGAGGCGGCATACAACCGTCAGCAACAGGAAATTGCTGATTTAAAGGATTTCGTAGCTAGAAATAAGGCTAGAGTATCTACTAGAAATATGGCAATGTCACGTCAGAAGAAGCTTGATAAGATGGATGTGATAGAGCTTGCCAAGGAGAAGCCAAAGCCAGAGTTTAACTTCAAGGAAGCTAGAGCAGCGGGTAAGGTTATATTCGAGACTACAGACTTAGTTATCGGCTATGACAAGTCACAGCCACTTTCTAAGCCTATGAATCTACGTATGGAGAGAGGCGAGAAGATAGCTATCGTAGGTACAAATGGTATCGGTAAGACCACATTTCTTAAGAGCGTGCTTGGACTTATACCAGCACTTGAGGGTAAGGCGGCTCTTGGTGATTATCTCTATAAAGGATATTTTGAGCAGGAGATTAAGCCATCAAACAACACTTGTATCGAGGAAATATGGGAGGAGTTCCCATCGTTCACACAGTATGAGGTACGTTCTGCATTGGCAAAGTGTGGTTTGACTACAAAGCATATTGAGAGTCAGGTTAGAGTACTTAGTGGTGGTGAGCAGGCGAAGGTTAGATTATGCAAGCTTATTAACAATGAAACTAATATATTACTTCTCGACGAGCCTACAAACCACTTGGATGTAGATGCTAAAGAGGAGTTAAAGAGAGCCTTGAAGGCATACAGGGGTGCAGTACTTATCGTGTGCCATGAGCCAGAGTTCTATGAGGGTCTGGTTGATAAGATATGGAATCTTGAGGAGTATTCATTGTTAGCGTAATAGCTATGTTAAACAAAGTGATTAGATAACATTAGGTAGAGAAGTTATTTTATAAATATTTATAAATAAAATGAAAATAGGGAGTTCAGTCCGAAGTTTTGGACTGGCTCCCTTGTATTATAGTGTTACAAACAAAAAAACAAGTAATGTTCGGCATTTCTACAAATACTGAACTAATACATAGTAAGGTCGTAGACCTATGAGAACTTAGGAGGTACACTATGAATACAACATTTTTATTTGACAATATGATTATTTTTCCTTTATGTGCGGTAGTGGTTATAGCTACATATCTTATACAGTTTTGTTCTTGTATAAGTCCTTGCCGCATCGAATTTGATGAGGATAGTCGTAGAGAAATGAGACTGATGAACCGATACAATGTCTTATCAGAAAATGCATATACAATATATATCAGTGCTATTCTATCGGGGATTGTAGCTGCTATATTTATGTCTTCTGTAATATTGCTTATTGTAGTAATGATTATGCAACTAACATATTTAACTTTAGCATTAGCCATAATGATAGCTATGTATAACAGAAACAGACAGTATTGGGATAGTTATGAGAAAGGTGAGTTCGATTTTGATATGAGTAGGAAAATTCCCAGTAGAGAAGCATTGACAATATCTGGAACACCAATATATAATTAGCACATCAATAAAAAAAGGGGAAAGATGATATGCTATTTATTGGATTTATGATGTTTGGCTTGTTTGAGTTGTTATTTACAGTATTATTTTTTACATTCTTTATAACTGCTATAGTAAAGATGGTTAAGAGAGTGGGTAGTAGTCAAAGTAATACTACAACATATACGAGTAATAATATGACAGTAAATCATCAACCTGGTTCTAAGTACAATACTATAAACTCTCATTATTCACAAGAAACTTTAAATGGAACGAGACAGACAACTACCTCTAAGGATACATATGGTATGCCAATACAACCTGCATACAATGGAACGTTTAGAACAGATTATGAAGAAAGCAATGCTCATAACCATGCCTATGAACATAAGGTAGAACCCATAGGTGAAGCTAGCGTGCATGAGATTTTCGATGAGAGAAAGCAGGCGTATAGAGAACGTAAGGCAGAGATGAAAGCTGATTTACCAAAGAGTTCGTATTCTGTAGTTGAAGAAAAGATAAAGAAAAGCAGTGGTGGCAAGTATCAAAATATTCAGGGAGTCTTTGCTAAGAATGGAGATAATGGTTCGCCTGTATACGATAATGAAGAGAATATTTCGTGTACATATTGTGGGGCGAAAAATATCTTGCCTATAAATAGAAGTGTAGCGTATAAGTGCTATTTCTGCAGACAGGAACTGTAATAGTAGTTTGTACACTGGTTAAATAAAGATAAGACATTAATTATGCTCGCATAATTAATGTCTTATCTTTTTTACGTTATTTACACTATGTCTTTAATCTTTATCTCACAGAACTTGTCCAACACGTAGTTGAGGTCTCCTGTACTATATAGCTTATTCTCAATAAAGAAGCGTACGATAAGGTCGCTTTTAATAGAGTTAGAAATACAGTGCTCAGCGGATTTTAATAAAGCTTTTGTCTCTTCAAGATTAAGCTTAAAAGCAAATGCCATAAGAATGGCTTCACCCTTGCTAGGGTGATAATTTTTATCACTCTTAAGATTATCAAAGAAGTTCTTTTCTAACTGATATTTTTCGCAAAGATGAGTAGCATCTTTTGATTTATCCTTCATATATGCTAAAACTATTTCGCTAAAAGTTTCAGGATTGTCATGAGAAGCATACCATTCTGTGCAAGCATCCCTATCTGGATCGGTTTTTAAAGATAATGTGTTGTACTTGTGCTTGGCATCAGTAGGGCTCTCACGTACATAATGAACTTGAATAAATATATCAGCCTGAGCTGCTAATTGTTCTCTCTTTTTTCTAGTTCTACGCTTTTTAAAATTAAACAATTCCATATATTTAAACCTCGCTTATAATATCATCAATATGACAAATATATTATCACAAAATGGAGAAAAAGTATATTGTTAATTTTATATTTATAATGTATTATTTCAATAAGGCTTTTTGTCGAAAAGTAGAGAATATATGAAAGAGGAGAAAAAATATATGAATCCATCGATTTTTATCTATTTATTTATAATGTTTATGTTTGTATTGGTATTTGTAGGAATAGCTGCTATGTGTATATTTGCATGTGCTAGTATGGCTAAAAGTAAAGGTTTATCCAGTGGTTGGATGTGGTTTGGATTGCTTGGACCTATAGGTATAATTGTACTGGCACTAAAGGAATCAGAGAGAAAAGAACCTACATTTACATACGGTCAAAGTGGCAATTTCTATCAGGGTGGCTATGTACAGAATCCACAGAATGTTCAACAGAGTGGTGCGCAGTATGCACAGCCATATACACAGCCGTATACACAGCCATTTGCACAGCAGAATGGTATGGAATATACACAGCCATATGCACAGCAGAATAGTACTGAATATGCACAGTCTTATCCACAGAATAGTTCTGGTATACAGCAGCAGGCTACTACAGGTACAACATGTAGCTTTTGTGGAATGCAGGTGTCAAGTGGAGTTAAGGAATGTCCTGTGTGTGCAAGTAAGGTGAATTAGTATGAGCTTTAATGATGTGATAATGTTTATATTGGCATCTGGCATAATACTAGGTGCAATAGATAAGATAATAGGTAATAAATTTGGTTTAGGAAAGGCATTTGAGGATGGCTTTAAGTGTATAGGTTCAATAGGATTTTCTGTTATAGGTATCATATGTATAGCACCAGTTATAGCAGATGTATTATCACCGATAGTTGCACAATTTTATAAGCAGTACGGTATAGACCCGGCTATGTTTGGAACGATTCTTGCCAATGATTTGGGTGGATATTCATTAGCAACTAGTCTGGCAGAGGATAAAGCTATAGGTTTACTGGCAGGAACAACTATATCCTCTATGATAGGTTGTACGATTGTATTTGCTATACCTGTAGGAATAAATATGATACAGGAGAAGGATTATAAGTTTTTCTTTAAGGGTGTGATGCTTGGTATTATAGCGATGCCTATAGGAAGCTTTATAGCTGGTGTATTTTATGGTATAGATGCCATAAAGCTTATAGTGAATCTTATACCGCTTCTTATAATGGCTGTCATAATGATTATAGGCATAATGTTCTTCCAGACATTTCTTATTAAAGTATTTGAGGTGTTTGGCAAACTTATGAATGTAGTAGCTATAGTTGGTATATCAGCGGCAGCATTTAAATATCTTACAGGAATGACAATTATAAAGGGCATAGCACCTCTTAATGAAGGAGCAGAGGTACTTATAAATATAGGTATAGTGCTTATGGGAAGTTATCCTATCATACAGATATTTAAGTGGATATTGGCTAAGCCACTTAATGGCATATGCAAGAAGTTTGGTATGAATGCCGAAGGCGTTATGGGTATGGTAGTAGCCTTGGCCAATTCTGTTCCCGTGTTTGCTATGATAAAGGATATGAATCCTAAGGGAAAAGTTATAAACAGTGCTTGGCTCGTGTGTGCAGCAGCTAGTCTTGGCGCACATTTAGGTTATACATCAGCAGTAGCACCAGCCATGATACCTACATTGCTTATAGGTAAGCTGTCAGCAGGACTTATAGCTGTACTATTTGCGTCATTGACTAAGGCTGAGAAAATATCATAGTTATATAAAATAAAGTTTTATTATATATAGGAGATTGTATGTGTAGATGAAGTCGTCAGGTATATACAATCTTCTATATTTTTTTGCCTTTTACGTCTAAATTTGTGAAATTTACTATGGACTTATTTGAAGAAGTATGAGAGAATATAACGAAAGTATCAATTTTCGAAAGGAGATTCACAATGATTTATTCACATGAAGTTGAAAAGATGTGTCCAGTGGCACAGGGCGTTCATCATGGCGCAGCTCCAGTTCCTACAGAAGGAAGATGGGTAAAAAATAAAGAAGTAAAGGATATCTCAGGTTTAACACACGGTATCGGCTGGTGTGCTCCACAGCAGGGTGCATGTAAGCTTACACTTAATGTTAAGGAAGGTATCATTCAGGAGGCATTAGTTGAGACAATCGGATGTTCAGGTATGACACATTCAGCAGCTATGGCTTCAGAGATATTACCAGGTTTAACAGTTATGGAAGCATTAAACACAGACTTAGTTTGTGATGCTATCAATACAGCTATGAGAGAGTTGTTCTTACAGATCGTTTACGGTCGTACACAGTCTGCATTCTCAGAGGATGGACTTCCAGTAGGAGCAGGTCTTGAGGATTTAGGAAAGGGTCTTCGTTCACAGGTTGGTACAATGTACGGTACACTTAAGAAGGGTCCTCGTTACCTTGAGATGGCTGAGGGTTATGTAACAGGTATCGCTCTTGATGCTGAAGATCATATCATCGGTTACCAGTTCGTAAGCCTTGGTAAGATGACAGACTTCATCAAGAAGGGTGACGATGCTAACACAGCTTGGGAAAAGGCTAAGGGTCAGTACGGTAGAGTTGCAGATGCAGTTAAGATCATCGACCCAAGAGAAGAGTAATAGAAGGAGGACGCTAAAATGGCATTATTTGAATCATATGAAAGAAGAATTGATAAGATCAATTCTGTTTTAAATAGCTATGGTATCGCTTCTATTGAGGAAGCAGAGAAGATTACAAAGGATGCAGGTCTCGATGTATACAATCAGATCAAGGGCATCCAGCCAATCTGTTTTGAGAACGCTTGTTGGGCATACATCGTAGGTGCAGCAATCGCTATCAAGAAGGGTTGCAAGAAGGCAGCAGATGCAGCAGCAGCTATCGGTGAGGGACTTCAGGCATTCTGTATCCCAGGTTCAGTTGCAGATACACGTAAGGTTGGTCTTGGACATGGTAACCTCGGTAAGATGTTACTTGAGGAAGAGACAGAGTGTTTCGCATTCTTAGCTGGTCACGAGTCAGTCGCAGCAGCAGAGGGTGCTATCGGTATCGCTGAGAAGGCTAACAAGGTTCGTCAGAAGCCTTTAAGAGTTATCTTAAATGGTCTTGGTAAGGACGCAGCTCAGATTATCTCTCGTATCAACGGATTCACATTCGTAGAGACAGAGTACGATCCATACACAAACACAGTTAAGGAAGTATACAGAAAGTCTTACTCTGAGGGTCTTAGAGCTAAGGTTAACTGCTACGGTGCAAACGATGTTTGCGAAGGTGTTGCTATCATGCATAAGGAAGGCGTTGATGTATCTATCACAGGTAACTCAACAAACCCAACAAGATTCCAGCATCCAGTTGCAGGTACTTACAAGAAGGAATGTATCGAGCAGGGCAAGAAGTACTTCTCAGTAGCATCAGGTGGTGGTACAGGTAGAACACTTCACCCAGATAACATGGCTGCAGGTCCAGCTTCATACGGTATGACAGATACAATGGGACGTATGCACTCAGATGCACAGTTCGCAGGTTCTTCATCAGTTCCAGCTCACGTAGAAATGATGGGTCTTATCGGTGCAGGTAACAACCCAATGGTTGGTATGACTGTAGCAGTTGCAGTTTCTATCCAGGAAGCAGCAGAGCAGGGTAAGTTTTAATTAAATTTTAAAAGATCAAAGGCTTTTCAAGGTTACTTGAGAAGCCTTTTCTAATGAAAGCATCGTTATTGGGAAACTATGTTTTAAGATAATCGGGAAGTCTAGGAGGATATATATGAAAAAAGTTCTAGTAACGGGTGGTACAATATTTGTAAGTAAATATGTAGCTAAGTATTATGTAGAAAAGGGATATGACGTCTACGTACTAAATCGAAATAGTAGAGAGCAAGTAGAGGGCGTGACACTGATTGAGTCTGACAGACATATGATTGGAGATAAGTTGCGAGGATATCATTTTGACGTAATATTTGATATCACAGCATATACAGAGGAAGATGTGAATGGTTTGTTAGATGCTCTTGATAGCTTTGATGAGTACATAATAATTAGTTCCAGTGCTGTTTATCCAGAGTATGAGCAACAACCATTTAAAGAGAATACCAAGTTAGGTGAAAATAAATATTGGGGTCTGTATGGTATTAATAAAATAAAGGCTGAGAAAGCATTGTTTGAAAGAGTACCTGATGCATATATTCTTCGTCCACCATATTTATATGGTCCTATGAATAATGTGTATAGAGAGGCGTTTGTGTTTGACTGTGCTATGGCGGATAGAAAGTTTTATCTTCCGAAGGATGGGAAGATGAAAATGCAGTTTTTACACATAGAAGATTTATGTAAGTTTATGGATATATTAGTGGAAAAGAAACCAGAGGTACATATATTTAATGTGGGAAATAGGGATAGTATATCAGTTCGTGACTGGGTTAAATTATGTTATAGTGTGTTGGGAAAAAAGGCAGAATTTGAACAGGTTATGGAAGATATAGAGCAAAGAAGTTATTTTAGCTTCAATGATTATGAGTATTATCTTGATGTATCAGAGCAGGAGGAACTAATGCCGGAAACTAAGTCCATAGAAGACGGTATAAGAGAGGCTTATATGTGGTACAAGGATAATAGTGGTGAAGTAAATAGAAAGGGATATATGGAATTTATTGATAGTAAATGGAGGAATAAGTAAAATGGGCAGTGATTTATGTGTAAAAATCGATGATGGCATCTTAAATATTCGTGTAGGTGCAATCATTATGAAGGATGATAGATTTCTTATGGTAGAGAATGATATGTTTGACCATATGTATTCTGTAGGTGGTAGAATAAAGTTCGGCGAGACTGCCGAGGAAGCTGTGGTGCGTGAGGTTTTTGAAGAAACGGGTGTAAAGATGGAGATAGACAGGCTTGCTTTTATACATGAGAATTTCTTTCCAGGGGATTCGGTGGTTAAAAGAGGAAATATAGTTCATGAGATATCCTTCTTTTTCTATATGAAAGTACCTGCGGATTTTGAACCTGTGTGTGAAAGCTTTACAGAGGATGGGTTAAAGGAGCGTTTGGTATGGATAAAGGCTGATCATCCAAAGAAATATTATCCAGAGTTCTTTAAGACGGAGTTGGCTAATCCATCCAAAGAAGTTAAGCATTATGTGACTAGTGATTTGTAAACATTTAGGGGGGAGAATTACAAGGATAGGTATAGGATATTGGTAGTAATATTATTTATAGATTTGGTGCTGATTTATTCAATATTTCATTTGTAGGCTAAATATTATTTTTTATAAATATTTCAATATTATCTTGGGTTTATTCAAAAAATGTAGTATAATATTCAAAAATTGTGTGAATAAAAAATACGAAAGAGAGGATGTTAGATAATATGAATAAATTTCGTTACAATGATCCTATTGAAAGGATGAAACGTGTCAACCGCGTTTATCTTCTTGCGGTAATCATTCTTTTTACTGTGTTAATTGTATACCAGTCATTATTAGTGAAGGAAGGAGCTCTTTCGGGGACTTTAGGCACTTATAGTATGGTGCTTATGATTGCAGCTATTTTGATTGATGGTATTCTGTTTTTTGTAAATAAAGCTAATAAATATATGAGAGTATGCATTACTCTTGAGGTTGGAATTGCGTATCTTTTCTTTGTTTTGAACACAGAAGGTAGTTTTTTAGGTATGGCCTTTGTGGGTGTGTTAGGCGTATCTGTTTTATATTTTGATACTACATATTATACGATGACTATGTTATTTAGTGTTGTGATATATATTGCAGGACAGATTGCTAGAGTTAATGCGGGCATTGTTGATGGCGATGTCAACGGTATTTGTAATGTTATTATGACATTTGTAGTATTTATTATGTTTTTTATAATAAGCAGACTGTCAAAAATGTTCAATGACCATGCATTAGGAGCTGTTGAGGAGCAAAGCGAAATACAGCTACAGATTATGAAGGTTATAAAAGAAGAGACAAGCAGTAGTACAGAGATGGTAAATAGTCTATACAATGCTTCTGGAAATATTGCACAAAGTATGCATACTATATCTGCATCAACTGAAAAGATGGCAGAAAATATTACAGAGCAAAATTACATGACACAAAATATACAGAATGCTATAGAAAATACTCGAGAATATTCTTCTGAAATGGCATCAGTTGCAAATGTTTCAAATGAAAATATAAGAATCAATCAGAATATGATGGAGATGTTAAAAGAACAGTCTAAGCAGATTGCAGATAATAATGCTCTAGTAACAGATTCAATGGGGCAATTACAAGATAAGGTTGATAAAGTAGCTTCAATTGCAAATATGATATTAAAGATTTCTAATCAGACAAAGATACTTGCGTTGAATGCTTCAGTTGAAAGCGCTAGAGCAGGAGATGTTGGAAAAGGTTTTTCAGTTATTGCGGAACAGATTCGTTCTTTGGCGGAAGAATCTAAGGATTTTACAGCAAGTATTACTAATATTGTTGAGGAACTCAATGCCAATGCAAAGACAGTAGTTGATGCTGTTGGAGTCTCTTTAAAAGCAACAGACAGCCAGAATCAAATGATCGGTGCTACGGCAGACGCTTTTGACGAATTGAATGGTAATATGAATGTATTAATTAATAATATACAAGAAATTGGTAATCGTATTGAACATTTATCAACATCGAACAATCAGATTGTTGATAATATTACCCAGCTATCAGCTTTATCTGAGGAAGTAAGTGCCAGTGCAGCAGAGACTAATCATTTGACAGAGATGAATGTAAACTATGCACGACATACTAAAGAGTCTATTCAGAAGATTAGTCAAAGCACAGCTTTGTTGAAGTAAGAGGCGTAGATAAAAACTCAAAAAGTCAAGTCGACCTATTTCTGATATGATATATTATACTTACGAAGTACTTCAAAATTATAGAAAGGAATAGAGTTATGAAGGATTTAGAGATTCTCGCCAATGCTTTTGAATACATTGAGCTTAATCTGCAAAATGATATACGCACTCAGGATGTGGCTGATGCATGCTTTTGCTCTAAGTCAGTTTTAGAAAAAATATTTAGGTGCATAAACAATATTGGTGTACATGAATATATAATTAAACGTCGAATGATGCTTGCAGGGAGATATATAATGTCAGCTAATAACATTAATCTATTAAATGTTGCGTTAGCCTGCGGATATAGCACCAATGAATCGTTTAGCAGAGCTTTTAAAAGTGTATGGAATTGCAATCCATCTGAGTTCAAAAGCAAGAAGGGATTTCTAGAAATATTTCCAAGACTCTATCCACCAATTCAGGATGGAGGTACGTATATAAGTATGAGAAAACATGTAGATATCAGTGAAATGTATGATTTATTCGTAGAGAGAAAGAACTGCTACTTTATCTGTTGTGATATTAAGAGTCTGGTGCCTATTAATGAGATTTCGCATAAGGCAGGAGATTTGGCTATCATAGAGAGTATGGAACGTATGCAGAGAGTAGCTGGAGATGGAGACATCGTCTTTAGAATAGGCGGAGATGAGTTCGTTATGCTTACTGCCAGTGAGAAAGTCGAGTATGCCAATGATATATGTGACAAGATAAGAGCATATAATGGCGAGACTATAAAGTATGAGGGACAGGATATACCACTTCATTTGCACATAGCTGCTGTGAAGTTTGAGGGTAAGAATCTTAGATATAGAGATTTATTTGAACAGCTACACACATCTATAATGGAATGTAAATAGTGTAAAGTATGAGAGTCACACTTCTATGATGGAGTGTGACTTTTTAGTTATATACAAAGTTCTTAATCACAAAAAATTAACATTTTAATTGTCCAATCTTCCTTGCAATAGAAATATACTTTTGTTATCATATTCTGTAATTGATAAATTATGGGAGTGAGAGTAGTGCATTCATTAAATAAGAAGTTTAGAGAAAAATTGACAGAAACCCTTAAAGCAGTGTTGCCTATATTAGCTATTGTAGTGCTATTATGTTTTACTATTACGCCTATACCGACTAGTGTTATGATGACATTTATGGTAGGTGCGGTGTTACTTATAGTTGGAATGTTATTCTTTAACGTGGGTGTGGAGTTATCTATGACACCTATGGGAGAAAGAGCAGGTTCTATTATAACAAGGTCAAAGAATCTGTTTTTAATCATTATTATAGCGTTTGTACTTGGATTTATTATTACTATATCTGAGCCTGATTTGCAGGTATTGGCTGAGCAGGTACCATCTGTACCTAACTTGGTGCTCATACTTTCAGTTGCGTTAGGTGTAGCTGTATTTCTTGTATTTGCTATGTTACGTATGCTGTTTGGTATAGCGTTGTCACATTTACTTGTGGTATTTTACGTTATTGTATTTATATTAGCTATGTTCGTACCAGGAGATTTCCTTGCAGTAGCCTTTGATTCAGGTGGCGTTACAACAGGACCTATGACAGTTCCTTTTATTATGTCATTTGGTATTGGTGTTGCGGCAATCAGAAGTGATAAACATGCAGAAAATGATAGCTTCGGTTTGGTATCTATGTGTTCTATTGGACCTATACTAGCGGTATTGATTTTGGGATTGATTTATAATCCTGAACAGACAGAACATGTATCTGATAGTATTCCAATGGTAAATGATACGGTTGAGCTATGGAGTCTGTTCGCTGCAGGATTTCCAACCTACATAGGCGAGATAGCGATTTCCCTTTTGCCTATTGTATTGTTCTTTGGTTTGTTACAGCTCATTACAAGAGATTTGAATAAAAGAACGCTTATAAAGATACTTATAGGTCTTGTGTATACATATATTGGTCTTGTATTGTTCTTAACAGGTGTAAATGTCGGATTTATGCCAGCAGGTAATTATTTGGGGCAGGCTATGGCAAAATTGCCTTACGTATGGATAATAGTACCGATAGGAGCTATTATAGGTTATTTTATCGTATTGGCAGAGCCAGCAGTCTTTGTTCTCACAAAGCAGGTTGAGGAGATAACATCAGGTGCTATATCAGCTAAGTCTATGAAGAATAGTTTATCTATAGGTGTGGCTGTATCAGTCGGATTGGCTATGCTTAGAGTACTGACAGGTATATCTATTATATATATGCTTATACCAGGATATCTTATAGCTTTGGTGCTTACATTCTTTGTACCGAAGATATTTACAGCTATAGCATTCGACTCGGGTGGAGTTGCGTCTGGTCCTATGACAGCCACTTTCCTGCTACCATTTGCTATGGGAGCTTGTGAGGCTTTAGGTGGAAATATCATAACAGATGCTTTTGGTATCGTAGCTATGGTAGCTATGACACCACTTATCACTATTCAGATAATGGGTCTTATCTTTAAGATAAAGGAGAGAAAGCTTCACAAAGAAGCATTGCAGAAGCAAGTTGTATCACTGGAGAACTTTGGAGATATGGAGATTATCGAATTATAATGTAAAATATAGGAGGTCAAGATGGGTAAATTATACTTAATGACAACTATTGTTGATAGAAAAATAGTTAATAAATACCTTGATTTATATAAAGAAAATGACCAGCATGTGATGTTCCTTTCGTTAGGTGTAGGTACGGCTACAAATGAAATGTTAGATTACCTTGGTTTGGATGTAAATGAAAAGGCTATTGCCAGTATGGTAGTAGAGGAAGAAAAGTGGATAGTTTTAAAGAAACAGTTGCAGAAGAAATTACAGATAGATGCACCTGGCGGTGGAATAGCGTACATAGTGCCACTAAGTAGTATAGGTGGGAAGAAGTCATTACAGTTTTTATTAGAGAGTGAAGAATATAAGAAAGAGGAGGAATCAGTCTTGAAGAATACAAATAATGAATTATTGGTAGTTATAGCACAGCAGGGTTATACTGATATGATAATGAGTGCGGCAAGAGAAGCTGGTGCCTATGGTGGAACAGTTATACATGCTAAGGGAACAGGTCAAGAATTTGCCGAACAGTTTATGGGAGTATCATTAGCTGCTGAGAAAGAGATAGTTCTTATAGTGGCTAAGACTGAACAGAAGAATGATATAATGAAAGCTGTGATGGAGAAGGCAGGTCTTGATAGTAAGGCTAAGTCTATAGTTTTTTCACTTCCAGTAACAGATACAGCAGGTCTTAGATTGCTTGAAGATTAATATTCTAGACAAATGAATAGATAAATATGTATAAAAATGCTGTAAATCCTTATATTTACAGCATTTTTGATTTGCATTTTGTGTAAATGTTTGATATAATTACTATATATTGTGGTAATAGCAATTACTCGAGAGATGATTTTTATAAGAAAGGAACAAATATGACAAAACTTAAGAATGTAGCAAAGTGCATATTAAAAAATGGACGTATAGTTATATTAGCAGCTGTGGTGGCATTGGTTTTGCCTATTTTTAATAGTGACGTAGATAATAATATTTATGCAGATACTGCAGAACAGATAAAGGATAAAGCAGAGAAAGAACTGAAGAAACTTAAGGAACAGATGGCGAATCTGGAAGCGTTCAAGAATCAGATAGCCTCAGACCTTGATGGTGCTGCAGAGGAAATGGAAAGTTTACTGGCTGAGCAGGCGGCATTGACAGATGCTATAGACACTAAGCAGCAGGAAATTGAGAAGGCAAATGATGAGCTTTTAGAGGCTATGACAATGAAGTCAGAGTCATATGAGACTATGAAGCTTCGTATACAGTATATGTATGAGAACAATATGGATATATCTATATATTCTATAGTGCTCAATGCTGAAAATATATCAGAGGTACTAAGTAATGTAGAGTATGCCAATAGTATATATGAGGCTGATAGAAAGCTATTGCAGGTATATCAGCAGATGATAGTAGATGTGGAGCTTAAGCAGACACAGTTAAATAAGGATATGGATGAACTCTTAGTGATGCAGGATGAGTTTGAACTTCGCCAAGCTAACCTTGAGGTTTATATGGCAGGATTAAGTAAGGATTCATCATCTTATGCTACACAGCTTGCAAATGCAAAGAAGCAGGCAGCGAAATATGAGAAGACGATAAAAGAGCAGGAGCGTATCATAGCTGCAAAGAAGGCAGCAGAGGAAGCAGCTAGAAGAGAGGAAGCGAATAAGAACTTAAGTGGTCAGAAGGTTCAGTTAGGTTCAGCTAGTTACTTAAAGGACTCAAAGTATGACCCAGCCTTTACATCAAAGGTGACAGGAGATGAGCTTGTTAAGTACGCATTACAGTTCGTAGGTAACCCTTATGTATGGGGTGGAAATAGTTTAACTAAGGGATGCGATTGTTCTGGATTTGTTAAGCTTATATATCAGCATTTTGGCTTCAATACACCTAGATATTCACAGTCATTTAAGACATATGGTAAGCCAGTTGCTTTCGAGAATATAAAAGCAGGAGATATAGTAGTATACCCAGGACACGTTGCAATATACATGGGTAATGGTCGTATAGTAGAAGCACTTAATTCTAAAAAGGGTATAACAAGTTATCGTCTTGTTACATCTGACAAGATTACAGCTATAAGAAGAGTATTGTAGTAATTTTGATGAATTTTCCAATTAGGAAGTTTAACAAGGTCGTATATTTAGGGGTGTTATTATGACAAGTCGTAGGGCATTTAGTTTAATGTTGATTATATGTATATTGACATTGTTTATTGCGGGCTGCAATAAGCGTGCTAATAAAATATCTACAAGCATAGTACCATCAGAAAATAAAACAACTGAATACACAGAAAAAATAACCACTGAAGAGCAAAATAACAATGAGCAGATTACAGATAATATTGTAGATCCCCCTGCAGAGGAGGATTGGGCCGTGAAGCTACTTAACAGTATGTCCATTGAGGAGAAGGTTGGGCAGATGTTCATTGCAAGATGTCCTGCGAGTAATGCAGATAGTTTAGCATCACAATATGCTCTAAGTGGTTATATTTTATTTGCCAGTGACTTTGAAGGAAAGTCTGTAGAACAAGTAAAAACAGATATAACATCCTATCAGAATGCTTCAAAGATAGGTATGTTTATCGGTGTAGATGAAGAGGGCGGAATAGTTAATCGTGTGAGTAAATATAAACCCTTTAGAGAAGAGCCCTTTAAGTCACCACAGGATTTATATGCAGATGGAGGATTTGAAAGAATTAAACAGGATACAATAGAAAAGAGTAGGCTGTTAAAAAATCTTGGAATAAATCTTAATTTTGCACCAGTGGCTGATGTGTCAACAGACAGTTCGGATTTTATATATAAGAGAACGTTGGGGCTTGGAGCAAAGGAGACATCTGTCTATGTAAAGACGGTTGTGGGCGCTATGAATAAGGAAAATGTAGGCTCTGTGTTAAAGCATTTTCCAGGATACGGTGGAAATGAAGATACACATGAAGGTATAGCATACGATAAAAGAGTTTATGATACTTTCGTTTCATCAGATTTTCTGCCATTTGAAGCAGGTATAGATGCTGGTGTCAGTATGATTATGGTGGCTCATAACATAGTATACTGTATGGATGATAAATATCCAGCATCACTGTCTGTCCAGGTTCATAGAATATTAAGAGAGGAAATGGGCTTTGATGGCATTATTATAACAGATGAACTGAGTATGGAGGGTGTAAAGCAGTTTGCAAATGATGAAGATGTGGCAGTTTTAGCGGTGCAAGCTGGCAATGATTTACTTTGCTGCACAAATTTTCAAACTCAGATACAGGCTGTTCTGGATGCTGTTAAGCAGGGAAAGATAACAGAGGAGCGTATAGATGAATCGGTTCTTAGAATATTGAGGCTTAAGAGTAGTCTTGGTATCTTAGTTGAAAAGTAATGAATGTGTATATGGAGAAAACATACAGATATAGGCTGACAATATCCAAGAAATTGGATGTTGTTGGTCTATTTTCGTTCGGATATAAATAAAATATAATCAACTAACATATTTAACTTGAATTTTCAGACAATATGCATTACAATAGTACCTATAATGTAGAAGTTTTCGTGGGAAACATCTTGATTAAAATTTAATACTAGGAGGTAGACATTATGAACGTGTACACAACTGACAAGATTAGGAACGTGGTGCTTCTTGGACACGGAGGAGCAGGAAAAACAAGTCTGGTTGAGTCGATGGCATACCTGTCAGGTATAACCACCAGAATGGGAAAGGTTGATGATGGCAATACTATCAGCGATTTCGGCAAAGAAGAGCAGAAGAGAAAAATATCTATTTATACATCAGTGGTGCCTATAGAGTGGGAAGGAACAAAGATAAATGTTTTGGATACACCAGGTTATCTTGATTTTACAGGCGAGGTAGAGCAGGCTATAAGTGCAGCAGATGCAGCGATTATCGTTGTATCAGGCAAGGCAGGTGTAGAGGCTGGAACAGAGAGAGCATGGGAGCTTTGTGAGAAGTATAAGCTTCCTCGTATGATATATGTTACAGGTATGGATGCAGACAATGCCTCATTTAAGAACGTAGTAGAGACATTGACAGAGATGTATGGAAAGAAGATTGCACCATTCCATTTCCCAATCAGAGAGAATGAAAAGTTTGTAGGCTATGTAAATGTAGTTAGTGAGACAGCTTCTAGATGGAAGGATAAGCAGGTAGAGGATTGTCCAATCCCAGATTACAGTATGGAGAATCTTGAACTGTATAGGGATATTCTTATGGAGGCAGTAGCTGAGACCAGCGAGGAGTTTATGGACCGTTACTTCTCAGGTGAGAAGTTCTCTGAAAATGAGATTAGAGCAGCACTTAGAGCAAATGTTAACGAATGTAGTATTGTACCTATTACAATGGGTTCAAATACATTATGTCAAGGAACATACGCATTGATTGATGATATAGTTAAGTATCTTCCTAGTCCGGAAAATAAGGAAGTAGCCGGTATCAATATGAAGACCAAGGAGATATTCCAGGCTAATTATGACTTTGCCAAGGCAAAATCTGCGTATGTATTTAAGACTATAGTAGACCCATTTATCGGCAAATACTCACTTATCAAGGTATGTTCAGGTGTATTTAAGTCGGATGATATGATATATAATAATGACAAGGATATAGAAGAAAGAGTGAGTAAGCTATATGTATTGCAGGGCGGAAAGGCTATAGAGGTGCCAGAGCTTCATGCAGGCGATATAGGTGCTATTGCAAAGCTTACTGCTGCCAGAACAGGAAATAGTCTTTCAACGAAGGCAAATATTATTGTTTATGGCAAGTTTGAAATATCGAAGCCATATACATATATGAGATACAAGGTGCCAAATAAGAACGATATTGATAAAGTGGCACAGGCATTACAGAAGCTTGGTCATGAAGACCAGACACTTAAGGTTGTAAATGATGCAGAGAATAGACAGTTGCTTTTATACGCTATGGGTGATATGCAGCTAGAAATAGTTCAGAGCCGTCTTGAGAATGAATACAAGTGTAAGATAGAGCTTGTAAAACCGAAGATAGCTTTTAGAGAGACTATTAAGAAGTTGGCAGATACAGAGTATAAGTATAAGAAGCAGTCAGGTGGTCATGGTCAGTATGGACATGTAAAGATTAAGTTTAGCCCATCAGGTGATAATGAAACTCCTTATGTATTCGAGCAAGAGGTTGTAGGTGGAGCAGTTCCAAAGAACTTCTATCCAGCAGTAGAGAAGGGCTTGCAGGAAGCGGTAGTAAAAGGACCTCTCGCAGCTTATCCGGTAGTAGGTGTAAAAGCCGTTCTGTATGATGGTTCTTCACATTCAGTTGACTCATCAGAGATGGCGTTTAAGATGGCGACTATTCAGGCATTTAGAAAGGGCTTTATGGATGCGGGTCCAGTGCTTTTAGAACCTATTATGAGCCTTAAGGTCACAGTGCCAGATAGCTATTCAGGTGATATTATGGGAGATTTGAACAAGCGTAGAGGTAGAGTGCTTGGTATGAATCCTACAGGTAATGGTAAGCAGATAATAGAAGCAGAGATTCCTATGATGGAGCTTCATGGATATTGTACAGTATTACGCTCTATGACCGGTGGTCGTGGAAATTATGAATACGAGTTTGTTCGTTATGAGCAGACACCAAAGGAAATACAGGAGGCAGAGGTTGCAGCTAGAGCAGAGAAGGTTGCAGCAGCTAATGCAGAGGAATAAATAGCTTTTTCCTTTCCCACATTATATATAGGCAAGTGCCGGTTTCGCTATGTTACATAGTGACCGGCACTTGTCGCGTTATAAAAACGTATTGAAAAAAATATTTTTAGAGTTAGAATATAGGATATATATTTTGCAATACAGAAAAGAGATGATGAAGTTGAGTAAAAAATATGAAATTGATATGTGCAACGGGCCTATTCTAAGCAAGATGCTATTATTTGCCATACCGCTTATGTTCTCTAGTATGCTGCAACTTTTGTTTAATGCTGCGGACATTATAGTGGTAGGACAGTTTGCAGGTGGTAACTCACTTGCTGCAGTAGGTTCTACTTCAGCCCTTATTAATCTACTGACCAATCTGTTTATAGGCTTGTCAGTGGGTGCAAATGTTTTGGCGGCAAGATACTTTGGCGCTAAGCAGGAGGATAACTTAAGTAAAACAGTTCATACAGCTATCACTATTAGTATTATAGGCGGATGCATACTTACAGTGATAGGCTTTGTAGGTGCTCCTGCTATACTTAGACTTATGAGTACACCGACAAATGTGCTTGATTTAGCAATATTATATCTAAGAGTTTATTTTATAGGTATGCCAGCTATGATGGTATATAATTTTGGTGCTGCTTTATTACGTGCTCAGGGCGATACCAGAAGACCATTGGTATTTTTGACCATAGCAGGTGTTATCAATGTTATTTTAAACCTTATATTTGTCATACTTCTTCAAATGGATGTGGCAGGTGTAGCGCTTGCAACAGTCATTTCACAATGCATATCTGCCATATTGGTTGTTATGACCCTTATAAAGGGTTCAGATGGTATGAAACTGGAACTGTCTAAATTGAATATTCATAAGGATATGTTTATTAAGATACTACAGATAGGTTTGCCAGCAGGCTTTCAGGGAACATTATTTTCATTGTCTAATGTAGTTATTCAGTCATCAATAAATACATTTGGCGAGATAACAGTAGAGGGAAGCGCAGCGGCATCCAATATAGAAGGTTTTGTATATATGGCTATGAACGCTTTTCATCAGGCAGCAGTATCATTTACCAGCCAGAATGTAGGTGCTGGAAGATACGAAAGGGTCAATAAAATATTACTGACTGCATTAGGTGCTGTTACAGTAGTAGGCCTTGTATTGGGAAATATGGCATATATATTTGCAGAGCCACTATTAGGATTGTATACTAAAAATCCTGCAGCTATAGAGCAGGGAGTTATTAGACTTTCAATTATATGCACAACTTATGCCCTATGTGGCGTGATGGATGTAATGGTGGGCTCATTAAGAGGACTAGGCTACTCCATAGCTCCTATGATAGTGTCATTATTAGGTGCTTGTGCCTTTAGAATAGTGTTGTTATCGACTATATTCAATATAGACATGTTCCACAAAATAGAAACGGTATATTTATCGTATCCTGTAAGCTGGATATTGACTTTTGGGGCACATATTGTAACATATTTTGTTGTGCGTAAGAGTATGAACAAGCGGCTTGGAATAATAAGTATAGAAAAATAGTTTAAAGTTATAGTATTTTTTTTAAAAGTATAGTAACATATACGCTGTATACATTAAGGAAAGATGAAAGGAAGATACAGATGACAGATTTAATCGAGATGCTTAATGCGATAATCATATTAGTTATTGGCTTTGTATTGTTGATAAAAGGAGCTGATTTTTTCGTAGAGGGAAGTTCAGAGGTTGCAAGAAAGCTTAGGATACCAACTATTATCGTGGGTTTAACTATAGTTGCATTGGGAACTAGCTTGCCAGAACTTGCAGTAAGTGTAACAGCGTCTATGGCTAATAATAATGAGATAGCTGTAAGTAATGTAGTAGGTTCTAACTTGTTTAATTTATTAGTAGTTTGTGGTACATGTACATTATTTGCACCGCTTGCTATTAATAAATCAACATTAAAGTCAGATTTTCCATTGTCGATTTTATTTGCTATTATGTTGCTTGTAATGGGTATACTTGGCAAAGAGGTTGGACATTTAGATGGTGTTATACTGTTAGTATTCTTTATAGGATATATAAGTATGTTAGTTCATCAGGCGTTGAAGGCTAGAAAGAGTACGTCAGGTAATGACCAAAAAGCCTTGGACGAAGATGAAGAAAGTGCTCAGAAGAAGGATATACCTGTATGGTTATGTCTGATATATATAGTTGGTGGCGTTATTGCTATTAAGTTTGGTGGGGATTTCGTAGTAGATGGAGCATCAACAGTAGCAGCTAAGTTTGGTATGTCACAGACTCTTATTGGTTTAACAGTTGTAGCGGTGGGAACAAGCCTTCCAGAACTTGTTACTTCAATAGTAGCAGGTCGCAAGGGTGAGGCTGATATGGCATTAGGAAATGTTATAGGTTCAAATATCTTCAATATTTTATTTATTTTAGGCACAGCAGGAACTATAAGTCCAATGTCATTTATAAATGATAATATAGTGGATATACTTGTTCTTATAGTGGTGAGTGTACTTACTTATGTATTTGCATGGTCGAAGCAGAAGCTGGAGAAAAAAGAGGGTCTTGTAATGATAGGCATATATGCCGTATATATGGTGTATGCGGTTATCAGAGGTATGACAGGATTGTTATAAATAGTGTGATGAAAAGCTGAGGAATGAAATTTTCTTCAGCTTTTTTACTATAGATAACTTTTTTCTGAAAAAGGCTTGATATAAATATGTAAAGTGCTATAATAATTACTATAAGTGAGTGCGTTACACACAATTACATATAGGAGGCAAAAGAATTATGAGTAATGAAAAGAAAGCTAAGAAGAGTAGTATTGGCGTAAAAGTATTAGGTATGTTAATGGGATTAGGAGTTATGATGCTTCTGATGTGTTCATTAAACATAGCTGCGTTATTAACTATGGGTGATTACAATGTGCAGTTAGAGGATATGTTAGTCGAATATGAAGATAATATTCATAAGGGCAACACAAGTGGCATAGCAAAAATGGAAGCAGAAATTGATGATCTGTTTAGCAAAAGTGATACTAAGATAAATGGAACAATGGTTTTCGATGTTATATTAGTAGTTGTATCAGCAGTTATTATAGTTGCATGTATTCTCATAGCTAACGCTACAATAGCAGGTCCAGCAAGAAAGGCTGGAAAGCAGATTGATGAGATTATAGGTAAGATAGCAGATGGTCACGGAGACTTAACAGATAGAATTGATGTTAAGTCAAATGATGAAATTGGTGCATTAGTAGCTGGTTTTAATGACTTTATCGGACAGCTTCAGGGCCTTATGAGAAACCTTAAGGACGAGGCTACAAAGATGCTTGATTCAGCTGAGAATATCACTAGTCAGGTAGGAATATCTAATGAAAATGCAGTTAATGTGTCAGCTGCTATGGAAGAGATGTCGGCTAGTATGGAAGAGGTTGCAGCTACAGTAGAGCAGTTAGCAACTAGCAGTAATAAGGTTCTTGCACAGTTACAGGAAGTTGGAACAAGAGTACAAGAAGGTGCAGATATGGTTGAGAATATCAAGCAAAATGCGGGCACTATGTACAAGCAGACTGTTGATAGCAAGGAAAAGGCTCATGAGGTTATCGGCGAGATAAGAAGCGAATTAGCAGAGTCGGTTGAAAATAGCAAGAGTGTAGATAAGATTAGAGAACTTACAGATGAGATATTAGGTATAGCAGGTCAGACAAACTTACTTGCACTTAATGCATCTATTGAGGCGGCAAGAGCTGGTGAAGCAGGTAGAGGTTTTGCAGTAGTTGCTGAACAGATTAGAGTATTGGCAGATAGCAGTAAGAATACAGCAAATAATATCCAGGAGATAAGTGGTATTGTTACATTAGCTGTAGAAAAGCTTGCTAAGAATGCTGAGAATATGTTGCAGTTTGTTGATGAGACAGTTATCAAGGATTATGATTCGTTTGTAGAGATAGTTGATCAGTATCATGCAGATGCTGAGAATATGGATAGGTTGATAGATGAGTTCGCAAACAATGCAGCTAATGTTAGCTCGGTAATGGAGACAATGACACAGGGACTTAATGACATATCTATAACAGTTGATGAGGCAGCTAAGGGTGTTACAGAGGTTGCAGAAAATACTTCTGACCTTGTAAATGCTATGTCACTTATAAAGGAAGAGACAGGAGTTAGCGTAGGAATATCACAGTCGCTTAATAATGAAGTTGGTAGATTTGAAAACGTTTAAAACATTTTTTCATTAATATCCTCTTTATTCATAATGTATATGCAAGAGTACCGATTTAATTGGTACTCTTGTTGCTTTTTAGTAAGTAAAGTGGTATTGTATATTTGTTTATATTATAAAAAAGATTATTATGAAAATCTTTTTGTAGAAAATCAAATATTTATGGTTTATTTGCTTGACAAAATGCAAGATAGAAGGTATTATTTACTTTATGACAGTAAAGAATTAAATTGAAGGAGATAAAGTTATGAGAAAAAAAGTATTTTCCGTATTAGTTTCTAATACAGCCGGTGTACTGAACAGAGTTGCATCACTTTTCTCGAGAAGAGCGTACAACATCAATAGCTTGACTGTTGGTGAGACTGAAAATCCAGAGTATTCTCGTATGACCATTGTTACAAGTGGTGATGATGATGTACTTGAGCAGATAGAAAAGCAGATTAGCAAGCTTGAGGATGTTATCTCTATAACAGAACTGGACCCAGAGTCATCAGTTTGTCGAGAGGTTGTTTTAGTTAAGGTTGCTGTTACTGCAGAGCAGAGAGAGCAGGTTATCGCTATCGCTAATATTTTCAGAGTTAAGATAGTAGATGTATCTAAGGAATCATTGATAGTAGAGCTTATCGGAAGCCAGAGTAAGTTAGAGGCATTCCTTGGATTATTAGAGGGCTACAAGATTGAGGAGCTCGTTAGAACAGGTATCACTGGACTTTCTAGAGGAAAGGTCAATTAAGTAATACATATTTAAGAAAGAAAAGTTATTTTAGGAGGAATAAAAAATGGCAAAGATTTTTTATCAGGAAGATTGTAATTTATCATTATTAGAGGGAAAGACAATTGCTGTTATCGGTTACGGTAGCCAGGGTCATGCTCATGCATTAAATGCAAAGGAGTCAGGATGCAACGTTATCATCGGTTTATACGAGGGTAGCAAGTCTTGGGCTAAGGCTGTAGCACAGGGATTCGAAGTATACACAGCAGCAGAGGCTGCAAAGAAGGCTGACGTTATCATGATTCTTATCAATGATGAGTTACAGGCAAAGATGTACAAGGAGTCAATCGAGCCAAACTTAGAGCCAGGTAACATGCTTATGTTCGCTCATGGTTTCAACATCCACTTTGGTCAGATCGTTCCACCAGCAGACGTAGACGTAACTATGGTTGCTCCAAAGGGACCTGGTCATACAGTACGTAGCGAGTATCAGGCAGGTAAGGGTGTTCCTTCACTTGTTGCTGTACATCAGGATGCTACAGGCAAGGCTATGGATATGGCTTTAGCTTATGCAGCAGCTATCGGTGGTGCAAGAGCTGGTGTTCTTGAGACAACATTTAGAACAGAGACAGAGACAGACCTTTTCGGTGAGCAGGCAGTACTTTGTGGTGGTGTTTGTGCATTAATGCAGGCTGGTTTCGAGACATTAGTAGAAGCAGGATATGATCCAAGAAATGCATACTTCGAGTGTATCCATGAAATGAAACTGATTGTAGACTTAATCTACCAGTCAGGTTTCGCAGGAATGAGATATTCTATCTCTAATACAGCAGAATACGGTGATTACATCACTGGACCTAAGATCATCACAGAAGATACTAAGAAAGCAATGAAAAAAGTTCTTTCTGATATCCAGGATGGTTCTTTCGCAAAAGAATTCTTACTTGATATGTCTGATGCTGGACGTCAGGTTCACTTCAAAGCTATGAGAAAATTAGCTGCTGAGCATCCATCAGAGAAAGTTGGCGAAGAAGTTCGTAAACTTTACAGCTGGAACAACGAAGAAGAGAAGTTTATCAATAACTAATCTTACATAATGGATATCGAATGGCACATCTATTCATGGATGTGCCATTTATATAAAAGGAGCAAATTATGTCAGAAATTTACAATCACAAAGTCGTAGAACCAAAGTGGCAGAAAGTCTGGGATGATGAGAAGGCTTTTGCTGCAACCGACGATTATTCAAAACCAAAATTCTATGCATTAGTAGAATTCCCATATCCATCAGGACAGGGACTTCATGTAGGT
>JBGVKG010000044.1:0-26682 GCA_045123575.1 Lachnospiraceae bacterium
CGAGCCACGGATGGCGAGTAGGAGGCGGTTGCGCATACATAAAAAAGTTACAGGCAAAGACCTTAGATAATCTTTTGCCTGTAACCTAGAATAAAACTATATCCTTAATACCAAGCCCTTAGTAATACAAACTAGAATTTATTTTACATGCTCATTAATCTTTGCGAACATCTCTGCTCTGATTTCCATAACTTTATCTATTACTTCGTCCTTGTTTACCTTCATAGAGATTGACTTATCTCTGCTAACGATTTCAACAAGTCCTTCCTGAAGATTCTTTGGACCTACAATAACTCTAATAGGAGCACCAATAAGATCTGCATCAGCAAACATTGCACCTGGACGTACATCATCTCTATCATCATAGATAACTTCCATTCCATTGTTCTGCATCTTAGCATACAAATCATCTGCAAATGCCTTTGCCTCAGCATCATCTGCTCTAAGAAGACACATATGAATCTCCCATGGAGCTATAGAGATAGGCCATACCGGGCCGTAATCATCATGCTTAACCTCACAAACACTGGCTGCCATACGGCCTACACCGATACCATAACAACCCATGATTGCATACTGTGACTCGCCATTCTCATCAAGGTATGTAAGTCCCATAGACTTAGAGTACTTTGTACCAAGCTGGAATATATTACCAACCTCGATACCTCTCTGTACCGTGATAGTTTTCTTACCACAACATGGACAGATGCCACCCTCTACTATCTTAGCAGCATCTACATACTCTACAGAACCGTAATCTCTTTCAATATTGAATCCTGTAACATGGTAGTCTGTCTTATTAGCACCTGCTACAAGATTATCAAGTCCCTTAAGTGAGCTATCAAAGAATACTGTAACATTCTCTGGAAGACCCTTTGGACCGATAAATCCAGCTACAATGCCACTCTCCTCTGTGATAACACCTGGATGTATATTTTCTCCAACAAGCTTTGTAAGCTTAGCCTCATTTACATCTAAATCGCCTCTGATAAATACGATAACGTAAGCATCATCAGCATTCTTCTGATATACAACAGCCTTACATGTCTGTGTTACAGGCACCTTAAGGAATGCTGCAACCTCCTCAATAGTCTTCTCATTAGGTGTATGAACTTCTACCATATCAGCCATAGGGATAAGGTTTTCATTCTCGATAATGCTGTCAGCCGCTTCCATATTAGCTCTGTAATCACACTCTGTACATATAGCGATTGAATCTTCTCCTACTGGTGTAAGAAGCATATACTCATGTGATACACTACCACCCATCATACCAGAGTCAGATGCAACTGCAACTACCTCAGGAATACCACATCTAGCAAAGATACGATTGTATGACTCGTAACACTTATCATAATAAGCCTCTAAATCCTCCTGTGATGTATGGAATGAGTAAGCATCCTTCATTGTAAACTCACGCACTCTGATAAGACCTGCTCTAGGTCTAGCCTCATCACGGAACTTTGTCTGAATCTGATATATCATAAATGGATACTTGGCATAGCTATTAGCATACTCCTTAACAAGATGAACTGATGCCTCCTCATGTGTCATACCAAGAATCATACGAGAGCCGCTTCTATCCTTAAATCTAAGAAGCTCCTCTCCTACGCTCTCATAACGGCCAGACTCATCCCATAAGCTACCTGGAAGCACAACTGGGAACATAACTTCCTGACCATCTATCTTGTCCATCTCCTCACGGATAATGTTCTCTATCTTCTTTGTCACTCTCTTTGCTGGTGGGTAAAGCGAGAAGATACCATTAGATACATGCTTGATATATCCACCTCTTACCATCAATGCGTGACTATCAACAACACAATCTGATGGACGCTCTTTAAATCTGTTTCCTACTAAATTTCTGATTTTCATTTCTGCAGCCCGGATCTACCATAGAATTGTTACCCATTGGATTATTGCCAATTCCTTATAGACCCATTTCCTTTCGTTTATATTAGTTTTAAACTATAGTTATTTATATCTTTATAATTATAGCCTTTCTTCTAGAATACTAGTTTTCGCTTATACTTCTAAGAAGTGCTATTTCATTAGCATATCCTGCCTCGTCATTTGGCGTCTCTAGTATAAATGGCTTATCCATAAGCGCTGGATGATTTATAATACGCTTCATAGCATCTAAACCAATATTTCCCTCACCTATCTTTTGGTGTCTATCCTTGTGACTACCCATTTCATTCATACTATCATTAAGATGTATAGCTTTAAGTCTATCCAAACCTATCACTCTGTCAAACTCGTTTAATACACCATCAAGGTCGTTAACTATATCATAGCCTGCATCCCAAACATGACATGTATCTAAACATACGCCAAGCTTATCCTTCAGCTCAACTCTGTCTATAATTTCACGAAGTTCCTCAAAGTTTCTTCCAACCTCACTGCCTTTACCTGCCATAGTTTCCAGTAGCACGGTAGTTGTCTGCTCTGGCTTTAAAACCTTATTTAAAACCTCAGCAATCATCTCTATGCCCTTCTCTGCTCCCTGTCCAACATGCGAACCCGGATGGAAGTTGTAGTAATTATGAGGTGTGTACTCCATACGTTTTAAGTCATCTTCTAACATTTCTATAGCAAACTGACGTATATTCTCTTTTTCAGCACAAGCATTCATAGTATATGGTGCATGCGCTACGAGTTTTCCAAAGCCTGCCTCACCGGCTAAAGCAAGAAATGCTTCAACATCACTTTCTACTATTTCTTTTGCACTACCCCCACGGGGATTTCTTGTAAAGAAAGCAAATGTATTTGCTCCCAACTCTATAGCCTGCTTACCCATAGCTTTATAGCCTTTGGATGCAGACAGATGACAACCGATGTACATAGGTAACCTCCAAATATACTTTATTTTCTTCTATCGCGTTTCTTAAGTAATTTCTCTGGCTCTTTCACATAACTTCGAACCACAGTACCACAGTTTCTACATACTATATAGTGTAATGATGTTCCTGAGAATCCCGAATCACCATATACGGTTGCATACCCATCCTGTTTTCCTTCTACATATTGAGTACAGTAACAATACTTACATGGTTCTCCATTTAAAATCATAATAATCTCCTTATCTTTGGAACATTTATTTTTAGCTTCCTTTTATCTTGCACTAATTAGTTTTTGAAACTATGAATAGGAGCTGGTATTCTTCCGCCTCTATTTACAAATGCATCACATGAGAAGTTATTAACTGGCATAACTGGGGCATATCCAAGTAAACCGCCAAACTCAACCATCTCGCCAACCTTCTTGCCAGGTACTGGGATAATACGAACGGCGGTTGTCTTCTGATTAATCATACCGATAGCAGCCTCATCTGCGATAATACCTGAAATAGTTGTAGCCTTTGTATCTCCTGGTATAGCTATCATATCTAATCCAACTGAACATACACAAGTCATAGCCTCAAGCTTCTCAAGTGTAAGTGCTCCCATATTAACTGCATCTATCATTCCCTGGTCCTCGCTGACCGGGATAAATGCACCACTAAGACCACCTACATAGGAAGATGCCATAACACCACCCTTCTTAACCTGATCATTAAGAAGTGCCAATGCAGCTGTTGTTCCTGGAGCGCCAACTCTCTCAAGACCAATCTCCTCTAAAATCTCTGCTACTGAGTCACCAACTGCTGGTGTTGGAGCAAGAGATAAATCTATAATACCAAATGGCACGCCAAGTCTCTTTGAAGCCTCCTGTGCCACAAGCTGTCCCACTCTAGTTACCTTGAATGCAGTCTTCTTTATAGTCTCACAAAGTACCTCAAAGTTCTTTCCTCTAACCTTGCTAAGTGCATTCTTTACTACACCAGGTCCAGAAACACCTACATTTATAATACAATCTGCCTCTGTAACACCATGAAATGCACCAGCCATAAATGGGTTGTCATCAGGAGCATTACAAAATACAACTAGCTTTGCACAGCCAAGGCACGCTGCATCCTTTGTTATCTCATCAGTTTCTACGATAACCTCACCCATAAGCTTAACTGCATCCATGTTAAGACCAGTCTTTGTCGAACCAACATTTACAGAGCTACATACTCTATCCGTCTGAGCTAGTGCCTGTGGAATAGAGCGAATCATCATTTCCTCTGCTGGTGTCATACCCTTAGACACAAGGCATGAGTAACCACCGATAAAGTTTACTCCTACCTCCTTTGCTGCCTTATCAAGAGTCTTTGCTATGCTAACAAAATCCTCTGTAGACTTACAAGCAGAAGCTCCTACTAAACCTATAGGTGTAACTGATATTCTCTTATTAACGATAGGAATACCTATCTCTTTTTCTATCTCATTACCAGTAGCTACAAGGTCCTTTGCCTTTGTAGTTATCTTCTTATATATTTTTTCGTTTAACTTATCTATATCGCTATCAATACAGTCAAGAAGGCTGATACCCATAGTAATGGTACGGACATCAAGATTCTCATGTTCAACCATATCGTTAGTTTCTTTTACTTCGAATAAATTAATCATGACTTTTCTCCTATTTTATTCTTATATTCTTTGACTCTTAGTTAAACTAGCTACTTCGCTTTTTCAAAGCTCTCGCAGCTACACTATTCGTAATTCCGACCTAACGCTCTACATTACTCATACTGTACATTCGTCAAATAAACCGATAAGATTTTATGCAAGCATAAATCTTATCTTTTTATTTTCCTCATTGTTTAACACTATATTCTATGCATTATGTTAAAGATATCCTCTGACTGCATCTTTATCTGAACACCTATCTGCTCACCAAGCTCAGCCATCTCATCAGCTAACTGTCCAAACTTCTTCTCTGCACTGTTCGCATCAACTATCATCATCATATTAAAATAATCCTGCACGATAGTCTGTGAAATATCTAAAATATTTACATTATTATCTGCAAGATATGTACATACCTTTGCTATAATACCTACTGTATCCTTACCTACTACAGTAATAACTGTCTTCTTCATACGAAACCTTCCTTTCTATATGTGGTTAATAAACCATAATCGTTTCTATTATAAATAATTCATTTGATTATTTCAACCATTAAAGTATTAAATTATAAGAAAAAACTGGTATGATGTCACATTTTGAACAACATCATACCAGTTAAACACTTAATTATTATACCATAGAATTTTCTACCTAAGTTTTAATCTATCATACTGGTCGTATTTACCAAACCTATTTCTTTGTCTTCTTTAAATATGAAACATACGCATTAAATAACGACTTCTCTACATCTTCTTCCATAAACTCCTGCTTTCCACCACAGTTATTTACCTTGGTATATCCGTTAAGATAACCATTAAGTATCTCATCATACTGTTCCTTCGTTATCTTTTCACCATCACAGTTATAGTACACCTTATACTTTGTTTCCATTTCCTCTGTATACATGCCGATATACTCTGTTCCATTTTCATTATAATCATATACATATACACTATATTCAGTGATATCCCTTGATTCAGTATCTATAGCATATCTATATGACTGCTCTACCGTACGGAAATTACCCTCAAGATTTTTGTATGTAGTCATATTGTTATATGAATATATATTATGCTGTTTTACATATTTTCCATCTATATACACATAAGCCCATCCACTTAATATACCTGTTGCATTACACTCCAAAGTACAAAACTCTGGCACACCGTCTAGGTTAAAGTCATAAAATCCAGCTCGTTCAATAAATGTATCAAACTCATAGCCATTCTCCTGCTCATAAGACGCAACATATTCATCTCTAGCCTTCTTCGCTGCTGCTACCAGCTTATCACGCTGTCCATCATCCGGTATAGGCTCTGTTGTTGGTTCTTCTGTTGTTGTCTCCTCAGTAGTTTGCTGTTCTGATGAAGTTTCCTGCTTGCTTGTCTCATTGTTTTTTGATTCATCACTATCACTTGTACCATCTGATACATTATCAAGGGTTGACTGACCTTCTGTCTTATCTACATCATTACCAGCTCCACAACCTACCATAAGCATGCATACCAGACTTACTACCAGTACATTCTTAAACATTTTTCTCATTCTATTAAACATTTTCATTTCCTCCTATACGTCAAAGTATTCTGTAACACACTCTCTTTTTGCCACCTCTATATCAAAGTCATCTGCCTTATACGGACTGTCGCTTAGATTTATCTCTGCTCGTACACTTTCAAATGCTAAATCTGGATAATTATTCTCCTTGCTTAGATGACCCAAATATACTTTTTTCATCTTGTCTGACAAAATATTATCAAGTAACCTTCCTGCCACCTCGTTACAGAGATGTCCATAATTACTTAGTATTCTTTGCTTAAGATAATATGGATATGTACCTACTTGTAACATTTTCACATCATGATTAGCCTCAAGCAAAACAGCATCCAAGTTCTGTAGCTTATCTACTATATAGTCATTAAAATGCCCCATATCTGTTGCTATAGCTACCGACTTTCCATTGTAGCTATCTGTTATACGGTAGCCGCATGGATTAACTGCATCATGAGATATGGAAAATGGATGAACCTTCAAACCGCCTATCTCATAGTCTGAGTCAGGAAATACTCCATTAAGCAAGGAATAATCCACCTTTTCAAGATATTTTGACGTCGTTAATGCCTCCATGGTCTCATTAGTACCATAAACAGGTATATCATTCTTTCTAAGTACTACTCCCAAACCACTTATATGATCAGAGTGCTCGTGAGTCACCAGCACTCCTGTCATATCTGATAATGTAAGCCCTATACTATTAAGGCCTTCCTCTATTCGTTTTCTACTGATGCCTGCATCGATGAGCAGGTGTGTATTATCGTTTCCTACGTATATACAATTACCACTGCTTCCGCTGGCAATACTCATTATTCGCATAGTTCCTCCCAGTAAATTTGCCAAGAAATTTACTCAATATTCTCTAAAATAGACTTCACGAAATCATACATCTTTGCTGTTGATGATATAGACACTCTCTCGTCTGTAGTATGAATATCATACATCTGTGGACCAAATGATACTACATCAAGCTCTGGCTTCTTCTCTAATATATAGCCGCACTCCAGTCCTGCATGTATCAAATCTATCTTCAGTTCCTCACCGTACTTCTCCTTGTACACCTTGCACAATAGCTGTTGCAATGGTGAATTAGCCTTATAAGCCCACTCAGGATACTCACCCTCAGACTTGAATGTTCCACCTGTAAGCTTGGCAAGTGTCTCTATACGGTCTGCTATCAGATACTTTCTACTCTTAACCGAACTTCTAATAGACATATGCATAAGCACTACGCCATTATCTGTCTTAAGAATACCCATATTCATAGATGTCTCTACCAGCCCATTCATTCCCGGTACTCTGTACTGTGGTCCAAATGGCACAAGGCTCATAAATGCCAATATATTGTCAGTTGCCTTTCTAGATGCGGCAGTAAATATGCCATACTCTCCATCAGACAATTCAATACTAATATTTTCATCAGAGATTGCATACTCATTCTTAATAATGGATGTTATCTCTGACAATATTTCTGAAAGTTTCGCCATCTTTTCTTCTACTTCCTCATGGCCGTGAAGCACAAATATGGCAGTACTTTCCTTTGTTATAACATTATCCTTAGCACCACCATTTAAGCTTGTAACTCTGATGGCAATTCTATCATTAATATACTTAAGTACACGGCCTAACAGCATGTTTGCATTTGCTCTTTCATTGTGTATCTCGGCACCTGAATGTCCACCCTTAAGACCACTAACCTTAAGTCTGTATATTACACCTGCTACCTCTGCAAGCTCCATATCAAATGTAACCTCTGCTGACTTACCACCTGCACAACCTACAGTTATGATGCCATCATCCTCGCTATCAAGATTTAACATATATTTTCCTGTGATATCTGACATATCAAGTCCCATAGCACCATCCATACCTGTTTCTTCATCTATAGTGAATATAACCTCCAGATTAGGATGCTTGATACTATCATCATCCAACAATGCCAATCCAGCCGCTACAGCTATACCATTATCAGCTCCAAGTGTTGTCTTATTAGCTGTTATAAAGTCCCCATCTACTATAAGCTCTATTGGATCCTTCATAAAATCATGATTGCTGTCTGGGTCCTTCTCGGCCACCATATCTAAGTGTCCCTGTATGATAACACCTGGCTTATTCTCATATCCTGATGTAGCCTTTTTCTTTATAACCACATTTCCAAGCTCATCCTGTCTTACATCTAAGCCTCTCTCCTTGGCAAATGCTACGCAGTAATCACTGGCTGCTTTTGTATTTCCAGAACCTCTAGGTATCTTCGATATCTCCTCAAAATAGTAAAATATCTTTTCAGGTTGTAAATTATATTTTTCTAACATATACATCTCTCACTTTCTATATCTTATCATCATTTCATTTAAGCTATATAGTAATATACATAAAAATGTATGGTTGCTTATTTTTACACATACACTATATAAATATACTACAAAGTGTGACCATAATGAAGAAGATTTTTTCAAGTTTTTTATTCTTTTTTATATTTTTCCTAATGTTGGCATTTCCCAGTATAACAAAGAATGCTGCTAATCAAGGCATACAACTATGGATATTTACTGTTATGCCTGCACTTTTGCCATATACTATTATATCTTCTCTGTTGCTATCGTTAAATATCTTTACATTTCCTTGTCAAATATTTACAGCTATATGTGGTTCTCTATGTGGTTGTCCAATAGGCGCAAAGATGGCCGCCGACTACTACAAAGAGAACAGATTGTCAAAAAAATCTGCCGAATTTTTAATGTGCGCATTTAATAATATTAGCCCATCTTTTATGCTTAATTATGTATTTACTTCCGTATATGGACCATACATACACATAACCTCTGACAGTAAATGCACACTGTTTATTACATTGTTTATATCTTCAATATTCGGTGCTTCTATAGTACATATACTTTATCCTAATCAAATTTCACCATACAAGTCAGATACAGATAACAATATAACTTCTTCAAAAAAAGATTCAAAATCTATTATCCAATTACTAGATACCTGTATATTTTCATCCTTTGAGGTACAGGTGAAAATAGGTGGTTACATTATACTTTTCACTATAATATCAGCCTTGTTCCAGCATACTCTAAGCCTCCCACCACTGGCCTGTGCCACTTTTACCAGTATAATAGAGCTTACAAGCGGACTTCAAAGCTTTTATATAAACCAACTACACTACGCCACACATATCATTATCCCTACTATTTCTGCCCTTACTACATTTGGTGGACTATGTACCATAATGCAGGTAAAAACAGTTTTAGATAACTCAGATTTATCCATTACTAAATATTTAATATCCAAAATATTAGCTGCGGCATTTTCTTTCATAATTACATACTTGTTAGTATAAAAACATGAAAAAAGAACTCTGACAGCTTATTTCTGTTAGAGTTCTTATATCTTTAAATATTCACTATCTTTATTTTACTTTAATACATTTGCCTTAAACAAAACATAACGGCAAGCAAATCCTACACCAAATGCAACTATTCCTACGACAATCATTATAACAATATCAAATCCACCTGCATCATTTGAGTTATCATCGTCTATATCTCCTGTGGATTCTGGCTGACTTTGTGGTTGGTTATCTGGATCCTTCGTTGTTGGTTCCTCTGTTGTAGGCTCCTCAGAAGGTGTTTCACTTTCCTTCTCTCCTGATATACCAGGCACTGTTCCTTCATACTTAGGCATAACCACTACTGTTATCTTGTATTCCATTGTAGTTCCATCTTCAGCAGTACCAGTAACTATTATAGTATTATTACCCTGTTCAAGCACTATACTACCCTGTGACGCTCCTGTTGCCTTAGCATCTGACATCGTACCTGTTGCAGTATATGTTGCTCCAACTGATTCATAAGGCAAATACACCACATAATCTTTTGTACTCTTTGAAAAAACAGGTGATATTTGACCAGCACTTACTGTCAGACTACTAAGCGTTGCATCACTACTAGCTACATAATTTGGATCCTGTTTTCTAGTAACTGTTATCTTATAAGTTTTCTTAGCACCACTTTCTGCTGTAACTGTTACAGATACAGTATTCTTACCTACGCTTAAGTTATTGCCTGACACAGATACTTTAGCCTTTGCGTCTTCTGCTTTGTATGATATGTTCAACTTAGATGTTGAAAACTCCACTTCACCGATATCATATGATGTAGTACCTGCGGCAAATCCAGGCTTGAGCGTTGCTCCATCAACAGCCAAGCTCGAAAGATTGGCATTAGTAGATAACGGTGCTGCTATAGATGCGCTATATGTAGCATTTCCAAGATTACTTTCATTGCTACCATCTGTTGCAACAATATTATTGACAGATATATTGACCTTAGTACCTGTAGCTACTCCACTTTTCACCTTAAATACTAATGTAACAACGGTCTTATTTCCACTTATAGGATTTGTCATAGCATCATCATACATAATAAGACTATTTCCATTTGTTTCTAATTTCCATCCCTTTAGACTTATGGTTGATGATGATAATGTTACAACACTACTATCATACGCTAATGAAGCCTCAACACCATATTTACCACTGTCATTGACATTAAACTTAAGTGTTATGGTATCTCCTGCTCTAACAGTACCAGGGCCTGTCAACGATGCACCTGCCGCAATAGTTGGCTCCATGTTATACATAAAACATAAAGCACATATTACTATGGCACATATACTCCTAACTAGTTTTGCAATGTAACTATCTTGTTGTATTCTTTTATTCATGTACTATCCTCCTAGTTTGCTGATACACCCTTTATACTGTCCTTGCCCAGCAATGTTGCCTTTATCTTTATGAAATCAGTAATATTTATCTTACCATCTCCATTTACATCGCCAGCCTTGGCATACACATCTGTAAGTGTTGACTTCTTTAATATATGAGCTTTTACCGCTATCATATCAGTAATATTTATTTTTCCGTCACCACTTGTATCACCAGTTACTATCAGTGCATACTTTCTTGTAATATTTCCACCATTCATGATGCACGCAAACATTCCCGTTCCTATAAGCGACGTTCCTGTCACTTTTGCAGAACCTTTGTATATTGAAATATATTGGTTTTCATTGAGAGAACTTACTAGTGCGTTAACATTTGTTCCGGATGTTATCTTACTAATATGGTTACTTGTGTCTGCCACATTAAATGTAGGTGATGTAATCTTGGATGGAACATCACTTATGATAAATGTAGTCGAAATAGTATCCTTATAGTTGCCAACACCTGTTATCGTTACAATACCTGTACCTACATTAACATTATTACTATAAGCCACCGTGTAATCTGTTCCCTTTATAAGCTTAACAGAACCATTTGTTAATGTAACTTCAGGTGTAATGGCGTTACCTGTATATGTCTGATTTTGCAACTGTCCTACAGATACTGACTGTATCGACATTTGATTAATCACAAAAGTCTTAACTATCGTGCCTGTATAGTTACCTTTACCCGTAATAGTAACAGTTGCTGTTCCTGCATTTTTATTATTGGCATATGACACAGTGTAATCTTTTCCGTTTTCAAGCTTTGTGTTACCATTACTTAATGTTATCGTCGGTGTCATCGCCGTACCCGTATATGTGTACGAAGATTGTACTCCACTGACTCCAAACATTTCACAAGATACAGGCGTAATCTTATAGGTTTTTGTTTGTGTTCCGTTATAATTACCTTTACCTGTAATAGTAACTGTAGCTGTACCTACATTTATGTTATTTGTATAAGATAATGTGTAATCAAATCCCGGTCTAAGAGTTGTATTACCACTCTTAATAGTCAAGTATACTTTTATCTCACTACCTGTATAAATCTGATCCGGTATTGTAGGAATACTTAATAAAGCTATGGATGTACTTCCGATTCCAAATGTTCCATTTATCGTACCACTATAATTACCCTGCAATGTAACTGTATAATTTGCAGTTCCTACATTTGTGTTATTACTATAAGTTACAGTAAAATCTATGCCCTCTTTAAGCTGGATTGAACCATATTTAAGTATGACTGAAGGTTTTATTGCATTACCTGTATAAATCTGAGTAGGAATGCTATTAGCCGTCACATAAGATGATGTTACCTTTGTTATAGTAAAGTTTTTAGTAACTGTACCGCTATAATTTCCAACACAAGTTATGGTAATTGTCGCAGTTCCTGCATTTACATTATTCGCAAACTGTACTGTATAGTCAATTCCGCTTTGCAATGTAATATCACCATACTTGATAGTTAATATAGGCGTTATAGCATAACCAGTATATCTGTAGCTATTTACATACGATACCGTAAGTGCAGGACCATTTACAGGCTTAATAACAAAGTCCTTTGTGATTGTTCCCAGCGAGGTATACGAACCTATAAATCTGATATCAACTGATGCTATACCCACATTAACATTGCCACTATATGTAACTGTATAATCTGTTCCAAGTGTAAGAACTGTATTTCCATTTCTTACTGTAAATGTCGGCATGATAGCGTTGCCAGTATATGTCTGGTCTGCAATATCCGATATAGTTATATCTCCTATATAGCTATATCCTGCTACTCTAGTTCTTTCACCTTCACCGTTTGATGTACAATATGTATTAGTTCCATTGTACATACAAGTTACCTGACAGTAATAGTATTTAGCATTCCAGCTATCGACATAAGCTGTGTAGCTTGGCTTTGTAGCACCTTCAATAGGTATTGCCTCTCCCGTCTTAGTATCAGACTGATACCATTGATACTGATAATAAAAACCTGGCATCTTATTTGATATAGTAGCATTAAGCTCTACCTCATCAACACCTTGTCCTAGCTTGACGTCTGATATGTATTCAATCACAGGTGCTTTATATTCACCGCCTACAGTAATATATTCCTTACTGAATATATAAGGGTCACCAGATATTTTGATGGTTTTCGACCTAGAAAAATCTGTGAACTCATCTAATACTATAGCACATCCCTCTCTCACTTCTACGCCCATTAACGCACATAAATGTTCATAAGTATCATCATTTTCATTGTACCCGTACAACTGATATTGTGCATAAATTGCTTCTGGCATAATAATGTGAATAGTGTCATCTACAACGTACCAAAATACTGGTTCATCAAACGCTTTCTTGACCTGAATATTTATCTCAAAACAATGGGTACTATTAAGACTACCATCACCAGTATTAACATATGTAAATATGTCTATAGATACACTACCACCAACTGTTGCTCCTGCTATGTCAAAATCGTATGAAGTTACACCCTTATCAATATAAACCTTCTTTTTAAATGAGTTTCCATAATATATGTTGGCAAAAACACCGTCATATATACCATCATTATTATCTGTCCATCTTACAGTAACCGTATCTTCCACACTATATTCATAGGAATTTCCTGACACGGTGCCTATTTCTATTCTCTCAAACGCTGTGTTACTTAATCCATAAACCTTCTGTCCAGCACTATTGATAATATATGCCTTAACCTCTACATAATAGTAACATCCACAATACATCTTCTCATTATAGGTAAATGATGTCGAATTGCTATCTACCGTTGCCACAACATTCATATCATCAACATTATCAATGCCAATGAATATATCATATCCATCTGCAAAACTTACCTTATCCCATGTTACTGAGAGCTTATTATCTTCAGTCACAGTTAATACGGGATTCACTTTCTCCGGCATAATAGTAATATTTTTAACCGCCGAATATAAACAATTCTTCCCTTCTACGACAGGCTTTACTTTGTAATAATATGTCTTTCCTGCGTCGATTTTATCTAATGTAGCATTGCTACTAGGTACATTTATATCTGTATATGTAGTGTCTGTTATGTTAGATATTACTTTACCCGTTCCTGTTGCACTATCACACTTCCATAGTTCGTAATAGCTAGCGCCATCTACTTCTTCCCATTTTATAGTAACTCTATCTTTTCCTGACATAGTCACATTATTTATCTTAGTTGCTACATTTGACGTACCAACACTTTTAGCATGAGCCTTTAAAGTAATATTCTTGTACCCAGGATTATAAATAGCAAAATCATAAAATTCGCCTCCATAAGAATAATATGTTTGTCCTTCCTTGCTAGTAGAAACAGTAACTCCAGCTCCCACCGCAAACTCTGCATATCCAATCAACACAGATGAACTCTTGTCAAATTCTAGTACAACACTAAAAGTACTTCCTATTGGGAATACATACGAATTATCTAGATTGACTGTATAGTATCCTGCGTATGTTGTTGTTCCACTTGCAGTTGCAACCAGTCTACCCTTATCTACTTGCCCACCATTAGTATTATCATATACAGATACTGTGTATTCCCTACATACATCACGTGTAAAAAAGGATACGGCATTTATAATCTGCTCCGAACCATCAACCGTAAATACATTAGCCATCTCTTTTAAGTTTACAGATATAATCGCAGTTGTTGCTCCATCATGCTGATATGTTATAGGATAGTCACTTTTCTTAGCTATAGCATATACAACTGCATCTGCCGACAATATTCCCATATCCTCATAAGATATCCATATATAACCGTTATCTCCGGCATATTCTCCCCAGCTATTTTTTATAAGCCAGCCACCTGGTCTTGATGGAGTACGTGGCTGTCCTTCGCTATCTACCACTGTAAAATTGGATGCAGGTATTGTATCATCCCATCCTACAATAGCTACTGCATGATTTGTCGCTTCATTTTCATAATTGTAATTATATAGATACTGCTTCACACTATGATTAGCATAATCCTTATGAGAAAAATATGATGTAGTAACTGCACCATGCTCCATAACTGCAGCTTTTACTTGTTCCATATCCATCATATCAATATAATACTGACCTGTTAATATATATGAAATATTATTCTTATCCCACTGTAATGGTGAAATATTACCATTTTCTGCTTCTTTATATAAACTTTCTAAAGCGTCATCATCATATAATGCTGTTCCATTGCTTAATGATTTAAATGCCATCTCATCATTTCCACCATAGTCAAATCCATAGTCTGGATCATTGGAATATGTATAGTCACCTGTTTCATCATATACCAGCTTGTCATCATTATTAGTAAGATAAACAAGTGCATATTCTGATAAATTGATGTCCGCCGGGTCATCCACGATACCATGTGCTAAGGCATAGGACTCCATAGCTGCGACTGCCGCGAACGCCCAGCAGGTTCCCCAAGGATTCTGATTCTTGATACTAGTTACATATCCCTTATCAACAGAACTATATGTAGATGGCAATGTAGTTGCCTTGTCCAATCCTGGTGTATTTAATAGATTTTTGTCAGGTATTCTATCGTAATCAATCCTTGAATCAATATAACCTGTTGCTGCCTGAAACTTATCAGCATTAACTAAGTTATCATCTATCTGCTGGTTTATCGTTTTCTTGCTATCTGAAATAGTGACATCTTTTATAGATGCCATATTATTACTTTCAGCAAATAAAATATTAATATTTAAAGATGTAAATATCAGTGCACCTGTTAGCAACGTGGACGTACATCTTTTAACTATATTCATCACGCTTCTTCTAGACATGTTTCTCACCTCTTTTTATCTAATATCCCTAGCACTTTAGTCTTCCAAACTAGGTTCAACATCGTCTGACCCCTCATCATCAGTATGACTCTCTTCACCATTATTAGATGAGTCCTCCTCTGTTTCGTTGCTTTCATCTTCACTCACACTAGTTGTCTCTGAATCACTTGATTCCTCTTCATTAGATGACGAATCACTTGTAGCTTCTGATGATGTAGTTTCTTCTGGTGTGGTTTCTTCCTCTTTTGATGTAGTTTCATCTTGCTTTGTTGTTGTCTCTTCCTCTGATGTTGTCTCTTTCTTTGAAGAAGTTTCATTCTGTTTTTTAGTTGTCGTACTACTCTGTTGCTTCTTAGTCGTAGTATTCTCTTGTTTCTTTGTAGTTGTATCGTTATTTTGTTTCTTTGTAGTTGTGTTTTGTTCTTCCTTCTTTGTAGTGGTTTCATCCTTTTTAGATGTTGTCTGATCTTTATTTTCATCTGTTTTATTCTCACTACTCTTATCACTACTAGTATTATCCTGCTCATCAGATGATGTTGTCATCTCGCCATTATGCATAGTTCCATTGTATATCCCTATAGTTTCTTGCACAGGCTCTTTGCTTCCACAACCACCTAATAAACCTACAGTTAATGTAGTTATAACTATACATGTACCAATATATATTATCTTCTTTTTCATAAGTACCTCCAATATTCTGTTAACGTCCATAAATATACATATATTGTACCACAAATATATATAAATCACAATATATGTAAAAAATTCTTCAATTCCCAATACACCTACATACCCATAATTATCCTTGTCCGAAGATATGTAATTGTTTCTTTCGATTTTATGCCTATATCCAGTTTAGTTATTGACAACTTGGCTATCTGTACATATTTTTAAGTGCTCGACTCGAGAACGCATAATTTTCTAAGTGCTCGCTTGAAACAAGCCTATTCGCCCGTAGTGCACTATAGGTCAGAACAACCTAGCCAAAGATGATTTGCATGGATGAGTACAGCATTGCAGATTTTCGTTAAGTTTTCATCGCCCCACCCCACAAATAATGCAGCCTGCCGAACCTGTTTGAAGGAGCTCGCCCTTATTAATAGGGCGAGCGACTGAGTTGTGCAGGCAGGCTACTTGTAATGAGCAGGTTTTGTGGGGTGGGCGAATGAAAATAGAAAATCGAAACAGCTGTACTCACCATACAAACATCTTGGCGGTTGTCTGCCTCGATATTGCACACGGGCGCTTTGTTTCAAGCTGAGCACGTAAGAAAATCTATGCAACCTCTCAATGCACGGAAAAATATGAACAAATAGCCTGTTGTATAGCATTGAATTGTATAGGCATAAAATCGAATAAGAATAATATTTTTCTTTGGATAAGGATAATTATGGGAATCATTTAGAAATATTGTAGATTAAAAATCCCCACTATAAAGTGGGGATTAAAACTACATATCTAATTGTACTGTATAATCTTCAAAATTATCACTTTCGCCTATAATACTTGGACCTTCACCATGGTTTGCAGCAGTCATATCACCCATCTGCATTTCCTCTGGTGGATTAAGTTCATTTCTATTAGCAGTTACCACTTCAAGACTAGTCTGCATAGACTTCATATAATTATTATACTTGTCTGTAACATTATCCATAGAATGAACAATAATATTCTGTACATTAGCAAGAATATCATCTGTATACTGCATAGCACCCATACGAACCTCATTCGCTTCGTTCATTGCACTATCAAGTATTGCCTGTGCCTGATGTGTAGCCTTCTGAACTATTTCGTTAGCCTGCACATAAGCCTGCTGCATAATCTCATGCTCACTTACAAGAGCATTTGTATGTGCAACTGCCTCCTGAAGCATAGCATCTGCCTTCTGCTTTGCATCCATAAGAATAGCATCTCTATTAGCTATAATCTTCTGATATTTCTTGATTTCATCTGGAGTCTTAAGTCTAAGCTCTGCTAACAACTCCTCTATCTCATCCTTATTTACAATAATATTTGATTTAGATAGTGGCTGAAATCTACAACCATCAATATAATCTTCTATTTCTGATATAATCTGTTCTATTCTACTGTTCATTTTTCTTCTCCTTCAACCCTATAACTTATATATGCCTAACTTCTTATCATACATAGGCACTACTTTTCGGGATATCTCACGTAGAGATTTTACACTAAAAAGTTAGGTTTTACAACCCATAAAACTTTTATAGTACTATGTTCCTAGTATATTTTTACTATTTTGTATATTTTACTTTAAGTTTATCTTCTACGTATGGTGTAACAAATTTAGATACATCGCCACCAAAACTTGCTATTTCCTTAACTGTCGTAGAACTTAAGAATGAATAGTCCATACTGGTCGGAATAAATATTGTATCTGCGCCATCATATAAGGCTCGGTTTGTCTGGGCCATCTGTAATTCATAATCAAAATCAGTTATTGCCCTAAGTCCTCTGACTATTGTATTGGCGTTATTATCTTTAGCGAAATCTACAAGTAATCCACCAAATGATTTCACCTCTACATTAGGTAAATGTTCAACAGCTTTGTTAAGCATGTCAACTCTTTCTTCTACTGTAAAAAGACCTTTTTTGCTATTATTGTTCAACACTCCAACTATTAGCTTATCTGTCATCCTTGCAGCACGCTCGATAATATCTATGTGACCACGTGTTACAGGGTCAAAGCTTCCTGGATAAACTGCAATATTCATATATAAACTCCTTATTTCCTTAATACTAACATATATACTCTGTATATTACAGAGTTATAAACATATGTACATTCGTCTTATATTCTTTGCGCTTATATATTTTATATCCTAACTGTTCTAAATAACTAAAATCAGTTTCTAAAGACGCCTCTACAATTATTGTAGTATACTCATCTACAAGTTTTGTTCCCTTTAAAGCCTCTAACACCTTTTTTTCATGTTCATGATTATAAGGTGGATCCATAAAAATAATATCAAAAGGCTCTCCAATATCATTTAGTCTATTAATGGCATCTAGCACGTCGCATTGATATACTACAGCATTATCTGCAAGCTTTGTCTTATTAAGGTTCTCTCTTATACAAAACACAGCGTCGCGATTCATCTCTACCATAACAGCCTTCTTCGCTCCACGACTTAAAGCTTCGATACCAATAGCTCCGCTACCACTATATAAATCAAGAAAATTAGCATCATATATATCATTATTAATCATATTAAACAATGTCTCTTTGATTCTGTCTGTTGTAGGTCTGGTATCCATACCTTCAATGGTCTTTAGTTGTATATGTCTCGCTTTTCCTGCAATAACTCGCATTTACAGCCTCATTCCTTTATATTAAGCAATTTTATACTAGTTCTTCTTGTAGAAGAATGACTTAAATGATGAGTAGTTTAACTCTTTATAGTTAATAATCTGCTCTGTGCTACCTACAAAAAGATAACCACCCTGCTTCAATGACTGGTTAAACTTCTTATAAATCTCAGTTTTCGCCTCATCTGTAAAGTAAATAACTACGTTTCTACACAATATAAGATCCAAACCTGTAGGATACTTATCTGCAAGAAGATTACCTTCCTTAAACTCTACACACTTCTTTATCTCATCTGATATCTGATAGTTAGAAGCTCCGATTTTTGTAAAGTACTTATCCTTAAATTCTTTTGGTAATCCCGCAAGGCTCTTCTCGTTATATAATCCTACTCTAGCCTTCTCAAGAACCTGCTTATCAATATCAGTTGCAAGTATCTTAATATTGCTAAGTGGCATAAACTTTGAGAACAACATAACTAATGAATATGGCTCATCTCCTGTAGAACATGCCGCACTCCACACCTTAAGATTTTTGCCTGACATCTTTATAAGCTCTGGCATAACCTGCTCTTCAAGAACCTTCCACTGATCAGGATTTCTCCAAAATTCCGAAACATTTATTGTAAGATAATTAACGAATTCCTCAAAAAGCTTTGTATCTTTCTTAATAGCATCAACATATTCCTTATATCCTGGTATTTTATGCTTCGCTATAAGAGAGTCAATACGTCTCTTCATCTGTTTCTCTTTATACATATGAAGATTAATCTTTGTTAACGCTAACACCTGTTCTTTAAACTGTTCGTAATCCATAAAAACACCTCCGTAAAGCTATATAATAACTTCCATTGTATAATTATAGGAAGTTACTTTCGCAACTTCCTATTTTAATTATCGTATATTCTACCTAGAGAAAATTTGATTACTCTTCTGTAGCAACTTCTTCAACTGCTACTGTCTCTTCTGCAGCAACTTCCTCTACATCTGGCTCTAAAGCCTTCTTGCTAAGACTAATCTTCTTCTCTTCCTCGTTGAAGTCAACAACCTTTGCTTCAATCTCATCACCAATCTTAAGTGCATCTGCTGGCTTCTCAACGTGTGCCTTAGAAATCTGTGAAACATGGAGAAGAGCATCAATACCTGGCTCTAACTCGATGAAGGCACCGAAATCTGTCATTCTAGCAACCTTACCTGTTACAACATTGCCTACTGCATACTTTGTAGCAGCTAATGTCCAAGGATTTGTCTCATCGAACTTTAAGCTAAGAGCGATCTTTGTTCCGTTAATCTCCTTAACACGAACTGTAAGCTTGTCGCCAACCTTAAATACCTTCTTTGGATGCTCGATACGTCCCCATGACATCTCTGAGATGTGTAAAAGACCATCAAGACCACCCAAATCGATAAATGCACCGAAATCTGTTACATTCTTAACTGTACCTTCTACTGTCTGACCCTCTGCAAGCTCTGCAAGAAGCTTATCCTGTGCTTCCTTCTTAGCTGCTGTAAGGAGAACCTTACGGTCACCAATAATTCTTCTCTTCTTTGGATTGAACTCGCTGATAATGAACTCGATTTCCTGTCCGTTATACTTTGTTAAATCCTTCTCATAAGAATCTGAAACAAGGCTAGCTGGGATAAATACCTTTGTCTCATCAACAACAACGCTTAATCCACCTGTCATAACCTGTGAAACAACAGCCTTAAGAACTGTCTTGTTCTCAAAAGCTTCCTCAAGCATCTTGCTAGCCTTCTCAGCTGCAAGTCTCTTGTAAGTAAGTAAAACCTGACCCTCGCCATCGTTTACCTTAAGAACCTTAGCGTCCATAGAATCGCCAACAGACACAACAGTTGTAAGGTCAACGTTTGGTGTATTTGTGTATTCGTTTCTAGTTATGATACCGTCTGACTTGTAACCTATATTTAACACAATTTCATCTTCTTTAACGCTGATAACTGTGCCCTTAACGACTTCTCCTGTTCTTATAGTTTTTAATGATTCCTCTAACATTTGTTCAAAACTTAAATCTGACATTATTTTGAACCTCCTCGATAATATTTTTTGGGGTGGATGCCCCGGCTGTAATACCTACACTACCAGTAACAAGAGTAACATCTGTTAAATCTTCTGCTGTCTGAATATAATAAGTATTTTTGCATTCCTCGCTACAGATTTCATAAAGCTTCTGCGTATTACTACTGGTTTTACCACCAATAACAATCATAGAATCAACTTCTTTAGCAATCTTTCGCGCTTCTACCTGCCTCTCGTTCGTTGCGTTGCAGATAGTATTCACAATGATAACATTATAGACCTTTTTGCCAATAATTTCAACTAATTTATTAAATTTATTGTAATTAAATGTCGTCTGTGACACTAAACACACTTTTTCACCGCAAATCGGTTGATAATTCATAGCCTCTTCTTCAGTATTTACAATGGTTACAGGCCCTTGACACCATCCTTTTATACCTTCTACTTCTGGATGCATTGCATTGCCTATAATAATTATTTCGTAACCATCCAAACTTCTTTCATAGACAATTTTATGAATTTTCTTAACAAAAGGGCATGTTGCATCTACCAATTTAAGACCATTTGACTCTATTATGTCATATATACTCTTATCTACACCATGAGAGCGGATGATTACTGTTCCACTCTTTAGAGATTTTAACTCTTCAAAATCTTCTATAACTTTTACACCCTTACTTATCAAATCATTTACAACTTCTTCATTGTGTATTATAGGACCATAGGTATATATCTCTTTATCACCTGATTCTATCTGTTCATACACCGTATCCACTGCGCGCTTCACTCCAAAGCAAAAGCCCGCTGTCTTTGCAACCACGATATTTCTTTCTTCCTGCATAGTTATAACCTTTCTACATTACGCAAACATCTAACAAAACAGTTGATATGTGCCTATCTCTTACTCTGTATGATACCAACAAGATGCTCTACAACCTCATCTATATTCATATTAGACGAATCAACAAGAATAGCATCCTCAGCCTGCTTCAAAGGCGATATCTCTCTATTCATATCTCTGTAATCTCTATCAATGATATCCTTCTCAATATCATCAATATTACAGTCTACGCCCTTTTCAACCAATTCCTTATATCTTCTCTCTGCTCTTTTTCTTGAGCTAGCTGTAAGATATATCTTTACAGGCGCATCTTTAAGTACACATGTACCTATGTCTCTACCATCCATGATAACCTCTATCTCTGTAGCCAGCTTTCTCTGCAATTCAACAAGTTTTTCTCGAACCGGACCATATACAGCTATAGCTGAAGTCATATTGCCTACTTCCTCTGTTCTAATATAGCCATTTACATTTTCACCATTTAATATAACCTGCTGTGCACCATTTTCATCATATTTCAGGCTTACATCAAGATCCTTACATACATCACAGACCTTTTCCTCTTCATCAGCCTTAAGACCTGCTCTGATGCACGCCAATGCCATAGCTCTATACATCGACCCTGTATCTACATAAGTAAATCCTAATCTCTTGGCTACCAGTTTCGCTATAGTACTCTTTCCAGCTCCTGCTGGTCCATCAATTGCAACATTAAACATATTTATTTAACCTCTCTTCTTTATATTGTTTCTTAAATTCAACATATATTTTTAAGTTTCATATCTTATTCATATCTTCTTTTAAGCCTAAATACAAGATAATCCAGCCAGATATCCCGTACTCCAAGCAAGTTGCAGATTATAACCACCTGTCAAAGCATCTATATCAAGCACCTCACCTGCAAAAAACAAGCCTTTTACCAGTTTTGATTCCATAGTATTAGGATTAACATCCTTTACATTTACGCCACCCTGAGTAATGATTGCCTCGTTAAAACTTCTAGTGGATGCAATGTTTAGCTCCATACCTTTAAGTATGTCTACAAGCTTTTTACGTTCTTCCTTTGTCACTTCATTTACCTTTTTATGTGGTTCAATACCACTTAACTCTATAACAATAGGTATCAGCTTCGTTGGCAAAAGCTTACCAAGAGAATTGGCAAAATCCTTATTAAGAGCCTCTGAAAAATCTCTAAGCACTCTGGCATCCAGTTCATCTACTGTCAGAGCTGGCTTTAAGTCAATTTTAACTGATATTTTCTCGCCTCTATTTAATCTAGCAGTAATATAGCTACTACCACTTAAAATTACAGGACCACTGATACCAAAGTGTGTAAATAACATTTCTCCAAAATCAGAATAGACTTCCTTACCATTAGCATAAAACGTCGCCTTTATATTCCTAAGAGACAATCCCTGCAATTCTTTGGCATATTCCTCCTTTGTGTTAAGTGGAACCAATGCCGGAAGTATATCTGTCACTCTATGCCCAGTAGCCTCAGCCATTTTGTAGCCATCACCATTAGAACCAGTCGTCTGGTATGAAAAACCACCTGTAGCTAGTATGACATTCTCGCAATATACTATATCATCAGTCTTTCCAACTGTTTTACCAGTCTTTAGCTTTATTCCTTTAATGGCACCATCCTCCACCAACAGTTTATCAACTTCAGTGTGTAAGCGCACCTCTACGCCAAGCTCTCTTAAGCGTCTTGTCAAACCGTTAATGATATCTGATGATTTATCACTTTCAGGGAAAACACGATTACCTCGCTCTACCTTAGTAGGCACACCCATATCATTATTAAACATATCTATGACCATATCATTGGACATCGTATAAAACGCACTATACATAAACTTAGGATTAGTCACTATATTTTTAAACAACACATCCATTTCTGATGAATTAGTAACATTGCAACGACCTTTTCCTGTTATATATATCTTTTTTCCAAGCTTTTCATTTTTCTCATATATGTGAACTTCATGACCACATATTGCGGCACCTATAGCAGCCATCATTCCAGCCGCACCGCCACCTATTATCGCAACCTTACTCATAACGACCATCACCTAATTCCATAATATTTGAATCATTGATAAGATTTATCTCATCTCCACCGTATACCTGATACTCATTCCATATATCCTCAAGCATCTCCAATGTTTCTACTACATGATCCTGTTTCTTCATACATAATGCCACAATGAGCGCATTTATCACACTAAGTGGCGCAACCAATGAATCTACTATAGATGCCATATCACTTCTAGCCAAGACATTACATGATGAATACAGATTCATAGGCGAATTCTTGCTATCTGTTATAGTGATAACCTTGCTGTTTCTGCTATTGGCAAATTCCATCGCCTTCAAGGTACGCATAGAGTATCTTGGAAATGATATTCCTATAACGCAGTCATCCTCATCTATTCTAAGCATCTGCTCAAATATCTCACTAGAATTGTTTGTAGAAACAATAGTAACGTCCCTAAACATAAGATTCAAATAAAATCCCAAGAAACTAGCCAACGGTGCGCAGCTTCTTATTCCTATAACGTATATTCTCCTTGCATTCAATATGGTGTCTACTGCCACCTCAAATGCCTCTCTATCCAATGTATCAAGTGTAAGCTTAATCTTTTCTGCATCTGCTCTAAGGACTGTCTCGAGAACCTCCTGTCTGGTCATATTGCCAGCAGCTATCTCTATCTTTTGTATAGAGTTAAGCTTGTCCTGTACCATTTCTTCCATAGCCTTCTGAAATGCAGGATATCCGCTATATCCAAGCAATGTAGCGAATCTAACAACAGTTGATTCACTTACACCTACTTCGTCACCCATTTTGGCAGCAGTCATAAAGACAGCCTTATCGTAATTCCTGCTGATAAATGTAGCAAGCTTGCGCTGTCCTTTGCTCATAGTTATAAGTTTTTCATTCATTCTTGTTAATAAATCGCCACCGTTGCTCATCTTAAGTCTCCTTTAAGCTCATACTTTTTCAATTATAACATTTTTAAACACGTTTTACAAATAAAAAAAGATACTACACATTAAGCATAGTATCTATTTAAATTATTTATATATTACTATTCTCTATTCCTCGTTTTTTTATAATAAATTATTACTAGTATAAATGAAACCAGTTGGCCAATCAAAATTCTTACAATCTGCATACTATCAGCTTCATTTTCCGAGATTACATGCAATAGGTTCGTTACTATTACATTATTAAACAAATGGTCTCCAAGTCCCATCCACAATGAGCCAGTGATTTTATATAACAATGACCACTTTATGCTCATAATCCCTGCAAGAATTATGTATCCAATACCCATAATAAGCAAATTTACAATTGAAGTACGACCTTCTATAAAATCTCTCATTGGCATAACCCAATGCCAGAGTCCAAACAATAACGCAATAAAGATTGTTGCACCAGTAAAACTCATTTTACCTGCAAGCAAATTAGAGAAACACCCTCTAAAAATACCTTCTTCCATCCATACATTAATAATATTAAAAACAATACAAAGTATTATAAATAGAATTCCTGTCTGCCTAACAGCCTCTCCATTCAATGAAAATCCGCTTGCATAAACCGAAATTTGTACATTTCCATTCATACAAAACAATATAAAACATTCCAACAAATAAGCAAAAGAAAAACATACTGTTCCTAAAGCAATACCTTTTATAATATTTTGAAAATTATTTTTTCTAACAAATCCAATCTCATTCCAAGAAAGTTTAGCGAGTTTAAGCACTGCTACTAAAATAATTATACCAAAAACTTTATGTATAAAATTTTCTGCTAAAATTGTTTCATCTGTTCTTATCACAAAATACTCTATCACTCTTGCTATACTGCATATAATAAAGATACACATACAGCTTTTTATAGATTTTGTTAATGACTTATTTGTCATTTCTACCTCCTACAATTTCAACTTTGTCTATAAACTATTATATCAAATAGCTTCATTTTTTACAATCAGATATATAAGCTATGTTCCTGCTGAATATATGACGGCACAGTACCTGTAAACATAATCACTTCATTCAAAAAAGCTCCCTTAATGCTTCACACATATTATTCACCTCCTTAAATATATCTTTATTCGTTCTTATTATTCTACCTATGTTTTTATGTATCACATCATCTGTTCGTTTCTTGATAATAAGTACGTCAATCTGCATTGGTTTTGTACTTAGATTATGCTCACTTCGTTCGTGCTTCCTTTTTCCTTAAGCGCGATAAATTCTGGTTTATCTTACTGAAAGAACTTCGAGTAAGAATGCTACAGTTTTATTCAGGTTACGAGTATCAGATTTTCTATATTACTTGATAAAGATTTTTAAATTTATCATTTTCTTACCTTTACATATGTTTTAGCTTGTATAGGTAGATTATTCAAGCTAAATTCACCATTTTTTCTTACCTTTACACACCATTTAGCTTGTAAAGGTAGACTTTCAAAGCTAGATTTACCATTTTTTCTTACTTTTACATACTATTTAGCTTGTATGGGTAGACTTTCGAAGCTGAATTTACCATTTTTTCTTACCTTTGCACACTATTTAATTTGTATAGATAGAAATGATAAGCCCTGCCACCGCTTGCAAATTGCAATTGCTTCGCAAGCACATTTTAGCTCGCTGTAACGGCGTCACCGTATATGTCTAAAAACATAAAAATAGTCCTGTCTGAGAGCGAGCTCTCTGAGGTGACCCCCAAAAGTTAGACTTTTTAAGCGTAGCAGTTTTATAGGCTGCTACGCTATTTTTTTATGCAGCCAAGCTAGATAGCCTATATTCGATAGGACTCATCCAACCAAGTTTTTCTTTGATACGTTT
>JBGVKG010000045.1:0-6065 GCA_045123575.1 Lachnospiraceae bacterium
GTATATTTGCGTAATGTCTTTCATAGTCTGAGAAAAGGATTTCACCTATTTTGTCCAGAATAGCAATTTTTACAGTAGTAGAACCGATATCAATGCCTAATCTGTACAATTCATCTTTAATCTTATCCATAGTATAAATAAACTCCTTTTTATTTTGATTATCAAAAGACGACAATCTTCTACATTATAATACTATGATTTTTAAATTTCAATACATAATAATAAGGAAAAAAGTCCTAAAAATATATTATATAAATCAATAAAAGATGCCAAAATATAATGTTTACGGGATAATTCATAGAAAATCAGACCAGATTTCAGCAATCTGGTCTGAAAAAATAAATGTGAATCTTTTGTGAACTATGTTTGTAAGTGACCTTGGAAATTACGAAAAGTGTTTATAGAGTCAATTATGATATGGATACTTCTGCGGATTTTCTATCGATAAATACATTGTAGTGGTCAAAGCCAGAATCTAAGAGCATTTTCTTAGCTACATCAAAGCCGTAACCTACATGTTCTGGGGCGTGAGCATCAGAACCTATGGTTATTATTTTTCCACCAAGGTCTGCATATCGTTTCACCACTTCTAGATTAGGGTTTGTATCTATCTGACCGGACTTTAAGGCAGAAGTGTTTATCTCTATGCCTTTTCCTTTTTTGATGAGCTTGGTCAGTATTCTATCATAGTATTCGCCGTATTCATCATAATGGTAATGCTTTTGTGCAGCAGTGATAGGAGCGTAGCGCATCATATAGTCAAGATGTCCGTAAATATCAAAGTTATGGAAGGTATCAATATTTTCCTCTATGGATAAAAGGTACTCGACCATAGCATCGTGAACAGAACGGCCTTCAAAATATTCCTTATAATATGGATCCTTGCCGTTAATAACATGAGAAGAGCCTATAACAAAATCAAAGTCGTATGAGTTTAATAGATTATCTATGCGACTTTTGTATTTGGGCTCTAAGCCACATTCTATACCAACAGATATTTGTATCTGGTTTTTGTATTCGTTTTTCTTATGAGATATATGATCGAAGTAATTTTCTACATCAAGCTCAAATGTACCATTTTCGAATTCAAAGTCATTGTGATCGGTAATAGCCATATATTTCATGCCCTTGGCAATGGCACTTTCTATGATTTTATCAACATCTGCCTCTGAGTCGCCAGAGAAGCGTGTATGTAAGTGGAAGTCTGCTATCATGGTCTAGTTCCTTTCGATAGTGTTTTGTATACAGTTAGTTATTTGAAATGTAAATCAAAGGTTATTATAGCATAGAATTGTGGAGGGTGGAAGAGGATTGGTAGTTTGTTTTATTCTAGTAAGAAGGAGGTATAATATTGGTGTAAGTTATTTGAACATCATATAAAGGAAATTGATGCGTTAGAGTCGGAGGTGCAGAAATTGGCAGAGGATTATAAAGATATATATAATCGTTTATTGGGACTTGAAGCCTTAGAGAGAATAGAGAATAGATTATAATTATTTACTCGACTTGAATAAAAATAATTTATTATTTCACACAAATTTGTCGATATGTTACAAAAATGTAAATAAAATATTACACATACTAAAAAGCTCTTGATATTTTTGCACAAATTAGGTATGATATAAGACAGTTAGATGTTTTTTTAACAATCTTACAAATTATACTATTTTTCTATAACAGGAGGAAATAAAACAATGGCAGTAAAAGTTGCGATTAACGGTTTTGGACGTATCGGACGTCTTGCATTCAGACAGATGTTTAACGCAGAAGGCTATGAAGTAGTTGCTATCAACGACTTAACAAAGCCAGCTATGTTAGCTCACTTATTAAAGTATGATTCAGCTCAGGGTAGATATGAGTTAGCTGATACAGTTTCAGCTGGTGAGGATTCTATCACAGTTGATGGTAAGGAAATCAAGATCTATGCTGAGAGAAATGCAGCAGACCTTCCATGGGGCGAGCTTGGCGTTGACGTAGTATTAGAGTGTACAGGTTTCTATACATCTAAGGAGAAGGCTTCTGCTCATATTACAGCAGGTGCTAAGAAGGTAGTTATCTCAGCTCCAGCTGGAAATGACCTTCCTACAATCGTTTACAATGTAAACCACAAGACATTATCAGCAGAGGATACAGTTATCTCAGCTGCTTCTTGTACAACAAACTGTTTAGCACCAATGGCTAAGGCTCTTAACGATGCATTCCCAATCGCTTCAGGTATCATGACAACAGTTCATGCTTACACAGGTGATCAGATGACTCTTGATGGTCCTCATCCAAAGGGAGATTTAAGAAGAGCTCGTGCAGCAGCTTGTAACATCGTTCCTAACTCAACAGGTGCAGCTAAGGCTATCGGCTTAGTTATCCCAGAGTTAAACGGAAAGTTAATCGGATCTGCTCAGAGAGTACCTACATGTACAGGTTCTACAACAATCTTAGTTGCTGTAGTTAAGGGCAAGGATGTAACAAAGGAAGCTATCAACGCTGCTATGAAGGCTGCTTCAACAGAGTCTTTCGGTTACACAGAGGAAGAGTTAGTATCTTCTGATATCATCGGTATCAGATATGGTTCATTATTCGATGCTACACAGACAATGGTAACAAAGATTGATGAAGACACATATCAGGTACAGGTTGTTTCTTGGTATGATAACGAGAACTCATACACAAGCCAGATGGTTAGAACAATCAAGTACTTTGCTGAGTTAGCATAAGTTTTAACTTATAGATAATTCTAAAAAGACCTAAAGGGTCCGGTTCTTAACAGGGCCGGACCTTAAATTTTATAATGAAAGGAGCACGAAAAATGCTTAATAAGAAGTCAGTAGATGATATTAATGTAAAGGGACAAAGAGTATTGGTTCGTTGTGATTTCAACGTTCCATTAGATGCTGAGTTAAACATTACAGACGAGAACCGTCTTGTAGCAGCTCTTCCTACAATTAAGAAGTTAATTAATGATGGTGGTAAGGTGATCCTTTGCTCACACCTTGGTAAGCCAAAGGGAGAGCCAAAGCCAGAGTTATCTTTAGCACCAGTTGCTAAGAGACTTTCAGAGCTTCTTGGACAGGAAGTTAAGTTCGCAGCTGATCCAGAGGTAGTTGGCGCTAACGCAAAGGCTGCTGTTGAGGCTATGAACGATGGCGATGTTGTTCTTCTTGAGAACACACGTTACAGAGCAGAAGAGACAAAGAATGGTGAGGAGTTCAGCAAGGAATTAGCTTCACTTTGTGATGTATTCGTAAATGATGCTTTCGGTACAGCTCATAGAGCCCACTGTTCAAACGTAGGTGTTACACAGTACGTTGACACAGCAGTAGTTGGTTACCTTATGCAGAAGGAAATCGACTTCCTTGGTAATGCTGTAAATAACCCAGTTAGACCATTTGTAGCTATCCTTGGTGGTGCTAAGGTTTCTTCAAAGATTCCAGTTATCGAGAACTTACTTGATAAGGTAGATACACTTATCATCGGTGGTGGTATGGCATATACATTTATGGCTGGTCTTGGTCATCCAGTAGGTAAGTCATTACTCGAGGAGGACTATAAGGAGTATGCTGTAAATATGCTTAAGAAGGCTGAGGAGAAGGGTGTTAAGATGCTTATCCCAGTTGATAACGTAGTAGCAGATGACTTCTCTAACGATGCTAACTTCAAGACAGTTGATCTTGGTGGTATTCCAGATGATATGGAAGGCCTTGATATTGGACCTAAGACAGCAGAGCTTTTCGCAAATGCTATTAAGGATGCTAAGACAGTTGTTTGGAACGGACCAATGGGTTGTTTCGAGATGCCAAACTTCGCTCACGGTACAATCGCTGTAGCTAAGGCATTATCTGAGATCGATGCTACAACAATCATCGGTGGTGGTGATTCAGCAGCAGCTGTAAATAACTTAGGTTTTGGTGATAAGATGACACACATCTCTACAGGTGGTGGAGCTTCATTAGAGTTCCTTGAGGGTAAGGAGCTTCCAGGTGTAGCAGCAGCGAATGATCGCTAAGGCTTTTTGCACTTCAAATCAAAGATAAAAACTTAGTAAAATGTGCTTGCATATTTTACTAAGGATTTATCTGAAGATTTAGCGGGCGTATGCCAGCGTTGAGATAGATTTTCGAAGAAAATCTATCGAAGTGCAAAAGGAAAATATAGATAATTTTAGGAGAAACAAACAATGGCAAGAAAGAAAATTATTGCTGGTAACTGGAAGATGAATATGACTCCAAGCCAGGCAGTTGCATTAGTAAACGAGTTAAAGCCTTTAGTAGCAAATGAAGAAGTAGACGTAGTATTCTGCGTACCAGCTATAGACATTATTCCAGCAATGGAAGCTGCAAAGGGTAGCAATATCTGCATCGGTGCAGAGAATATGTACTATGAGGAGAGCGGTGCATACACAGGTGAAATCGCTCCAAATATGCTTACAGATGTAGGTGTTAAGTATGTAATCATTGGTCATTCAGAGAGAAGAGAGTACTTCGCTGAGACAGACGAGACAGTAAATAAGAAGGCTCTTAAGGCTTTCGAGCACGGAATCACACCTATCATTTGCTGTGGTGAGTCACTCACACAGAGAGAGCAGGGTATTACAATCGACTGGATTCGTCAGCAGATTAAGATTGCGTTCCTTAACGTAACAGCAGATCAGGCAAAGACAGCAGTTATCGCTTATGAGCCAATCTGGGCTATCGGTACAGGTAAGGTTGCTACTACAGAGCAGGCACAGGAAGTATGTGCTGCTATTCGTGAGTGCATCGCAGAGATTTATGATGATGCAACAGCAGCAGAGATTCGTATTCAGTACGGCGGAAGTGTTTCAGCAGCTAGCGCTCCAGAGTTATTTGCACAGGCAGATATCGATGGTGGCTTAGTAGGTGGTGCATCACTTAAGCCAGATTTTGGTAAGATTGTTAATTACAATAAATAATAAATAGAAAAAATAGTATTTTGAGGAGCCCCATCTTAAGCGAAAGCTTAGGATGGGGTGAATCACATTGGTTAGACTATGATTTTGAGAGTAAAACCAATAGAAATAGGGTGATATATATGGAGAAGAAAAGAGAAGCTATTATTTTGCGAAATAGTGATGGGGAAGATAAATGGGATAAACCGGTGGTTGCTGCTACAGATGAAGAGACAGTGGATGCTTATTATAGAAGAATGCCAGATAAGAGATTATTTGATATGCCACGAGTTATATTGATAGAAGAGGATGAACATTATGTGGTTATAAAAAATATCTGGAAGTATGATGAAATGAATTTGAAAAAATGCCGCGATATGAAGGGAAAATACTTCGATGTGGAGGAAATAGAGTTTATAAAAGTTGGACCATATGACTATGCTAGTAAGAGAATGATATTGGAGGAGGAGTTACCGTCTAATATTATTATCAAAGAATTACCATAGAAAAAAGAAACCGAGGTAGTTAGCTACCTCGGTTTAATCATTTGTACATTATGAATCTGTTGTATATTATAAAGCTTCAAGCATTAGTTATCATCAGTGTGTTATGTAACAAATATACATTTATCTTTTGTGAAATGCAGTCGAAGGGACTTGAACCCTCATGTCTGTTGACACATGAACCTGAATCATGCGCGTCTGCCAATTCCGCCACAACTGCGTAAAACTGATTGAATTCAGCACAAATTATTATATATGAATAAGGATACAAAGTCAATGAAAAAAGCTAAAGAATGCATTGCAAAAAATAATTAAAAAAAAGTGAAAATAATTGTTGACATTTGTGGATACATTTGATAATATATCCAAGTCGGGTTTGAGAGAAATCAAAAACAAGACGGTATGCGGAAATGCTGGAATTGGCAGACAGGCATGACTAAGGATCATGTGTCAACAGACGTGAGGGTTCAAGTCCCTTTTTCCGCACTGAAGACCTCGTGAAATTCACGAGGTCTTTTTTATCATATAGGAAAGTTCTTTAAACTTCCCTATATGATAAAAAACGCTCCGCTAAGGGCTTAATCGTAGTCGCGAGCGACTGCGATTGATTTCGCACTGCGGCGGAGATGTAGATGTTGCTAAAGCAACCCGCCGCAGGCGGA
>JBGVKG010000046.1:0-37210 GCA_045123575.1 Lachnospiraceae bacterium
TCCGCCTGCGGCGGGTTGCTTTAGCAACATCTACATCTCCGCCGCAGTGCGAAATCAATCGCAGTCGCTCGCGACTACGATTAAGCCCTTAGCGGAGCGTTTTTTATCATATAGGGAAGTTTAAAGAACTTTCCTATATGACAAAAAACCACGATACAAAGTATCGTGGTTTAATGGCTAAGAAGGGATTCGAACCCCTGACACCGCGGGTATGAACCGCGTGCCCTAGCCAACTGAGCTACTTAGCCATATAATATGTTGCGTTGCGTGCATCCGACGTAGTCGGTGTCGCATTATCTTTGCGCCAACGCTTGCGTTGTGTGCATCTGACGAAGTCAGCGTCACATTTTACGCTTGATAATCTTTTTTCTTACGAATACTTAAATCCGTAAAATGGGACCTACAGGGCTCGAACCTGTGACCCTCTGCTTGTAAGGCAGATGCTCTCCCAGCTGAGCTAAGATCCCGTGGGTTTTCTCAAACCTGCCTAGGTATTGTACCCCAACAATACAAATATGTCAAGCTATTTTTTGAATTTTTTTAACAAAATACAAAAAAAGAATAAAACAGTTCTCTGTCCTAATGGACAAAGAACTGTCTAACATACATATTAGTTAAATGGGAATATCATATGAACTACTCTATAGCCATATAAACCAAATGCTCTACCTGCTTTAGTTGGAAGATTTGTAAAGAAGTTTAATGGATGATATCTCATCTTCTTATATAATTTTATATCCAATTCTTTAAGCCACTGCCACAATTCATCCCTCATAGCCAGTTTCTCATTATCATGGGAAGCTAATGCCATAACAGTAGCTATGCAATACATCATACTTAAATACTGAAGCATATATTTTTCAAGCTTTTTGCTAGACACCTTTGCCTGTAATGAATCAAGCCATTTCTCTGTCATTATCTTTACTACTCTTATATGCTGGTCAAGTCGACTTATCATAACACTTTCATTAACAGACTGGTCTTCTCTGCCTATAAAGTAGCGATAAAAATCAACATCTATATAGCACATCTTTTTAACATAAGGAAGTGGCTGGAATACATATATATTATCCACATAGAAAGTATGCTTTGGTAACTGTAATGCACACTCTCTAAGTAATTCTGTTTTATATATTACAGAATGCATTAATATGTACTGTGTCAAGCTAAGGTCAACTTTTCCATCCCAAGACATAATATGCTTAGCTTTTAGAGCATTTCGATAGTTCATAACTTTTTTATTCTTAGCGCCGACCTTCTCATACACATAATTAGATAAAAGCATATCCAAATCTTTGTTATTATCTACCATATAATGAAGTGTTTTAAGGACTGCCTGAAGACTCTTTTCATCTACCCAGTCATCACTATCTACAACCTTAAAATATAAACCTGTTGCATTCTTAAGACCAGTATTTACAGCTTCTCCGTGTCCACCATTTTCCTGATGTACGGCCTTTATGATAGTTGGATGCTCTGCTGCCAGTCTATCTGCTATCTCTGCAGTATTATCCTTCTTAGAGCCATCATTTACAATAATAATCTCTATATCCTCGCCACCTGTTAACAAGGTTTCAACACAATGTTCCATATATTCTGCTGAGTTGTAACAAGGTATTGCCACACTAAGTAATTTCATATTATTCACCTTTCTTTTAAGCTATATCACTAATACAATGTCTCTGCTAGCTTCATTGCCTTATCTACGATACCATCTATATTATAGTACTTATATTCTGCCAATCTACCAAGGAGCTTAAAATTATCATACTTGCTTACAAGTTCTACATACTTACTATACAATGCGATATTTTCCTCATTCATTATAGCATAATACGGTATCTGACCTGTCTGTCCTGTATATGACGATGGATACTCCCTCATAATAGTTGTTCCATCCACCTGCTGGCCTGTCAGCTTCTTATACTCTGTAATACGAGTAAAATCCTCATCTACAGTGTAATTCACAACCGCTCTAGGCTGATAGCTATCTACATCCATATACTCAAAATCGAATGTAAGTGTTCTATAAGGCAATCTACCGAATCTACAGTCAAACAATTCATCTATGGCACCTGTATAAATCACCTGGCCCTCAAACAGCTCTCCATCAAGATATATACCATCATCCTTAAACTCAAGGTGTTCTCTAGCATCACAGGACAATCTGACATCTATATTTTCATGGTCTAGCATTCTCTCAAACAATGGTGTAAAGCCCTCTAGTGGCATACCCTGATATGTATCCTGAAAATATCTGTTATCATAGGATATCAAAACCGGCACTCTGCCTGTAACTGCAGGGTCAATATCCTCTGGCTTCTGGCCCCACTGCTTCATAGTATATCTGAGGAATATATTCTCATATACATAATCTGCAATAGCCTGAATATCCTTATCCTCGCTCTTCCTAAGCTCTAAGATAGGCACCTTTGTACCATATCCATACACATCCACCAGCTTCTTCTCTAATTCCTCTGCCTTATCCGGATATGCAATCTTTAATGTATTTAAATTAAATGGAACCGGTATATAATCACCATTTACCTTCGCCACTACCTCGTGGGAATAATCATACCACTTTGTATACTGAGAAAGATACTGATATACCGCCTCTATATTGGTATGAAAAATATGTGGTCCATACTGATGTATCAACACACCATGCTCATCAGCTGTATCATAACAATTTCCACCTATATGATCTCTTTTCTCTAATACAAGAACCTTTTTACCCGACTCTCTAGCAAGCTTATCTGCCACAACACTTCCTGCAAAGCCGCTACCTATTACTAAAATATCGTACATAATATATCCTTCCTCAATGTCCTATGACATCGCATAACTATACATAACTATATCACGAATACTCACATAATAAAAGCACTTTCGTTACATTTCCTTTTGTTCGCTTCGCTTGTTAAGGTACATGACCGTCATGGCAAATGCTATGATGAAGAATATTCCAACCGCCAATCTAATAAGCCAAAATCTATCAATAAACTGCGATACAGGATTCATCCCCGTTATAACCACAACTATATTCGCTGTTAAATGCACTATAATCGGTGCAAATATAGACTTGTACTTCTCGTAAACAAATGCAAATATTATACCCATAATAAATGCATACAAGCCCTGTATCAAATTAAAATGTGCTATACCAAATATAATAGCACTTATATATGCGGCAATACTTGCCTCATAATAAATCTTTAGTCGCTTATATACTAAGCCTCTAAATAAAACTTCCTCTACTATAGGTGATAATATGCCCAATACAATCAACTGTATAAAAGGGCTACTCATACCATATGCCTTCATAGTAGCTTCATAATCTCCTAATATACCATCTATAGGTAGCATAAGCATCACTCTGGACACGCCTAATGTAGCAAATACACCTAATAATGCAAACACCGGTATCGCCTTATAATCCTTGTCTTTCCAGTATTTTTTCCACTGAAATACCCTTTCTCTTTTTCGCAGATTAACAGGATATTCAAAATCCCTCTTCATCAGCCACAGGAATATAGGAATAGTGATAATTATAGCTATTCCAGACATTATCAACGAATGACTCATAGATAGATTAATCAATTCCTCTGTGTATAGCAATCCATTAAATGCCGCATTCATATCCCACTCATGAAACTGCTGATAGAATATCCACATAGAGTACACAAACTTAACCCCGTAGGATACTCCTAAATACACAAAAAGAGGCCCCCCTACACGCCAAATTTTACTTTCCGTATTGTAGTTCATAAGGTCCTCCTTTTTGTTTATTTGTTTATTTGTTTATTTTTTACTACCTATAATTATTTAAGCTCTGACTTTCTAAATGTCAAGAAATTAAAACCAATAAATGCAACCATCCATACCACACAGACTAATATAAACTTAACTACATCCAGCTCTGCTACTTGGCCCATTAACATAGTACTCATAGTAAATTCATACTGCTGTCCAATTGGAGTATAAGATAATATTTTTGCTGCATCCTCATTAAACATCATAACTGTCTGTAATATAGATGGTACCAAAAGCATTCCCGGTACACATACACCTATACTTCCTCCAACATTCTTAAGCAAGAACATAAATAACATATAAATAGCAAGGAATGTTATAGCTAATAATAAACCTAAACCTATATTAGCAAATATCTCTCCAAGGTGCTCAAGACCAACCTTGCTTGTGATATCCTCACCCCAGCCATAGAAGATTGTAATACCACCAACAATTATAAGGAAATATTCAATATACAATATTACATATGCTACTATACCAGACAAAAATCTGCTAAGTATTATACTAAATCTATCATATCCCGCAGCTACCTGTGTCTGGAGAGTTCTAGCAGAGAAATCGCCACCGATAAGTACTGCCATAAGGATAACCACCATAAGTAGCAAATCTGAATCTCCATATGACATCGTCAGGGCTATATTATAGCCACTTAAACCCAATTCTGCTTCTACAAGTCCTTTCGCAAGGTAATCAAGCAATACATTTAGTCCTACACTTAACACTCCAAGTCCCGCTGCTACTATAAGCATAACCTTCATAGCAGTAGACTTCTGAAGTTTCTTCATCTCTATCTTAAACAGTCTTCCCATAACCAGCACCTCCTATAAGCTTTACAAAGTAGTCCTCAAGACTCTCAGTCTGAACTGAGAAGTGTGTAAGGAGTATGCCTGCATCAGTAAGCTTCTGGGCTACTTCCTTAGCATCACATGTTGCTGGGAAGCGGAAGTATCCATTATCACCATCCTGGATATCTGTTATACCCATCTGTGACACAATAGCCTTAGCTTCTTCAAGCTTCTCTGTCTGCAACACAACATAGCTATTACACTTTTTATCAAGCTCTTCCAATGTAAGACGCTCTAAGATACATCCATTATGGATAATTATGTAATCTGTTGCTAGCTGATAAAGCTCAGCTAAAATATGGCTAGAGATAAGAATTGTTATTCCTCTCTCTCTATTAAGTTTAAGCAAAAGCTCTCTTACTTCAACGATACCCATTGGATCAAGACCATTAACCGGCTCATCAAGTACAAGTATCTCTGGATTATTTACAAGAGTCATTGCTATACCAAGTCTCTGTCTCATTCCCAAAGAAAAGTTCTTAACCTTTCTCTTGCCTACATCTGCCAATCCTACAAGTTCCAAAAGCTCATCTACGAGTGTATCACTCTTGATACCATAAAGAGTCATCTGAATCTTAAGATTATCATATGCATTCATATTCTTATAGAGAGCAGGATTCTCAACGATTATTCCCATTCTCTTTCTGCCTGCTGCCAAGCCTGATGCTGTGCTATCTCCAAATATAGAAATAGTACCTCCATTTGCCTTAGCATAGCCTGCTAACATACGGATAATAGTTGTCTTACCTGCACCATTCTGACCGATAAAGCCATATATTTTGCCACTTTCAAGTTCAAAAGATGCATTGTTAACAACAGTATACTTGCCGTATCTTTTTGTAATGCCACTAACTGACATTATAACATTGTTGTTTAACTGTGTTTCCATAGTTCCCCTTTCCAAAGACCACATGATTGGTTTACTTACTAGTGATCTTACCTATATTCTTAATCAGAACTGATATCGTACCATCCTCATTGGTTATAAACTCAATGCTATCAGTACTATTGTACTGTTCCATAGGAATCTTTATCTCGATACCCGTGTCCGTCATAAGCTGTTGCTTTAGAAACTTCTTTGTAGTAGTTTCATTGATTGGTTTGATAGGCTCATCAACTTTTATGTTGTATTTCTCTATCTTCTCTGTGAACTTTTCCTTCAGGTCTACTTTATCTTCAAAGACCTTTGAAGCAACCTCAGCGATACTTATCTCGCCTTGCTCCTCCATTTCTTTGTGTATGATGCTTTTGGCCTTCATTTTTTCTTCAAACTGCTCAGATTCGTTAAAAAACTCCTTCTGAACTGATTCTACAGCTTTCTCAACTATAGCTAACTTGGCCTTCTGTGAAAGCTTTGTAGTACAGTTTAAAAACAGATTAGAAAAATAATTCTCTTTCTTTCCATTTACATCATACTTCTTTTCTATAAGCTTAATAGTAAAGTCATCCAATCTTATAATTGCTGCCTCCGACAGTTTTTGTGTCTCGCCTGGCAATATAGCTCTGTACTTTACTATGCTATTAACATTACCACTATCTGATGGCATAGTCTGGTGCATATAAGATTCCTTATAATTCATCTTAAGAAATGCCATATGTGGTATCTGATTTACCTCAAAACATGCCACAATAAGGTCTGCCGCTGGAATATCTATATTAGCATTCAATATCTCATACAACTTCTCTGCTGCATATCTACTAAACAATAGAAAATCGTATTCACCACCAAGAGCTCTATTAATTTTCTCATAGATGTCCGATTCCTCTTTGATGAATTGACACTTCTTCACATCATCACTTGTCATAACTCTAAATATATGCTCTTTTAAAAAGTCTGCAAAATCAGAGCCAAATTCCAGCAAGCTATCCGACAAAACTGGCATACCAACTGATGAATCTAATATATGTACTACACTATCCTTAATATATATATCACCTTTTGTCATATATGTTCCTTCTTATAACGAATTTTTCAAATAGTAAAGCCACGAAAACCACTATGGCTCTCGTGGCATCAAATCACTAGTTCGAAGCCTTTGTTGTTGGTTCCTCTTTGTTAGACTCCTTCTCACTTGATGAAGTTGTCTGGTCTGATGACTGCTCCTTACCACTTGTTGTCTCTGAGCTTGAAGATGTGTTCTTATCATCCTTCGATGTTGTTGGCTTTGTTGTTGATGGCTTTGTTGTTCCATTTAAAATACTATCAAAATATGATGAATAAAACTCAGCCATACTGCTTGAATATGCTTCCTGCTTCTTCTGCTCTTCAGCTTCCCAATAGAATGAAAAACCTATCCACACAACAGCCACTACACCTACCAATACTCCTGCTAAAGTGTATAGCTTCTTCTTCATCTTTTCCTTAGCTAAATTCTTCTTACGATTTGCTTTCTCCTGCTTATATCTGTCAACTTTTTCCTGACTCATTTCTGCGTACCTCTTTCTATTTTTATTATACCTTTTTCTCAATATCGCGTAGAAACTCGCTATCGCTCGTTTCTTTGACGCGTATTTATCTCGAAAAACACGTGCTTCGCACTCTCCCGCCTGCTGACGCAGGCTGTTTTTCTCGATATCGCGTGGAAAAATAAATGCCGCTTTTGGCATCGCTTATTTTTCCTAACGCGTATTATACTACATTCTGTCGGGTGATGTAAAGCCCAATATATCAATTGCCATCTCAAGTGTTTTCTTTGTAACCATTAATAGCTTGATAAATCCAGCCTGTTTTTCCTTATTTTCCTCGCCCATAATCTTATTATCATGATAGAATGTATTAAAAGCATTTGATAAATCATATATGTATGAACATATCTTGTACGGTGCCAATTCCTCGTATGCACTATCTATAGTTGCATTAAACTTAGATAACTCCATCATAAGAACCTTCTCTGAAGGTGTCTGTGACTTATTCACACCATTTGTCATACCTTCAATATTTCCATTTGCCGCTATATACTTTTCTAAGATAGACTTGATACGTACTATAGTATACAGAATATATGGTCCTGTATTTCCTTCAAACGAAGCAAATCGCTCTGTATCAAAGATATAATCCTTAGATGTCTGATTCGACAAATCACCATACTTAACGGCTGCCAATCCAACAATCTTTGCTGTTGCTCTAGCTGTCTCCTCTGATTCTTCACGATTCTCCATTATCTTAGCATATACTGCATCCTCAACATCCTTAATAAGTGTTTCAAGACGCATTACACCGCCATCTCTTGTCTTAAATGGCTTATTATCCTTGCCATTCATAGTGCCAAAGCCCTCATACACAAGCTTAACATTGTCATCTACAATGCCAGCCTTTCTAGCTGTTCTAAATACTTGTGTAAAGTGCATCTCCTGACGCTTATCTGCAAGATAAATAATCTCATCCGGATTAAAATCCTCTACTCTTTGGATAATAGTCGCCAAATCCGATGTTGCATATAATGCTGCACCATCCGACTTTCTAATGATACATGGTGGAATTTCCTTTGTATCATTTTCATCCATTACATCAACTACCATAGCGCCCTGACTTTCATGTGCCAAGCCACTATTTATCATATCTTCGACCATAGCTGGAATATAGGCTTCTGCATCACTTTCACCCTTCCAAAGGTCAAAATCTACATTCAAATTCTTATAATTCTGCTTTAAATCTGCAATAGATACATTTAAAATATGCTTCCACAGAGCTCTATACGCAGGCTTACCCTTCTGTAACTCTAAAGTTGCCATATGCGCCTTTTCCTTAAACTCCTCGTCCACCTTTGAGCGAGCACTTGCTGTAGGATATATCTTTTCAAGCTCAGATATGGTAAATGGTGCCTCTGCTGGATATTCTCCCTCATAAGCCTCATCAAAATATATAAGCTCTGGCTGTTCCACACGAAGTTGTTCTATTATAAGACCCATCTGAAGTCCCCAGTCACCAAGATGTACATCTCCGATAACATTATCTCCCTTAAAACGGTGAAGTCTCTTTAATGTCTCTCCAATAATAGCCGAACGTAAATGTCCTACGTGAAGTGGTTTTGCCACGTTAGGTCCGCCATAATCAATTACAATTTTCTTAGGATTGTCATTTACATCACAACCCGACTTATCAGATGCAGCCATCTCGTCTATATATGATGCTAAATAGCTCTCACTTATCTTCATATTGATAAAGCCTGGTGCAACTGCCTCTATTTCTGAAAACATCTCATTACCAGAAAGCTTTTCAACGATTTCTGTAGCTATCATAATAGGTGCCTTCTTATGCGCCTTAGCAAGTGCCATAGCACCATTACACTGATACTCGCACAAATCAGGTCTGTTAGACACTGTTACTCTAGCGAATTTCTCATCGTATCCACATTCCTTCATTACTGAAGCAAACTGTTCTGTAAGTATATCTAATAACTTCTTCATTATAATTCCACTCCATTCTGCTTAAGCAACTCTCTTGCTGACTCAACTGAATCTACACCTGTCTTGTTTTTAATTGGTGCAAATTCTCTATCTCTTATAACCTCAAATGGAAGACATGTATCAAGAAGATGTATCATATCAAGCACTAATGTTTCAAACTTGTATCCATTTGGCTCCTCAGGCTTAATAAACTCACCTTCCTCGTTCATATATGGAATCTTCTTCTCCACAATATGAAGTGGCATATGTTTATTCATTATTTCCTCAAGGTCTGCTACATTAAATAAATAATTTAAGATAACACCAAAATTATATGCCGGCTCACCATTAGCATCCTTAGCATTCATAAGTTCATCTGTTAATTCGTAATACTCTACAATAGAAGGTCTTCCATCCTCAAGACACATTACACCAACCTTCTCATCTGGAGCCGCTTTCCTTACAACCTTTGAGCCTACAGATGCCTTGGCATCAATAGTTGCTCCAACGAATACAGGGTCAGCGATTCTTTGTAATACATTATCTACTGCAAATATATTGAGCCATTCCACACCAGCCTTCTTAGCGATATCTAAAACGCCCCATTTAGCCATAGATGTAAACCATCCACCATTGCCGTTTGGAGATGTGGCTATTCTAGACTTACTTTCCATATATACCTTGCCGTTATAATCCGCTGCTGGAGCCATTTCCTGTTTAAAGAATGTCACATACTCAGGATTGTAGCCAAAGTATCCCATTTTCTTAAAGAATCCTGTAGTAGCCTCGTGGTTTTTCTCACTAGTCATTATAAAAAGATGTATCCATGTAGATGTTTCCTTTACTACATCCATAAGATTTGACACTATTCTCTCGAAAATATACACATCCTTTGTAAGACCAATATTATACATACCCTTAGGGTCATCCGAACCAAGTCTTGTACCCATACCACCTGCAAGAAGAACAGCTCCTACCTTACCTTCCTTAATGGCATCTACACCTATTTTTCTAAACTCATCAGCTCTAGCCTCTATCTCAGATAACTGCATAGCCGCCAAAGGTGACACCTCACCTTTCTTTGCTTCATTTGCTCCCTCTGTACACATAGCTGTAACTGCAAAGTCAGTCTCCTCTATCTGTGTAAGAAGCTCGTTCTTTTCTGTTTCATTTAACTGTTCAAAGCTATTTAAAACATGTTCCTGTCCATACTCTGCTAGTTTAGCAACCGCTTCATTATAATTCATAATTCTCTCCTTATGCTCTCTTCAAGAACGCTGCGTAACCATTTTTTGTTTCATAAATATCAGCTTTACTTGTAATCTCCCATGGAGCATGCATGTTAAGTACAGCTACGCCACAGTCGATAACTTCCATACCATACAATGAAAGAATATATGCGATAGTTCCACCACCACCGATATCAACCTTTCCAAGCTCTGCTGTCTGGAATGTAATGTTTTCATCATCCATTATCTTTCTGATAGCAGCCATATATTCAGCATTGGCATCATTAGAACCTGACTTACCGCCTCTACCTGTAAACTTATTAAATACCATTCCCTTACCAAAGAATGCTGCATTTTTCTTCTCAAAAGCCGAAGCAAATGATGGATCATATGCTGCACTTACATCTGATGATAACATTCTTGAGTTTGCTAGACATCTTCTAAGTGTAAGCTCTGAGAAGCTACCCATTCTATCAAGTATCTCAGCCATTGTATTCTCAAAGAACTTTGACTGCATACCAGTAGCACCTACGCTACCGATTTCTTCTTTATCGACAAGAAGACAACATGATGTCTTCTCTGGATTTTCAACCTCTAACATAGCTATAAGTGATGTATATGAACATACTCTGTCATCCTGTCCGTATCCCATAATCATACTACCATCAAGTCCTGTATCTCTTGACTCTCCTGCTGGTACTACCTCAAGTTCCGCTGAGAGAAAATCCTCTTCTTCTATATCATACTTATCCTTAAGGAGCTTTAAAATATTCTTCTTTACAGCATCCTTTTCCTCGCCTGCAAGTGGCTTACTACCAATAAGAATATCTAACTGCTCACCCTCAATAACCTTTGAAGCTTTCTTCTCCATCTGCTCTGCTGAGAGATGAATAAGAAGGTCTGTAATACTTACTACAGGATCATTCTTATCTTCACCTATCACCACATTTACTACTGTTCCATCCTTTTTTGCCACTACACCATGAATCGCAAGTGGTATAGCAACCCACTGATACTTCTTGATTCCACCATAATAATGTGTATCAAGGTAAGCGAAATCAGTATCCTCGTATAATGGATTCTGCTTAATATCTATTCTAGGTGAATCAATATGAGCACCAAGGATATTTATACCTTCCTCGATAGGCTTGCTACCTATGTTGAACATAGCTATAGCCTTGCCCATACATACTGCGTACACCTTATCTCCCTTCTTAAGACTCTGCTTCTTTTCAATTATCTTATTAAGATTCTTGTATCCAGCCTTCTCGATTATCTCGATAGTCTCTGTTACACATTCTCTCTCTGTTTTTCCTTTATCAAGATACTCCTTGTAACCCTTACATAGAGCCTCCATCTCTTTAATCTGCTTATTCTTGTATTTCTTCCAAGCTAATTCTCTTTCCATAATCATTGTCCTTTCTTTTTATTTATGTCTCTATATTGCGAAGCAATTAAATACAAATAACTTTCCTATACGATATACACGAAGATGACTGCTTGGTTTCTAAGAAACGTCCGCAGTCATTTATCATTATCGTACTGTAAATATTACTGTAGCCTCTGCTGTTCTACCTAAAAGGTCTGTGACCGTATATGTCACTATATATTCACCAGGAATATTCATATCAACATATCCCTTAACTACTATATCCTCTGTAATGTCATTACCACAAGTATCATAAGCTTTGATACCCTCAATGTAATTTGGAACATCACCTTCATATAATATTTTATCAACAGCTCCCTCTATGCTAGGTTGCTTTGTATGCCATGGATTAGCCGGATCAGGGTCTGTTGGATCCCACACAGTACCTGCTGGTACCTTTATACTCTCAGGCTTACCTAATGGTCCTACATCCTCACTCTCATACACTACAACCACTGTACCAGATGGACAATTATCATATATCCACTTTGCATCAGCAACTGTAAGTCGTATACAACCGTGAGAAACACCTTCACCTAACTGGTTATAATCATAAGCATTTAAATCATTCTTATTTAAACTATTATTACCAGATGAATGGAACAATATCGAACCTCTTATTCTAGAACAATACTGTCCATAAGACTTGTAAAACAATGCCTTAAATGTATATTTAGATGAAATCTTAAATGTTCCCATCGGTGTTTTAGTTCCACCTGTCGAACATATCATAGCTTTATATGGCACTGTATACTGTCCATTCTCATCTAATGTGTATATAGTAATACAATTCATAAGTCTGTTTACAGCTATTTTATACGGATAGGCAACCTGAGTATTATCTACAACTGGTGTGCTATTCTCACCAGTACTTTCTTGATTGGCAGAATTATTCCCATCATTGGTAACACTACCTGATACCATATCATGTATAATAACATCCTGCTTAACAGACTCATCATTTGTTCCAGTAACATTACCAGCACCGACAGTCTCTCCTGCTAAAGCTCCTGTCACATTTTCCTCTAGGTTAATATTATTCTGACTTAACACCAACAGGAAGCAAATACCTATCGTCGCTATAACGCATTCAACTTGGAATATCTGAACGACATTTTTCTTTATGTATTTATGAAGTTTGATAAACGGACTGCATATTGCATTTTTGACAGCCCCTATGCTCTTAACAATAGCATAATGTATAAAGCATACAACCAATATCACATACAATTGCGCTTTTATGAGTACAATCGGTACCTTATGTCTTTTGTTAAAAGCAACGAATCTCTTAAGAAATTCTACTCTGCTCATCATAATCCTCCATGATTATCTTAACATTTGTAACTGTATTGCCTAAATTACGGCATACCTCAAATTTATACTAACATAAAAGTCTATCAATTTCAATACATTCCACATTTTTTTATTCTTTCTATGATTCTTTTATTGTAGAAAGTTTATCACACATATCCTTCGTTATCACCATTTAGCGGAGCGTTTTATGTCGCATAGGGAAGTTTGAAGAAATTTACTATACGACAAAAAACAAAGTGTACTTCACTTTCGAAATACACTTTGCATAGTAATCTTATATATTATAAATACATATCTAAATCATCATCATCATAAGAGTCGTTTTCATATTCTCTTGTCCAATCAATATTGCCACTTCTCTTAGGCTTAGCTATATGTCTATTTGGCTTAGAGTCTCCTCTAGATTCTGTATGTTTCTTCTTCATAGCCTTCTTTTCTTTTTCTAATCTGTTCATGATTTCGATTTTATCAGATGGCTGTTCCTTTGGTTTACTATCTGTTCTAGGCTTAGCTCTTCTTACTGGTGTCTCTTCATCTTTATCCTTGTCGTACACCTTATTAAAGTTATTACTATAGCCTCCATTATTGCTTTTACGTTCAAATCCACCATTGTTGTTTCGTGGTTTGTATTCTCCATTAGCTCTTGGCTTATATTCACCTCTACCCTCGCCGTTGTTTGTTCTAGGTCTATATTCACCTCGACCTTCTCCATTTCCACGGCCTTCTGTGTAGCTTCTTCCCTCACCATTAGATGGACGTCTGAAGTCACTTCTAGGCTTATCCGTTCTTCGGTTATCTGTTGTGTATATTCTTTTTTCCTTCTTCTCACCTTCGACACTCTTATTGTATTTTGGTCTTCCGTCATTGCTGTTGCTGTTTCCAGCATTTGTAGTAGCCACTAAATATTCCTCCTGTTGTGCTTATAAAGATACTCTTTTCTAATATTATAACAAATAAATTATACAAATCAATAATTTTTTATATCGAATAATCAGTATTTATATAGTATAGTAATACTAGAGTTATTGTAACCATTGGTGAATTATATAGTAACATATAGGAGAAGGGACAGTAATATGAATAATCAATTCAAAAACTATATTGATACCTTTACCTCCAATCTCTTTTCGACACTGAAAAGCGATTCAGCGGAGAGCAGGAAAATATACGTAGTTAAACACTATAACACATTTGAGCTAACAGAGCAGCTTGTTACATCTGTATCAAACGATTTGGCAGACATATATTTCCATAATTTCTCGTTTGATAAAATGTATGATGCTTACGAGCCTATTTTGAATGTAATTAAGAATATGTATTTTAAATATTACGCACACAATGAGCAGTACCAGGATATCAATTCGTTCTGGTCTGATTGTGATGTTTATCCATTACACCGTTCTATATTAACATCATACATAACAACTGGTACTTGTGCTCGTGAAGAGGACCTTATACTTAGCGAGTCTACATATGAGCATGACCGTTTTATAGATGGTCTTATTAACATCATTTCCAAAATAACTACTGAACATCCTGTTATCCTATATATTAATAATATAAATAAAGCATCTACTTCAACTATAGAGTTACTACACAAGTTATACACTTCAAAAGTTGACCATAATTTCCTTATTTTTGCAGCATACAATGATTTAAGAGTAGTGTTACCTCATATTTCTGAAATATGGGACAGTTTCATAGATAAGTTATTATCTGATAACTGCATCATTGATTGTGTTTTCACAAAGCAGCTGGAAACAGAGAACGTAGCTGGTGCCTTCCGTTTTGAATCAGCTGATGCTTCTGAATATCTTAATAAATTGACAAATATGTACTACTGTCTTGATTTTGCAGAATTACATTATTATATGAATATTATCTACAAAAAAATAGAATTGGAAAAGCTTGATATAGATACAAGCTTACGTTTCAGATTATTACGTCTATATGCCATAGCATCACTATGCGTAGACGATTTGACAAACGCATTGCTTATATGTAATGCATTGTCATATATATATAAGAAAGAAAAGCTATCAGATATTGGTTTTACCTATTATTACTTATCAAGTTTGACATATGTATACAACGGTAAACATAGTATGGCTAGTTCTTGTGCACTTATGTGTATGGAGTTGGCTATAAAGGAAGGAAATGACTTCCTTATATTCAAGAGTCGCCTCTTATCCATAATGGCAAAAATGTCTGGTTGGCACAATATTTTCTTCTGTACTGACGATTTAGATATACCAGAAGACTTCCTTATCCAGGCAAAAAAATACAATTATCTTAACCATCTTGCCCATACATATATATTCGGCTATGACAATAGCCCTTCTCTGTATGTTAATTCAGTTGGTATAGATGAAAAACTTGTTCATTTCAATAAAGGTATAACTATCGCTGCAGAGTTAGGTAATACACAGTTGCTATTAGAAGCTTATAGAAAAAATATTATGCTTTCTTCTGCACATGGCGCATTTGATATTTCAAATTATTATTACCATAAGTCTCATGAACTTATCGGCAACCAAAATCCTTTCCTGGAAGCCGATATATATAAAGGATGGGGATATAATTGTTGTGCAACTGAAAAATTCCAGGCAGCACACGATTTCTACAACAAAGCTATAGCTATATACTACAAATTAGGTACTATGGATTATGTAGGTGAAGTTTTATATAATATGTCTATGAATTGTCTCTTATCAGATGATTATGACACTGCTTTTGTTTATCTACAGACCTGTCTAAAGATAGTAAATGCTCTACACTTAAATGACTTACGAGTATGTAATTTATCTAAGTTATTTGGACTTTTAGCACTATGTAGCTTCAATCTAGGAAACACCTATAACTGTCAGCTATATTTAGACTATACTAGACAGTTCCTAAGTCATATATTATTTAACGATTCAAACGATCGAAGCCAAAGCATAGATCCATCATATACAGCATGTGATGACGATTTATTCCTATATTACTATGTAAGTGCGCTATTGTGTAAGTCAAATGAGAAATACGATGTTGCTTATGAATATATGAAAAAAGCCGAGATGCACGTTTTACGTTCTGAGGGTAACCAGTTCTTTAGCTTCATCCAGTATAAGCTGACATTTGCCGAATTATGTAAGCTTATAGGCAAAGATGAGCTTGCAGAACAATATTTAAAGGATGCTTTAGATTTTGCTCACCTTAAGCACTATCAAAAGCAGCTAAAGAAAGTAGAACATGCCATAAGTGGTATACCATACCACCCTGAAAATGTTAAACTTGTCTTAGATGGCATTACTGTGGATGATATAAATATTGCCACAAAACAGGCTGCTATGAGAAAAGACTATGATGCTACTAAAAAGCAGCTTAACTTCTTAAATCTCTGGCAGAAAATAACAGATATAAGTGACAAAACCAAGCAAACGGTTATTGATAACTCCCTTAATGCCATAGCAACTAACTTCAATATCGATGCCATTGTATATATAAGATATGTAGACGGAGAACCTCACATACAATATAACAGCTCAAATGAGTTCTTAAACAGCGATAATTTACAGACTCTTACAGACTACTTTACCAATCATCGTTCTGGCTTTGTAACATCAAAGCTACGCAAAAATTATAGCGAATACAATTCCGTTATATCTGTTTTCGGATCAAACAAAGTATGCTCTATAATATGTGTTCCATTCTACGATAATGAAAAGCTAGACCATCTTTTCATAAGCTACATAAGTATGAAGTTTAACTGGAACTCTATAACTAACAAATACATACTTGACGAATCAGACTTGAACATATTCCAATTATCATACAGACAGCTTGTAAATGCCCTTGAAATGTATGATAACCAGCAACAAATAAAGGAAATCAACACACAGCTTGAAAACGCTGCTATAACTGATTACCTTACTTCTCTTCTAAACAGAGATGGTTTCTATGGATATGTAGATAAATATATTCAGGATGCTAACGAAAACGGTACTCGTCTAGATATGGCTATCCTATATATAGACCTTGATAATTTCAAATTCTATAATGATACCTTCGGACATGATGTAGGAGATCTTATCCTAAAAAACATTGCCGCTTCATTAAAAGCTGCTGCTTCAGATAATGGCTTTGCAGTACGTTTTGGTGGTGACGAATTCCTTATTGTTATGAAGGATTGCGATTCCGTTCAGTGTTCTAAAATAGCTAGTAACCTTCTAGATGAGATGCATTCTCACAAGGGTTATCAGGAAGAAATTAGCGAGTTGTTAGGTAGAAATGTAACTATACCACCTGAAAAGATTGTATCTGCCAGCATTGGTATTGCTATGGCTCCTCATGTTACATCAGGTGATGATATAAATAATGCACTTAAGCGTGCTGATGCAACTTTATACAAGATTAAGCATTCTACAAAGAATAACTTTATGGTCGCACCATATCAGATATAAGATATTTAAAACAAAAACAAGTAGCTTTGACATAATTCAATGCTACTTGTTTTTTTGCTGTCTACAACCCTTTAAATCACTTATATACTTAAAAATCAGTAATTATAGTTGTATTTTGAAATTTTTAGTTATTTTATAAATTATAAATGTATATATAAATATTTGTTATAGTTGCTTTTATATTTAATATAGTTATATTATATCTTTGTTTCAGTCTGTTTTATTTACTTTATAGTGCTTGTAATTTTCACACTACCAACTGATGCTTCAACTTCTATTAGATATTTCGCACCTTCTGGACTACCCACGACAGCATTATCTATACCACTCTTATCTTGTCCAAATATCACCACTTCACCCAAATCGGCTTCAACTTTATATCTGTACATTTCTTTTGCACAATGTGTTTTAATGTTTACACTTCCTACATCTGCATGTACATTCATATCACATTGCAATTTACCTGATATAGATACCCCACCTACATCCGCTACTGCCTTTATATTTTTTGTAACTTCTACATTATCTACATCTATGTCGCCTACATTTGCTGATAGATTTAAACGTTCATACTCTCCACCAGTTATATGTATCGCTCCTACGTCAGCAGTTACATTTACACTCTTAGCCCCACCAGGTATGTTTATCTCTATATCTCCTACTTTACTTTCAATAGATATATCATCTAGCGATACTCCCTTTGGAATAGATATATATACTACATCTGTTGATGTCTGTGTCATTCCAAAAAGATTGATAGCAAACTGCTTAGTAGATACCTCACTCTCAAGGGTCACTGTTCCATTTTCAGTTGAAAATGTGTAATCATCTTCACTTCCTGTCAAATCAAAGCTTATACCAAAATGTTCTGTTTCACTTTCTATAACATGGACTTCAGCTAGCTCAATATCTATATCTATATTCTTAAATGACTCCATCTCCATATTGGTGTACTGCCACTTTTGCGTAGTGTCTCTTACAAAAAAACCTTTTTTAGTAAGTACGATAGTGCTGTGTGCACCAAACGCTACACCTATCATAAGGAACAACAATCCGATACCAAAAGCAATACCTGCTATAATACCTGCTACTTTATAAAATCTACTCATTATATCCACCTCATTTCCCTAACTATTTACTGCATTTCGCTTAAAGATTGCATTAAAGGAGCATTTCATTCCCATACTAATACCCTTTGATGCTATGAGAAATCCTATACCTACGGCTATGAGGATAAAACCAGCACCTATACACGCAAATCCAGTTCCAACATATGTTGCCATCACACTAACACCTGCTATAATCACGAAAATTGAACATGCAAAACATACTACCGATACTACACCAAAGCTAAATATAAGAGAAATAAATACTACCCAAAGTGGGAATGTAACTATTGCCAGCAGTACTTTAATACCAGTAGGTATCTGTGGCTTTTGTGAAACATCTTGTCTATACACTGGTTGCTGGTATATCGGTTGTTGATATGTTGACTGCTGATACGAAGGTTGTTGATATACAGGTTGCTGATATGCCGATTGCGGATATGTAGGCTGTTGACATGCTGACTGCTGATATGTAGCATTCATATCTGGTGTATATCCATTTTCCTTCAATATACGTTCTGCTAGCTGATTTACATCACCAAGCTCTTCTATAACTGCATTTTCATTTTCTACTCCTGCATCCTCAAAATACTCTGTATAATATTGCATTGTGTTGCTATATTCTTCCGCTGGAAGTACGGATAATCTTTGAGAAAGCATATTCAAATATTCATTCTTATTCATCCTCTAATCCTCCTATCTCGCAAGCAGCTTCACTTTTAATATCTCTGCCTACAAAAATATTTTCTATCTGGTCCTTATACTGTTGCCATTCTCTCTTATAAAACCCTAATCTTATTTTCCCAGCCTCAGTTATATGATAATATCTCCTGTTTCTACCTTGATATGGTTGATCATATGTAATCAAAAAACCATCTTTCTGTAGTCGCCTAAGCACTGGATATAGGGTAGATTCCGATATATCTATAACAGACTTTACATTCTGTGTAAGCACATATCCGTATGTATCTCCCCTGTCCAAAACAGCTAGCACGCATGAATCAAGTAAGGCTGAGCCTAACTGAAATACCATAGCATTACTCCTTTCTGCTACTTTATTTTTATATAATATTATATGTTGTATAATATTGTTTACTTTTATACTATACAACGTATAATATTATATGTCAATATCATATTACTTATTTTATGCAAAAAAAGAAACTCTTTGACTTTTTAGTCAAAGAGTCCTCTTCTTTATATCCATATTAGTTTATTTCGTAAAAACTATACAACACACTTACTTTTTTTCTTCTTATATAATAATGTCACAGTAATAAGCTCAACAATTAATAGCACCATTATGACATTGTTAAGAAGTTCCATCATCGCTGTTCCCTTTTGAATATCAATCCTTGTATAAACAGTGATAGACTTTATCGTATTACCATCCCATTCATATTTTTCTTCTACTACCGATTTATTTCTCCATATAAATTTTGCCATTACTGTTCCATCTGCTGCATATACAAATCCAATTTCCTGTTCACGGCCATACTCATCTTCTGTTTGGATAATATGGCTTTCTGAATTAAATTCTTCTTCAATTACATAGTCATAAGAATCGTTTCCTAGCCCTAATAACCAATCTATTAAAGAATCGTTTTCTTCTATGTATTCATTACTTGGAGTTTCCATATATTCTATATAGTCAGGTAACTTCGTAAATGTTTTTCCACGAGCGAAATCCGATAGTTCTAAATCTTGTATCAATGCCTTACCACCAATTAACATCAATGACAATATAAGACCTACAAAAAAATACTTTCTTCTACATTTAAAAAGCTTTATCTCCTTGGCCATATCCTCTTCACTTAATCCAAGCTTATAAGTCATATATCTATTGATAAAAATAATAACAGTCATACATATAACTATAGCCATAGCTGCATAAGCTACAGCATGCATAAACCAGAAATCAAACTGCAAGCCCTCATATGCATTCCATACAAAAACTATCAACGGAATGGTAAATGAAAATACTATCACAATAGTTGAATACACATATTCTACATTGCCTAACATACGTCTTTTGCATATCCCGATTTGACCATCAGCATATTCACTATTGCCAATACTATTAAATGCCTGCATTACAAATACTGTTTCACATACAGCTGCTATAAGATAAAATGCACATGCCAAATAAAATCCAAGGCTTGCACGATAAAATGCAAAATTACATAACATAGCTACTATCAAACCTACAATAGCAATACATACAGAGATTAGACTTTGAATACGTAGCTTATGCCTCACACTATTCATCATATGTGCAACCTGTTTTTCTGTCTTCTCTATATACCTTATATTATCCTCAGCCTCAATATTTTTTCTTTCACCCCTTAATATTTCATCAGAAGTTACTCCAAACACCTCAGCCAAAACTGGTATAAGTGTCAAATCAGGAGCGCTTTCATCTCTCTCCCATCTGCTGACTGCCTTATCTGATACATTTAGTCTCTCTGCCAACTGCCTTTGTGTCATTCCATTAGCTTTTCTTAATGTTGCAATAAATTGCCCGATGGTTTTCTTTTCCATCTTATTATCCTCCTAATATTCATCTTGTAAATTTTCTAAATTACCTTTTGGTTATATCGGACTATCTCTAGCCCTATGTCTGCTAGCCTTGACACTTGTTATTCTACAAAATTGGGACTAGGTTTTACCACCCCGCAAACCGTAAATCACTCTCGCTGTGCGAGAATGTGCACGATTGCATATTATTGTAAGTTTGACTATTCCCTCGATTTTGCGTATATACCACATTATTCGAAGCCATAAGCAAACTTATAATCTTAAAAATAAAATTATAATAACAATCTCCACGGCCAAAATCAAAACCTTCTTAAGCCGTGGAGACTATCACGTAGCCATCTAACAGCCACGATTACTTTTTTGAATTAGAACTACCTTTTGTAGTCTTATACTCAAATATATACTATTTACTTCATAACTATGTTCACGATACGTCCAGGAACATAGATTTCCTTAACCACATTTCCTGTAAGCTTGTCTGCTATTTCTTCCTTAGCCTTGGCGATAACAGCATCCTTGTCAGCATCCTTCTCTATCATAAGAGTCGCCTTTGTCTTACCGTTTATCTGAACAGCGATTTCAACTGTACTCTCAACAGTCTTAGCCTCATCATACTCTGGCCATGTTGCCTGATATAATCTACCCTCAAATCCCATTACGTTCCAAAGTTCCTCTGTTATATGAGGTGCAACAGGGTTAAGAAGTGTGATAAGAGTCTTGAACTCACCCTTTGTCACCGCATTCTTCTTGTAAAAGTCATTGATAAGAGCCATCATAGCAGCTATACCTGTATTGTACTTAAGGCTTTCGAAGTCATTTGACACCTTCTTGATAGTCTGATGCATCTTTGTCTCCATATCCTTAGAGTAGCCCATATCATCTACTACGAGATCCTGTAACTTCCATACTCTCTCAAGGAAACGACGACAGCCCTTAACACCGTCCTCTGACCAAGACGCACTAAGGTCGAAGGCACCGATAAACATCTCGTAAGTACGAAGTGTATCTGCACCGTACTCATTTACGATATCATCTGGATTAACTACATTTCCACGGCTCTTTGACATCTTCTCGCCATTCTCGCCGAGGATCATACCATGTGATGTTCTCTTCTGATATGGCTCCTTTGTAGGTACTACGCCATTATCATAGAGGAACTTATGCCAGAATCTTGAGTAAAGAAGGTGAAGTGTTGTATGCTCCATACCTCCGTTGTACCAATCTATTGGCAACCAGTAATCAAGAGCTTCCTTACTTGCAAGTGCCTCTGTATTCTTTGGATCAGTATATCTAAGGAAATACCATGATGAACCTGCCCACTGTGGCATAGTATCTGTCTCTCTCTTAGCATCGCCACCACAGCATGGACACTTAACATTTACCCAATCTGTCATAGCTGCAAGTGGAGACTCACCGCTATCTGTAGGCATATAGCTCTCTACCTCTGGTAACTCAAGTGGTAACTGACTCTCATCTACTGGTACATATCCGCACTTCTCACACTCTATGATTGGAATAGGCTCTCCCCAGTATCTCTGTCTTGAGAATACCCAGTCACGAAGCTTGAAGTTAACCTTCTTTGTACCGATACCCTTTTCCTCAAGGAACTCTATTATCTTAATCTTTGCATCCTTAACCTCAAGTCCATTTAAGAACTCAGAGTTAATCATAACGCCTGTAGCCACATCTGTAAATGCTGCTGCATCTATGTCTACCTCTCCATCCTTACCAGCTACTACCTGTATCATTGGAAGAGAGAATTTCTTAGCGAACTCCCAGTCTCTGTCATCATGAGCAGGAACAGCCATAATAGCACCTGTACCGTAGCTCATCAGAACATAGTCAGATATCCAGATAGGTATCTCCTTACCATTTACAGGATTGATAGCACATAAACCATCTATACATACACCTGTCTTATCCTTAGCAAGCTCTGTACGCTCAAAATCTGACTTTCTAGAAGCCATATCTCTGTACTCCATAAGAGCATCAATATTCTTTATCTCATCCTTGTACTTGTCGATGATTGGATGCTCTGGTGATACTACCATATATGTAGCACCAAATAATGTATCTGGTCTAGTTGTATATACACGAAGCTTGTCTTCCTTATCTTTGATACAGAAGTCAACCTCTGCACCTTCAGAACGGCCTATCCAGTTCTTCTGTGATACCTTTACCTTCTCGATATAGTCAACATCATCGAGGTCGTTAATAAGCTTATCAGCGTACTCTGTAATCTTAAGCATCCACTCGCTCTTAACCTTACGAACTACTGGTGCTCCACATCTCTCACATGCACCACCTACAACTTCCTCATTAGCAAGACCTACCTTACACTCTGTACACCAGTTGATAGGCATCTCCTTCTTGTATGCAAGACCAGCCTTGAAAAGCTTAAGGAATATCCACTGTGTCCACTTATAATAATCTGGATCAGTTGTATTTATCTCTCTCTCCCAGTCAAATGAATAACCAAGAGAATGAAGCTGTGCCTTAAATCTCTCTACATTGTTCTTTGTTACAATCTTTGGATGAATCTTGTTCTTGATAGCATAGTTCTCTGTTGGAAGACCGAATGCATCCCATCCCATTGGATAAAGAACATTGTAACCCTGCATTCTTCTCTTTCTAGCTACGATATCAAGGGCTGTATATGGACGTGGATGTCCTACGTGAAGTCCCTGTCCTGATGGGTATGGGAACTCTACGAGAGCATAGAACTTAGGCTTTGTATAATCTGTGCCTACCTCGAATGCTTTTTCATCGTCCCAAACCTTCTGCCATGCTTTCTCGACTACTTTGTGGTTGTACATTTCTGACATTTTCTTTTCCTTACCTTTCTTTATCTATTCCAGCTATTTTGATAATTAGTTACAATATTTATCTAGTGCTACAGACATAAGTTTATCTAAGTGTTTTGATTTACACTTTCTCTATTCACGCAACCGGTCCATACTCGCCATCCATGGCTCGGATGGACCTTCCAGCAACATCGTGTTGCTGAATTGCTACCACCTCACAAAACACTAAGATACACTAATGTCTTGCGCAATGATAAATCTTATAACTAATTACCAAAATGCTGCATATACATAATGACCAGTACCGGATTATGAAAATGCCATAAATGAGTATTGTGTTATGGCGTAATAATGAAAAAATCTCTATGTGTCAATGACACATAGAGACGAATATATCGCGGTACCACTCTATTTCGTGTGTAAACACACGCTCTTTTGGATTCTGTAACGGGAATGCCCGCTTTAGACTACTGAACATTGTCACAAACAATTTCTGTTTCTGTCAATCCAACCTGAGTTGCTTCGCAACTAAGGTTACCTTCACCTAAAGACCTCTGAGGCGAGTTGGGAGTCCTGCTGTACTGCCTCGCACCTAACGGCAGCTCTCTGAAACATGGGATACTCTTAGTACTCCTCTTCCTTGGTTTTATATATTTAACAACGTGTTTATTCTATACATTTTATGGATATTTGTCAAGCTATAACAGTTGGATACTTATCTTTTTAACTTTTAGTAAAACACATGACACCCTATAATGTCTCCCTTGATAATTCCATTTTTCATACGGAAGAAAAGCCAATTACCCAAACGTGTTCCTTTTGTAATAACTTCTACAGCCGCATCTATGCAGGACTGCTGCATATTCTCTAAGGATAATGCCAATGCATACTTGCCACTCTTATATGGGGAGAACTGACCTTTCTGGCTTATAACACCTTCGATTGTATTAGGGAATCTAGGGCTTTCTACTCGGTTCATAACGACAGTTCCTACTGCCACCTGTCCTTCATAGCTCTCTCCTCTAGCTTCGCACCAGATGATAGCTGCCATTCGTTTTATATCACCATCCAATTGCTGATATGGTATCTTATTAGTAGCACTTCCGTTATTGCTATTATTCTTATTAGCTTCCTCTTGCTTACGGCGTTCCTCCTCTTCCTTAAGCTTTTCTACAGTATTTTCAGCATCCTCTATCTCTTTTTCTATCTTCTCTGCTGTAGCTATTGCCTGCTCTATCTGTTCTGTATGATTGGCTATATTTTTACTAGCCTCTGCCATCATTGTATCCAGATTCGCTACCTGCACATTTTGTTGTTCTTTTAATGCCAACAGTTCATCCTGTTCCTTTTGCAGATTTGTTCTAAGAAGCTCAACAGATACAAAATTATTCTGATAATCTTTTAGTTGGTTTCTGTCGTACTCCATTATAGTTGATACATACTCTATTTTTTCAAGCATATCACCTATATTTTTTGTAGACAATAATATATTTTCCATACTCATACTGTCCGACTCATATATATACTGGATTCTTAGCTTCATCTGCTCATATTGAACTGCTATCTCTGTCTCCAGTTCCTTTACAGACTTGTCAGCCTCCTCTATATCAATAGCCTTAGTAGCTATCTGCATATCCAGATCATCTATGACCGCCTGAATAGTATCATAAGTGGTATTAAGTTTTGTGATATATGCTTCCAAATCATCCTTTGACTTATTTAGTGCATCTAATTTATCCTGTATTTCTTTATACTTCTTTTCGTTGGCTGTTATCTCATCCTCTAAGTCTGATATCTGACTTTTATTGTCTGCTACAACCGAATCACCAATACACAGTATAACCGAACAAAATACCACACATATAATCCATAGATTTATGGTCTTATACCTTTTTATTAAATCTGTTATTCTACTAACCTTCATAACGACACCTCACCTTCCGACTATATAAGTCATTAAGTTACCTGCCTTTATATAATTCATATCCTACATTAAGATATTTTTACCATTCTTCGCCCTTATCTACCTTAAATCCCAACTGTCCATAGACTTCAGCTGATACATTTGCCTTAATAGCAATACCCTCAGCCACATATTCCTCTGATATAAGCTGACCATACTTTCTTATAAGCTGTAGCTTGCCTGCATCACTATATGGGAATATATGCTCGATATATAAGCTACGCTCGCTTAGTATATTTTCAATGGTCTCTACCAGATTGTCAATGCCCACATTCTGCCATACAGAGCCGTACACCACATGGTCGGCTTTTAAATCTTTAAGCACAGGCTTGTCTCCCTCGAACTTATCCTGCTTGTTAAAGAATGTTATAATAGGCTTATTTCCATCTATAACTCCTAGATGGTCAAGTGTATCATATACTATCTCCATCTGTGCATCTATCTGTGGATTATACGAGTCTACTACATGCAATATAATGTCTGCATACTTAGCCTCCTCCAATGTAGAACGGAATGCGTCTATAAGATGATGTGGCAGTTTTCTTATAAATCCAACTGTATCAGTAAGCAATATCTCCTGACCTGATGGCAGCTTGTAATTTCTAGTAGTAGGGTCGAGAGTTGCAAATAGCTTATCCTCTGCCAATATGCCTGCATCTGTCAACTTATTAAGTAGTGTTGACTTACCCGCATTGGTATATCCAACTATCGCTACTACTGGCACCGAATTTCTGCTACGCTTATCTCTAGCCAAAGTTCTATGTTTCTCAAGCTCTTCTACATCTGCCTTAAGGGCAGCTATTCTGTCCTGTATAAGTCTTCTGTCTATCTCAAGCTTCTTTTCACCTGGTCCTCTAGTTCCTATACCGCCACCTAATCTTGAAAGTGAACTTCTAAGGCCTACAAGTCTAGCCGAACGATATTTAAGCTGGGCTAACTCTACCTGTATCTTACCCTCCCGTGTCAAAGCTCTGCCTGCAAATATATCCAAGATAACCAATGTTCTATCCATTATCTTAGTATCGAGCTCATCCTCTAGATTCTTAAGCTGGGCTGGTGATAACTCATCATCACATACAATACCTGTCGCCTCCATAGACTCTATATATAGCTTTAGTTCTTCTATTTTCCCCTTACCAATGTAAGTACCTGGATGTATCTTCTCTCTATTTTGAGTCATTCTTCCTACAGTCTCTGCTCCAGCCGTAGCTACTAACTCAGCTAACTCATCTAAGGACTCATTTACCTTATTCTCATCTCCATCGCTGACTGCAACCAAGATAACTCGCTCTGGTTTTTCTGCCATATCATACATTTTTTCCATATTAGTCTTCCTTTCGTCTAACTGTCCATATCAGCAGACCTTGATGCCATTAGGTTTGATTGCTTCGCTACATAAAAAGCTATATTCTTATGCAAGCTTATATCCAACATTTCTCACTGTTTTGATAAGTTCTCCGTGCGTTCCCAGTTTCTGTCTTAAAGTCTTTATATGCATATCAACGGTTCTCGACTCTCCCTGAAAATCAAAGCCCCAAACCATCTCCATTATCTTATCTCTAGATAATACTATACCCTTATTTACTGCTAGATATTTAAGCAATTCATACTCTTTATATGTAAGGTTGCAAATTATTCCTTCAACTGTAACCTCTCTTTTAAGCACATCAATACATATGTTGCCTATATTCATAGTCTCAGAAGCATTAGATGCTCCTTGACGTCTCATAAGTGCCTTTACTCTAGATGCAAACTCTGGTATTCCAAATGGCTTAACTAAATAATCATCTGCACCAGTGTCTAATCCCTTTATCTTATCTGCTTCTGCATCACAGCTAGAAACCATCATAACCGGTATAAAACGATATTCGGCATAAGATTTAATCTTTTCTAGAACACTAAATCCATTCTCACCATCTAGCATTATATCTAGTACTATAAGATTTGGCTTTTTACTTGTTAATGCCTGAAAAAAATCCTTGCTATTTGAAAATGCATTTACCTCAAAACCTGCATTTTCTAAGGCAAATCGCTCTACCTCCGTAATATCCTGTGAGTCTTCCACAATGTACGCTAACATTCTTACTTTTTTAACCTCCTGCAATATCATACAATTCCTGTATTTCAACAAAAATTGCACAAACTCCTACACATTAATACTATTGAATTTTTCCTATTTTGTAAACATTAATTTGAAAAATTTACAATATTTTTACAGTTATAAGGTTCTAAATAAGATTCTCTGCACAGTGCAATCCTTAGGGTCGCGTTTTTTATATTATAGGGAAGTTTGTAGAGCTTTCCTATAATATAAAAAAGGAAATTGACTAACTAGCCAATTTCCTTCCATCTCTTCTATAACCTTAGAAGTTTCTAAATCTATTATATCTTTGCTCTAGGATTTCATCCTTAGTCTTATCCCTATACAGCGCTAAAAATTCCTTTATATATCCCTTCATAAAGCCTGCTATATCGCTGATATTGCTTTCTGATACTACCTCTGGCTCAGGAATAATACGTTCTATTATACCAAGCTCCTTTAAATCCCTAGCTGTTATCTTCATTACCTCTGAAGCCTCTGACGCTCTCTTTGCATCCTTCCAAAGAATCGATGCAAAACCTTCTGGTGACAAGATAGAATATGTTGAATTCTCAAGCATCCACACCTCATTGCCAACGGCCAGTGCCAATGCTCCGCCACTACCACCTTCACCGATAACTATAGTAAGAACTGGAACTGTCAGGCCTGACATCTCATAAAGGTTTCTGGCAATAGCCTCTCCCTGACCTCTCTCCTCTGCTTCTATACCACAAAATGCTCCTGGTGTATCTACGAAACATATAATCGGTCTGTTAAATCTCTCCGCCTGCTTCATTAGTCGAAGTGCCTTTCTGTATCCTTCTGGATTCGGCATACCGAAATTTCTAAGTATATTGTCCTTTGTGTTCTTGCCCTTTTGCTGTCCTATAACTGTCACCGGCTTACCACCAATAGTAGCTATACCTCCAACAATAGCGCCATCATCACGGAAAGCTCTATCACCGTGAAGTTCTATAAAATCCTTAAATATAATGCCTATATAGTCAAGTGCTGTTGGTCTTTCTGCTGAACGAGATATTTGTACCTTGTTCCAACAGCTTACTGTATCATTATTTTTTAAAGGTATGGCATTTACAGGCACATTCTTTTTTACATAATGCTCGTAAGTATTAATCTTATCAGTCTTAGTTGTATGCATTCTGATAATCTCGCTAAGCGTTTCTCTAAGTTCACGACGCTTTACGATACCATCTATGAGGCCCTTCTCAAGCAAAAATTCTGCACGTTGAAAGCCTTCTGGCAACTTCTGACCGATGGTCTGCTCTATAACTCTAGGGCCAGCAAATCCTATAAGTGCTCCCGGCTCTGCTAGTATAATATCTCCAAGCATTGCAAAACTCGCTGTAACACCGCCAGTTGTAGGGTCTGTCAATACAGAAACATACAGTAAACCTTTATCATTATGTCTCTTTATAGCCTGTGATGTCTTAGCCATCTGCATCAACGAAACTATACCCTCCTGCATTCTAGCACCACCAGAACAGCAGAATATAACTACTGGTAGCTCATTAACAGTAGCAGCCTCAACTAGTCTAACTATCTTCTCTCCTACTACCTCTCCCATACTTCCCATGAGAAATCTTGAGTCACACACTCCTATAGCCGTTCTCTGGCCGTGAATAGTACCCTCTCCTGTGATAATAGCCTCGCTTAGTTCAGTCTTTTCTTTAAGTACCTTTAATTTCTCTACATAACCTGGAAAATTCAGAGGATTGCTTGTTGTAAGCTCATTATCCCACTCTACAAAGCTTCCCTTATCTACAACCATCTCTATCCTTTGCCATGCGCCTATTCTAAAATTATATCCGCATTTTGGACATACATGGTTATTAGCCTCCACATCTTCTGTGTACACTGCCTCTCCACAATTACCACACTTCATCCATAGCCCTTCTGGAACATTATCTGTAGCATTTACTGTGCGTTCTTCCTTTAGCTCCTGACTTCTCTGTATAGATATATATGTAGTTTTCTTAAACATTTCCCTTAATGCCATGACTTAATCTCCTACAATCCGTACTCATCATGTATAAAATGAGTATTGATGTCTCCACTTCTAAACTTCTCATTACCTATAAGGTCGAATTGGAAGTCTATATTTGTCTCAATTCCCTCTATAACCAGCTCACCTAACACTGACTGCATCTTATTTATAGCTGCAGTTCTATCCTTATCATGAACGATTATCTTACATATCATAGAATCGTATGTTGGTGGAATCTTATATCCGTTATATATAGCAGAATCCACACGCACGCCATTTCCACCCGGAAAATGAATATTTGTAATAATTCCTGGGCAAGGCATAAAATTCTTGGCTGGATTCTCCGCATTTATACGACACTCTATAGCGTGACCGTTAACCTTGATATCCTCCTGCTTAACAGATAGCTCTAAGCCCTCTGCTATACGAATCTGCTCCTTTATCAAGTCTATACCTGTGACCATCTCTGTTACAGGATGCTCCACCTGTATACGAGTGTTCATTTCCATAAAATAAAACTGTCCATTCTTGTCTAACAGAAACTCTATTGTACCTGCACTGACATAACCTACTGCCTTTGCAGCCTTTACGGCAGTCTCACCCATTTCACTTCTAAGCTTTTCATCTATAGCTACAGAAGGTGACTCTTCTATCATCTTTTGGTGCTTTCTTTGAATAGAACAATCTCTTTCTCCGAGATGTACCACATTTCCATGGCTATCTGCCAATATCTGAAACTCAATATGTCTAGGACTTTCAATATACTTCTCTATATACATAGTATCGTCGCTAAAGGCATTAACCGACTCTCTTTGAGCAGTGTTAAAGTTTACCTCGAATTCCTCCGACGACTCCACTATTCTCATACCTTTTCCGCCACCACCAGATGACGCCTTAACGATAACTGGATAACCCATCTCATCAGCTATCTTATGACCTACCTTTGCATCATACACAGGTTCAGTTGTACCTGGTGTAACTGGTACTCCGGCAGCTATCATAGTACTTCTAGCCTCTGACTTATTACCCATCTTATCTATAAGCTCTGCACTAGGTCCTATAAATGTTATATTACATTTCTCACACATCTTTGCAAATTTACTGTTCTCAGATAAAAATCCAAAGCCCGGATGAATAGCCTGTGCTCCTGTAACCGTAGTGGCACTGATTATTCTCTCCATATTAAGATAACTCATAGATGATGGCGCTGGTCCTATACATATTGCCTCATCTGCCAACTGTGTATGTAGAGCTTCTGCATCTGCTTCAGAATAAACTGCAACAGTTTTTATACCCAATTCTCTACATGCTCTGATTATACGCACCGCTATTTCACCGCGGTTTGCTATAAGAATTTTACTAAACATCTGACCTTTTCCAACTTTCTTTCTATCTACGTTTCTCAGCAAAATTGCTCCGCAATTTTGGTCTAGCTATCCAATAACAAATGTAAGCTCTGCTATAACAGCAACCTTTCCGTCTACTGTAGCTGTTGCCTTACCAATACCTATTGGCCCCTTTACCTTAACCATCTCGCACTCAAGTCTTAATACGTCACCTGGCACGACCTTTTTCTTAAACTTACATGAATTGATACCGCCAAAGTAAACTGTCTTTCCCTTAAACTCTTCGCTGCTAAGTGCCGCAACTGCACCAACCTGTGCCAATGCTTCTACCTGTAATACACCTGGCATAACTGGTTCCTCTGGGAAATGTCCCGCAAAATATGGCTCATTAAAGCTAACTGCCTTATATCCCACTGCTCTCTTGCCTGGCTCTAACTCCTCTATCTTATCTACAAGCAAAAATGGATGTCTGTGTGGAATGATTTCCTGTATTTCCTTGATACCTAACATAATATTACTTCCTTTCTCTGACTGGTTGTTTATACTACGAAACCTTTACTAACACCTGACCGTACTCAACCATATCCCCATTGTTGACCATTATCTCTGTAACAACGCCATCCTGCTCACTCTCGATTTCATTCATAAGCTTCATAGCCTCTACAATACCGATTACCTGTCCCTTTTTAACTGTATCTCCTACAGATATGAAAGGTGCCGCATCTGGTGATGGTGCACTATAAAATGTACCAACAAGTGGTGATGTAACTGTCTTAATATTTTTATTTGTCACGGTAGCTGTCTCCACTGATTCTACCACAGCTTTAGGCTGTGTTGCAACCATCTCTGAAGCTACCACCTGTGTTGGCACCACAGGTGTCTGCATAGCTGGCATTATAGGTGCTTGCATCTGTACTATCTGTGGCTGATTATTCTCGCCAGTCTTAATAGAGATAACGCTATCTCCTTCCTCTAACTTAAATGAAGTAACATTTGAATCTGAAACAGCCTTAATCAATTCTACTATCTGATTAAATTCCATAATATTCTCCGTTTCCGCCATATATATGACTATATCTATTTATTTACGCCTGATACTTCTTTACAAGAAGTGTTGCATTATGACCACCAAATCCAAGCGAATTTGTAAGAGCATAATTAACTGGCATATTCACACCACTACCCATACAATAGTCAAGGTCCATCTCTTCCTCTGTTTCCTTTAATCCTACTGTCTGATGAACATAACTATCTTCAATAGACTTAACACATGTAATAAACTCAACTGCACCTGCTGCACCAAGTAAATGTCCTACCATCGACTTTGTACTGTTTATCTTAACATTGTAAGCATCTTCGCCTAACGCTAACTTAATAGCCTTTGTCTCAAATAAATCGTTGTGATGTGTGCTTGTTCCATGAGCGTTAATATAATCTATATCCGAAGGCTTTACACACGCCTCATTCATAGCATTTGTCATAGCTCTAGCCGCACCAGAACCATCCTCTGCTGGTGAAGTAATATGGTATGCATCAGATGTAGCTCCATATCCAACAAGCTCTGCATATATCTTTGCACCTCTTGCTTGTGCGTGTTCAAGTGTCTCTAATATAACAACACCTGCTCCCTCTCCCATAATGAAACCATTTCTATCTTTATCAAATGGCTTACAAGCATCCATAGGGTCCTCTGTAGTGCTAAGAGCTGTAAGTGCTGCAAATCCACCTACACCGATCTCAGCTATACAGCTTTCTGTACCACCAGCTATCATAACGTCTGCATCGCCACACTGAAGACTTCTGTAGGCCTCTCCTATGCTGTGAGTTCCTGTTGCACATGCTGTTACTACATTAAGTGACTTACCCTTTGCTCCCAATGCGATAGAAACATTGCCTGCTGCCATATTTGATATCATCATAGGTATTGTTAGAGGATTCATTCTACCTGGTCCCTTTTCATTGAGCTTGTTATGCTCATTCTGAATTACATTAAGACTTCCGATACCAGAACCAATGGAAACACCTACCATATATGGGTCTTCCTTCTCCATATCAAGAGCCGCATCCTTTACAGCTTCATTAGCTGCTGCCACTGCAAACTGACAGAATCTATCCATTCTCTTAGCCGCCTTTGGGTCCATATATTCCTTTGCATCGAAATCATCTATCTGACCTGCTACCTTTGCCTTATAATCAGATGGGTCAAATTTGTTGATAGTTGATATGCCCACCTTACCTTCCTTTATGCCATTCCAAAAATTATCTACGCCTATACCAATAGGTGTCACTGCACCTAATCCTGTAACTACTACTCGTCTCATTTTTTCTCCTCTTTACTTTCCCTGTGACTTTTACATATATAAGCCGCCATTTACATGGATAACCTGACCTGTTATATAAGCTGACTCTTCCTTTGCAAGGAATTCTACCGCATTGGCAATATCCTCTGTATTTCCTAGCTTCTTTGCTGGTATCTGTGCCAACAATGCATCCTTAACAGCATCCGGCAGAACCTTTGTCATATCTGTATCTATAAAACCTGGTGCTACTGCATTTACTGTAATATTTCTAGCAGCAAGTTCTCTAGCTGATGACATTGTAAGACCTATTACACCAGCCTTAGATGCACAATAATTTGCCTGACCAGCATTACCCATAGCACCTACTACACTTGACATATTGATGATACGGCCGTAACGCTGCTTCATCATCTGCTTTGTCACTGCTTTGATACCATTAAATGCTCCCTTTAGGTTTACATTTATAACATCCTCAAAATCCTGCTCAGTCATCTTTAGGATGAGATTATCCTTTATTATGCCAGCATTATTAACAAGTATATCTACTCTGCCGTACTTTTCTACCACATCTGCAACCATCTGCTCTACTGCCACATAGTCAGCTACATTACACTTATAAGCAAAAGCTTCTCCACCATTTGCCTTAATAATATCTACTACCTCATTTGCTGCCGCCTCCGAGCCAGCATAATTAACTACTACTGTTGCGCCCTGTGATGCTAGACGAAGGGCAACTCCCTTGCCAATTCCTCTTGCGGCACCTGTTACTATGGCTACTCTATCTTTAAACATAGTTTTGCTCCTTCCTGTTTCTACCCTTTTGCTTGTTTTTTTAGCTTATAGGTAGATTTTCTGGTCTACTTCTTCCCTTTTTTCTGCCCTTTTACTTATTTTTCTAACTTATGGGTAGATTTTCTGGTCTACTTCTTCCCTTTTTTCTGCCCTTTTACTTGTTTTTCTAACTTATGGGTAGATTTTCTGGTCTACTTCTTCCCTTTTTTCTGCCCTTTTGCTTATTTTTTCACCTTATAGGTAGATTTTCTGGTCTACCTCTTCCTCTTTTTCTACCCTTTTGCTTGTTTTTCTACCTTATGGGTAGATTATTAAGTTTCCTTCCTATGATATTGTTTTTAACAAACTTGCCACTGTTTCAATATCGTCATATTTCTCAACATTATATGTAGTTACTTCTTTGCCAGCAGCCTTTGCAATCTTCTTTATGAAGCCTGTTAAAGTCTTACCTGGTCCTATCTCAATAAATGTATCCACACCATTGTTCATCATCTCTTCAACACTCTGTATCCATAAAACCGATGATGATACCTGTTGTTTTAACATTTCCTTTATTTCATTCTTATTATCATTAGTAACATACTTAGCTGTTACATTTGTTACATAAGGAACTGTAAAATCATTAAGTTCCACGTCTTCTAATACCTTGTACAGCTCCTCTCCAGCTCCCTCAAGCATAGCTGAATGGAATGGTCCACTTACATTAAGCATCACACATCTCTTTGCACCTGCCTCTGTAAGCTTAACATTAGCTGCTTCAACTGCCTCCTTCTTACCTGTTATAACAATCTGTCCCGGGCAGTTGTAGTTAGCTACTGATACGTCATCAATAGTATCACATATATCTGCAATCACCTGACCATCCAAACCTATAATCGCTGACATAGCACCTATTCCGTTTGGAACGGCCTCCTGCATTAAGATACCTCTTTGTCTAACCGCCTTAACGGCATCCTCAAAATTCATCACCCCTGATGCTGTCATAGCACAGTATTCACCAAGACTTAAGCCCGCACATACATCTGGCTTAATACCTGTCTTCTCTAACTCCTTTAACATAGCTATAGAAGTTGTAAGTAAAGCTGCCTGTGTGTACTCTGTTATGTTGATATTTTCATTTTCTTCAAAGCAAAGAGCCTTCATATCTATACCTAAAAGTTCTGTTGCCTGATGGTATATCTCTCTACTTATCTCAGACTTCTCATAGAAGTCCTTTCCCATGCCCACAACCTGAGCACCTTGTCCTGGAAATACATATGCTATCATGTCTATTTACTCCTATTAAATATGTAGATTAATTAACACCCTTAGCTGCAAGATAGTTCATAACGTCTGCAACTGTGTTTAACTGTGCAAGGTCCTCTGAAGGAATCTCAATGTTATATTCCTCTTCAAGAGCCATAACTAACTCAAATAAATCTAATGAGTCTGCGTTTAAGTCCTCCTTGAAGCTTGTTGTCTCTGTTACCGCTGATACGTCACAGCTTAACTGCTCTGCAACGATTTCCTGAATCTTCTCTAACATAGCTAGAATCTCCTTTTTCTTTGTTTAAATAATTTGTTTGATGTTTCAAAATTTTGATATATAAATATTTTGACATTCAAAGTATATTTTATGTATAGGATTTTGTCAATAGCTTTTTCAATTAAATTATTTCTCTTCTCTAATTTATTGCTAATATCTATTACTTTTGCTATAGTTAATCTATATTTTTGTATAGGGAATTCATTATCGAAAGGATTATTTACTATGAATAAGATAAAATGCCTTACTGGCAATCAATTAAAAATATTTGCCCTTATAGCTATGACACTAGACCACATAGGACTTGAGCTATTACCTCAATATCCATTTCTACGTATTATAGGTCGTCTAGCTTTTCCTTTGTTCGCTTATATGATTGCTGAAGGATGTCGATATACCAAGAATCGTACCAGATACCTTCTATGTATAGCCTCTATGGGGCTAGTATGTCAGCTGGTATATTTCTTTGCCACTGGTTCTTTATATCAGTGTATTTTAGTTACGTTCTCATTATCAATATGCCTTATATACTCTTTAGACATAGCAATACACAAACCAAATATGTTACGCTGTCTACTGGCATTAGGCACTTTACTTACAGTAATATTTGTATGCGTATACCTACCTAGCATATTATCTCCATACAGTGACTTCGCCATAGATTTTGGTATATGGGGCGTATTATTAGCTGTCTTTATATATTTCGCACCAGACAACCTAAAGGCTATAGCAACAGCTTTAGCCCTTATACCACTATGCCTTACAGGTGCCGATAACCAATGGTACAGCCTTATATCCATTATCTTACTCTTTCTGTACAACGGAAAACGTGGCAAAGCAAGAATAAAAAATCTATTCTATATATATTACCCTGCCCACCTAGTTGCCATATACCTATTGAGCTATATAATTTAGCATACACATAATTATCATTATCCGAAGTTACGAAAAATATATATCGATTTTACGCCCTTACTATTTTTAATACACTAAGACAACGGGGCTGTCTGTACATATTTTTCAGTGCATTGAGGGGTTGCATAATTTCCCTTACGTGCTCTGCTTGAAACAAAGCGCTTATGTGCACGGTCGAGGCAGACAGTGTTACTTACAGATGTTTGTGTGAAGAGGACAGCTTTTTTCGAATTTGCTATTTTCATACGAGAAAGGCACGAAGAGCTTATTATTAGATGGTCGCCCTGCACAACTTCTCGCTTGCCCTATTAATGGGCAAGCTTCGTCAAACAGGTTCGGGCGACCGCTTTTTCGTGCCTTTCTCTATGAAAATTT
>JBGVKG010000047.1:0-127607 GCA_045123575.1 Lachnospiraceae bacterium
GGAGCAAGGCAGTTAAAGATATATGTTTAAACTAATTGGAGTAAAATGCTCCAAAAAAGCAAATATCACAAATGGGAAATTAGAGTAAAATACTCCAATTTCCCATTTGCTTTTGGATACGCATTATTGTTAGGCGCTTACGATAAAATTACACTAACGTAATCTTACCGGTACTCCAATCTTATTCACCTATCATCTCTTTTACTGCCAAATCCCAATATTTCTCCGGAACATTCGGCCAATTACACTCGCCTAATTCATTCCTACACAATTCCATCGCCTTCGCAAGCACTGTTCCATGAGACGCTTCACCTGTTCTCAATAAATTTGCTGAGACCTTACACCACGCAGGTGCTTTCTGCATTAACCCCGAAATATATAAATCCTCAATAACCTTTTCTACATCATATTCCAAACTGATAAATTCATAATTCCACTTTTGCTCAGAGCCTTCTAATATCAGGAACTGTGCTTTACCATCTCCATGTAAAGAAACACCTACAGCACCAGTATTAAGAACAACTTTACCCTTATGCTCTATTTTACCTTGTACGTGTGAATGTCCGCACAAGATATACGATGAAGCATTTTCTTCCATTATGGCAAATGTTTTTTCATTATTTAGCAATAACTTTTCATTTACTTTTTGAGGAGAACCGTGACAAATTGTAATAGATGGAAATCCATCAAATTCTAGCTCTGCTGTATGTGAAAGCGACTTAAAGAATTCCAAATCTTTCTGTTTCAAATTATTATATGTATAATAAAGAGAACCGGTTGTCGAATCACATTCATTCCATCCCATTTCACCATTCGCCTGATAATCCAGCCAATAATCTTCTTTATTTCCCTTTACGAAGAAGCAATTATACTTTTCCTTTAAGGAATATATAATTTCCATTGTTTTCTGCGGATATGCTAATTCTCCTACATAATCGCCAAGAAAAATAAATGTATTCACACCCTTGTATTGGGCATAATCTATACATTTCTGTAAGGCAATATAGTTACCATGTACATCTGATAATACGGCTATTTTCATAATTCTTTCCTCGTCACAAATTAATCTTTACTAAATTCCTATAATTACTTGAAAGTCCAATACCCATCATACGCATAACCTGTTTTACCAATTAAAAAATACTCCGACTTGGCAAATCCAACCTTTTGTATTGCTTTTATTCTTTCTACTGCATATATTGGTACCTTAGTAAGAACACCTTTGCAGCCTAACATTTCTTCAATCTTTGGTGTAATAAGTGAAAATATATCATATAATTTGTCCTCTTGTTCATAATCACTTCTTACATCCACTCTTAAAATTCCCATATTGTTGAAATTGTCTTCTGAAACTCTCACACATAATTCTACTGTTCCAACTACACTTGATACTTTTTTATCAACAACAGAAAGTCTTACAAACCAACCATTCTCATAAGCCATATGCCAAAATCCTATGGCCTCAGCCATTCTTTCCTTAGTTGCATAATAAAAATTATCGCCATCACAATTATCACTATTAAAAAACGGTAATGCATTTTTATCGCTATATACCTTTAACAAATCATCACAATCATCATCTTGAAATAATCTAATTATAAATTTATCACTTTCTAATATCGGACATTTTTCATAAATATTCATAAGACACCTCCACTATCAAATTGTACTTTCTGCAAAAGAAATAAACTCTTGATGCACTCTATCAATTTTCAAATTTATTAACTCTTCAAAACTATATTTCTCATTCAGCCTCTGAACAAACTTTGTACCGAGATAATATCCAACATCGCCTCTACCATTATAACATACCCAGTCTCCAAAATACCTTTGATTACATTTTGTCATTGCCTCTAAATCATTATAAAAATCTGCTAATATTTCGCCCAAATGATTATCGCACCATTCCAACCACCCATTTTTATCTTGGTGATAATAATTAAAATCATTAACTAAAATCTGTTCAAAATACATTGCAATACCTTCTGTGAACAATTGCCAAACAAAGTTCTGCTCACTGATATCACTTTGCTGATTAAAATCACCATATTGTGTATGATACACATGTCCTAATTCATGATAAATAAGACCACACATAGAAGCTTCATCAAGCCAATTTAATTCTAGTATTTTTTCCACTCCTAATAATATAACATCTCGGCCATTAATATTAGTCACCCATCCTGCTCCATTACAAAGTCCTACATATAAAACAATATCAATATCCACTTCATGTCCAAAACAATCGATTACCTTTTTATTCAGACCTTCTGTAACCTTACAAAATGATGAATGTAATATTTCTAAATCAGCATGTTTATAAACCGCAGTAATAATTGGCAAAATATCTTTTTCATATACATAAGCGCCACTACCTAAACATTCTTTCATATCATCAATAACAAGATTTGCTGCATTATCATAAATTGAATTCATATATGTTTTCCATTTATCAAGAATAAACTTTCCGTCTTCAAACAAATCGTTGATTTGTACAAATGTATCAATTATTTTAATCATTTAACTTCTCCTAACAAGATTCCTTCAAAAAATTTTCGAAGCCCATCTTCCACAGACGTACTTACCTCTTTTACATCCAAATCATAATAATACTTTCCGGTTGTAATATCTACTGACAACGAATCTAACGGAAACCCTTCCACTCTTTTAGAATGCGGCTTTGCTACCAACTCAAATGGCTCCGTTGCAATTGACATATCCATACTAGAGTAATGATGATTTTCATCTAATATAAAATAAATAGCATTTCTATATCGCCCTGTTATCTTACCGCCATACTGTTCAGCTAAATTCCCATAATACTCTATCATCCCATCATCGGTTAATTCTTTTCCATTTACTCGACGTACGTGAAGTCCTGGTTGTTCATCATCTTGCAATTCATCAAAATATAGACCACTATCACAAGAGAACACTGGCATATGAAAAGCTTCATAATACGCCCTTGCCTTAATCTCAGCATTATCTAAAGGAGTTTTCCCATTTTCAATTATGTTCGGCAATTCACTATCCATATCCCCTAATCCAATGAGTTCTATATCTAATGATTCCACCGCATTCTTCATCACTTGTATTTTAGCTTTATTTGTTGTTCCATATAATATCTTCATTGTAATACCTTTCTCAAACCATCAATTATCCTTACATTCTTATTTCTGATTTAAAATACTGTTCCTGAAAATGCACTTGCTTTTCAATTTCTTCTAAAGTAAAACTTACATTTTCCGGTGCAACAACCCACTTTTCTTCCACATCATCATATCTATGAATAATAGCAATAATGACTCCGCTAAATTCTTCAACAGGCTCATCCACGCCCAGTACATATGCATCTTGCTCTTCTCCATCCGGCGCCATAATTCCTTCTATATATCCGTAATTTATAGGATAATATATATCCTTATGCTTTGGATGATAACTTCCCATCGGTCTATCAATTTTTACCGTTACCTTTTTTCCAATCATATCTTTCTCCAATAACATTCTATTCTTTACTCTTCAACCACTCCATAGACCTTTTTAAAGCTTCAATCGTCTTCGTCTCCAAAACACATCTTGCATTACACTCTTTTGCCATATTCAAACGTTCTGTCAAATCTGTTTCACCATCTCCTAATGCCAAATGATCTTTAGGTGGATTTTCGCAGCCATCATGAATATGGAAATGACTTAACCTGTCCCTACGTGCGCAGATAAAAGGCGTGTCAATTTCCCTTGTCGCCTTTGAATGTCCTATATCCCAAGTCAAAACAAAGCACTTGCTTTGAAGCATTTTATCCATTGCTTTCTTTTCATACTCACGAAATCCATTAGTATTTTCAATAGCAATCTGTATATCTGCTTCTCCAATCCATTCCTCACACAATTTTACGAATTGCGAAATACACTCCATATATACATCAAAATCTCTTTCATACATTTGCACCTTCTTATCTGGCAATGTAATGTAGATTCCATGATGCATATGCATGTTAAGTATTAACGGTTGTTCCTTCTTTCCATACTTATCTTTTAATGTCACAAATTGTTTTGCAACTTCTATAGTACGGCGCACTGTTTCTAAATATGCATCTCTTACCAATGGATTAAAATCCGCAATATTCATATTCTCATCTAAATGAATTGTATAATAAATCCCTGCCTCATCAGCTTTCTTATAAAACCAGTCGACATCCTCAATTTTATCAATTTGATATTCTGGAAAATTCATATTCAATTCAACAAAAGATAATCCTAACTCCTTACAAAGAGCGATATTATCCTCAAGGGTTCTATTCTCAATAAGGGTTGGTATTCCAAATTGCAACATTAAATCACCTTCTCTCTTATAATTCTAGCAAATATGCTCTACTAATATATCCACTAAAATAATTCATCCAACAACAAATAATACTTAATCTTATCCCAAGCAGGTTCAATCCCAAGCAATTCAAACAGCTTATCTGCATTAAAGTCTTCGTATATTTTTCCACCATACATTCCGGAAAAATTATGTTTTAAACTTCTATAACATAATGCAATATCATTCCATTTATCTCCAACACCAGCTCTACTTAAATCTATAAATCCACTAACTTGTCCTTCTTCTAAAAAAATATTTGGCAAGCAATAATCTCCATGCGAAAATACCGGTTCTACCGTAGGTCGATTGTTCTCTAGCCACTCTAGTAAATGTCTTGGACTTTCAAAACCATTTTCTCCAAAAGTTTCAGGATCTACATTATCTACATCCACTAAATTATTCTCCACTTGTAAACGAGCTTCATTTAACACGGTATCCAAATCTCGCACTACAGGGCATCCACTAATATCTACTTTCCATAACATTTTAAGCCCATCTACCAATGCTTTTAAAAGTATATCTGCATTATCCAAGTAATACTCATCACAAGACATTTTTCCACCTATTTTCGACATAAGCAAATAGCATTTGCTACTTTTTTCTTCATATTCAATCACTCGAGGCACAAAAGTTTTCTCTTCTAGCCACTTCATTATTTGTACTTGTTTCCTTGTAGCTACAGGATCATGCTCTATTTTCAACACCATATCTTCAAAAATCAACACCCTATTCCCAGACATTCCCACATCATCAACCGTATATGGTTTGTTATCAATTAACAATTTTATTTTTGATGGTATCTGCATCTTTTCTAAAAATAGTCTTGTTTCTTCACGATTCTTAAAAACAATAATATTTTTATCTGAATATTTCTCAAATAACTCCATCACCTGCGGCCTATTCTGCAAATGATAATTTTGCACAAATTCCATAAATTCTGCATCTTCTTCATCCTCAGCCTCAAACCATGGCATATCTGTTCTCGCTTTTCCTCTACGCTCCCTTATTCCAGCCAGACAAACCTCTAGCGGATAATCCAAAAAGATAACTGTGTCGCATTCCTTCAATCGTAACTCTAAGGTAGAACCATAATTACCGTCCATTATCCATTCTTTCTTTTTCATTATATCTGCAATTCGCTGATGAAAAACCGCTGCATCAACAATAGTTCTATCTGCGTTCCAATACATCATATCTAAATGAAAAAGAGGAATGTTTGTAACTTTATGTAGTTTTCTGGATAATGTACTCTTTCCACTTCCAGGGCAACCAATTACTATGATTTTTTTCATATCGAATCTACGCCTTTCCACAAATTTTATTTAATCTAGATGTTTTCTAATTATACCAAAAACACTTCCAGTTTTCTACCGGAAGTGTCCTCTCATTACCCCTATTCAATTACCCAAATCACTCTACCTTTCCATCGTTCTATATTGTTACAACCATATGTACCGTACTCTTACTCACCCCAAACTTTTTCGCAGCCTGTCTTACTGTGGCATTTTCTTCGATTATGTAATGAGCTATGTCTATTGCTCGTTCTTCAATATATCCTTTCATAGAATGTTCCTAAATATTGTTTGTACATTCTATGAAAGAGACCTAGGTTGTATTCTTAATTTTTATATACCAACTTTTCAGCAACTTGTTGCAATTTATGAACTAATAGTTCCAATTAACCTCTTGCTTTTTTAACAACCGTTATATAATCCTTTCATAAGAAACGAAGTTTACTACCGTGTAACATTTTACTGTTCAGACGGGCCGCTCGTTTCTTTTTTTGTTCTTACAAAGTCGTATAGATATAACTTTCCATCCTTATCACATCTTACCAACATCCTCACTGTGTAAATATTGTACTGTATCAATTTTCCTTCATCATCATACGCAGAAATTCCAAAACGTGTATCATATCTATACCATCCTCGTTTTTCAAATAAATAGCCTTTTGTTATACTCCTATGCTCTACCCGCACACGCTACCATCCAAACATTTTTCCTACTTTCCTACAGATACAGATATAACTTTCAATTTCTGGCTGTTTTCATCTTTAGGGGAACGGTACACCAGTAACCATTCTTCACTCTTCACGGAAACATTAAGTCCCTTAGATTCCATATATGCTACAATCCAATCCATATACTCACTGGAATTGAACCCACAATTTTCCTCGACCATAATCTCATAACATCCGGACCAATGCTTTGAATCAACATCTCTATACATCAACGTATACAATCCTTGACTTGCATATTTCATATGACGTTCAACAAATGCTTTGTTCATATGTTCACAGTGCAATTCGTAGCCATTCACGTGATAAACCCCTGTCCAATATGTATATTTAGCATCCGTTTCTTCTTGAAAGCTCGCCCAACCTTCTTCTTCCCCAGTGGCATATTCCGTAGGACGTACTTCACTTAGGTTCTCCCCGGACACTGTAATCCCCCATGGGGTACGGTAAAAATTCGCCTGATCGCATTTTGAGATAACAGGAACCGCCGTTCCGATTTCCAGATATCTATATGGATTACTATTCACATCCGGAAAAGCATACAATCCCGTAGTATCTGTCACATACATCATTTTAATGTATTGTGTAAACGTAAAATCCTTCGGATCGGTAACGGTTTCTTTAGATGCGTGATTACAATTTTCTGTATGGGGCAACTTTGCTATTTTCTCTGTGTAAATCTCCTCTCCACAGAATATACAGTAAAAAGTCTCTATTCCTTCCTCTTCACAAGTAGCTTGTTTTGTAATCTCACTTCTATCTGTACAATGATCTAAATAGCTAGTTTCCTCTGTATATGTATCGCCACAGATACATATATAAGTCACTATCCCCTTTTCGTTACAAGTAGGTTCCTTGGTATCCTCCCTCGTATAGCTATGTTCATGATTATCTGATTCATTATTATCCGATTTATCATCCCCCTCAGACATAACCTCAGATTCCTTTTCTGACTCTGTTTCTGTCGTCGTACCTCCATTAGGTTTGTTTGATACCTGCTCATTATTTGCACAGGCTGAAAGAGTTCCTGCGATCATAACGCAACTTAAGATCAAAAATAAAATTCTTTTCTTCATAGATAATTCCTCCTTGTCTATTTATCTAATAGTTCCTACGAAACATCAAAAGGTTTTATTTTTCGCAAAAAAATATAAATCATCTTTCATATTTCCTATTATACAAAAAACACTCCCAAGTTTCCACTTGGGAGTGCTCCTTTTCATCCTGTTTTTACCTAATTACATCTATTCTACTGTACAAACGCTCTATCCACAGTAACCACTGCGAAATATGTTCCATCCAGTTCTCTTACTATCTGCTGCACCTGTTTCTTAATGTCTTCATCCGAATCCTTTACAGAATATGGCACAACCACATCAAAGATAACATTTGTATTATTCGGACCTTGTACCATTCTAAAATCGTGGATAGATGCATGCTGTATAACAGCCACTATTCTCTCTTCCACCCTTTTTCTAACAGCCTTCACTACTTCATTATTGGTTTCTATAGGGTCCATATGTATAACTGCGTTGCAGCCTAGCTTCTCATTTAACTCTCGTTCTATATGATCTATCGCTTCGTGAAGCTCAAATATATCTCCATCTCCTGGCACTTCGGCATGAAGCGAAACCATTATTCTGCCTGGGCCATAATCATGTACTATCATATCATGTATGCCTACTACATGCTCATGGTCTAAAACAATATCCTTTATAGCATCTACAAGCTCCGGCTCTGGTGTCTTACCAAGCAATGGGTTCACCGTCTCTCTTGCCGCTGTAAATCCTGCATACAGTATAAACATCGCTACGCCTATTCCACTATAACCATCTACATTCCAGCCTGTGTATTTACTAACCAAAAGAGATATCAATACAAATGTAGTGGCTAAAACATCTCCCAGACTATCCATAGCTGTAGCCTTCATAGCTGACGACTTGATCATCTCACCTATACGCCTATTGTAGAACGCCATATATACCTTTACTAAAATAGACGCTAACAATATAACTATAGCAACAGCGCTCGTATCTATAGGCTCTGGATTAAATATCTTATCGAAAGATGATTTTATAAGCTCTATACCCATCATAAATATAATCATAGATACTATAAAGCCTGATATATACTCAAATCTACCATGGCCAAAAGGATGATCTACATCCGGCTTCTTATCGGCAAACCTAAAACCTACCAATGTGACAAAGGATGAGCCAGCATCTGAAAGGTTGTTAACCGCATCTGCAGTAATGGCCACAGAACCAGTCAACATTCCTGCCATAAACTTACCTATAAACAATAATACGTTAAGACATATACCCACCACACTACACAATGTTCCATAGATTTGTCTTGTTACTGCTTCTGTACCTGCAGGATTTTTCTTTTTTAGTATGCATCCAGCCAAAAATTTTATCATAAATGCTCCTTCGTAATCACAAAAATATTTCCATTATTATACAACAGAGCCTTCTTTTTAACAATACTTAGTATGACGTTTTGTCTTTCAAGTCCTTTTTTGCATATCTCCTCATATAAACTAAAAACAGGAGTACATATCAATGCACTCCTGTCACATATTCTTTATATTTTTCCTTTTTCGTAGCCCATCTCGTATAGCTCATACATCTGATCATCATAATCATCTGTAAAAGTGTCCATCTCCTTTACCACCCTAAGTAACCTTTGCATAGTCACCTCTGTGGGATTGTAGTCACTTATAAGCCCAAGCACCTTTCCCTTCAAAGCACTAACATTATCAAATGCCGACTCCTTTGGAATACCTGCTGCCTTAGCTAAACATCCTAAGCTATAACATAGCTCGTAATTGCCTAAAAGCACTACATGCTCAAAGCTACATTTTTTTTCGATAGCCTGCGCTGTCAGTAATGGTATCATATTACTTCGCTGCTGGAGTTGTGCTTTCCTTCTCGCCAGCACTCTCCTTCTCTGTCTCTTTCTCTGTTTCCTTCTCTGGATTACGTAAGCCTAAGCCCTCTACGAACTTAACATTCTCACAAAGATAATCCTGTACTTCATAAACTAAGATATCAAGAGCAAACTCTTCCTCTGTCATACCAGCTTCCTTCCAGAACTCCTCTGCTGTGTCATATCCATAATTCTTTGCATACTCAAGCTTCTTAGCCTTAATAAGCTCGTCAGATACCTCGATACCTTCAGCCTTTGCAATAGCTTCATATACCATCTCCTGCTTTAAGTATTCCTTAGAAGCATCCTCAACGCTCTTCATAAAGTCATCCTTTGTCTGACCTATAAGAGCTAAATACTGGTCTAACTTCTGACCTGTCATATAGTAGATGTAGTATTCCTGATACTCAGCATACTCCTTCTTTACCTCTGCAAGTCTTACTGAATCGTAGCTTACTATCTTAGCACCATCCATAACCACTTCAATAATGTCGTTATATATCTGTACTACTCTTAAATCATCTGTAAGGTACTTAAGCATCTCGTCCTTTGTAGAAAGTCCAAGATAATCAAAATTCTTCTTTACAAGCTCATCTGTAAACTCTGGAACTATAGTATCCATTCTAGCTACAAGAGTTATCTCAAATTTAACTTTTTTACCCTTAATCTTTGAATCGCTGTAATCCTTTGGCACATCTAAAGTAATCTCATACTTCTCGCCTGGCTTCTTGCCTATGATGCTGTCAACGAAACCTGGAATATCAAATCCCTTGTCTGTAAGCTCTATATTAGCGCCTTGCTTAGACTGATATTCCTTATCTTCGAATATACACTTATAGTTAATCTTTGCCACATCATCCTTCTTAAATGTGATGCCTTCCTTAACCTCATTAACTGTTGCTAATGAATCAAGTACACTCTTAAGATAATCATCGATATCTTCCTGTGGTACTGTCTGAAGTGTTGCATCAACCTCAATACCCTTGTACTGACCAAGCTCTACCTTGGCGTATGTTCTTTCTTCTTTCTTCTTACTATTATCGTCACATGCTGCTAACGAGAAAATCGAAAGCGCACATAATGCGATAGAAAGCAATCTCTTTTTCATGTTCTTTCCTCTTTCTTTAAAATTAAATTCTTTTATTCATTTCTAAGTCGAAAAACGACATACTATACATTTATAACATATTTTTGTCTATATGGAAACACTTATCAGCATTTTTCACATACTTTTCACTTAAGCGCCACTTATGGGTGATATATTACTGTTTACTCTCTACCATCCCAACAGTATGTGCACAACTTATTTTTATCAATACCTGTTGCCTCTAACATATCATCTAGTCTGCAATATTGTAATGATGTAAAGTTAAGCTCCTTACGTATCTCCTCTACCATATTGGCATACTCTACTGTCTCTGGATCAGCATACTTCTTAAGTATCTCATCCGATACATTATCACCCTCAAGCTTCTTTATAACTCTACGAGTGATAAGATCCATCTCCGAATTAGAACGAGAGAAGTTAAGATACTTACATCCATATAATAACGGTGGGCAAGCTGGTCTAATATGAACCTCTTTCGCACCACTCTCGTATAAGAACTCTGTTGTCTCACCAAGCTGTGTTCCTCTTACTATTGAATCATCTATAAGAAGAAGGCTCTTATCCTTTATAAGCTCATCAACAGCTATAAGTTTCATCTTCGCTATAAGATTTCTCTGACTCTGTATGCTAGGCATAAACGAACGTGACCATGTAGGTGTATACTTTATAAATGGTCTTGAGAATGGCACACCTGACTCATTTGCATAACCTACTGCATGGGCTATTCCTGAGTCTGGTACACCTGCTGCAATATCTGGCTTAACATTGTCACGCTTCGCCATAGCCGCACCACAATTATATCTCATCTGTTCCACACTTACACCCTCATATGAGCTCGATGGATAACCATAATATACCCAGAGGAATGTACATATCTTCATATTCTCATCATTAGGATTTACCAATGTCTTGCAGCTCTTATCATCAAATACTACAACCTCACCTGGACCCAAATCCTTGTATCTTGTATATCCAAGATTCTTGTATGCAAAATCTTCAAATGATGCACAGAACGCCCCGTCCTTCTTACCTATGGATATCGGAGTACGTCCATGCTTATCTCTAGCAGCATATATACCATGCTGATTTACCAACAATATAGATACAGATCCTTCTACCTGCTCCAATGCATATGCAATACCATCTATAAGATTTTCCTTTTGATTAATTAAGGATGCTATAAGCTCTGTTGGATTAATATCTCCACCGCTCATCTCTAGGAAATGAGAATGTCCATTTCCAAAAAGTTTATCCGACAATTCATCAACATTGTTAATCTTACTAACTGTTGCTATAGCATAAGTACCGTGATGTGAACGAACTATAAGTGGCTGTGGCTCATAGTCTGAGATACAGCCTATACCAAAATGTCCCTTCATTTTCTGTATATCTTTGTCAAATTTTGTTCTAAAAGGTGCATTCTCAATATTATGAATAGATCTGTCAAATCCATCTTCACCATACACTACCATACCACCACGTCTAGTTCCTAGATGCGAATGATAGTCGATGCCAAAAAATAAGTCAAATACGCAATCTTCCTTCGATGCTACGCCAAAAAAGCCACTCATATTTTCCTCTCTTCCTACATTGCAAAAATGTCATATATTAATTCAAAAAGGATACGCATCCAATGCAAGCATTTTGTCGTATCCCTTTACCCTCTTGCCTCGAACATACTTATAATACTCTGTTTTGTCCATATTCACAAGAAGAAAAATATTAATTTTAAATTAACTATACCTCATAGTCCAATTTGAACTGTTCACCACAACCATATTTCTCGTATACATAGTCAATATCCTTATCACCTCTACCAGACAGACATACAAGAATAGAGCCTGTTTTATGCTCCTTAGCATACTTGATAGCATATGCAACTGCATGAGAACTCTCGATAGCAGGGATGATACCTTCGTATCGACTAAGAAGGAAGAATGCCTCCATAGCCTCTTCATCTGTAACAGCATCATAATGTATTCTACCCTGATCTCTAAGGTACGCATGCTCTGGGCCTACACCTGGATAATCAAGACCACTAGCTATAGAATATACTGGCAATGGCTCGCCATTTTCATCCTGCAGTAAGTAACTGTCAAAGCCGTGAAGTCTTCCCTTTGTACCATGTTTCATAGTAGCTGCATGGTCACCTACATTGTCACCTAAACCAAGTGGCTCAACGCCATATATCTCTACTGGGTCAGCAAGGAATGGTGTAAACATACCAAGTGAGTTAGAACCACCACCTACACAAGCACATACTGCATCTGGCATAATTCCTGTCATCTCAAGGAACTGCGCTCTAGCCTCTATACCTATAACTGACTGGAAATCTCTAACCATCTTAGGGAATGGGTGTGGTCCCAATGTAGAACCGATACAGTAGATAGCATCCTTGTACTCATTTACATAAGCCTCAAATGCTGCGTCTACAGCCTCTTTCAAAGTCTTAAGACCCTTTGTAACTGGGATAACATTTGCACCAAGCATCTTCATACGGATAACATTTGGATGCTGCTTTGCTATATCAACCTCACCCATATAAATATCACATTCCAAACCAAAGTATGCTGCTGCTGTAGCCAATGCTACACCATGCTGACCAGCACCAGTCTCTGCTATAATCTTCTTTTTACCCATATACTTAGCTAAAAGACCCTCACCCATACAGTGATTGAGCTTATGTGCTCCTGTGTGGTTCAAATCCTCTCTCTTTAAATATATCTGGCAATTACCAAATATCTTAGAAAGTCTCTCGCAATGGTAAACAGGTGTAGGTCTACCCTGGAATTCCTTTCTTATTCTTCTAAGCTCATTGATAAACTGTGCTGAATGACAGATAGCTTCATACGCATTATCCGCCTCCTCTACAGCCTTCTTAAGTTCTGGTGGCAGATATGCTCCACCGTATTCTCCGAAATATCCGTCCTTACTTGGAAACTCTTTGAGATAATTATCAAAATCCTTATACTTGTTCATTTCTTCACCATACCTCTCAATCTATAATTCTCTTCCCAATTGATTATGTATCTTATAAATATAATATGTGTTCCATTATATAACCTTATTATATTTTTATCAACACTTTTTTGCTTTAAATGAATAAACTTTTTAAAATACAAAGAAACACCCCCGGCTGCACTTGAATGAGTGTTTTCATAATCATTACCGCTAACCGAGGATGCTTCCCTTGACTTTCATAGTCATTTGCTTTGTTTTCATGTGTCTTAACCTCTTAGATCCGTCATAGACGTCATCATCTTGAAATAATTAATTATGCCTCTGTTGGTATATGTATTCATCTTACCTTCCAGATTGGCTTTTATCAAATCTACTGTTTCCACGTCTCCCACTCCTTTGGCCTGCGTTTTATCCAGTCTATCTGATTCCTGTTTAAGTAGCTGTGCAAACTCCTGTCCACCACCTTGCTTATCATCAAGATTAGTTCTAAGCTTACTAGCTGCTTCAACATTTGCAATCATTCCCATACGAGACATTCTAGACATCATAGCTAAAGTTTCTGCTGTAATCTCCTCCTTGAAAAAATAGCAGCTATGACCTTCTGGTCGTTGCTATGTGATGTGACTTTATTTTTTTAGTCACTGTCTTCTGGTTACTATATATATCGGCAATTTTACTTAGGATTTTAGTCCCTTCAAAAATATCGTTGACACTTTTAGCATATACTGGTAAAATACCCGTTGTATTCCAATGAGGGAGTAGCAAGCGCTTGCGCAAATATATAATCAGAGCGTAGTACGTCAACATACTGAAGAGACTGAAGATTTTTTCAAATTTCTACAAAAGTCCGGTCAATTCTGGCTTACTTTAAATTGCGAGACTCATGTATATCTTATGACTATACATGGGCCTTATTATATGGTTTTATAAGTTCCAAGTTATCTTAAGATATACTTGGTTTTTTACATTAATTGCGTATAAATTTCTAGGAGGATTTATTATGAATTGGAGCTTTACCTTTGTTGCTCAGAGCATCCTACTTGGTGTAGGACTAGCAATGGATGCTTTTTCAGTATCTCTTGCAAACGGACTTAATGAAACAAACATGAAAAGACATCGTATGAGTTTAATTGCTGGAGTATTCGCTTTCTTTCAGGCACTTATGCCTATGGCAGGTTGGGTGTGCGTTCACACTATCGCACAGCATTTCACATCTTTCCAAAAGCTTATCCCTTGGATAGCTCTTATACTTTTACTTTATATCGGTGGTAAGATGATAAAGGAAGCTTTCGAATGCGGCTGTGATGATGAAGCAGACCATTGTGATTGCAAGAAACTGGGCTTTAGCGCCTTAATGATACAAGGTATTGCCACTTCTATAGATGCATTATCAGTAGGATTTACTATATCTGATTATAATTGGATAATGGCTCTTGTATGTGCCCTTATCATTGCTGTCGTAACGTTTATTATATGTATGGGTGGACTTATTATAGGCAAGAAATTTGGTACAAAGCTTGCCGGCAAGGCTTCTATTCTAGGTGGTTCTATTTTAATTCTCATAGGTCTAGAAATATTCATAAACGGAGTATTCTTTTAAATCTATATTCTGAATATAAAAGGCAGTTGCACTATGCAACTGCCTTAAACTATATATTATCTTCTCTGGAATCCCAAATATCTAGTGCCCTGGAATGTCTATACTATTTTCTATATGATATGTCACTCTGCAATGTCAGCCACCTGATACTCAATTACCTTGCTCAAGTCAGACAACGACATCTCAACTTGATATCCAATCTTACCAGCGCTAAATATAATATTGTCAAATTCCTGCGCCTGCACATCTATGGTGGTCTTGTACTTTTTCTTCATACCTATAGGAGAACATCCTCCATGGATATAACCAGCCACAGCTAACAAGTCCTTAGACTTTATCATCTCTATAGATTTCTCACCAACACTGGTTGCCGCCTTCTTCAGATTAAGTTCCTTCTCCACTGGCACTACGAATACATAGTAATTCTTGCTCTTGCCGACGGTCACAAGCGTTTTAAACACTCGTCTTGGGTCCTGCCCTACCAAGGCTGCCACTTCCACGCCTGTAGTTGTGCCGTCTGCCTCGTAAGTATAGTGCTTATAATCTATCTTCTCCTTGTCCAATATACGCATTACATTAGTTTTTATATCCTGCTTCATTATGCTACCTCTTCTTTACATATGTTTTGTTATAACACATTGCAAAGTAATAAGCAATTCGTTTTAGAAAAGTACGAAAATTGACATTTTCGCTACTTAACCTCTATAACACCATAATATGTTTTTCCATTAACTGTCTTCTCTGACACAAACACATCATCATTCACAGTATCCGCAACTTGCTTATCTGATGTGAAGTATGCTTTTCCAGCTGCATCATACACTGTATATGTCTTGTCGGCATTTACCATCTCATAGTAGCTACTATTGTTATTAAACATTACCTTATGCACATCTACCATATTGTAGTTTACATATATTTTATTCTGGTTATAAACATACCATAAACCGTTTTTCAACATTAGTGAATCTTCACCCACATATATAGCCTTATCCAGCGCGTAGTTATCTGATTTCTTTAATACAAACATACACTCTACATAATGTTCGCCACCGTATATTACAGGAACTCCTACTACAACCATATTGTCATCGCATGGGCCACCCCATAAACCATATTCCTGTGCTGTATCACCCCATATCTGTTTAACCCTGTCGTACCAATCACCCATAGAGCATATAGTACTACCATCATGCTGCCACACCAGATATCTAGTGCCGTCATCCATCATAACATTAACACCCTCGAATTCTATATACAGGTAAGGTCCTATAACATACTCATCTACGTAGGTTTTCATATCACTGCCCAATACATACTCTGCATACGCTTGACTTCCATCTGCTTTTGCAACTGTCATATCGATTCTTGCAAATTTATTATCCAATTCATATATAGCTGTGACAGTACCTGTTTCGCCTGCGCCCACTATTCCGTCATATACAGGTATATTCACCTTATTGTATGACTTGTCCCTAAGTGTTGCACCATTCCAAAGATATGTACCATTCCAGATGATATTAAAGCTACCTTTGTTCTGTACCTTGTCTATACACTTCCAATTTGTATCGTATACATAGGTCGCCGCTGTACCACCGCTAACCTTTCCGCCCACTACCTTGTAGTTTCCAAACACATTGAAGTTCTCTACCGATGTCATATCCTTATAGTTGCTGTAGATACACTTGAGATTTCCATCATATATATCGTAAGTTATTGCATTTCCATTGTTTTTACCCGCTATGAGATATCCATTCTTTACTGACAGACTTGTATAACCGTTATCCTTAGACAACATTGTTCCATCTGACTTCACTAAATTGTACTTTCCACCTGTTGTCTGTACAGTGGCTACTATGCCCTCTGCTTTAAATACAGGATCATAAACGTACTTATATTTAGAATTACCCGCGCCATCCTTGTTGCTGACAGCTATGTACTTATCTCCTCCTGCATATATGTATACCACACTGTCCTTTGTCAATGCATCCTGCGCCCCGACAGCTTTGCTGTCTCCAAACTTACCACCATCCAAGAGAACTACTGCAGTACCACGACCATAATCTACCGTCATATAGTCCGAGTACTTTTCCGCAAATAATGTTTTATACACATTATTCTCATCTACTACTGTCACATTTCCTGTAGTCACATTAGTAGTAGTACCTGTTCCAGAAGGCTTAGTTGTGGTTTCCGTTTCTGATGGTTTCTTAGTTGTGGTTTCTTTCTCTGCTGGCTTTTTCGTTGTGGTCTCCTGCTCCTTTTTCGCTGTGGTTGTCTCCTCCTGCTGCTCTGACGGCTTCTTAGTTGTGGTTTCTTCCTCTTTTGCCACTGTAGTCGATTCTATAGAGGTATCATCTTTAGAACTTTCTCTCTCATCGGATGCACTCTCCTTCTCACTTGATTCTACTTGCTTTATTGTTGTTGCCTCTTCCTTTTTACCGTCACTACATGCTGTCATAGATAATGCTATACCCATTACTATTGCTACTGATATGTATAAGTTTCTTTTTCGCATGAAAACAGCTCCTTTCTATAATATTATGTGTATATATTCACTATATACTTATAATTACACACTCCATATCATCCATATATCAATTTTCTCGTCCAACTTCCATGGAGATAACATACCCGGTCCAAACGCTTCGTTTCCATTACAGTATGTTCCATCGCTATCATAATACTTATCCATATATCCAACCACATCTAATGTCCAATGTTCATCATTTACAATATAGTACACTGCCCACCAGAATGTTCCATCTTCATTAGCTCTTGCTCGTATACCCAGTTTAGTTCCATCTGCTGTTCTGTACACATTTCCATAGTAAATTAAATTTTTAAACGTATCTGCGTCTAACTTCTTCATTTCCTTTTCAACTTGCTTGAAATCATCCTTCTGCAATAGTTTTATCATATTATCTACCCAAGACTTATCTATCGGCTGACGGCGCATTATATTTATAGGAAGATTAATCTTTGCATCTACTGGACAATTTTCAAATGCAAACTCATCTATACGATTGATCGTACTCGGCAAAACTATATCCTCTAGAGATATACAATTATAAAATGCATGATTATTTATGCTTAATGCCTCTGAAGAAAGTGTAATATTTGATAATGATGTACATCCTGCAAATGCATTCATAGAAACACTTTTAACATTCTCTGGTAGCACTACATTATTAAGCTTCACACAATCCTTAAATACATCCCAACCCAAAGTTCTCAACGACTCTGGCAATACAATCTCTTCAAGATTTTCCCACCCTTCAAATGTTCCATTATATATCTCCCAAATACCTTCTGATAACACTACCTTTCTAGCTTCTTTACTATATTTTCTCCACTCTTCTTGCTTGTCGATTACATCCTTTGTGTAATATACCGTTAATACTCCATCTTCATAAGTATATGGAACAACTTCCTGCTTGTTAGTCTCCTCCTCTTTACTACTTTCCACTTCTGATGATTGTTCATAAGTAGTTGTCTTATTTTCACTATCTGTGTTTCCTCCACTACATGCTGTCAAACCTGTAGCCGTAGCTAGCGCTACAAATCCTATTGCTAATTTCATTCCTATTTGACATTTAATATTTTTTATCATATTTTCTTCCTCCGTTTAAATATCTCTATTTTTTTCTTATGCACCTACAGCTACACATATCTGTTTGTATAACGCTATGGATACTTCATCATCTAATTTATATCTGCTACGCCTAAATAATTGCTCATAAGCTTCCTTCCATATGGCTTTATTAAGACACTGTAACTGGCATCTATGCTCTCTAGAGTATTCATCGCAATATTTTGATACATATATTTCGCTTTTATAAAGCTCAGTTATTATCACGGCTGGCTGTATCTCAAATAGCTTCGATATTTGCCCTATGTCATACCCATCCAGATAATACGCCGCCAACACTATTCTCCCTACAAAAGAAAGACTTTCTAATACATCCGATACCACTTGAACAGTCAGAATAATATTACCTCTGTCATCATCATACATGCGCTCACCCCATTTCACCTCAATTATTCCTCATTAAAAGATGACTTATCAGTAGTATGCTTTATATCAACTTCAACCAACTTTCCATCCTCAAATAAATTGTACTTTCTCATAATTTTATTCTCCTTATCTTCTATTATTTTGTAGGTGTTTATCACCTCTTTGTCTTTAAGTTCCATTCAGTATTAAAAAAGTTTTATTTTTTATAAGAAATTTATTTTTTATTCCAAATATGAAATAATATTATGGTAAATGATTATTACTATTTCTACTTTTGTTCTACTTAAGAATAATCAACTATACAAACCGCTTTATAATCAAGTCATAATCCCAAATGAGGTATCACAACTAAAAGGAGTGACCAGTATGTCAAAAGCTTTTTGGTATAACAAGGACAGAAAAAATATCTGCGGCATCAAAATTAGAAAATTAAGAAAAGAAAAAAAACTTACCTGTAAAGAGCTAGAAATCATGGCTTCCTTAGAGGGATATGATTTTTTGACTCAAAATGCCATTACTAAAACAGAATTAGGCATAAGATTTGTCCCTGATTATGAAGTTGCTATATTTGCTAAGTTATTAGACACTACAGTAGAATATCTCTTATCTGCTGATTAGGATATCACCACACATTCTAACAGCTGTTCTATTGATATGTTCCACATCTTTAGATGCTTATTACTAATATAAAATCCAATATCAACATTCTGTACCCGGCCTAGTTCCACATAGAATACCAATCGAAGATTTTTATGTTCTATATTCATATATGGAACTTTTTTTATTTGTACCATACTACTATCCGCCTTTATCAACCGTAGGCGTACTCTTGCTTTAATGTCCTGAAAATCATATACATCCATACACATTTCTCCTTTCGTAATTTGTATCTTTGTATATAAGTTCCAAGATGTCCGCAAAAAGTTTTATAAACTATTATAATTTTTCCACATTCTTGTTAAGAATATTTTAATCTAGACACTTTCTTCTGTCAATATAACCATATTTTTAACATCATCTATAACTGAATAGTATGGAACTTTCCTCGTACGAAAAAAAGGAACTCCTGCGAGTTCCTTTTTTACTACATACTATTCAGCTATATTCTTATTATTATAACGTTTCATAAAATCAATAAATTCATCAAGTGAAACTGGCTTGCTATAGAAATATCCCTGATACCAGTGACATCCCAAGTCATTAAGTAGGTCTCTTTGCTTTTCTGTCTCTACAAATTCTGCGATAATCTCAACTCCAAGCTCACGTCCAAGCTCCACCACAGATGCAACAATCTTTTGATTTGTGACATTATCATCTATATTTCTTACCAATGAACCATCCAGCTTAACTACTCTAAAGAAATTGTACTGAAGATACATTAATGATGTATGTCCCATTCCGAAATCATCGATGAGTAACGTATGACCCTTTCTATCCAATCTCTTTAGCTTATCCATAACCATATCCGCATTAGATATGACATCCTGCTCGGTTATCTCTATCCACATGTTCTTAGCTGGTATATCGTACTTAGCCAATGCATTATCAATACAAGCTTCTACATCCCATAACAATGATTTTGCCGTAATGTTAACCGATATCTTAAAGTCCTCACCATACTCTTTTGCAGTGTACTTAATAGCCGCTCCTGCCATATCAAATAACTTTTCTTCCAGCTTTGATAGGATTTCTCCTTCCTTTGCAAGATATATTATAAGTGGCGGATATATCATACCATACAGCGGATGATTCCATCTAAGTAATGCCTCTCCTCCTATACATTTTCCACTTATATCTACCTGAGGCTGGTATAAAAGATAAAGCTTATCATTTTCAATAGCTGCTTTTAAGTCTTCAATAAGCATTCGCGATATAAGACCAAGGCTATCTGCTCTAGTTATGAATTTAGGCTTTTCATTTTCCTGTTCCTTCTCCTTAAGTTCATCAACCAATAGCTTAATCTTTTCCTTGGCATATACTTCCTGCATCTTTTTGTGTAACTTGATAAATGGATAATATATACCTACACCTGCACAAATACACGCTATCTGTAGCAATGCTCCTCCAATAGAATTAGTTGCCATATATCCGCTTATTATTATAGGTGTAGACCATGGCACCTGTGTAACAAGTTGTGGCACCAATCCCATTGCTGTAACTCCGTATGATATGCAGTAACAAGCAACTGGTGTCAATATGAATGGAATTGCCATAATAGGATTAAGTATAATAGGAATACCAAAATTCAACACTTCGTTTAAGTTAAATATTACTGTAGGCGCTGAAATCTTAGCTAAATTGCCAAGTCTGTCCTTTCTATAAAAAATCAATAATATTACTAACACACATATTGTTGTACCACATCCACCCATAACTACATATGTATCGAAGAAGCTTTTACTAAACAAAGCCTCCCCTGTCGCGTTAGCAAATGTAGTCTGTGCTACAGGCTCAAGAAGGTGACTTCCATGGAAACCCAATAACCATAGCATATGCAATAAAAACGTATACAATATTCCAGAACCGAAATTATTGCTCATATTGTCAAAAAGCGCGCATGACCATTTAGAAAACAAGTCGTGTAAACTATATACGTCAAAGCAAACATATAGCACTCTGGTAAATGCCATAACTACTCCAACTACAATAACCATAGGTATCAATGCCGCTATGGCACTAGCACACACACTTTCCATTCCAATTGTATATTTTCTAAGACCCAAAAGCGCAATATTCTTAATCTTTTGATATAGATAACACGATATCAACGTAACAAATACTGCTGAAAAGCTACCCACAGCTCCAATGCTGCTTATATCAAAATGCTCAGTTCCAATTCCAAGCTGCGAACCATAGGCACCTAACGCAACTATAATATACATAGCTACTTTATCTACAGTTTCATTCTGCTCCATACCATAGCTTAAGCTCAAGCTAATAACCATCGCCAATGAGAACATACCAAAAGTTCCCTGATAAACTGAAGATAACACTGATATCAGCCAGCTAAAATTCGTCTGCATAAACTCACTTGAATAATCTACATAAGGAAGATTAATCAGCGCACACGCAATTCCACCTATTAAAACAAATGGAATCATCATCGTCAAGCCACGTCTAACTACAGTGAGAAAAAAATTACTCTCCAACTTATAAGTTAGATTGTATAACTTATTTTTTATATTCATAATATACCTCTCCTATTCAATTTTAGTTTCACGTTAATAGTAGGATAAGTATATCATATCTTAAATTGTCTAACAACCAAAAAATAAGTAATTTTTACTATTTTAACTATTTTTCACAAAATCTTCCTTGCCGTGGTGACACAATGGGCACTCATAATCATCCGGCATTTCTTCACCTTCATATACATAACCGCACACAGAACATGTCCATGTTGTTTTTGCGCTTACTACTGGCTTAGGCTTTATATCACTTTGATAATATGCGTATGTGCATGATGGCTCATCTGAAAGTACCTCTGCTTCTGTCAGCTCCGCTATAAACATAGTATGACTACCTAAGTCTACACTCTGCACAACCTTGCCGGACATATACATATTAGTCTGATTAGTTAAATAGTATAAGCCATTGGCACTTCTAGCAATATATACCCATCCAGCAAACTTATCTACATCTCTACCCGACTGCATACCAAAATGTTTAAATAACTCAAAATATGCCGATGTTGTAATAGATGATATGTTAAATATTCCTGTGTTAACTATCATATCATGTGTTTTATTACCCTTTAATACCGTTATGGATATTCTGGTCGGATTATTTGCTACCTGAATTGCTGTGTTGATAATACATCCGTTATCTTTTCCGTTTTCATTTGCTGTTAATAAGAATAAGCCATAGGTTAATTTGAATAAAGATTTCTCATTCATAATGTTTCCTCCTTGTAAGGTGTTGGTGTGTTTTATATTGTTTCAGCTGGAATACGATACAATACTGTTGTCTCAGCTCGAATACGCTTCGCCAAATATAACAGAAAAGACGACAGTCCCCGACAAGTATACTTGTCTGTTTCTGCCGCTTTCCTATTATAATACCGACTTCGTTTTATCCAGTCGCTTTATACCTTAGTTAAAGTATCTCTTAAGAAGGCCTTCGAATGCTTTTCCGTGACGAGCCTCATCTCTAGCCATCTCGTGGACTGTGTCATGGATTGCATCAAGGTTAGCCTGCTTTGCTCTAAGAGCTAAATCAAACTTTCCTGCTGTTGCTCCATTCTCAGCATCTACTCTAAGCTCAAGATTTCTCTTTGTACTATCTGTTATAACCTCACCAAGAAGCTCTGCAAACTTAGCTGCATGCTCTGCCTCTTCCCATGCTGCCTTCTCATAGTACAAGCCTATCTCTGGGTATCCCTCTCTATGTGCTACTCTAGCCATCGCAAGATACATACCTACCTCTGTACATTCACCCATAAAGTTAGCTCTGAGATCTTCTCTAATATCCTCGCTTACCTCTGGTGCCTGAGCTACGCCTACAACATGTTCAGCAGCCCACACCTTTTCCTCTGCCATAACTTCAAACTTATCTGTTGGTGCCTTACATACTGGACATGCCTCTGGTGCCATCTCTCCCTCGTGAACATATCCACAAACCTTACATACATACTTTGCCATAAATCTTTCTCCTTTCAATTTAGGGGTATACCCATATCATAAACTTGTTTGTCATTTGTTTTCAATATTAGTAATGATTACTGTTTCAATATAGCATACATATTTCTCAATGTCAATAATCATTCCTAAATTTTTTTAATTTTTATTTTTCCTCTTTACATCCCTCACATACACCATAGAAATACGCCACATGTCCCTCTATCTGCCCGGCAAAATTCTTAGATGCAAGTGTATTTACAAAAGCTATATCATCCATTTCTAAGTCTATAACCGCCTTACACCTTCTACAAGCAAAATGATAATGTGTGTCCGTGCAGCCATCATAATGATCAAACCCGTCATCCGTTGACAATTTCAATATAATACCGTTCTCAGCCAGTAAACCTAGATTTCTATATACTGTACCTAAACTAATATTAGGATACTCCATTCTCACATTCTCATATATAACTTCTGCTGTAGGATGGTCCTTTCTGGTCTTTAAAAAAGTCAATATAGCCTCTCTTTGACGGCTATATTTCATTGACTTTACCTTTTCCATCATTCCTCCTTGTCTCATATAAATATATGTACTAACAAATCACTATTCAGTAATCATTCCTAATTTATTATAAATTATCAACTATATATATGTCAATATATTTGTCATAAATTTTTAATTAATATATTTTTTGCATATTTACTCTTGCTTTTTTCAACATATGGTTGTATTATACTTTACGTGATGTAGTTTTGAATACTACGTAAGATGTTTTTGAATAACATTCGCATATTTGATAACAATATACATATATATTCAAAAAGGAGGAGTTAATTATGAAAAATTTTATTAAAAATCTAAAAGACCCCGGAAGTGCTATAACTCATTTCATAGGTATGCTTATGGCTATATTTGCAGCAGCACCACTTATACTAAAGTGTGGTTCAAATCCAGACAAAGTGCACGTTATATCCCTTAGTATATTTATCATCAGCATGGTTTTATTGTATGCTGCTAGCACACTTCATCATTCCCTTAAGCTGTCCCCTAAGGGTGACAGAATCTTTAAAAAGATTGACCATATGATGATTTTTGTACTAATAGCCGGAACATATACCCCTATATGTCTAGTAGCACTAGAGCCAAATGTAGGTATTCCACTTTTATCTCTAGCATGGGGCATTGCTATTGTAGGAATAGCAGTGAAAGCTCTTTGGATAACATGTCCGAAATGGTTTTCGTCTCTTCTATATATAGCTATGGGATGGGCATGCTGTCTTGCATTTACCCATATATTCAACACACTTCCACGAGCTGCTTTTGGATGGCTTCTCGCTGGTGGCATTATATATACCATTGGCGGTGTTATATATGCCTTGAAGCTACCTATTTTCAACAACCGCCACAAGAATTTTGGAAGTCACGAAATATTCCACCTGTTCGTTATGGCCGGTAGCTTCTGTCACTTTATATTAATGTACAATTTCATAACCATATGGTAAGATAATATTAGATTAACATTTGATATGTATAAGCGTGCTCTACTTAGGTGCACGCTTTTTTAATCACATCGCTAGCAAAGTGATTACAATTTATATCTAAAGCAACAGACTTTAAAAAGGTTATCAAACGATTCATCGTTGTAAAAGAGTCTGTTTGCGACCTTCCTATATAGATATATTATGCTTTATACATAGAATGGTTACTTGCTTTGATATCATAATTACTCATAATCAAGATAATCTAACGGGTCTACTGCTTGTCCATCCTTTGTCATCTTCATATATAGATTCGGACCCTCTATAGTATAGTATTTTGTAGGTGCACCTACATATCCTATGAGTTCACCCTCCTCGATTACATCTCCCTTTACTACCTGCAAGTCCTTAAGCTGACCATAAGTTAATAAATAGCCATTTCCAAGAGAAACAGTTACATTATTTCCAATCTCAGTATTATAATCAATACTTTCTATCTGACAAGCGCTTGATGCATATACAGGAGTATCCACAGCCGATTGAATACATACTGCATCAGAACACTTGTACAAATCAAGCGTTGCAAAATATACAGTATTATCCATATCAAAGTCCACTAAAATGCTACCCTCTACCGGCCACACAAGCACACTTGAAGGGCTAAAATTTAGGTTAACTATATCCTCAGACATATTTACATTCTGTGCTTCCTCTGATTCTTTTTCATTTTGATTATCCAATGTAGTTTCCTGTTCTGTACTATTAGTAATATCATCACTTAATTTAGATGTTGTATCTTCTACTGGTGAATTACTATCCTCTTTAGCAACATCTGTACCTGCATTATCCTTTGATTCCATCTCCTGATATATGCTTGTTGTTCCGTTTTCATCTAAGTCTATAATGTTTTTATTATCATTTCCTCCTCTGCTTCCTAAAAACACCCCTCCTGCTATAACAGCTAATGCTAGCACTCCTATAGCACTTGCAACTATAGTAGTTTTATCATTGAATATACTTCTCTTATATCCCATTTTATTGCCTCCTTTATGTTAATAGAATGTATATGATGTTTCTATTTTGTCCACAAAGACGGCTTTTATACTATTTAGTCCCAACCTTAGCTATTTTCACATCCGTATAATAATGATTGAGTATCTCTTGGTAACTTTTTCCATTTTTAGCTAATTGCATCGCTCCATACATACTTAATCCCAGTCCATGACCTGATCCCTTTGTAACTATTCTAACATTCCCATCATACTCATCCACCTGGAAGTTTGGCGAAGCCAATGAATATATATATGCAAATTCATCCCCAGATATCATTACATTGCCTATCTGTACACTAGATATATATCCACCACTGCATCTTTCCACAATCTGCAATGTCTCCAATGGTGCCTCATCAGATATACTTACTTCATTATTAAATTCTCTAAGTTTTCTCACAAACTCTTTCTTCTCTACAACGACTCCTTGCAAGTATTCCTTCGCTTCCACATCTCTACTACTCTGAACTGATTTTAGATAACCATATTCCTCCCCTAACACACTTTGTCCATCTCTGGTATTTCCACTAGAAGACCAATGGTAATAAGGCTTAATAACCTTATCATTATAAGTTATAACTTCCATAGATGTGGCAGATACAACCTTCATAAGCTTATTGAATTTAAGTGTAAAGTCATCGCCCCATAACTTCTCCAGCTCTTTATATGTATAATAGGCAAATTCCGTATTGTTTCCATCTAAAATAGACTTATTTTCTTCATCCATCATCTTATATAAATGAGTCCTTATTATTACAGCTTGAGCTTTTAACGCCTCTTCCTCTGTAGATATATCCATCTGTCTACTCAATATATAAGCAGTAAAATCCTCCACATCTACTTTTCCTTCATCCAACCTAACATATCTGCCACTTTCCTTTGTATTATATATATACTGGGTTTTATTTTGCCCAAAAGATAGCGTAACTATCCAAGGCAGGCATAAAACTGCCATAGTTATAGCCACATATTTTATAAAATTACTAAACAATAATCTTTTAAACATAAAAATACCCCCTAACATAAGACCTTGTTAATCTTATGTTAGGGGGAGGTTATTTATACCTTATTATAACTCAACCTTAATCTTCTTTAAGTGCCAGATGTCCTGAACATACTCTTCAATAGTTCTATCAGATGAGAACTTACCTACGTTAGCTACATTAAGGATAGCTGACTTAGCCCAGTTCTTCTCATCCTTGTAAGCTGCCTCAACCTTCTTCTGAGCCTCTGCGTAAGAACGGAAATCCTTAAGCATGCAGTAAACGTCTGGTCTGCCATACTTATCTGTAAGAAGTGCATCATATAACTCTCTGAATCTCTCAGAATCATCTGCTGCAAATGTTCCATTGATAAGCTGCATAAGTACCTTACGGATATCCATATCGTTGTTGAAGATATCCATTGGATTGTAACCACCGTTCTGCTCGAAGTTAATAACCTCATCTGAAGATAAACCGAAGATGAATGCGTGGTCATTTCCAACTTCTTCAACGATCTCTACGTTAGCACCGTCCATTGTACCAAGTGTTAACGCACCGTTAAGCATGAACTTCATGTTACCTGTACCAGAAGCCTCCTTAGAAGCTGTTGAAATCTGCTCAGATACATCTGCTGCTGCGAAAATCCACTCAGCGTTAGATACGCGGTAGTTCTCGATAAATACAACCTTAATCTTACCATTTATAGACTTATCATTGTTGATAACGTCTGCTACGCTATTGATAAGCTTGATTGTAAGCTTAGCTCTTCTATATCCAGCTGCTGCCTTCGCACCGAAGATAAATGTTCTTGGGTAGAAGTCCATATCTGGATGCTCCTTTAACTCATTGTAAAGGTGCATTACGTGAAGAATGTTAAGAAGCTGACGCTTGTACTCGTGAAGTCTCTTAACCTGTACGTCAAAGATAGAACGTGGGTCTACATCAACACCATTGTGCTCCTTGATATACTTAGCAAGACGAAGCTTATTCTGATACTTGATGTTCATAAACTCCTGCTGACACTTAGCATCATCAGCATATACTTCAAGCTTCTTGATATGAGCAAGGTCTGTTGCCCACTCTCCACCGATCTTATTTGTTATCCAATCTGCTAATAATGGATTACCATGCTTTAAGAATCTTCTCTGTGTAATACCGTTTGTCTTATTATTAAACTTCTCTGGCATCATCTGGTAGAAGTCCTTAAGCTCCTGATTCTTAAGAATCTCTGTATGAAGTCTAGCAACACCATTTACAGAGAAACCAGCATAGATAGCAAGGTTAGCCATCTTTACCTGTCCATCATAAATGATAGCCATCTTCTGAATCTTCTCGTGGTTACCAGGATACATAGCCTGAATATCTAATACAAATCTACGGTTAATCTCTTCTATAATCTGATAACATCTTGGAAGAAGCTTAGAGAATAACTCGATTGGCCACTTCTCAAGTGCCTCTGCCATAATTGTATGGTTTGTATATGCTGTAGCCTTTGTTGTAACAGCCCAAGCCTCATCCCATGTAAGGTCATACTCGTCAACGAGTATTCTCATAAGCTCTGCAACGCAGATAGTTGGGTGTGTATCGTTAAGCTGGAACACAACCTTCTCATGAAGCTTCTTTATATCATCATGCTTGTCCATGTACTTCTTGATAGCTGTCTGAACACTAGCTGATACGAAGAAATACTGCTGCTTAAGTCTAAGCTCCTTACCTGCATAGTGGTCATCACAAGGATAGAGTACCTCTACGATAGTCTTAGCAAGATTCTCTTCCTCTGTAGCCTTGATGTAATCACCCTTGTTGAATGAATCTAACATAAAGTGCTGTGTAGGCTCTGCATCCCAAATTCTAAGTGTATTTACAACATTGTTACCATATCCAACGATAGGAAGGTCATATGGTATAGCACGAACTGCTGCATAGCCGTCCTGCTCAACTCTCTCTCTTCCATCTTCGCCCTTTACCCAACGAGTATAACCACCGAACTTAACCTCGCAAGCATACTCATCACGGCGAACCTCAAATGGATTACCATTGTCAAGCCAGTTGTCTGGTACTTCTACCTGGTAACCATCCTTAATCTGCTGCTTGAACATACCATACTTATATCTGATTCCACATCCATAAGCTGGGTAACCAAGTGTAGCAAGTGAATCAAGGAAACATGCTGCAAGACGACCTAAACCACCATTACCAAGTGCTGCGTCTGGCTCCTGATCCTCGATAGCATTTAAGTCTAAACCTAACTCCTCGATAGCTTCCTTTATCTCATCTCTTGCAGATAAGTTGATAATAATATTACCAAGAGCTCTACCGATAAGGAATTCCATAGACAGATAATAAACTGTCTTAGCATCCTGCTTCTCATACTCCTTGTGTGTAGCAATCCACTGATCTATGATATAGTCCTTAAGTCCGTAAGCCACGCCTGTGTAAATATCCTGCTGGCTTGCCTCTTCAAGAGTCTTTCTAGACACAACCTTAACATAGTCTCTGACTTGCTTCTTGAAATCTTCCTTAGAAAATGCCATATTTTCCATTTTTGTCAATCCTCCCGTTTAAAAAATAGTTATATTGAGCACATATTAAAAGAGTTAGTCCCTATAGGCTTACAGGGGGTTAAACCCTCTGTACTCCTATAGTTACGTCCTCTCCATTAATATTCCATTGTTTGCTATACCCATCCATTCTACCAAAAATAACATCATTTGCCAAGACCTCAGACATTATTTTATCTTTATTATTTGACATTATGTTTGTTATCTTGTCATTTTCAGCAATATAAATGTTGATTTTGTCCATTACTTCGAAGTCAGCTTCTTTTCTCATAGTCTGAACTTTGCTGATAATTTCTCTTACAAATCCCTCTTCTATAAGTTCTGCTGTAAGATTTGTATCAAGGACAACTGTTATAGCATTATTATTCTCTGAAACATAACCCTCCATCTGAGTCATCTCTATAAGAAGGTCATCCTTTGTAAGCTCTACTGCCTCTCCAGCCACATCAAACTTCAATGCGCCTACTGACTCAAGCTCATCCATAGCAGCATTGCCATCAAGATTTGTAAGATACTCTCTGATACCGCCAAGCTGCTTACCATACTTAGGACCTACTGTCTTAAGCTGTGGCTTGAATGTATATGTTGTGAAGTTTCTTACATCCTGTGTGAATGCAACATTCTTCACATTGAGCTCATCCTCTATGATTTCCTTGTAGAAATCAGAAAGCTCAAATTCAGCCTTTACATACATCTGACCGATTGGCTGACGGTTCTTTATGTTCGATGCATTTCTAGCCGCACGACCCATTACAACGATGTCGAGTACCTTCTCCATATTCTCCTCAAGCTCTCTGTCGATGAACTTCTCATTTACCTCTGGGAAGTCACATAAATGAATGCTTTCTGGAGCATCCTTGTAGATATTTCTAACAAGGTTCTGGTAGATATCCTCTGTCATAAATGGAATCATAGGCGCTGCTGCCTTGCTTATAGTTACAAGTGCTGTATAGAGAGTCATGTAAGCGTTAATCTTATCCTGCTCCATACCCTTTGCCCAGTAACGATCTCTTGAACGACGAACATACCAGTTACTCATCTCATCAACGAAGTCTGATAATGCTCTAGCCGCTTCAGGTATCTTGTAGTTAGCAAGATTATCATCTACCTGACCTACCACTGTATTGAGCTTAGATAAAAGCCACTTGTCCATAACTGGAAGCTTATCATACTCAAGCTCGTACTTACTTGGATCAAACTGGTCTATCTCCGCATAGAGTACATAGAACGCATATGTGTTCCAAAGTGTTCCCATGAACTTTCTCTGTCCCTCTGTTACAGCCTTGTCATGGAATCTATTAGGAAGCCATGGTGCTGAGTTTGTATAGAAGTACCAACGTATAGCGTCTGCTCCGTGTGTCTCCAATGCATCAAATGGATCTACTGCGTTACCCTTTGACTTACTCATCTTCTGACCATTCTCATCCTGAACATGACCAAGTACGATAACATTCTTGTAAGGTGCCTTGTTGAAAAGCAATGTTGACTCTGCAAGTAATGTATAGAACCAACCTCTAGTCTGGTCTACAGCCTCAGAGATAAAGTCTGCTGGGAACTGCTGCTCGAAGAGGTCCTTATTCTCAAATGGATAATGATGCTGTGCAAATGGCATAGCTCCTGAATCGAACCAGCAGTCAAGAACCTCTGGTATTCTAGTCATCTTGCCACCACACTTAGGACAGTTAATCTTCACCTCATCGATGTATGGTCTGTGAAGCTCAACATTAGCCGCATTTGGGTCACCTGCCATCTCAGCAAGCTCTGCACGACTACCAACTGCATGCTGGTGTCCGCACTCACACTCCCAGATATTCATAGGAGTACCCCAGTAACGGTTACGAGAAACGCCCCAGTCCTGAACATTCTCAAGCCAGTTTCCAAAACGTCCAGAACCGATAGACTCTGGTATCCAGTTGATTGTATTGTTATTTACGATAAGGTCATCCTTAACCGCTGTCATCTTTATAAACCAAGACTCTCTAGCGTAATAGATAAGTGGAGTATCGCATCTCCAGCAGTGTGGATAGCTATGCTCAAACTTAGGTGCATCATAGAGAAGTCCTGCTTTCTCAAGGTCTGTAAGTACCATAGGGTCAGCCTTCTTACAGAATACTCCTGCATACGCTGTCTCCTCTGTCATCTCACCCTTGCCATTTACAAGCTGTACAAATGGAAGGTCATAATTTCTACCTACCTTGGCATCATCCTCACCGAATGCTGGTGCGATATGTACTACACCAGTACCATCTGTAAGTGTTACGTAAGAATCACATGTTACGAAATGAGCCTTCTTGCCCTGCTTTGCTATAACGCCGTTAGCGAAGTCGAATAATGGCTCGTACTCCTTGAACTCAAGGTCCTTACCTGTATACTTCTCCAATACTTCGTATGCAGCCTTACCCTCTACGCCATTTTCTGGGTCAGCCTTTACTTCAAGTCTGCCGAGAACTGTATTAAGAAGTGCCTCTGCCATATAATATGTGTAGCCATCTGCTGCCTTTACCTTCACGTATGTCTCTACTGGATTCACACAGAGAGCTACGTTTGAAGGAAGTGTCCAAGGTGTAGTTGTCCAAGCGAGGATATATGCATCCTCATCCTTTACCTTGAATCTAGCTATAGCTGAACGTTCCTTTACATCCTTATAACCCTGTGCAACCTCCTGGCTTGAAAGTGGAGTTCCACAACGTGGGCAATAAGGTACTATCTTGAAGCCCTTATATAAAAGCTGCTTATTCCATATCTCTTTAAGAGCCCACCACTCTGACTCTATGAAATCATTGTCATATGTTACATATGGGTTATCCATATCAGCCCAGAAACCAACAGTACCTGAGAAATCCTCCCACATACCCTTGTACTTCCATACGCTTTCCTTACACTTCTCGATGAATGGCTCCATACCATACTCTTCAATCTGGTCTTTGCCATCTAAGCCTAAGAGCTTCTCTACCTCTAACTCTACAGGAAGACCATGTGTATCCCAGCCAGCCTTTCTAGGTACCATATAACCCTTCATAGTTCTGTATCTAGGTATCATATCCTTGATAACACGTGTTAGTACGTGACCGATATGTGGCTTTCCATTAGCTGTTGGAGGTCCATCATAGAATGTGTATGTCTCTCCTTCTTTTCTGTTTTCCATAGACTTTCTGAAAACATCATTGTCCTTCCAGAACTGCTCTGTTTTCTTTTCTCTCTCAACAAAATTGAGATTCGTGGATACTTTGTCGTACATATTCGTTGCTCCTTTCTTATATAACACATAAAAAGGCTCGCCCTGTAAAAGGACGAGCCGTTATCTCGTTAACCACCTGTTACATCTACGTACGCCTGCAATGCATTTAATACGAGCTTCCTATAACGCTGGAAATGCGGCAGATTCTACTAGGTCTCCCTTTCGACCTGCAACTCAGGAGTGATATTCATCTGCATCCTACTCGTATCTGCATCCCACCATCGCAGACTCTCTTGAACTTTCTTATGTAGACTACTGTCTCCGTCACCGTTTTTAAGGTTTTATTTAGTTATATGTGCAGATTATACAACCTACATCGCAAATATGTCAAGCTATTCTTAACCTTAACAAAAAAGCTACAGCAAATCTCTTCACTGTAGCCTCTTACTTCTTATTTATTTTCCAGCAACTGCCTTCTTATTCTTTGCCGCTTCCTTTGCAGCCTTCTTCTCAGCCTTCTCCTGAGCCTTTCTCTTCTTTGGGTCACTCTCTACGATAGGGCCTCTAATTCTCTTAGCCGCAGTAACATATATACCACTTACTGTAGCCTTAACCTCCTGCTTTGGAGCAAGTGTCTCATATACCTTTGCATCACATACAAGTGACATAACTCTTGGACCAACCTTTACCTTTATGATAGGAAGTTTTGCACGACGAAGATACTTTGGTGTCTGTTCCTCAACTATCTTTGGTAATCCAGCTTCACTTAACTTAACCTTCTTCTTATCGATAATAAAGAATGTCATATTCTGTGCAGCTGCATCCATCTGAGCCTGACTAGCTTCCTGCTTTTTCTGAAGATTCTTTCCTACGAAGTAGAGTACTATCACTGCCACTAATAAAACAGCAGCTATTACTCCCAATGTTATCCATAACCAATCCATATTTTTTCCTAACCTTTCCCTAATATATTCTAATCTATCACTAGATATAGCTTCTTATGTAATTGTAGCTATAATGTAACTACAACCTAATGATTAAGCCACGGCTATTTTATCATCTGCGTGGCTTTTTTACAACTACTTTTATACCAAGGTGGCATTTTTATCCATCATTTCCTTTATAACGCCACGAGTGTATGCACCTATATGTTTTTTCTCTTCTTTATCCATCTTTGTCATATCGATAGGGTCGCCATACTCTACCACCACATGAGTTTTCTTTATCTTTGGAAAATGGTCTTCGAAGCAAGCTCCCATATTGTTCATAGCTACAGGCACTATTAAGCTACCAGACTTCTCTGCCATCTTCAGGCTTCCTTCTTTAAAGTCAAGCATCTCACCTTCTACCTTACATCTAGTTCCCTCTGGGAATATGAACATAGATATTCCATTTTTCAGATTTTCAGTTCCAGCTATGATAGCCTTCATTCCCTCTTTGATGTTCTTTCTATCAAGGAATATACAGTTTACTAGTTTCATCCACCAAGCTAAGAATGGTATCTTTGACAACTCTTTTTTCGCTACAAATCCCATACAAGGTGGCAATAATGCGTAATTAACAACTATATCAAACATACTTCTATGATTTCCCACAAAGAGCACTGGCTTATCCTTAGGCACTTTATCAAAACCTATAACCTCTACCTTTGTACCCGATATAAACATTATAAATCTAAATGCTCCAGATACTATCTTATAGCTCAAAATATGGCGTTTTCTTATATTGAATTTACCTATTATATACAATACCGGATATATCAATATACTTACCAGAAAAAATACTGCCAAAAATAAGGCAACTAAAATAAAACGAATCATCTTTACTCAACATCCTTTCGTCTAGTCTATTTCTTTTATATCAAAGTCTCCTATAAAGTAATAAATATAGTCCTGTTCAATCTTAAAATATGATTTGTACATACTTTTAGTCCTCGACCCATGGGATAATGTTTCCTCGAACTCTATATCAGAAAAACCACCCTTGTCTAGCACGTCATCATCCAGCTTGACCACTACATCTATCCATGTGCTTCCACTTGTTTTCGCCTCTATCTGTCGCTTAAGATTATCCGATATTTCTATTTGATAAAAAACTCCTTCTATATTGATATCCGTTACCTGCTTATTATATGGAAAATATCCACCATTTTGATTGTGTTCTTCTGTTGCTTCATCATATATTGTTCGGATACGCTTAAGCAATTCTTCCTTCGTTATACTACTTTGCACCAGTTTTATATCATCGTCCTGTAGCACTATTCCATGTTCTTTAGCAGTGGCATACACTCCATCTAATATCTCTATATAATGCTGCTCATAAATGTATCGCCTGTCACCATACATCTCATACTGAGCTATACATCCCTCTTCTCCGTATTCGAGAATAGTTCCAAGATATGACTCCTCTACTATCATTATCTCATAGTCATTAGTCTTCGAACGGAAATATTTATTAATATCATCTATAAGAGCTTCTACATCTCCAGCTACATATATTATATCATTATTCCCTGTTGTATTTAACTTAACTTCTTCCTTCTCTAATAGATACGTATATATGTCGTCATCAAAATATGCTGTATAGTAATCAGCTAATGATAAGTCTGCCCCATAATATGTCCTATAGCCATTCCCTGTATAATTTTCAACTACAAGTTCCTTTACAGCATTGGCTATATCCTCTGCCTGTGCGTCATCTGAAAAGCCTTTTCCATTTCTCCATCTGACTGTATTACCATCAGATGTCTTAAAATATGCACAGTCCGTATCATAAACCGAACCAAACAAACCATCATCAGTATCATAGAAATAGTCTTTTAATACTATTGATTGCTTATATTTTTTTTCGTAATATTCCTCTGCCTGTACCGCTAGCTTATCCAGCTGTTTTCTTTCTTCCTTTGTCAGACTTTGACACGCTATTGTCAACACCCCAGCAACAAATACCGTTGCTAATATTGCCCATTTCTTTAATATCTTACTCATTTTTCTATCCCTTATTTCTTTCTATCAAACTTATATAGATACCTATCTTGATTATAGTGAAAAAAGTCTTTGAAACTTTTTTACGATAATAAAAATCTATACTTTAGATTACAATATTTCTGTGGTAAAATCAATATAACTTATTTAGATGTTTACTATTAGGAGGTATTATGGCTAGAAATCTCTCTCTTCTTACTGACCTGTATCAATTAACTATGATGCAAGGTTATTACAAGAGCAATACTAAGAAAACTGTTATCTTTGATATGTTTTACCGCAAGAATCCTTGTGATGGCGGATATGCTATCGCATGTGGCTTAGAGCAGGTAATTGACTATATTAAAAATCTTCGTTTCACCTATGATGATATCGAATACTTAAGAGGTCTTGGCATATTTGATGAAGATTTTTTATCATACCTTAGCTCATTCCACTTCTCAGGGGATATATATGCTATCCCAGAAGGTTCAGTGGTATTCCCTATGGAGCCACTTATCAAGGTTATTGCACCTATTATGGAAGCTCAGCTTATAGAAACTTCTATATTAAATATAGTAAATCACCAGAGCCTTATCGCTACCAAAGCAGCCAGAGTCTGCTATGCTGCAAAGGGCGATGGCGTAATGGAGTTTGGTCTTAGACGTGCACAGGGACCTGATGCCGGTATATATGGTGCCAGAGCCGCTGTCATAGCAGGATGTGTAGGCACATCAAATGTACTTACTGGTCAGATGTGGAACATCCCTGTTAAGGGCACTCACGCACATAGCTGGATAATGAGCTTCGAGGATGAATATACTGCCTTTAAAACATACGCTTCTATGTATCCATCGGCGTGTATCTTATTGGTAGATACCTATGACACACTACATTCAGGCGTACCTAATGCAATTCGAGTTTTCAAGGAAATGAAAGAGGCTGGCATAGAACTCGGATACTATGGCATCCGTTTAGACAGTGGTGACCTTGCATATATATCAAAGAAAGCAAGAAAGATGCTGGATGAAGCTGGTTTCACAGATGCAGTCATCTCCGCATCCAGTGACTTGGATGAATATCTTATCGATAGCTTGAAGGCACAGGGCGCCAAGATTACATCTTGGGGTGTTGGTACAAACCTTATCACATCAAAGGATTGTCCTGCATTCGGCGGAGTATATAAGTTAGCCGCTATCTGGAATGATGATAAGAACTGCTTTGTTCCAAAGATAAAGCTATCAGAGAATACTGCCAAGATAACCAACCCTGGCAACAAAACAGTATTCCGTCTATACGACAAGGAAACCGGCAAGCTTCATGCTGACCTGATAGCCCTTGCTGACGAAACCTTCTCTACAGATGAAGACTTAACTATCTTTGATCCTATGGAGACATGGAAGAAGACGACTCTCCAGGCTGGTACTTACACCATACGAGAAATGCTGACCCCTATATTCAAGAATGGTATATGCGTATACACTTCTCCTTCCGTGGCAGATATATGCACATACTGCAAAAAAGAACAAGAATCTCTGTGGGATGAAACTCGCCGTCTTGTAAATCCACACAAGGTATATGTAGACTTATCAGACCGACTTTATGATATGAAGAAATCATTGTTGGCAGAATATAGCAGATAAAATATTTGGAGCTTACTGAAACAAATCAGTAAGCTCTTTTTCACCAAAACCTAATACACTTTTATCTCTACCTTACACTTAGATATATGCGCACCACCCAACTCAAGATTATATACAGTAATAATATCCAATCCCATACCGTTCTCAAACAACGCATACTCCTCCGTCTGTATGCGCATATCATACTGCCCTAGGGGTGTACTGTATACATCCTCATGAATATGCCCCACCTTGTAGAACATCTTTGTCTTAGTAGCACCAAGCTTAGTCACTTCAAGGCTCTTTGCATCGAACTTCAATATATTTCGTACATTATGCCCACCGTCTACTGTTTCCGTATACATTACAACATGCTGGTCATCCTTAGACATATATGTACCCTTTGCTTCTATATCTATATGTTCATCTGTATCCTGCATATAACTTTTAAATCTTATAGTAACTTCTCTGCGCTCCATGCAAATCTCCTTGGCATATTATTATTCCACTATCTTACCCAATAATATTCTTTTTGTAAACCACGGAGTTTACATCCATTCCGTCATGTTCTTACGATACCACTTTGGCATATGATTATTCTGACACTTTTCATTTTTTCTCTGTTCTATAGCTATTGTATCTACAAATAGCTTCCATAGGTCAACATACTTATCAGAAACCATAACCTCCATCCTATCAACATCCACCCCTGCATCATCTGTTAAAAACCAGATTTTATATGCCGGATGTACTGCCACTACATGATGGACAGGGTCATGTATCAACCAATTCTCCGCTGGAAATCTGTCTGCAAAATGCTCACATATCATATGTAAGATATTACACTTAGGCTCTATTCTTGCATAGAGCCTCCCCCTAATGTCTGTAAATCTGACAAACTCTAAAAATAAATGTGCTTCATTATGTGTCTTACGACTCAGCTCAAAGGCGCGCTCCACATAAGGGTCAGTAAGCATATCCACTACACCCTTTCCTATCTTAAAACCTTTTACTAGATACCCAAATAGTACTTCGCCTGCATCCTGGCTATAATTGCACGCAACTGCTATAGCCACATCATAGGCTGCGTATCCTATCTTTCTTACTATGCTATCAACAGTCTTTCTCGCTTTACTACTATCTGTTTTCACAGGTATATATTCTCTAAAGAACTGCTGTTCATAGTTATACATATTCTCAATGGATATCTGATCTATGTAGTTATCCTTATATTTACTATTCCTTATGACAAAACCATCATAGATTGCCGTAAATATACCATCTAAGCTACCATCATGTAGCAGAACTATCTCTATCATTTTAACTCTCCACCGACAACAAAGGACTACCTACATCAAATAGACTCAGTTGTCTATAACTACTATTATCTGGCTTAAATATTTTCTCTGGAGGCTCATTATATATTAGATGATTAACTATATAGTCCTCCTCTATCTTAGTTCGATACATCATTCTTCCCCTGCAAGTAATAAAATATATAGCCCTCTTTAGTACAACGCCCATCTTCTTCAAGTCGGAGAAGTCCACTGTGCCATATCTCCTAGCTAGCACTATTCGCCTAGCACTCTTCACGCCTATACCTGGTACCCTCAAAAGAGTTCTCATATCTGCAGTATTTATCTCTACTGGAAACTGCTCCAAATGACGCACTGCCCAGTCACACTTAGGGTCTATCTTCTCATTAAAAAATGGTCTCTGTTCTGTCAACAATTCATCTGCCTTGAAGCCATAGAACCTAAGAAGCCAGTCTGCCTGATACAGCCTGTGCTCTCTGAGTAACGGTGGCTTAGTATCCAGTGATGGCAATGCTGAATCTTCATTTATCGGTATATATGCTGAATAAAACACTCTCTTCAAATCATAGTTATCATATAATGCCTGTGCCACATTTATAATGTGATAATCACTTTCAGGCGTAGCTCCTATGATCATCTGGGTACTCTGACCTGCAGGCACAAAATATCTTCCCTTAGTACCAACTGTATAATCTTGCTTATTCTCCGCCAACACATTTCCACTATTCTTCTTAGGTGGCATCACATCATTCTCATACATGTCAGCTGCACAATTCCTCATCTGCACAGGTATACGTTTATCTGTAAGTCCATGAGCCAAGCGATTATTATGAATACCCACCTGTATTTCCTTCATAGGCTTAAGTATAGTTGCTCTAGTCTTGTGAGGAGCCATAGCTTTAAGCCCCTCACCTGTAGGCATCTCAAGATTAATACTCATCCTGTCTGTCAGGTAACCTATAGCCTCCACAAGTTCTGGTGCTGCTCCCGGTATGGCCTTCACATGTATATATCCATTAAATCTATGTTCCACACGTAACAAACGTATAGCCTCATACATCAACTCCATCGTCTGATTTGGCGTACCCACTACTCCCGAGCTAAGAAACAGACCTTCTATATAATTTCTCCTATAAAACTCCATAGTTAGCTTACATATTTCTCCTGGCGTAAAGGTAGCTCTCGGCACATCATTAGACTTACGATTAATGCAATACTTACAATCAAAACTACACTCGTTTGACATAAGTATCTTAAGTAAAGATATACATCTGCCATCTGCCGCAAAAGCATGACATATACCTGCTGCTGCCGCATTCCCCATATCTTTACCATTACCCTTACGCTCAACACCGCTACTAGTACAGGCCACATCATATTTAGCTGCATCTGTCAATATCTTAAGCTTATCCGATAAATCCACAAAACCACCTCGCAAACATCTGTTCTATTGTAATTTTATCATCAGAACAGATGTTTGTAAAGTAATTTCTATCTTTCTATGTATATAACCCCATTTCTTGTCCATACTAAGATATATCAGCTAGCTAAATATTTCATAACTAGAAAGGATATTACTATGAACTTACATATATTAAACAGATTTAACCCTAAAATCTTAATAGCACTAGCTGCTATCATTATCGGATTTGTATGTACATACCTTTGTACCCCCGAGGCGCAGGCACAGGATAATATGCAACGACAAATAGCCGAGAAAATCATTCGCTTCCATGTGCGTGCCAACAGTGACTCGGATGAAGACCAAGCGCTAAAGCTTCTGGTAAAAGATGCAGTTGTAGAATATCTGTCACAGGATATGAAGTCAGCCTCTTCCAAGGAGGACAGTGTTACATACATCCAATCTCATATAGATGACATCAAAGCAGTTGCCATGTCAGTTATATCAGACCAAGGCTACGACTACACTGTAAATGCTTACCTGACAACCGAGTTCTTCCCTACCAAATCCTACGGCGATGTAACTATTCCTTGTGGTGAATATGATGCTTTCCGTATCGATATAGGAGAAAATGCCGGCATGAACTGGTGGTGCGTTTTATACCCTCCATTATGCCTAGTTCAGGGCTCATACGGCATAGCAACAGATGAAAGTAAGATGCTTATGAGAAATGTTTTAGATGAGGACGAGTTTGACTATATCTCCAATGCATCCAGCCAAGACATAGGCTTTGATTTCAAGATAAAGGACTTATTCAGATAGAATAAGTCCTTTAATCTTGCCATATACCTCATACAGCTCCAGCTCTACGTCGTCATCTCTATTCTCAATTATGCTCTCAAGTCTTACTGCCAAAGCCTCTCCCTTTTCCATCGCATTTACAGTCATCTCTATAAGCTCTCCCTCCAAATAGCAGACCAGTACATTCTCTGCATATTTTTCTTGAATATACATATACTCGATATTTTCCCTTAAGATAGGAGATGTCATATCTTTTTTTTCTAATATAATGAGCTTAAGATGTGTAAAATCCAACCTCTTATCCCCATTCTTCCTATATAACAATTCCGCCTCCGACACAGTACTACACGGTATGGTTACATACTGGCTCTCATCCTGCCACTTGCCTTCTTCATCCGATGCTATTTCAAAGGTTACAGTTTTGTCACCGACTATGACAGACATAACAAATGCTCGTTCCTCAAGCTCCACACCACTTACTATTTTTTTGTCAGCGTAAGCTTCCGACCTCCCTGTAGCTGGCTGCCTGAATATATTTTGTTCACGTAGAATCAATGTGGCTCCAGCCATTATTATCACAACTATTATAGAAAATATTAGCTTGCATTTTCCATTATTGCCTTTATTTTTCCTATTCCCTTTATCGCCACGTAACAGATTACCTATCTCCCATACATTTATACCCATGAAGTCCATAAGCATAACCATAGCGCAAAAAAGACTAAGGATAAGAAATACACTCATAAAACCATCCAGCCTACGAAGGAAATCTCCAGGAATTCCACTTATCTGCATTACCTTTAGTAAAGGATATGGACTGCCATCACATATAGTGGTCTTTCCATATATTCCTAAAATAGTTCCATAGGCAACAAGATTTCCAACAAATAATGTTACGAGTGCCTTCCACACACTTTTGCTCACATTCTTATCTTCCGAACGTCCAAAATGTTCTCCACCTATAATAAGTAACTCCGCTGGTGCAAACAAGAACCACAGAAACACCCCCGATAAAATTATATCCCAAAAACTAGCGTCTAACTGCGGCACAAGATTATTCACACCTACCTTAGGTACGGCGAATGCTACTACGATTATAACCGGTATCACCACCCAGTAAAACAACATTTCAAATGCTCTGGCAGAGCATTCTATACTTCCCTGATGCCAGTAGATAAGCCCACATATCAACACTAATAACACCATCACAATATGCGTACCCGGTAACAAAATGCCAGTGACCACATCACATATAAGATACAAACCGCCTACTGATAAAAGTAATAATTTACCTACAACCAAGCCGTGTAAAGCACCCCTTAGAATTCTAGATACGTCACCATTTGAAGCACTATATCCATTTCTACCATACCTACCAAGTAATTTTCTAAGATATAGCACTAAAAATATATATGCCACTGACAGTAATCCTGCCACACCATATACAAAGAAGCCATCTCCGCCATATCTACCAGCCACTCTAGGGCATATTAATAGCGTTGGCCCTGCCATTGTCAGAACTATTGACCTATATAACTGTCTGCCTGATATTCTCTCATTCTCCGAAAACATCCACTAAAACCTGCCCTTTCTTCTGCCTCTTTTCACAAATATAGATTTGTATCCCAGTGCACCTAGAGGATATCTGACCATATAATCCTTCAAATCCTCTCCATTATTAATATCTGCCGCCGCCATCGGCATTAGATATGGGAAATCAAAGCTCTTAAGCCTAGATAAATGTCCTATGACAAACAACCAAGCCATAATCACTCCAAAAAAACCGAAAATCGCCGCCATAAATATAGCAAAATACTTCAATATTCTATAAGCAGATGCCAGTTCCTCATTTGGTATAGCAAAGGATGCCAATGCAGTAACTGCCACCACTATAACTATCATAGGACTAACTGCTCCTGCCTCCACCGCTGCCTGTCCAATAATCAGACCTCCCACTATACCAATGGTGCTTCCCATCGGTCCCGGCACCCTGACACCAGCCTCACGCAACAATTCAAATGCAAGCTCCATTATGAGTACCTCTATCAGCGCAGGAAACGGTACGTTTTGTCTAGCTGTTGCCAATGTCATAATAAGAGCCGTAGGTAAAATCTCAGGATGAAAATTCACTACTGCAAGATAAATCGCCGGAAAACACATAGCGATAATCGCCGCCACGTGCCTTATAATCCTGGCAAATGACACAACCATAAACCTATTGTAATAGTCATCTACTGTCTGAAAAAAGCTTCCATAGCAAGTAGGTAACAATAATGCCACCGGTGTATTATCCACAAATAACGCCACCCTGCCATTCAAAATCTCCATAGCCGCCTTATCCGGCCTCTCCGTAGTCTGATACTGTGGAAAAGGCGACCATTCACACTCCTCTGTCAACTGCTCAATTATACCCGTATCAGTCAGCCCCTCTATCTGCAAATTCGACAGCCTCTCATCTATCTCCTTAAGCACACTATCTCTTACCAACCCTTCCACATATGCTATGGCCACTGTAGTATTGGTTATATTCCCCATTATCTTTTCCTTTACCTTGAACTTATCACTTCGTATCCTTTTTCTAAGAAGTGCTGTATTACACTTTACCGCATCGGCGAAGCCTTCTCTAGAGCCTCTAAGCACCTTCTCCCTGCTAGACTCACCTACACCCATCATAGGATAGCCCTTGCTCTTTATCTTTATAGCCTTGTCATAACCATCTATAAGCACCACGCCATCGCCTATCATGATACCCATGATAACCTCCGACAAGTCCTTTAGCTCTTTCACATCAGTAATACCCAGTGCATTATCCTTTATATACTCATACTGCTCCTGTGGCTCCATACACCACAGCCTATTTATCAGCTTGCCTATAACTGTCTCCTCTATGGTCAGATTATTGATTGCCACCTCCACATAGTAGATACATGCCTCAACCTTCTTTTCCTCTCCAAGCTTCATCTTCCTACACTTTATATCATCACAATCCTTTATGTGCTCATCTATGGCCGCCATATTATCCTTCAAACTCTTTGTCAACATATATACCTCTCATATCCTGTCGCCTTCGCACCTACAACATCCATAGGTAAGTACCTGCTTATACATCTCTTACATTATAGAAAGTTATTTTTTACTCAATTCACCATATTTATGCAGCTACACCAAAAGAATTCTATAAGATATTTCCATATTGTACCTTGTATACAAAATGCATTTATTCCTTGCTTTTTTCCATAGAAAAATATATACTTTATAATCATAAACAACGACTATATGTCTAGAAAAACTATACCTAGACACGACATCAGGAGGTAATAAATGGATTATATAAGAGTAAGAGCACACGGAAAAATCAATCTAGGATTAGATGTATTAGGTAGACGTGACAATGGCTACCATGATGTTCGTATGATAATGCAGTCAGTTGGCCTGTATGATAATGTGGAGATAGTAAACCTTGGAAATTCTGCATCTGGTAAACCAGAGATAGATATAGATACAAATCTTAAATACTTGCCAAATAATGAAAATAACTTGGCATATAAAGCAGCTATGCTACTTATGGAAGAATTCTACATATCAAAGCATATAGCTATCCGTATCAAAAAAATGATACCTGTAGCTGCCGGTATGGCCGGTGGAAGTGCTGATGCCGCAGCAGTTCTTAAAGGCGTAAATAAGCTCTTTGGTTTAGGGCTGTCAAATGAGGAATTAAAGAAACGAGGCGTAACATTAGGTGCTGATATACCATACTGTATCGACGGTGGAACAGCACTGTCTGAGGGTATAGGCGAGATACTTACACCGCTTCCTCCTATGCCACCATGTATCATTCTTCTTGTTAAGCCACCTATAAACGTATCTACTAAGCTAGTTTACGAGAAACTTGATTCCAAAGAGATAGAATATCACCCTGATATAGATGGTATGATAGAGACTATCAAAGCAGGTGACTTAGTAGGTATGGCTTCTAAGCTTGGCAATGTACTTCAGACCGTAACCGAAGCCGAATATCCTATTATCACCGATATAAAAGAAAAAATGCTTAGTATGGGAGCCCTTAACTCTATGATGAGCGGTAGTGGACCTACAGTATTTGGTATCTTCAATGACAGAGCTAAGGCAAAGGAGGCCTATACCTTCTTTAAGACTTCTAATCTAGGCAAGCAGGTATTCCTTACAGATGGAGGTAATGGAGATGAAAGATATTAGCTTGAAGATAGACGACTATCTACCACTTAGAGATGTTGTTTTCAATACACTTAGAAATGCTATTTTAACAGGTGAGTTAGAGCCAGGCGAGAGACTGATGGAGATAAAACTGGCAGATAAACTAGGAGTAAGTCGTACCCCTATCCGTGAAGCTATCCGTAAGTTAGAACTTGAAGGCTTAGTCGTAAATACTCCTAGAAAAGGTGCTGAAGTAGCCAATATTACTTCAGAGGATTTACGAGATGTGCTAGAGGTTCGCCGTAGTCTTGAGATACTCGCAACCAACCTTGCCTGTGACAAGATAACAGAAGCCGAACTATCCGAGTTGTATGCCAATATAGAAAGCTTTAAGATATCTATAGAAACTGAAGCAGCAACAGAAATTGCTTTAACAGATGTAGGCTTTCACGACATTATATATCGAGCAACTGGCAATGCTCGTCTCATACAGATACTAGGCAATCTCCGAGAGCAGATGTATCGCTACAGATTAGAGTACATCAAAGACCACGACTCATGGAATCGCCTTTTGACAGAGCACACTGCCATCTACAATGCCATCAAAAATCGCGATAAAGAAGCCGCTGCCACAGCTATCTTAACTCACATAGACAATCAAGAGATAACTATTCGTGATAAAATGGGCTTTAATAAATAGTTTTTAATCACAAAATACTATGTAACTAACATAATTTATATTATCAGAAGCCTAGCAGAATATTTGCTAGGCTTCTTTTATATTGTGCTTGGATATATTACATATAACCATCAGCTATCTACAGGTATTTTTCTGTGCTCGACTCGAGAACACTCATTTTTCTAAATGCCGTTTTTCAAAGAGCTTATTATTTTTGTCTTTTATATGTCAGACAGCTACGCCAGATGATGATTTGTGTGGATGAGTACAGCGACCTCCAAGATGTTCTATATATTTACGTTCATCAGCGAAACTGTAAACAGTTTCGGTCATTTATGCAGATTTTCGTTAAGTTTTTATAGTTCGCCCGAGCAAGCACACCGCATAGCTCGAAGCTGTTTGACGAAGCTCGCCCCTTATAATAGGGCGAGCGAGGAGTTCTACAGAGCTATGCGGCTTGTCCAATAAAAGCTTGTGAGGGCGAACGTATAAAAATAGAAAATCAAATCAAGCTGTACTCACCACGCAAACATCACTAGCTAAGCGGTCTGCCTCGATAAAAGACAAAAGCTTTTTTGAAAAACGGCATATAAGAAAAATTGAGCAACCTCTCAAGGCACAGAAAAATATCTGTAGACAGCTTGATGGTTGTAGATGCACTATGTCTAGCACGATATAAAAGAAGCCTGAAACAAACGCTTCAAGCTTCTGATAATATAAATTATGTATAGACAACAGTACTTTGCGAATTATTGATAAATAACCCTTGATTTTGCTCTTTATACATAATACAATATAGTTAGAACTAAAGTTTTTTAGACATTGTGTCGATTAATTAATAAAGAAGCCCACTTTATGGCTTCTAGAATGTTACTATAAACGTACCACGGAGGGTACCAGTGGCCGCAACGCGGCAGAATGGAGTCAATTATGAGTGATATTAATCTTAATTACAATTCAACTATTCAGTCTAACTATGATGCGTTCAAGAGCACATCCAAGACTGACAATACTAAGAAAAATGAAACTACAGCTAATGCAACCTCTACATCAAAGGCTGAAACTGACACAACAAAGCAGACAGCAGAAGGCGTTGTATATGAGAGCTCAAATATTAAAAATATGTCCGAAGCTGACAGAGCTGCTTTAGTAAAGAAACTTCAGGCAGATGTAGAAGCTAGAACATCCCAGCTTAGAAGCTTAGTTGAGAAGATGTTCTTACAACAGAGCGAGAAGGCAACTACAGCTAATGGCGATATATGGAAATTTCTCGCTAGTGGTGAATACACCGTAGATGCTGAGACACAGGCTGCTGCCAAAGAAGCTATCTCAGAAGATGGCTACTGGGGTGTTGAGCAGACATCACAGCGTATCTTCGATATGGCTATGGCATTATCTGGCGGTGACGAAGACAAGATGGATAAGATGCTAAACGCATTTGAGAAGGGCTTCAAGCAAGCAACAGAGGCTTGGGGCAAAGAGCTTCCAGACATATCACAGAAAACTTACGCAGCAGTACACGAGAAGTTCGCAAACTACAAGAACGAATAAGAGAAGGCTGTTAAGACAGAAGTTACAGAAGCATAAACACTTATTCTCCTTTTATAATCCCCTAACTTATACTACAATATAAGTTAGGGGACTCCTTTTTCTATATATCCTTAACTACCAATAGCATATCTCCTTCTGCTATTTCATCTCCCTTAAGTTCATTAACCTTTCGGATATTATCAACTGTAGTATAATATCTCTTGGCTATTTTCCACAACGTATCACCCTTTTTCACAAAATATCCTGTCATACTAGGTATAGCCTTTAGCTTCTCCATATCAAGCGGCGCTTCCTCCACATCTAATATAACCTCTTCCCCCATACTTCCCAATATAAGCGTATCAAATACAGCTACAGCCTTAGCCTCTATCTCGTTATTACCAACCATCACAGTAGTAAGTTGTTCCAATGACGGACGTATAAACACCATAGCATCGGATGTTATACCTGGCGCCTCTATCTGATGACTAAACGGTATAATCTCACTGGCGACACTTATAGGACGCATATCATCAGATGAAATATACATAAGATTTATACATACATAACCTTGAGCTGTTATTGTATCAGGCTTTTCCTCAGGATCATTCACTCTTATCTCATCTAGCTTCACTATTCCTTCACTGCCTAAAAGTTGCATCACATTTCCACCAGACTGATTAAGCTTTAGCTTATCACTGACCTTTGCCTTAGACTGATTGCGCATCAATATAGTATTATATGTAATCTTCTCAACTGTCGGATTTAATTCACACCCCGTTGAATAGATATCACTTATATACTCTATACATTCTTCGCTATACACCTTTATGCCAAGCTCTATTACCGCATCCAACTCTATAATACGCTGCTCACCATCCTGATCAGGTCTAGGCTGAACATTTACCGATGATATACTCATCTCTATATCAGGTATCATCCCCTCTGCACAAGCTGCCTCCACTACTCCACTAAAAGGAACCACTGTATCAACCCACTGTACAGGGGCGTGCTCTTCCTCCACCTCGTAAAGTACCATCGCACTTATCTCTCCACTTATTGATATCTTTCCATCCAATACTCTCGCCGATGTATTCTTAAGCCTTACCGTATTCCACAGTATGTTATAGATATTACCCTTATTAGAAGGGATATTTAATTCCTCTCTTACTCGAAGAATATCTCTCTTGCTCACTGCTATTTGGGAAATGTCAACCTTTTTCATAAGACAGTCTGCCATGCTAGCATCTACATCCCCTAATGCAACCGCAGGAGACACCTCATACACATCCTCCGCCACAGCCTCAAGAGACACCACAGCTCTCGCACTTATCTTTCTAGTATTGATTATACCGATATTTAAATCCTCTATATCCCATTTAACATTTACATTATCACCCTCGCGAAGTCCCTCCAACAAAAGATTCTCATCAAAGGAAATACTTCCCTCCATATTATGTAGTCGTTTGCCACCACTATTGCATATATACAACAGTCTAAACTGCAATCTTCCCGTTATGTTCACTCTTCCATCTGTGATTCTTAATGTATCTATAATCACATTTCCCTCACTGGTGATTACTCCATCTATGTCAGCTCGTACATCTGGCACTATAAAATCATCATCTAGCGTTATCTGTGTAACCGTTCTGCTTTTTAGCCTATTCATGCGTATGTTTTTCTTTATAAGCTCCATACCCTTCCACCTTTTCTATATTATCTACTCTTATATATGCAGACTCCATCAATTAAATACCACCGACTTGCCCACATTCTCCACTCGCAAAACTATATATGGATAAGACACAATCTGCTCTACCTTTTCCTGCCTAGAAGGCCCTATCAATGTTGTTTCTACGATTATGGCATTACTGCTCTCATACAACTGATTGACCTCTATGGTGTATCCACCTGTTGGCTGAGCACCATAACAAACTATAATATATAGCTTGTCGCTACATAGATAAGACAGTCTATTTATCTCATCCTTATTCTCTTCTATGCACTCATAGACCTCTGCCGGAATATTTTCCTCCTCCACTATTTCATAAGATATATCTCGTAGTTTCTCTCTGTCTATAGGAGTATAACACCTATAGATTAAATAAATGACCGCTGACACAATGCCTGCTACAAGCACTGCTACTATGCACTTTTTTATCCACCCTTTCAATTATAGCTCCCTAGTTATGTATCTATATATATTTATGCCCTATGACCAATATAAAGAACAAAAATCCCGTAGACCGCTAGCCTACGGGATACATAAAACTATTCAGTTATAAGCTTTAAAACGCTCTTCTTCATATATTTTCTTATAGGTATCAGTACACTGACTAAGCTAAATCCTAAGACAATGGCCAATATCAGTATTACCTGTGTAGCGGAAACAAAACCATTTATGTCAAATATATACTTAACCGCAATAGCCGCCACATAATACAATCCGAAAGCAATGCATAGCGACAATACATTCTTAATGGTCTTTTCTAGTATAATCTGTAGCTTAATAACCCTTTTAGATACACCGAATATCTGAAGATAGCCCAATTCTCTTTTACGATAAAATAAGTCCATATCAATATCATTTTTTATAAATATCGTAGCCAGCACTGCCACTGCCGCAAAGGCACATACTATTATCTTGCTGACCATATCTATCATAAACTGTATGCCGCTTATTTTTTCATCCCACACTGATAACGCACCAACCATTACATCTTCTTTTATGTAATTATATAGCTTATCATCATTGTACAGATTAGGGATTTTTACTAGGCAATCATCTGTATCTATCAACGTTCCATATGTACTAATCTCAGCATAAGGCACATATACTATATGCTCATTCTCTATCTCACCATAATACAAGTCTGCCATATATATAGACACATCTATATTTTCGTCATTTTCCATATCAGCCACTACACCAGATACGGTATACTCTTTATCACTCACAGATATATTATCACCAAGGCAATCAGCTACATTTTCATTTCCGACCAGCTCTTCCGCCAGTTTATAGCTTACCAATACTTCCTTTTCCGATTTCGGAAAACTTCCATATTTAATCAGATTACCATAAGACAATACACTGTCCCCGTCCTCAAGGAGTGGATAACAAACATATTCTTCCTCTTGTACTATATACAGGTCATATCTTTTTGCATCACTACAAACAGATTTTATATTATAGTCATACAGATTACGATACACGCTGATTACTTCCATAGGATATTGTTCCATGCTATATCTTATACATTCCTTTTTGAAATTGCCCTGAACCGCAAAGCATATAAGAAGCATAGTAATAATGACTGTAATAGGTAGCAGCGCCCTTATACGGTACTTTTCTTTATTTCTTCTAAAGATAAATGGCAACAATACCTTTAATGAATTATTACTCTGGCTAATATCTACATTTGACATCACATCTTCTTTTGCAGCTATTTGATTATGTATAACATCCCCCACCTTACCATAATCTAAATATATTATCTCATCTGCTATATCATCAAAATAGCTCTCATGAGTAGAAATAATTATAATTCTTCCCTCTTTTTTCAATCTGGAAAAAGTATTCGCCACCTCTTTAGAATTCCTTTTATCCAAAGACGCTGTAGGCTCGTCTGCCAATATAACCGAAGGATTTACAATCAATGAACGTATAATCGATATACGCTGCCTCTGTCCACCCGATAACTGGTCCGGATATCTGTCCAAAAGTTCTTCTACATCCAATTCCTTGGCATATCGTCTGATAATCTCCTCACTGTTGCTGATATACAGTAGATTTTCCAAGACTGTCATATGGGAAATCAACAGACTCCTTTGAAATATATATCCAAACTCCCTACGCAGTTTTGCTCTTTTCTTATTTTTTGATTCATTTACCTGCTGACCCTTAAAAAAATACTCTCCCTCATATTCACTGTCCAGTCCACCTAATATGTTCAGTAATGTAGTCTTTCCACATCCACTTACTCCCTTTATGACATATATTTTATTTTCCTGAAATCTATAAGTGATACCCTTCAATACTTCTCTATCATATCTTTTTATAAGATTTTTCACCTCTATCATAGTAAATCTCTCTGCTCCACTAAATTTCTATTAATCATACTTGGCTTCAGCTTGCTAAACATAAATATAGCGTTCACCACTCCAACTATAATCGCCACACCAAGTAGCTTACATAAAATGTCCCAATTATATGTAAATATCTCAAAAGCTACAAATAAGCACTTACGATTAATCAAATTAACTATGGTCATCAATACATAGGCAGCCACACCCGATACTGCAAAAACCTTGATTAATTCTAATACAGAGAATACCATCCATACCAGCTTTATATGTCTTATCTTGTATCCTAAATACTGAAATACTACAAATATCTTTTTATTGTACATAAGCTCTGTCTTTTGTGACTGATAATAGAACAGGATAGCCATTCCCATTATAATTAGACCTATTGGAAATAGGTATATATACATCATACTAAACACATTTTCTAATTCCAAATCTATTCCTGTCTGACAAAACACTATTCCATCTTGACTTTTAACCTCATCCATAAAAGCCCTAGTTGCATCGTAAGAGTCAAAATATAACATATACATTCGCTCGTTACGGCTAGATACAAAGTCTTCATCACTCATATATTTTTCAGTAAACTCCGCGCCTACGGCATACATACCATCATATAACCCTTTTTCATCATATATATACATACACGAGCCACGAAGATATTGTCTCTCAACCTCTGTCGCATCTCTGAATATACCGACGATAGTCATCTCATATGTGCCGTCATACATATCAAGCGTTATTTTCTGTCCAATTAACCCCTCTGGATTATCATATAATGCGGCCATAGCATCAGATAATATAATCTCATTTTCGTTTTCTATATATCTGCCATATTGGATATAATTATTTATATGGAAATTTTCCTCATACTTCGGAAGAACCCACATACTTAATTCATAATCAACTTTAGCCACAATGTCATATGGATCATCTCCGTCTATTCCATCTGGTACGGAACCACCATAATCCAATACAATTTCTTTTATGTCGGTTCTCTCATACAACTCTTCTAGGTAATCCAGCTTGTCTGCATCAATCCACAAATGAACCTGATTAATTCCATACAGATACTCGATGCTTGAAGCCAGCTTATTACTAGGTATATCACCAAGACACACTGTCATAAATGCCAGCACCATAACCACCGCCAAGCTTATAATCGACTTTTTCTCTTTATACGGGGACTTAAACCATTTGATTATACTTCTTATAAGCATTTTTATTGATTTCTTTGACTTAAGTTCCTTTTTACCCATATCTGTTCTTATTTCATCCGTTATTTCCTCATTATACTCTTCTATATTCTCGAAATGAATAATATGGTCAGCATAATCCAACGCAACTTCGTCATGAGAGCTGCATATAATCAATATTTCATTCTTTATGCTTTTCAGTTCCTCAAATACCTTTATTTTATTTTCCATGTCTAGTGCCGCCGTTGGCTCATCTAACAATATTATTCTCTTGTGCTGAAGCAACGCACGTACCAAACACATACGTTGCTTTTCTCCTCCACTTAATTTTTCTGGATACATATCCCTCTTGTGAGTCAACCCAAACTGTTCTAGAAGACTCTCTATCTCTTCCTTGTCTATCGCACATAATAACAGATTGTCATATACAGTCAAGTAATCTATAAAATTCGTATCCTGTGTAATATATTCTATATCATACTGTATATCTTCAAGGCTTACCTGGCTTTCATATACCTTATCACACACATATACTTTTCCACCTTCAAAAGGAATATGCCCAGATAAAATGTTTAACAAAGTTGTCTTTCCACATCCACTTTCGCCATATAATAAGTAAAATCCATTTTGTTTAAACCTATAAGAAAACTCCTTGAAGACGCTTTGCATTTCATATTCTTTTCTTATGCCATGACATTTAATCACTATTCTCGACTCCCTTTATCTATTCTCTTTAGTATACTTTTCAATCCAGAAGCCGACACGCCTTTTATGGACGCAAACTGGCTATCTTCTAAGCATAGCTCTTGTGTTTCCAATATCTCATCCTCTATATCACAGATACTTTTTTCTAATTCTTTTTGACTCTCATCCGCACTTCCCGCTGCAACCATATCTGACAAATATACTCCATTATCATATATAAGCTCTATGTTAACACTTACCAACTGACCATGGACCACTAGATAAGCCGCCTGCCAATAATATCCATTTATCGTTTCACTTTGCAACACATCTGCTTCTGGTATTCGACCATACCTTCCTGTTTTCATTTTATCACTCTGTATTGCCTCATTAAATAACCTAACAACCTGTTCCGCGTCTAAGTCATTTAAAACTAAACCTTCACCGCTTATAACATCCGTAGGACTTAAATTCTTAAAATACTCATTAATCTCCGCTATATCATCATCATAATCCGATTTAACCACTAACTGTGGCACTTTTACTGGTATTTGATCTATAATATTCCCTTCCTCATCCTCTATATCTACTACATAACCCTCCATTGTTTCATACTTAAGGTTAAAGCCATCGAAATAATAGGTAAATGGCACATCCGAATCTTTATCCTTACTGTAATCGCAGCAAAAATAATATACCCATCCATCTTGACCTTCCTCTATTGCACATCTAGTGTCAAACGTAAAATCACTATCATAATCCTTTATCTGTTCCTTCTTTTCTGCAGTACAGCCAGCCAGCATACCTACTATTGCTGTAATTATAACAATACTACCAACATTTTTCTTCAAATTACTTTTCATCCTGTACTCCCTCTATAAGCAATGTAGCTGAAATAATTTTTCAGCTACATTGTATCATATATCTTTATTTCTCCATTGCTTATTTTGAAAAACCATATCTATACTGAAAATGACCATCAGGAATCTCATAATCGGACTTATCAGAAGGCATCTTATTCACCATATATATTATGTAAAATTCTGCCTGCTTGTCACCTGCAGCTTCAATTTTACCCTCTATCTCTCGGCGATTTAAAACTATCTTTGTCAACTTCCTTCCATCATATTGACCTTTATATGAGGCTATCTTGTCATTATTATTATCAGAATCTAGTTCCATAAAATAAACAAGCATTTCCCTATCATTATTACTTTCAAATAGTGACGGGAGATTGTTACCTACCGTAAACTCTACATATGTATTTTTTCCATAAGCGTTAGCCTCCTTTGTCTCCAATCTAGTGGCAGCCGGTCTATCGCACCAATCACCTACATTACATGATGGTGCATTATGATAATTATTTAATTTCATCTCATATTCGCCTGCATAAGACGTTACTGTTGATGACATCACACTAGCCACAACCATTCCTAGTGCTATTAATTTCTTTAGGTTCTTTTTCATACTGATCCCTCCTTTGTAATATAATTTTATTTCCTTTGTGTACGCGTAAATAAGGATATCTTCTTATACCATATATATCTATATATGAACAGTCAACGGGAGTCGGAAATTTAAAAAAATAAAAATTTCCGACTCCCGTTGACTGTTCATATTCATAAATATGGTGCATAATACCATTGTTTTAAAACATATATATGCGCGCGCAATATAAAAATGTACATAAGAATAGGAGATTTACTATGAAAAAGCTCATTTTAGCCCTTATGGCTACAGTTTGTATTGCCGCTATGGTTGCGAAACCACCTTTAAAAGTAAATACACCTACAGTTTCAGTAGGTTCCAGCGTTACTGGCAATAGACACACAAGTAATGGTAACACTCTACAATAGATTCTCTATGTAGAATGTTTTATCATACTCATCATCCATAAGCTGGCAAAGTATAATGCATCTTTGAACCATATTGTTGTACATATCTTTATCCATATTGCTTTGTTTTCCATTCCACGCAATATTATAAAGACTTGGATGTATTTGCGTACCCCTTCGTTGGTTCAAACTTATCTTTATCAGCTTATGAGATGTATTATTTGACTCTTCATATTTGCCCATATCACCCAGCAGACTGGCAACATACTCCATGATAAGTTCATATATGCCCATACGCCCAGTTTCCATTCCTTCACATTCTATATCTTTACAATATTTCAATATTTCCTTTATGTAATACCAGGCTTCTTCACATTGACCACTCTCTTTATATACAGCAGATACTAGATAAAGCGTTACCAACTCCTCTGTTGTTAAAAAAATATGCTCCGCCTCTTGTATAGCTTTCAACTCAATGGTACACTCTAATGCTTCCTTTAGTTTATTCACATACTCCTCGTCTGTTAATTCTTTTAATCTCCATTTATTTTGATTCTCTAGTCTGATAATAATTTGGTTATTCTTAGGATGTTCACTTAATAATTCCTTCAGTTCGGCTATAAGTTGCTTTAACTCTTCGTTTTTAAAAGCTGTAGCAACAAATCGAATCTCCTCATACTTATCTAATACTTCCTTTTTATCGGTTACCACTCCCATATTCACACAACTAGGATATAATTTCAACCTATCGAATAGTACTCTAAGTGTTTCTTTTTTCATAGCTTTCCTTGCATTCTCAATTCGTCTAAGTGTCCCGAAGGAAATATCATCTCTACACAGCTCTTCTTGTGTCAATTCACACATGTCTCTTCTAATCTTTATTACATCATTAGCACAGTAGATTCCACTTTCTCTATACAAGTAACCATCACTTTTCATATATGGTTCTTCTTCATACTCTGCATACAAATCTTTTAATACCTTTAATTGTTCAGCTACTTTTCCCTTTTCTTCATGGTATTCGTGTAACTTCTCTACGAGTTCCACCTGTATTTCTAGGATTTCCACCATATAATACAACAAATCTCTTTCATTTAATAGCTTTTTTGCTTTATCGGTGTATGCTAACAATTCCAAATATATACTTTCTTCAGAATAATCTAGCCTATTTGCTAATTTGTCCTTTAAATCCTGATACATACATATTACTATTTTAGGATATACTTTAGCTGCTGACGCTTTACTATAAGAAGCATTCTCAACATATTCAATAAATTCCCTATACATGGCAATTACACCATCAAACCCTTGATTATAATCATTATATCTTTTTCTCTCTAAAACAAGAATCGTTTCCAAGGGCGATAATACTAGTTTTGTTAGCTTTGTTCTATCAATATTAGGTACAGTAAGCTTTACAGCGTGTTCATACAACTGCGCTATTATTTCTTTATAGTCTCCATCTACTTTATTCTTCAATATTTGTGCTTGCATAAATAGACAAAATTGCTTTTCTATATTTCCTCTACTAATATCTTTATCGTTTATCCTATCTATAGAGTATTCAGTTAATAAGGTTTGAGCCTCTTCAATTTTGCCATCATCTATCTTGCTAATTATACTCATCCTTTTCTTCCAAACTTCATAATCAGGAGCATCAAGATAATGTTCATAATTTCCATTATCAACACCTAATCTGGCAAGCAATCTTTTAGCAGTTACTCTATCCATGCTTCGCTTACCTCGCTCTACGAGATAAAACATATCTTCCTTGTATACACCTTCACATAATGCCCTACTAGATATACCTGTTTTTTCACGCTCATATATTAGCATTCTTACATACGCATCTTCTATCATTACTGTACTCACCTCTTTTACACACATCCCCCCGTAGCAAACTACGAGGGGATATACTATAATCACATATTCAATTAATGGAAGTCCTCTTCGTCCATCACTTCATCATCATCTGCCACCATAAACTCTCTAGCCGACACACGATTCTTCTTTCTCGCCGCCTCAACTAAGTCTGAAAGCATCTCCTTCACCTCATCGCTATGAGGTATTCTCTTGATGTCGAACTCAGGTGTTGTCTTATCAGACGAGCATACATGAATAGTTCCAAGACCCCAGAGCCTATCTCCGAAGCTTCTGTTTAAGGTCACGTCCATTATACGGTAGAGGCGTATTTCCTCCTCCTTCAGACTGAATATACCAGTCTGTATAATGAACTTGTCCTCTGTCAACTTATACTTTGTAAATGTCCAAGGAAGACCGAAGATAATTCTCTTTCTGTCACTCCACTTATATCCCATATCTGCCATTTTATTACCTAGCCTTTCTCACTAAACTGCTATTACATCATAGCATCTATCATTGAGAGTACCTCTGCACCGAGAGCTGCTGACTTAGCATCTGCATCCTCAAGTGATGTACCCTTTACACCATAGTAGAACTTAACCTTTGGCTCTGTACCAGATGGTCTTACACATAACCAAGCTGCGTCATTTAAATCATAGTAGAGAACGTTTGACTTTGGAAGACCAGTTGGCTTTACCTCACCTGTAGCCATATCCTTGATAGTATCTAACTTGTAATCTCTAGCAGAGAGTACGTCATACTCTCCTATCTTAGCTGGTGTATTTGTTCTAAGTGTCTCGAGGATTTCTTGTATCTTAGCTAAGCCCTCGATACCCTTAAGTGTGATAGACTTTACATCATCCTTGTAGTATCCGTACTTCTCATACATATCTATCATAGCATCCCAAAGTGTCTTACCCTTAGTCTTGTAGTAAGCTGCTGCCTCACAGAGAGCCATAGTAGCCACGATAGCATCCTTATCTCTTGCATGTGTTCCGATGAGGCATCCGTAGCTCTCCTCGAAACCGAAGAGGTATGTTCCCTTGCCTGTATTCTCGAAACCAAGAATCTGCTGACCGATGAACTTAAATCCTGTAAGTACCTCGATAAGGTTGATGTCATATCCCTTAGCAATAGCATCTGCCATATTTGTTGTAACGATTGTCTTTATGAGAGCACCATCCTCTGGTATACCGTTAAGCTCTGCTATCTGGCTCAACTCATACTCTGCAAGAAGACATCCTGACATATTTCCTGTAAGAGTAATGTACTCACCACTCTTTGTATCCTTTACATATACACCAAGACGGTCTGCATCTGGGTCTGTAGCGAGGACTAAGTCTGCATCCTTTTCCTTCGCAAGCTTAAGAGCCATCTCAAATGCCTCTGCCGCTTCTGGATTTGGGTAGCTAACTGTTGGGAAGTTACCATCTGGAAGCTCCTGCTCTGCTACTACATATACATTCTCAAAGCCAAGCTCAGAGAGCACTCTTCTAGCAGGGATATTACCTGTACCGTGAAGTGGTGTGTACACAATCTTAAGCTCCTTAGCCATTTCCTTTATAGCCTCTGGACGCTTAACCTGCTTCTTAAGCTCTGCTATATACTTATCATCTATATCGCTGCCGATTACTTCATATAATCCTGCTGCCTTTGCCTCATCCTTAGACATAGTCTTAACTGTAGCCCAATCAATTACAGCCTTAACCTCTGCCATGATACCACCGTCATGTGGAGGTGTTATCTGAGCGCCATCCTCCCAGTATACCTTGTAACCATTGTACTCTGGTGGATTGTGGCTTGCTGTTATATTGATACCAGCGATACAGTTTAACTCTCTAACTGCGTATGAAAGCTCTGGTGTTGGTCTAAGTGACTCAAATACATAAGCCTTGATACCATTAGCATTCAAGCAAAGAGCTGCCTCATCTGCAAACTCTGGTGACATTCTTCTTGAATCGTATGCGATAGCAACACCCTTAGATGCGCCACCTACCTTTAAGATGTAGTTAGCCAATCCCTGTGTAGCCTTACGAACTGTATAGATATTCATACGGTTAATACCTGCACCTATGATACCTCTAAGTCCAGCTGTACCGAACTCAAGCTCTGTATAGAAGCGCTCTTCTATCTCCTTCTCGTCTGAAGCTATGCTGTTAAGCTCAGCCTTTGTAGCCTCATCAAAATATGGATTTGTCAACCATTCATTGTAGATTTCTTTGTAACTGCTCATTGTTTCCTCCTATTTATAAAAGCCGTTTTTTGATGACATTTACTCTTTAAGCATCTCTGGGAAGTTTAATACCATATCCTCGTCATCATCTGATACATCTATTGTATATGACTTTGTCACATACCCGTCTTTTTTTAATATTATTGTATGTTCGCCCGCTACCTTCTTAAATGTACATGGTCCTGTTCCCATATACGCTCCATCGAAATAAACCTTTGCTCCCTTTGGTCCTGTTATACATATCAATCCGTTACTACTGCCCGGATTGTTGGTACCTGTAGTCGTCTCTTTCTCATTATCCGTAGAAGTCTCCACGTCTTGACTGCTATCCTCATCTTTACCATCCATATTTATATTGATAGTAGTATATACCGACGATATGTTGATAGTTTTCTCTATGGTATCGTAATTATTAGACATTACCTTCAGCTTATGCTTACCATATGCTACCGATAAATGTGTGGAATAATCCATCTCCACACCATCTATAGTCACTATAGCTTCTGCATCCTCTGGTAATATATTAAGCTTTACAGTACCATATCTAGTAATATTTTGCTCAAAAGAACTTAGAGACACAATAGTCTCTTGTCCTCTCACTACAGTGATACTCTTTTCTCCTCCCACACCATTTATAGTGGCTGCCAGCTTGTAAGTACCCTCTGGCGCTGCGATAACCATATCTGCTACTATAAATGTAGTGATTCTATTTCCTACCTCTACCACTCCGCCTACATAGTTTGCAGTATTAGTAAGTTTAACATATCCATGACCCTTATTTACCACAACAGAATGTGCCTTCTTCCCTACTCCTCGAACTGTTAATTGGTCTATACCACTTATCTCTCGGATATCTACATTTCTACCATTTGAGGTAATAAATATATGTTCATCATAGGAATATGTGTTGCTACCTATAGTTATAAGTTTTTTGTCATAGTCTACATCCCAGTTTGATACCATGGTATTTTCCCATGCGCCATCATACTCTTTCATCTCTATAAGTTTCTGAGTTCCTGATACATATCCTACCCAAACCAACTCACCTAAAGTCATCTGTTCCATTAGTAGCTGTGTTCCATATTTACTTGTAATGACTGTACCACCATTGTAGGTTAGTACGCTCTGACTCCCATCTTCTACCTTTTCCACAGTGATGGTTTTTCCCTCTTTATCTATAGCCGTCACTACCGCTATGGCCTCTGTATTATATCTTTTTGGCCCTTCCGTAGTCACACTCTCTCCAGTAGTCGGTATACCGCCTACGTTTCCTTTATCACTGGTACTTTTTCCACCACCACATCCTAGGCACCCGATGATAACTAACAATGCTCCTGCACAAGCTACAAGACCACTTACATATCTTTTTAGCTTCATCACTCGAACCTCTTCTTAACTGTAATGCTAATAGATTAAAACAAAGTGCCATTTTTCATTATACTACAAAACTAAGAAATTTCAAAGACTTTTCGCAAATGTCATTTTCAACTCTTGTTGCTTATATATAGTCCTTAATTTTTCGCTATTTTTATCGGGTATCCAAGACTTATTACTATTATTATATTGGTTCAATAGCTTTCTATATTTTTCAGGATATGAAAGCATAATTCTCAATATTTTTAGTTCATCATCTGTTATTGCTTTTACATGGTCGTATCTTTCTAGTAGCTGATGGCCTAGTTGTATATTCCAATCATGTTTTTCCATAACCTTTCTTATATAAAGATATAGATCTATTATCTGCGGTCCTCTTCCACTGTGGTCAAAGTTCACAACCGCTACCCCTTGACTCATCATAATAATATTATGATAATTATAAGCCCCATGGCATATACTACAATTTTCCTTTGCCTCATACTCTATTCTATGTATACCTGACTCTATAAGCTGTTTATATGATTCTTCTGCGTACCCATAATATTCCTCAAATCTCGCTAACACATCATACTCAAACTGTGTCTTTCTCGCACGCTTACGAATAAAATTACGCACTCTTTTTAGCTCCTCATTATATCTAATATATTCTGATATAACGCTTTCATTTATAGGTGCATTACACAACACCGTTTCATCCTTAATCATATAAAGGACCTTATGTAGCTCCGCCAATGTATGTATACCTTTCAGTAAATCATTCTGTTTTTTTACATCACATTCATTGCCCTCATACCATTTCTTTAATATATATTTTGTACCATATATATCTTCTCCAAACAATTCACCCTCTTTTGTTCTGACTAATCTATCTACATTTAAATGACTATTATTCTCTATGTATCCAAGTAATGCTTCTTCATAGGATAGCCTTCCACCATTTCCCTCATACTCCGACAGTCTAAAAAAGCCCTTATCCGTCCAGACCAGATAGGCTTCTCTTCCCCTCATCACCTTGTTTACTTCTATATCATAGAGATTTAACACCTCTAGATTACGTTCATTCATAACATGCCCTCCAATTAATTTACATCATACTTTATCCTATGAATATTTTTTGCAAATATAACTAATTAATGATATACTTTCCTAAACTATTTACCTTAAGTAGGAAAGAAGAGAAGAGAGGCGTTAACACAATATGAGCAGTATTAAAATAAATATGCCAAAAGATGTTGCACATATTATATGGATATTAGAAAAAAACGGTCATGAAGCCTTCGCTGTAGGTGGCTGTGTTCGCGATGCCATCATGGGACGTGAGCCTCACGACTGGGATATTACCACCTCTGCCAATCCAGAGCAGGTTAAAGCATTATTTAAACGTACTATTGATACTGGTATACAGCACGGTACTGTCACAGTTATGATGAATTCTACAGGCTATGAGGTGACCACCTACCGTATAGACGGCACATATACAGATGGCCGCCATCCTGAGCAAGTCACTTTCACAAGTAATCTGGTTGAGGACCTTAAAAGACGCGACTTTACCATCAACGCTATGGCTTACAATGATAGGGTGGGTGTAGTTGACCAATTTGGTGGCATATACGACCTAAGACACAAGATTATCCGCTGTGTAGGCAAGGCTACTGAACGTTTTACTGAAGATGCCCTTCGTATCCTTCGAGCTATTCGTTTCAGTGCTCAGTTAGGTTTCTCCATAGAAGATAATACTGCTAAAGCTATAGTTGCCTTAGGTAGTAATTTAACTAAGATAAGTAAGGAACGTATCCAAACCGAGCTAAACAAGCTTATAACTTCTAGGCATCCTGACAGGTTAGAGCTTATAGATATGTATGGTCTTAACCCATATATCTTTGAGGGTGCTACCAACCTTAATCGTCAAAACCCTAACCTATACAAAAACATATCTCATACTATGAATATGTTACCAGACGACCATTATCTTAGAACTGCGGCATTACTCATCTACGAGGAACAGCCTAAGACTGTTTTAAAAAAGCTGAAGCTTGATAATAACACCATAGACATATGCGGCAAATTATGCTCACTAAAGGATATAATTCTCCCTACAGATAAACCTTCTCTTAGACGTATTATCGTTAAATACGGCAGAGATATTTTTGATAATTATACATTTACTTTTATAGAAGCTCTTATAAAAGCAGATATATATAAACATATGACTATCAATGGTCTTCACACAGTTCAGTCCATTTATCAGGACATCATAGATAATAAAGACTGCATATCTCTAAAAGATATGCAGCTTACTGGCAGCGACCTTATGACTATGGGTATACCACAGGGTAAAGAACTTGGTATTATATTAAATCGACTATTTGAAAGGGTACTCGACGACCCCTCTCTTAATAACCGCGAGACTTTAATAAACTTAGTATCTCTCGTATCATCACAGTAACTAGTGGGCCTACTATCATACCTAAGAAACCAAACAGCTTATAGCCTACAAATATACTTATCAATGTGGAGATAGGTGACAAACCTATCTCCTTTCCCATTAATCTTGGTTCAAGAAACTCCCTTATCAAATAGCATAAAATAAATACAACAAACAGTATTGCACCATTTACATAATTCCCCGTAAAAAAACATATAACACTCCAAGGAACCAGTATCGTACCTACACCTATTAAAGGCAATGCATCACATACACCTATGATAATGCCTATAATGATATTATACTTATTTCCTATTATAGCTAACCCCACAGCACATACCACCGATAATATACCTATGATAATAAGCTGTGACCTTACATAGGCCCTTAACACCTTGCTTATAAGTTTCTTTAAATATACTATCTCGCTATAAAAAATATTGTTTTTATCTACCGTCCTTATGCTATCCATATCCTTTAACATATAAAATATAGCCATAATAGTTAATGCCAACACTAGAAATACATCAAAGAATAGCATAACGGTATTTACAGAATTATTCATAACTATTTGCACCATTTTCTCCTGCCATCCTCCCATAACATTACCTAGTCCGTCATAGATTATATGATAAAACGTCCCTCTATCCATTCGACATGCCTTTTCCATCATCCCACACATTTTTTCAAGATATAATAGTATACGTTCTTCATATATAGGCAAGCGAGATATTAGCGACATAAGTTGCCCCCATACTATATCCATCACAAAATACAAAACTACAATCGTAGACGCTATAGCCAATAGTAACGTGACCACAGCCGCCGCAGTCTTGTGAAAGTGCAGCTTTCTATGAAGGAACCTGGCAACAGGATATATAAGGCAAGCTAGCCCATAGGCTAATATAAAAGGCCAAACCAAGGGTAAAAGATAACGTATACATATATACGCCACCACTACTAAGGCTACTGCTACTCCAAATATCTCTAGCTTTCTTCTGTTCTTTGCTCTCATAGTACACCTCCATACCATCTATACACTTTTATAACATCTGACACCTATAGATTATGAACAACTTGAGGAAATATATAATGTGGTGGTATTATTTTTTTATATACTGTATACTATTTTCATAGTTATATGAATAGATAGAAGAAAAGGATAGTTAGAATACATGAAGTTAGATATATTATATGAGGATAATGACATAATAGTATGCCACAAAGCGCCGGGCGTTTCTTCTCAGACAGAGCGTTCCTACGACCCAGATATGGTCAGTCTCCTTATGAACCACTTTCATAAACAAGGTGTTAAGAATCCATATGTAGGTGTTGTTCATCGTCTAGATAAGCCAGTTGCCGGTGTCATAGTCTATGGTAAGAATGAAAAATCTACCAAGCTACTAAGCGAGCAGATAACATCTCATAAATTTACAAAGAAATATTATGCCATAGTATGCGGTTCACCGGTGGGAGTTTTATCGGACACTTCTGACGATTCTGTAGCCAATTCTCACACATTTACAGATTATCTATTACGTGATGCCAAGACTAATACATCACATGTAGTAGACCCTTCATTGCCTACATATAAGACTAATAAAGAGGTGAAAAAAAGTTCCCTCTCATTCAAGGTAATAAACACAATAACCCTAACTGATGACAGTCCATTTTATAAAGAGAACTGCCCTTATGGCAATATATTGTCACTAGTAGACATAGACTTGCACACAGGTCGCCATCACCAGATTCGTGTACAGTTCTCTCATCATGGTCTACCACTATGGGGTGATAAGCGTTACTCTCCTTATGCATCGGATTTAGGACAGCGCCAAGGCGTAGCTCTTTGCGCCCATACTCTAACTATCACTCATCCAACTACAAAAAAAGAGATGACCTTTACAGTCATCCCTTCTAATAGCATATTCAAAAGATGTTTTGAATTCTAGAGCCTTTATATAATTCTATAATGCAGCCTTTAGAACATCTACCTTATCAAGTTTCTCCCATGGCAGGTCTAAATCGTTGCGACCAAAGTGACCATATGCAGCTGTCTGCTTGTAAATTGGTCTTCTAAGGTCAAGCATCTTGATGATACCTGCTGGGCGGAGGTCGAAGTTCTCTCTGATAATCTCAACTAACTTCTCATCTGATACTTTACCAGTGCCAAATGTATCCACCATAACAGATGTAGGATAAGCAACTCCGATAGCATATGAAAGCTGAATCTCACACTTATCTGCAAGTCCTGCTGCAACTACATTCTTAGCAACATATCTTGCTGCATAAGCTGCTGAACGGTCAACCTTTGTACAATCCTTTCCAGAGAATGCGCCACCGCCGTGTCTAGCATATCCGCCGTATGTGTCTACTATAATCTTTCTACCTGTAAGTCCAGAATCTCCATTTGGTCCACCGATAACAAATCTACCTGTTGGATTGATGAAGAACTTTGTATTTTCATTTATAAGCTCTGCTGGAAGAATAGGATCGAATACATACTTCTTGATATCCTCATGTATCTGCTCCTGTGTTACATCACTTGCATGCTGTGTAGATAATACTACTGCATTTAAACTAACTGGCTTGCCAGCCTCATCATACTCTACTGTAACCTGTGTCTTTCCATCTGGACGAAGGTATGGAAGTGTACCATTCTTTCTTACCTCTGTAAGCTTTCTAGCAAGCTTATGAGCAAGAGCTATAGGATATGGCATATACTCCTCTGTCTCATTTGAAGCATATCCAAACATCATACCCTGGTCACCAGCACCTATGGCATCAAGCTCTGTATCTGTCATAGTATTTTCCTTTGCTTCCAAAGCCTTGTCAACGCCCATAGCGATGTCTGCTGACTGCTTGTCCAATGTTACAAGTACTGCACACGAATCAGCATCAAATCCCATATCTGAATGTGTATAACCGATTTCTCTAACTGTCTCTCTAACTATAGCTGGTATGTCAACATTTGCCTTACTTGTAATCTCACCCATAACCATAACCATACCTGTTGTAGTACATGTCTCACAGGCAACACGGCTCATAGGGTCCTGTGCCATCATGGCATCTAATACTGCATCTGAGATAGCGTCGCAGACTTTGTCTGGATGTCCTTCTGTAACTGACTCTGATGTGAATAATCTCTTTTCCATTTGTGTCTCTCCTTTTCTTTTTTTGTAACAAGTAAGAATCTCGCCACGAGATTCTCCTATTAAATAAATAATCCCCTGCACTTTCGTGAGGGGATTGACTTCAAGGTATCAAATCCTCTTATTGCTCGAATATTCGCTCAGGTAGGCACCTTCCTTTCGGGGTTGCCGGGCTTCACAGATCCTTGTATCTCCACCGCTCTGAATAAGAGAAATATAAAATATTGTATTTGCATTATTAAAATATATCATAACATTTCTTATGTCAAGATATTTCTTTATAAATGGTTATATTAACCAACCTTAAGCTTGAACTTCTGGATATCCTTGTCTGTATCCACTATCTCAATCTTGGCACCAATCTGCTGAAGCTTCTTCTCAAACATCTCGTAGCCTCTCTTGATATAATGAATGCTATCTATCATAGTGTATCCTTCAGCAGCCATACCTGCTGTTACTAATGCAGCACCTGCTCTTAAATCGAGAGCATTAACCTCTGCACCTGTAAATCTCTCAGTGCCTTCTATAACTGCAATATTTCCTTCTACCTTTATAGTAGCACCCATCTTAGTAAGCTCATCTACATATTTAAATCTATTTTCAAAAAGATTCTCTGTTATAGTACTTGTACCAGAAGCAAGAGCTAATGCAACTGCTATCTGTGGCTGCATATCAGTTGGAAAACCTGGATATGGCAATGTTCTAACATGTGTTGGTTTGAGTATATCATTTCCGATAACTCTTACAGCATCATCATATTCCTCCACACTGCAACCAATCTCATACAACTTGGCTGTAATAGCCTCAAGGTGCTTAGGAATAACATTCTTAACTAATACATTTCCCTTTGTGATAGCTGCTGCAATCATAAATGTTCCAGCTTCTATCTGATCAGGGATAACTGAGTACTCACTTCCATGAAGCTTCTCCACACCTTTGATACGGATAACATCTGTACCTGCACCCTTTATATTAGCTCCCATACTGTTAAGCATATTGGCTATATCTACTACATGTGGCTCTTTAGCAACATTCTCAAGTACTGTATTTCCCTTTGCCAAAGCTGCTGCAAGCATTACATTGATAGTCGCACCTACTGAAACTACGTCAAAGAAAATATGGCTTCCCACTAATTCTTCAGCATCAGCGATAATCATACCGTGCTCTATCTTAATCTTAGCACCAAGTGCCTTAAAGCCCTTAAGATGCTGGTCTATCGGTCTGCTTCCTATATTACATCCACCTGGTAATGGAACTTCCGCTCTCTTAAACTTTCCAAGTAATGCACCAAGTAAATAATACGACGCTCTAATCTTTTTAATGTATTCATTATCCGCCTTTGTGGACATAATGGTAGCACCATTTATCTTAACAAGGTGGCGATTTTCTCTCTTAACTGTAGCACCTACCTCTGCTATTGCATCGATAAGTACGTTGATATCACTAACATCTGGAAGGTTGTCAATGGCAACTGTCTCATCTGCCATTACTGCCGCTGCCAAAATTCCAAGGGCAGCATTCTTTGCACCGCTTACTTCTACCTCACCAAAAAGCGGAGTACCTCCTTTAATAATGTATCTTTCCATAATACACCTCAAATTTACAAATTTTTAAATTGCACTATTATAATATATATGTTAACGTTTCGTTTTTATGTCTATAAATCAAAATGTCTAATCTTATGCCATATGAGCACACAAGTACCCATACTATTTTCAGTATAGCACAATTTTCCTATTTGTAAACACCTTATTTTACAGGAACTTCAATTCGCATAATTCCAACACCTACAACCATAATTATCATTATCCGAAGTTGATATCATATATATAATTAGATTTTTATGCCATTATACCGTCTATACTCCTAACAACAGGTTATCTGTATATATTTTTCAGTGCTGGATTCGAGAACGCAAATTTTTCTAAATGCCGTTTTTCAAAGAGCATATTATTCTTTGTCTTTTATATGTCAGAGCAACCGAGTCAAGTGATGTTATGTATGGATGAGTACAGCATTGCAGATTTTCGTTAAATTTTCATTGCCCCACCACATAAATAATGCCGCCGCTCGAAACTGTCTGAGCGCACTCAGCGTTTACCTCTATTATAAATAAGCTGAGTGCGCGAGTTTTGCAGAGCGGCGACAAATAAGCATTTTATGTGGTGGGGCAAATGAAAATAGAAAATCGAAACCGCTGTACTCACCATACAAACATCATTGACTGGTTGTCTGCCTCGATAAAAGACAAAGGCTTTTTTGAAAAACGGCATATAAGAAAAATAATGCAACCTCGAAAGCCACTGAAAAATATACACAGATAACCAAGTTGTTTAGGAGTTTAAATGTATCTTAGGCATAAAAATCTAATTCACTTTATTTTCAACTTCGGATAATGATAATTATGAGAGTTCGTTTATACTATGCGAATTGAGTTTCCTGTAGCTTATCCAATATTTTTGCGATAGTGTCACTTACTCCGTCACAATCATCTTCATCAACTGTAATCTCTGCGTACTTTTCATATAAAGGCATTCTTTCATTATATAAGTCAAAAAGTGTTCGTCCCTCTTTTATGACCACACCTCTACCTCTTAGGTTGCCAAGTCTCTTAGATAAAGACTGATAATTAACCTTAAGATACAAAACTGTTCCTATCTGACTTAGATGTTCCATCGCTTCTTTTCCGTATATCGCACTTCCACCAGTAGCTATTATGCACCTCTCACAATCTATAGATGCGTTTACTCTATTTTCCACTTCCAAGAAGCCATCCATTCCCTTTTCATCTATTATCTCATGGAGAAGTTTTCCCTCCTGCTCCTGTATCAATAAGTCTGAATCCACAAATCTATATCCCAGTATTTTCGCCAATATTACACCTACACTGCTTTTCCCTACACCTGGCATACCTATTAAAACTATATTGTTCTTCATGTTTTTTGTCTCCATTTATCTGTATAATATATCATCTCTATTTTATCCCTACATAAAATCTGTGTCAACATTGTGAATTTAGCCATTTTCCACAAAAAAAGCTTGTCTTTTATTTTTCCTTGTCATATAATATCTTGTAGCCTTTTTTCTTATGAAGAAAAAAGCTGTACATATGGAAAGGAGTTCTTATGAAAGGACAACCACGCAAGGAAGATTTATTCAACATTCCTAACGTGTTATGCTATATCCGCATACTGTTAGTTCCAGTGTTTGTATATCTCTTCGTGAAGCAATTATATTGGCAGTCAGCTCTTACTGTTATGCTTGCCAGCGCAACTGATATAGTTGACGGATGGATTGCCAGACATTTTAATATGATTACAGATTGGGGTAAGTTCATTGACCCATTAGCCGATAAATTGATGCAAATGGCAATGCTCATTATGTCAGTGATGAAGCATCCATTAGTTGCTATCCTCATCGCACTCTTTGTTGTGAAAGAGATTATAATGCTTATAGTTGGCGTATACATCTATCGCAAGGGTGACAACCTAAATGGAGCTATGTGGTGCGGTAAACTTTGTACAGTAGTTTTGGATTTGAGTCTCTTAACTATTATCGGATTACCTCTCAAGATGCTTACAGACACTCTTGTAATTATTCTTATCATTGTGTGTTCTGTATTCCTTATATTATCATTTGTAGTATATATGAATGCATACAAGAAGCTTTATCGTGAGATGAAGGCCGAAGGTTTAATTGCTAAAAACTAATCGCAGTCGTTAATCGACTGCGATTTTTTGTCATATATAATTACTATTTCTTTTTCTTAGCAGACTTCTTTACACTGTATCCAAATGTGCCAAGCTTTTCACCCATACTATAATACTCTCCATGAGAATACACTATTGGATCTGATTTGGATAAATCAAACTTACCCTTTTCATCCATATATTTCTTGTCCGCATGCACTGCCACTACCTCTGCTACAAACATATGATGTGAGCCAAGCTCATCTATCTTTACAACCTTACACTCTATATTTACAGGACTCTCTCCTATCATAGCTACATCTACCTTAGAAGCCTGTTCCTTTGTCAATCCAAGCTCTGCAAATTTATCTACATCTCTTCCTGAACGCACACCACAATAATCTGTTGCATATATCAAATCCTTAGTTGTCAGATTGATAACAAACTCGCCAGTTTCTTTTATCATATTATATGAATGTCGCTCTGGTCTAACAGATATATACGCCATAGCAGGATTAGTACATATTGTTCCTGTCCATGCAATAGTTATAATATTGTCATTACCTGCCTTATCCCTACATGTAACCATTACAGCCGGGATTGGATAAATCATATTACCAGCTTTCCATATTTCCTTTGCCATATACTAGCCTTCTTTCTTGCTATAATCTATACATTCCATATCCAGCATATCACAGTACCATTTATCGCCCTCTTTATCAAAATGTAGCTTAACTTGACTGGAGCTTGTTCCCTCATATTTGTCTCGTATTCCACCTACATTATTTCTTTTTCCTCTGGCACTAAATTTGCAATCAAAAGATATTGTAACATCCACACCCTCACCATAAGTGTATGTAAGTTCATCCACATTATAGGATGTTATTTCCATACTATTTAGAGTTGAACCATCCTCTGGCTTTATAGCTGCAAGCATACTATTATAAATGTTTTGATACATAGCTCTCGTAGCCTCGTCACCCATAAAATACTGACTTAAAGCATTTGTTCCATTTTCTGCAAATATAGCACTATACATACCTATGACAATACTTTTAGCATCAGCCTTTATAGCGTCATTATCTGCCTCTTTTATCTTTAGAAGAGATGTGTCCAATTCATAGGACATATCATTTTCCATCCACGCTACATATGTTTCTACTAATTGAAAATCCTCATTCTCCAAAAAGATGAAATGCTCACCCTTAAACATTCTAGGTATTTCATATGTTACAATATTCTCTTCTTCACTTATGTGTGTATTCTCCTGAGATAGCTGTACTCCATCTATGTAGACATCAAAGCCAACCGGAACTGTAACACTACTTGAATGAATGATAGTGTCACTTATATCCACTCTCCACTGTGGAAAGAAAGCGTAACTGGTTTCATACTTTTTAGCAAACTTTATAGACCACGACTTCGCTTCTCCTGTCTTTGTACTGATAACCTCCGCTACAGCCTCATCACCATTTACATCAAGTTTACCTAGCTTAACCTCATCTTTTTTGTACTCTCCATACTGCTTAACTATAAATTCCTCATAGAAATGTGTGTTAATAAAATCATTATCCACTACCTCTGAATAGCTAAAGTATGCATCCCAATTTCTTTCAGAAAAATACTCAAATGCCTGATTCACATATTTATTAATACTGTTTGTTTTATCTAATCCAATGTAGATACCTATAGCTGCCGCCAATGCTAATAAGCACAGCGAGCCAAACATTTGTAATAGATTAGCTTTTATATTCTCCAAAAATTTCCTTACCTTTTCCACAGGCTACTCCTCATTATTATTTATTACTGTCATAGCATCTAGAGACATCTTCATTACATCTCGTATCTCATCCTCTGACAATGCCATATACTCACATAGTTCTTCTATAGTTGCCTCTCTTCCAAGCTTCTCTGCCAAATCCGTTGTCGCATCACTTATGGCATTGGCACGCTCTGCAGCATGCTCTGCCACTCTGTTCATTCCCAACTCCTCATCTATGGCATACTGCATAGAACGCTCTATACATTCTGTCACATACTCATCAAAATCCTTCGCAAAATCATAGCTCATAATAGCTTCAATAAGTCCAAGATTTCCATCTGATATAAGATCATTTCTCTTTACGCCTTTGCCCACATACTTATCAGCTATAGTTATGACCATAGGCAAATATACCTCTGCCAGCTGGCCAAAGGCTTCCTTATCACCACGACAGCCCTTCTCTATGAGAAGCTGTTTTTCCTCAGATGATATCTCTGGTATATTTCCCAAATCATTCATATACATATCGAGGAATATCTTCTCTTCCTCCGACAGGTCATCCATACAGTGCGAATGGGATCCCTCTGTGCATCCGGCCGCCTCTGCATTCTCAGCCTGTACAGCCACCTGTATATCTTCTCTATCTATTATCTTTACCTTGCTCTCTGCAAGATACTTATACACTGCCTCGTACATTTCCTCAGTATCAAGGATGTCCTTGAAGTAATCGTGGACATTATCTGTTGTCACTTGATTGCCATTTACTGTTGCATATTCTATAAGGGCACTAAGGGCCTCGTTAAACTCCAATTTCTTATCCATATCATAACACCTTTCACTATATAATGCTCCATAAGTATACATTATTTCATAGAAATAAACAAGGCTCTAGTCCTAATAGGCACACAAAAACTGCCATAGGAATTATCCTATGACAGTTATGCTACATATTTAATCCATTATAGCAATATCTGCTACACTCTCTTTACTCTATTCGTCATATTTCATTTTGATTTCATACTCTCCTGTAATTTCCTTGGAACATATTATATAGAAGCCACACGTTTTAGGATGACTTTTTTTACCTTCAATCTCTCTTTGGGGACCTGCTAATCTGATATAAAACATATCCGTTTCACCAAGTTTTTTTCCATATATATTTTTAATAACATTTTCGTACTCTTCTACATTTTCTGGAATATAATAACCCTCTTCCAACTTAGCAATGAATTCCGATGCATTCTCCTTTTCTACTTTTAGAACAACGCTATAAGAACCACCATACTCTTTTTCACTAAGAGCATTTTCTTCTGCGACTACCTCATAGCCAACTCCGCTAATATCAAATATCTGTTCTATCCTTTCCTCTGATGTCATAATGTTTTTATCACTACTACATCCACAACAGCAATAACAAGTAATAAGCATTACCATAAAAACTACCAATAACTTTTTATTCATCTAAATTCCTCCTTGCCTATGTAATGTAAAAAACTGCATAATACCACCGTATTATGCAGTCGAACTATCCTAGATAAATTTATCACCCTTAGACTTCTAACTTTGCGTCATCATATTTCTATGATTTTGCCCCTTTACCCTTAATAACATATTACTTCGAATACCCTTTATTGTATATAAAATATTTCTTAGATATATATAAATTATATTCGACATTTTCCTATCATCTATCAAAAAACATCCGTTATTACTCACAAAAAGGGAATGCCTCTACAACATTCCCTCTACTTAACTATCTGCTATTAAAATTTACACAAAGCTCTTAACCTTATTGTAGATGCTCTCTGCATCAAGACCATACTTAGCGATAAGCTTAAGTGCTGGGCCTGACTCACCGTAAACATCATTTACACCAATCTTTAATACTGGTGTTGGAGCCTTCTCGCTTAAGCAGTCACATACTGCGCTACCAAGACCACCGATGATTGAATGTTCCTCAACTGTTACAACCTTGCCTGTTTCCTTAGCTGCTGCTACTACAAGCTCCTCATCGAGAGGCTTGATTGTATGAATGTTGATAACCTTTGCAGAAACACCGTCTGCTGCAAGCTTGTCTGCTGCTGCAAGTGCTTCACTTACACATAAACCTGTAGCGATGATTGTTACGTCCTTACCCTCACGGAGAACGACACCCTTGCCAAGCTCAAACTTATAATCTGGTGTATCATTTATAACTGGCACTGCAAGACGGCCAAATCTTAAATAAACTGGACCCTCATGCTCTACTGCTGCCTTAACAGCTGCCTTTGCTTCAACATCATCTGAAGGATTGATAACTACCATACCTGGGATTGTTCTCATAAGAGCGATATCCTCGTTACACTGATGTGTAGCTCCGTCCTCACCTACTGAGATACCTGCATGTGTAGCACCTATCTTCACATTAAGGTGTGGGTATCCAACAGAGTTACGAATCTGCTCGAAAGCACGTCCTGCTGCGAACATTGCAAATGAGCTTACGAAAGGTATCTTACCTGTTGATGCAAGACCAGCCGCAATGCCAACCATATTGCATTCTGCAATACCACAATCTATATGTCTCTCTGGGAAAGCCTTCATAAATATACCTGTCTTTGTAGCTTCTGCCAAATCTGCGTCTAATACGACAATATTTGGATTCTCCTTGCCACATTCAACAAGTGCGTTACCGTAGCTGTCTCTTGTTGCAATCTTTACTACTTCTGACATAATTCTGCACCTACTTTCTCTAAATCAGCCATTGCTATTGCATACTCCTCATCATTTGGAGCCTTTCCATGCCAGCCTGCCTTATCTTCCATAAATGATACGCCCTTACCCTTGATACTCTTGAATACGATAGCTGTTGGCATACCCTTTGTAGCCTTAGCCTCGTCTAATGCTGCCTTAATAGCATCGAAGTCATGAGCATCAACATCCTCTATTACATGGAAGTTGAATGCCTTAAACTTATCTCCGATAGGATATGGAGAACATACATCTGCTACAGAACCGTCTATCTGTAAGTTATTGTTATCAACCATTACTACAAGGTTGTCCAGCTTTCTATGTCCAGCGAACATAGCAGCCTCCCATACCTGTCCTTCCTGAATCTCACCGTCTCCAAGAAGTGTGTAAACTCTGTATGACGCATCATCAAGCTTAGCTGAAAGCGCCATACCTACTGCTGCTGATATACCCTGTCCTAACGAACCTGATGACATATCAACGCCTGGTATATGCTTCATATCAGGATGGCCCTGAAGATATGAACCTATATGACGAAGTGTCTTTAAATCCTCTACTGGGAAATATCCTCTCAAAGCCAATGTAGAATACAAGCCTGGAGCTGTATGACCCTTTGAGAGAACAAATCTATCTCTATCTGCCTTCTTTGGCTCCTCTGGATCAATGTTCATCTCTTCAAAATACAAATAAGTGAAAACATCAGCCGCTGAAAGTGATCCACCTGGATGTCCAGCCTTCGCACTATGAACTGAAGTAACGATGCCCTTACGAACCTCGTTGGCTATCTTTTGAAGTTCTAATTTGTTCATTTAATGCCTCCTGTAATTTAAATCATTGTTATAAGATGCAAACAATACGTTCGCGTGTATTATAACATCAGTTTTAAGAAATGTCCATTAAAGCTTAATAATTCTCTTGATAATATTTTATTATCCCTTCAGCTATAGCCTTTGCAACTCTATTTTGGTATTCTTCCTCCGATAATTTTCTCGCTTCCTCTCTATTAGATAAAAATCCACACTCTACTATAACAGCCGGACACTTTACATTTAATAATATGTAATAATTATCATTTGCTTTAGCCACCCTACCCTTGCCGTCTGATGAAAGATTTGTAACCAGACTACTTTGTACGATTTCTGCCAAAGTACGCCCCTTTTCAGATTTGTCATAATAAAATACCTGTGCTCCATGAACGGACGGTGAATGATAGCTATTTTGATGGATACTTACAAGCATATCTGCCTGTGCCTCTTCTATTAACTTACATCTAGCTGTCATATCAGCCATCTTTTTATTTGTATCTGACTGGCTATAATGTCCCATATCTTCATCTCTGGTCATCACCACTTGTATTTTCATATCCTCGTATGCTTCTAATACTTCCTTTAACTTAAAAGCAATACTTAAGTTTATATCCTTTTCTAATTGCCCATCTACTCCCACTTTTCCCGGGTCCATTCCACCATGCCCAGCATCTATGGCTATTATAAGGTCTGGTTTTGCATCTTTAGATATATCATTCTTTTCTCTATCCATATTTCTTCTATACTGATGCTTATCCTCATCCTGACATTTTCCAAATAAACCCGACGTAACCCACACTGCACAAAGCAACACTACCGACATAGCCGTTATCACTTTATTTTTACGTTTCATATTGTTCACCCTCTGATACATTCACTATATATTATGGAAGCTTTCATAAATATATAACAAAAATGTATACCTTTTTTCTAGAATGTGTTATTATCCATTTAGCAAAAATCAGAGAAAGGTATATACAAATGACAGATTTACTAGCAGGCTTATACGAGCCTAGTATGAATATATATAATATTCTTGGTATTTTTATCGCTATATGCGGTATCACTACCATCCCGTACTCCATCATCGGTTTTTTCACCACGAGAAAATTCAAGGTTGCAAAAAACCAACATAAATACGCTGTACTTATAGCAGCCAGAAATGAGGAAAGCGTTATTGCAAACCTTATTGAAAGCATACATAAACAGGATTATCCAAAGGAGCTTATAACAACTTTTGTGGTGGCAGATAACTGCACTGACAAAACTGCACAAATCGCCAGACAATGTGGTGCTATATGCTACGAGAGATTCGACGATCACAACAAAACCAAAGGCTTTGCCCTTCAATTTCTCTTTGAACAGATAGAAAAAGATTATGGCATCGACAGTTTCGAAGGGTATTTCATATTTGACGCAGACAATCTTTTAAAGGAAGATTATATATCTAGAATGAATGATTCATTTGATGCTGGCGAAAAGATAATCACATCCTATAGAGCCACAAAGAACTTTAATGAAAGCTGGATTGCTTCTACATACGCACTCCATTGGCTTAGCTCTATCAGAACCCGCCACCGTGCAAGATCGGTTCTTCGATTAGCTACTAACATTCAAGGAACTGGGTTTTTATTTTCTAACGAGATAGTACGTAATGGTTGGAAATATACTTCATTAACTGAGGATAGAGCCTTAACTGCAGACTGTGTTGTTCAAGGATATGAGATTTCTTATAATAATGACGCCATATTCTATGATGAGCAGCCAGTAGATTTAAAAATAGCGTTTAGACAAAGAATACGTTGGGCAAAGGGACACCTTTTAGCTTTCGCAGAAAGCGGACCTGGATTATTTAAGAACATCTTCATAGATAAGACCACAAAGCCTATTGCCAATGAGAAGTGGTATCACACAGCATTCCGTTCTATACGACATAGATTTATGTCCTTTGACACATTTTGTCAGTTATGTCCTAAGCATATTATCAACATCGCTAAATGGATTGTGTGTAAGCTTGTACTCTATCCATTTGTCTGCTATAAACTCGGTATGGATACCATTGGCTTGTTCTACAATTCAACTATATTAGGAAAAGCCTTAACTGCAATATTTGGCGACATAATAATACAACTACCACCAGGCTTACATACATATTTTATGTGCCTAGGAGTAGTTGTTTGGTTCAATCTATGGCGTCGTATATGCTCATACATCCAAAACATTTTCGGAGCCGTGTATATATTCTTTATAGAGCGTAAACGTATAATTAAGATAAGCTTATTTAAAAAGATTCTTTACTGCCTCACTTGGCCAACTTTCGCCATAATCGGCCGCTACGCTCAGTACCTTGCATTATTTATGAAGGTCACATGGAAGCCTATTCCTCATAATAGCAAGATAAACATTGATGATATTTCACAAAGTAGCAAATAAATAATAAGTCAATTCACATAGCAGAATATATTAAGTAGTTACACAATCTATTTGGTATATTCTGCTATTGCTTCCCAAGCTTCTTTTGAATCAAGACCTAACTTCCAGCATGCAACTCCTGCAAGCCCTCTATCCTTCATTACATTAAGCTTAAGTGTCAATGATTCCTTGTCTTCAAGCCATATTCTGGCAAATCTATCACCTATATAATATTCGCTATAATACTGACCTAATTCCTCTATCCATCTTAGAGAACCCTTATTCTTGTCTATTAATTCCTTTGCATCACCCATACCTACAGCCTTGCTGCTAAGCGCATAATCTCCGTTGATAGCATCCTCTATTATAACTGCGCCATCTGGAGCATTATCAAGAGTATCCTCATACCATACTCTTGTATAGAATGGTATCGCATTAATAACTCTACTTGCAGGTACCTCTTTTAATGTATTATCAATACCCGATGTAACATAAGGAAGTGATGCCACACTACCTGCTTCACCACAACCAGCCCAGTGTTCATCATATCCCATAATCACAAGATAATCAGCCACTTCTCCTATTGCTGCTCTATTATAGTACTTGTTGCTAGCTATAGGTACATACATATCCACAGACAATACAATATCTATCTTCTCACACTCTATGGCAAGCTCTCTCATAAACTGTACATAGCCCTCTGCAGCATGGAGTCTTATCATCTCAAAATCGATATTGATGCCATCCATACCACACTTTTTTGCCTCTTCTATTATATTTGCTATGAGAGCTCTTCTAGAGTTAGTATTTTTTACTACATCATTAACATAATAGTTTTTATTTTCATCGTAATTGAAATCACTTATAAGTCCCCATACCTCTAATCCTTTTTTGTGGGCATTATCCACATAAGTCTTAGATGCAAGAGAGCTTATTCCACCATAGGAATCAATTATCTTAAACCAAGTAGGTGATATAACGTTTAGACTACTCTTTCCAGATACCATTTTATTAAGAGCATCATTACCTGCGCCATACTCCATCTGATGCCATCCTAAACATACTTTAGTATCTCTGCTAATATATGTGTAAGGCTCAGTGTCTAACCACGAAGGCTCTCTATCTATAGTACCTATCATTTCATTTTTAACAATATCAGCATCTATATATCCTGTAAATCCATCCTCTGTCGCTACCTTTGCCCAACCATTCTCCGACTCTAACACTGTCACTCGCTGGTCCTTTTTTAAATCCACAACCACTTTTCCACTATCAGATAAATCTGCCTTAAGCTTTACATCCTTTGACAATTCACTTAACTTATACTCATCTGCCACAGTTACGACAACTCTATTAGGATTATCAAATGTCGCCACATCCATATCACTATTCATACGTAGCACATAATCTTTATCTATATATGGTACATTATCCACACAAATAACTGCCGCTCTTGTATGAGTGGCTGCTACTCCATCCTTTTTATATTCAGCACTATCTACATACACATCATATATATGCTTAGATGAAGCATAGGTAAGCATCTTTAGTGCCTCATCCCAATAATATCTTCCATCTATATTTTTCCTTACTATTTCATACGGAATATAATAAGCCCCATCTTTTATAAAGCCTACTCCCGCATTTTCATTATCTACCACAATAGCTGCTCCTTCATTACCAGCTATATCGCTTATACCCATATATTCATCTAAGTTCACATAAGTAATCTTATTTCCCTTACCACTACATGCTACAAGTCCAAGCATGAATACGCCGCATATAACTACTGCGCCCCTCTTTATAATTTTATGTATATTCATCAAGTATCTCCTCCATACGCTTATTTATCTCTATTTATAAACACATTCCATCCAATTATACCAAATCCGCACCCCATAGTCTAGTATGCATAGAAATATAAAGGGGCTGCCCACTATGTGACAGCCCCAATTTGGTTCTTCTTATCTTTATTTCATGTTATTTTTGTGATTATTTGAATGCGCTTCTATTTACTATCTAAATCCTCCTTTTCTTTACCAGGATCATGTCTACGCGTTACTTTATCTTAATTCGATTTTGTATTAAATCCGCATCTCTCCTTTCTATTATCTTTTCAATGAGGACAATTATGCCAATTTATGTGATAAATTAAATTAGATTTAATTGAAATAATCTGGCACTTATTTTTGTGTAACTATTAAAACAATGTTTGAAAAAAATGGATTAGATTTCTGTCAACTATATGTACATTTTCTATGTACGGGCGTTTTATGGCACATACTTTATATGCTCGCATAATACGACGTATCTGTCCTTCATCCCCATGAAGGATATGAAGCCATGTATCACTTCCTGCATACTCGGCTATATGATTACAAAACTCTTCATACCTATCTACATTCCAAGGTTCTAAGGTTCCTAATATAATCTTATGTGTACATCTTATAAAGTCACCCATATGACTTACACTGCTGCCAAAATCTACAACTACTGTGTCAAAGTTTTTGTACTCCAATGCAGATAATGATTCTGAATTTTTTGTATAATAGTCTATGTGCTTCAAGGTAAAATGGCCTTGCCCTTCTGTATTTAGCATCTTTGCGAATGTAGTTTTTTGACCATATTCTACAATAGCTGTCTTCTCCCTTAAGAGCCCAGAAAGGTATCCCGCCAAGGATACAGCCATAGTTGTGACACCTACGCCACTTTGTACTCCTAATATACCTATAGTTTTAGCCCTAGGACTTTCTTCTAATTCTTTTAAAAAACCATGCTTTTTTCTTATCAATATCACCTCCGTTTCTATTAATCTTTAGACATTTTTCTAATCGTTCATAAAATGCCTTATTAATATCACTTCTCTTTAATGGTTCATCTAAAAAAGGAACTGGCATAGCCGCTTTATTCAGTTGCCCACAAAGCCTACCTGTAGAAGTCGAATCAGCCCCATTGCTTAATATCAGCTTCCAATCCTCTTTACTACATATAGCTATGGCATTATCAAACTCCCACGACTTTCCACCAACTATCAACACTGGATATGACATTTTATCCATATCTTCGCCATATACTCCTTCATCTCGTATAATGTAATCGCATTTAATATCAAGTTGAATCTGTGGTCCATACGCTGGCTTCAATAACAGTTTTCCCGCACTAAAAAAGCCACTATCATATTTTAACTTTTCATACTTTGCCATAAGACGTGTATGATTGGAATCATTGGCTTCCTCATAAACTACCTTATAGCCTTTTGCAGCAAGGTAATAGGCGAAACCAAGACTTATATGTGTAACACCTATCCTTTTAATCGCACCCACAAAGGAAATGATATAAGGTTTCTCATTATTTAAGCACACATTGTCACCTTTTGTTAATTCCATAAGATTGGCCAGCAGGCTTTCAACAGACTGAAATCTATGCTCTCTGTCCCTTGCCATACACTGTGTCACAATCATTTTCATTTTTTCTGAAATATTTTGGGGGATTTGTAATGATAATTGGTCACTCTTATAGTTTCTACCTACCATAAGAAAACCTAATACTGCTCCTATACCAAATATATCCGCTCGCCCATCAAGACTGCCCTCTATATATTGCTCTGGTGCTGCGTATCCTGCAGTTCCCATATGCCACATATTTACTGCCGTCTCATCTTGGTAATACGAGTTTCCGAAATCTACCAGAAAGATTTCATCTTGATTAATAAGAATATTTTTTGGATGTATATCCAAAAATAAAACTGGTATAGGTTTTTGACAATGTAAATATAATACTATACGACATATCTTTATCCCGATATCTAACACTTTTTCCTCAGATAATGGTCCATATCTGCCCACATATTCTTCCAAGGTTTCTCCTTCAATGTACTCTTCTATAATATAGTACGCAAAAGAATCCTCTATGACATCATATATAATTGGAATACCTGGGTGTCTGAGATTTTTTAATATCTTGACTTCTGAATAAAAACTATCTTGACGTATAGATTTTTTGAGTATTTTTTTGATAACTCTTTTCGCCGACATATACATATGCCAGACTTCATATACAGTAACCAGCTCCGACTGATATATAACTTTGGTCACTCTATATTTATCGAATAAAATAATATTAGTTGAAGTCGCTATATTGCCTCCTTCTAACTTTGTGTGCTTTATTCGAAACCTCATGGACAATTATAACCATATCTTGAAAAAATTACAACACATTTTTAGTTTTTTTAAGTTAATACTTTACATATAAGCTTGATATGAGTTATACTAATAATGCGATAACTATAACTTTATGACAGCAAAGAAGAGGTCTTTATTATGAAAATTGAAAAAATCAATGACAATCAAATAAAGTGTACTTTGAACAGGTCTGATTTGGCTTCAAGACAGATAAAGCTTAGCGAGCTGGCATACGGCACAGAGAAGGCAAAAAACCTTTTCCGTGATATGATGCAGCAGGCATCAACGGAGTTTGGGTTTGAGGCAGATGACATTCCTCTTATGATAGAAGCTATTCCAGTTTCTGGAGATTGCATCGTACTTGTTATAACTAAGGTTGAGGACCCTGAGGAACTTGATACTCGTTTCTCAAGATTTGCACCTTCTATGGATGAGATAGACGCAGATGATATAGATGATGAGGACGGAAGCTATGCTACACCTTCCTCAAGTGACTTGTTGGATTTGTTTAACCAGCTTAAGCACGAGCTTAAGAATGCAGTGGATGGTTCATCAGATAACTTCATCCCATTCCCACAGGCTCTTGCTAAGAAGGCTAACCAGGTAGCAACTCCAGCTACACCAGCGGCAAATGAACCTTCAGCGGTTAAGGAGGCTCCTCCTAAAAACCTGACAAAGGTATTCTCATTCAAAAATATAGATACGCTTATCAATGTAGCTTCAAAACTAACAGAGATGTATAACAGTCCAAACTGCTTATATAAGGCAGAGGATACTGGCGTATACTATTTAGTTATTACAAAGGGTACTCAGTCTGTAGAGAACTTTAACAAGGTATGCAATATTCTTTCTGAATTTGGCTCTATTGTTAAGACTAATGCTGCTAGCGAGGCCTACTTCAAAGAACACTACAAAAAGATAATCGCCAAGAAAGCTTTACAAAAGCTTCAAATGGTTAATAATTAAACCCCAGGAAGGAGATATAAATATGCAGATAACAAAGGATATGCTTATCGGACAAATCGTTAATGGAGATGAGAGAACAATCCCTGTTTTATTAAATGCAGGTATGCATTGTCTCGGTTGTCCATCAGCTCAGGGAGAATCTCTCGAAGAGGCTTGTATGGTTCACGGCATCGATGTTGATGAATTAGTTGTTGCGTTAAATAACGCTCTTGCATAAGTTATAAAGCTAAAAGCTTGGTTCAAAGAACCAAGCTTTTTTAATGCAAACACCTCTAATCAAACAAAACCATATAGTGTTTATCTCCATTATTGAACAATCTTTCTAATTCCTGATAGCCCTTGCTAAACATCTCACCAGTATCCATATCAGTTAAGTATACTGTGCTGACTGCTCCAGAATATCCAATATATCCATCTACAGTCACCATGCCATAGCCGTCCAACATTATCAGTACTGGATATTCCTTTGTTGCATAATAGAATAATGTATCATAATATCCTCTATTTACATCTAGGACTTCTCCCTGCCACAAGGTCGCTGCCTTTTCAAAGCTATCGTAGCCTTTGCCTACCATACCTTTTACATCGACACCCGCTCTACTTACCTTAGTAGTTCTCTCCCACAGATAATTACCATCACCCTTAACAGCTACTCCGTAGTAATCGTATGCTGTATTTATGGCCTCCCATAATTTATCTGTTACAAGCTTTAATTGTCCTTCTCCATATACATAGTAATTGTTATCTTCTATTGTATCGTCTATTTGTTCAAAGCTGATACCATTCATAAAATTAGCTTCTCTTATATGCATAGACACTAATCTATTATCACTTGTAATAGTATATGCAAAGTTAAGAATAAGCTCTTTTTTCTTTAAATCTGTTGCTATGGTTGATAACTGCACGATGTCTTTAGCTGATACATTTTTATTGACAAACTGGTCGTCTGCTATAGTCACAAATGCCCCTGCATCATTCTTAGACATTCTATTAAGCTTTAACATATTGCCAATAATGCTTATACCTGTTATATAACAATTATCCTTCTGGTAACTTTCATTATCCTCCATGGACTCCAGTACAACATTCAACTTATACATAGGAAATACTGTATCTCCAACAGCATCCTTATATACATCCTGACTATGGGCTGTTCCATATATCAAATCATGCTCTATGAAGCCTACTACCTTTATGTAGTCACCTTCATCTGCGCTGATTACATAGTCATCCCCTGTCTGAATATTGATAACTCTTATGCTAGTCGCTCCATATACCTGACTATTCTCATGCCATGCTATAATGTTCTCATCTTCACTAATGATATAATTTCCTTTTTTCAGATTCGTTACCAGACGCACATACTCATTACTATCAAAAGTAACTGTATATATTGAATCTCCTATCATCATATACAGATGCGAATCATCCTTTACATAAGCAAATCGTCCCATCGACTCCTTAAGTATATGATATGGCTTGGTAGATTCTGCAAATACAAGCTCTTTAACTGTACGTTCCTTATGATTGTACTGATATAAACCTGTGCCTACCTTACCCTCGTGACCGCCTCTATTCATATAGCCATATACGATAAATAGGATATTGCCCTCACCATCGGTAGATATTATCTCAATATCATTTTCATCGAAAATATCTCTGACATCTGCACCGCTACCACTTTCAAAGGAGAACACATTTACTATTGAATTGGTCCTCATATCCATTAACCAAAGGTTTCTCTCCTTAACAAAACTAACATAAGAACCTTTTGCACTATGTGCATATTCTACAGTCAGATCACTGTCTACTCCTAAGTTAATTCTCGTAGCTGATACATACTGATTTGTTCCATCAAATATCTGCTCCATAGTTCTATCATATACATACAGATACATTCTATCGCCACTTTTTCTAACACGATAGAATTCCGTCACGTTATAATATTGAGCTACATTATACTCATTATATGCCTTAACCTTGTACTGTAACTCGTAGCTTCCCAAATCATCTATAATCTCTTTTATAGTTACGACAGGGTTAGTTACTCGGCTTACGTTTAAGTCTGCCCAAGCAAAATTACTAAAGCTAGACTTGATAGTGACATGGCCAAGATTCGTATTGTCGGTAGCCGAACTAGGCTCTAAATATCTTATATAATTCTTAGCCAGCTCATCATCCATACTATCCTTACTCATACCACTTACAAAGTCCAAATGTGCTTTTACATCCGACTTACTTTGTTCCTCTATACGAGTATAATAATATATATCGCCATGTTTCTCTGATACAAGCTTAATGATAAGCATATACTCAGTATCATACTCCATAATACGGCTGGCATCTATGGTTGCATATATATAATCGCCATTATATACGAATTTATCTATATTTTGTTTATCTATCAATCGCTCAGTGTCTAATGTTCGTATCTCATAAGACATAGTAGCTATAACATTATCATACTTCTTGATGGATATACCGATACTTCTATCACTTTCTAATGGTGTAATAGAATCATGCATATACTTGGCATCCATATATGTGGTATACCCTTGAAGCATATTAATGTCTGTATCTTCATACACCATATTCACTACAGGCAAAGTTGCCGATTGCATCGGTGGCGGATCTGCCTTCTCATTGCTATACAGCGAAAAGAAATACACAGCTAATACACCTATAAATGCCAAAAGACACGTAGCTATTTTTATAAAGAACTGCTTCATACATTTTGTCCTCTTTGTGTTTTTTCATTACTGTCAGATACATTTTACCCCATATCAGTAAATATATCAAATCAAATCGTAAAATCAGCAAAATCCCCTTGCTCTGCAATATCTTCTTCTCATTCTTCTCCTTAGCATCTCGTTGATAAGGAGTACCTCTAACATAGCACGTCTATCCTTATCGTCACTGCCTTCTATCCCATCTACCAATCTAAGTATGCGCACTTTATCTGGATACTGGTCAAACATTATACTTCCATCATACTCTAACTTATCAAGAGCATCCTCTACTAGCAATTGCAATACCATCACCTCAGCAGGATATAAGCTTTTTAGAAACTGAGCGTCCTCGTTATCCTCAGCAAATCCAACAAAACCTTTATACATAGAGTTATCATCATATATATCAGACATATTTTCTCCAATATATTTTTTATAATATATTATGCTCTAACGCTCTTTCCGTGATTTCTTGTATAGTCATATTTTGCCTATTGGCATCTAAATATTCTGCCGCAAATGAAGCAATACTCTTTCTCCACATATTCTCTATATCTATAACCCATATACAATCTGTCCATAGATTTACAAAAACAAATGGAAGTCTTGCCTTAGCCCTAGCCTTGTGCCAATATCTAAGCTCCCACCCAGCTCCGTAATAATAGCTATAATACTCCTGTATTATAAAATTTTTTAGTAGATAACCTTTATATTGATTCCAAACTATATCATTGTCCATTATAGAGCGTTCGTCTATGCCTGCAACCGCTCCAGCTAATCCTACATCTAACACATAGAGCTTATAATCCTTTATCCTATTACTTGTACGATTATCCATGCGATTAAGTCTATAAATTATACCTGCGCCGCACAACCTCTCGATACTTTCTTTGTACTCTCTATTTCTAGCACTTTTATTTACCTGCCTTAAAGAAAAACCTGCACTTGCTGTAATCTCTTGAATAAATATGGCATTAATTATCTGCCATTCCTTTGTCTTTATGACATCCACATTGCCAGATAGTTTATAGCATATATTCGATAGAATTTCACATTGCCTACACCGTACACTAGTAAAATCTCCATTCTCAAGAAAAAGCTCCACACATTCAGGCATACCGCCCACCATAAGGTATATATTGAAGATATCTCTTTCTGTCATATTGAAATATTCTTTCTCGTTCCATTTACTCTTTAAGGCCATAGAGAATTCACAAAGATTCAGTGGTGTCATATGCAACAAAGTCATGTACCCATTATCATTTTGCCCTATCTTATTCGCTAAATATTCTGTTCCTATAAATATTACTTTATAATCAGACAATGCCATATCACTTCTAATCTTTAAAACAATACGTCTAGCTTTATCATATAATATTTTGTCGTTAATATCGTCTATAATCAAAAATACAGCCGAACAAGATATAGTATCTTCTATATCCTCTTCCTTTGTATTTTTCACAGAAATGTATATGTAATCTTTATCATATTCTCTACAAAATTCTCTCGCCACCCATGTTTTCCCTACACCGTGACCACCACATATACACAATATACTTTCATCATTATGGTCATACCACTGCTTTATTTTACTTGTAATTATTCTATTCATAATTGTTCTCCTATGTACTATCAGATTCCTAATTCAATCATAACTTTAGCTAATACAACACTGGCTATTATTCCCGCTAAAGTGGATATAAGCGCTCCTTTCAATGTCCATCTTGTCTTAGTTACTTTTGCAGCTATAAAATATACTGACATCGTGTAAAATATAGTTTCTGTACAACTAAGCATAATAGAGGCTATAAGACCTATGTATGAGTCTGTTCCAAACTCCTTAAATACATCAAGTAACAAACCTGTTGCGGCCGATGATGAAAACATTTTAACAAGTGCCAAAGGCACCAACTCACTTGGGAAATTTATTAAATCAGTGATAATACTCAGCTTGTCAGATAAAAAATCTAAGAATCCAGAGCTTCGAAGAATACCTACTCCTACCATCAAGCCGATAAGAGTTGGCAATATGCCCATAACTGTCTTGATTCCGTCCTTTGCTCCTTCCACGAAGTCTTCGTAGACATTACGTTTTTTCATAAGCCCATTTGCAATAATAACAAAAATAAGTAGTGGAATAATCATATTAGAAAGGTATATAAGAATCGTCATTTATTCCTCGAATTTATTCTTTCTAACATTATATTCCACTACTTAATAAAAATCCATTATTTTTTAATATTCCTGCTGCAATACTGGAGTCGCTACATATACCCAAGAAACGTCTTCGATATTATCATAGGTAATAGCTACATTAATATTCGACTTGGTTGTTCCACTGACAACATACTCGCTAATATTATCTGAATATCCATATACCGTATATAATTGTTCACTTCTACTACCAGTAATCAACTTTCCATCAAGCGCTTTTAATATTTTGTCACAGATTTCATTTTTTTGCTGATTACTTAAAGGGCCCTTTATGCTTCCCTTTAGGCTTAATGTAATATCCGCATCTATACCTAGATCATCAAAATACTTCTCTATACACTCTCTATAATGTACAGCGCTCTCTACTGAATTTTGTATAGATAATCGTATCAATATATACTGCTCAACACCCATAACCGTAGATATATTTTCCTTCTCTATAGTTACGATAGTTATGTCAGTCTGTGCAACAGGAGATGTTAAGCTATAGGTAGAAGTAACCTTACAACCATTGTCAACCGGTTCTCTATCTACATCGAGTGTTATCTCACTATTAATACCTACAGCCTTGGCTATGCCTTCCACCATATCCTGTCTCGCGCCATGGGACATATATTTGCTTCCGTAATTCACATACACATCCACTTGCCCCACTGTATTCATATAATTTCCTGATGCAAAAGCTTCTACAATATCGGCTTTTTCACCCTTGTTATTTCCTATGAACATGGCCCCTATACCAAATATCCATAATCCTGCCAATAGCAACAATGCTTTTCGTCTATTAATAAACATAATGTACATATCTCCTCTCTAAAGATATGTACATTATTAACAGCTTTTCTTTATTCTATACAAAAATATTATTGTTCCAAAGTTCCATATTCAAAATATGTAATATAAAGTGACATAGTAGCACCCTTATTACTTATATGGACATTACCTAGCACACATGGGAACTGTCCATTGTATATCTCTTCCAATATACCCTTTGCAGTCTTGTAATCAGAGCATGTATACTCCAATATAATCTGACGGCTGATAGCATTTTCATCACTTGTAACAGTACCAAATCTTATATTATAATTCTCTGACTTCGATAAGATACCCGATAACTGCATCATAAGATTCTCTCTGTTGTCGTACTTTGGAAGCTCCTTAATCTGCTCTGTATCTCCTCATGATATGCACCTAAGCCTCCTTCTACTTCTATAAGGCCTAACTGGTTTTGTGCTTCCAGGAATATAACCTTTGCATGGTCATCTAGTTCTATCATCTTTAAATTATTGACCAAACCCGATATTCCTACCATAGACACCCCTAGTAGCACTACGACAATACCAACTACGATAACCGTTTCTATCATAGTGAACGCTTTATTTTCTTTTATTTTACGAAATAGCTTCTCTCTCATATACTACTCCTTCTCTATTTGCAAGGTATACTTATCCACTTTGTATATATTATTACATTATAGCAATTTTAAAGCGTATTTTCAACACTTTAACGTGTTTTTGTTAAATTTATGTTAAATATTCGTTAATTATTGTAGGTACTGTTTGAACAATATAAAAAACTCCCAAAATTAGCTTGCACATCTAATCTCTTGGGAGTAAAAAATCTATGTTATATTTACTAAAAACCACGCATCTACCGTTGTGTACTATTAACGAGCGTTACTCTTACAGTTAACTCAGCTCCGGTACCCTCACGGCACATAGAAGGTCTCTCTTAGTGCTGCTTCATTCCTGACCTGACACGGTTCGAAAGTTTCTATTGCGTAAGACCAAAGCGTCAACGCCACTTATAAAAGGCTGCCTCACCAATAAATACCCGAAGGTAGATATCACCCTTGCTAAAGCGGATTGCAAGTACAGGACACCGCTAACTTCCCGGCTGCGTGGAGATTTTATTATATACGAGATACCACTCTCTGTCAAGTCTTGCCGTCATACCCTATAACACAAGCTTCGACATCTATACATTCTGATTAAAGTCCGTCACAGTTTTTAATCGTTTCCTTTTCTCTCTCATTTCCTTAAAATAGCTGCTAAGCATCTTAGAGCATTCATCATGGCATATACCTTCCACAAATTCCACCTGATGATTAAACTGCGGCACATTCAATAGATTTAAAATAGAGCCTGCACACCCTGCCTTAGGATTCATGCAGGCTGCATACACCTTCTTTACTCGTGATTGCACTATAGCTCCTGCACACATCTGACAAGGTTCCAAAGTAATATACATCTCACAATCATCCAAACGCCAATCTCCAAGCTTCTTAGATGCCTTTTTTATGGCATTAAGCTCTGCATGAGATAATGTATTTTTATCTGTTACTCGCCTATTATAACCTCTTCCAATTATCTCATCATTATAAACAATGACACAACCTATAGGCACTTCTTCTAAAGCGTATGCTTTCCTCGCCTGCTTTATAGCCTCTTTCATGTACTTTTCTTCTCTTGTCAATATCTTTCTTGCCATTTTCTTATCCTTACTTTTTATAACAAATCGCAGTTGGCATACAACTGCGATTATATACATATTAAAAACAGTATTACTTTAATCTATATCCTCATATGGATTTAACATTGCGTACATTCTGTGATTTTCCCAACATCCATTGACCTTTAGATTTTTCTCGCACAATCCTTCAAGTCTAAATCCAAGTCTCTCAAGTAATTTTATAGATGGCTCATTTCCTTCCATAACATACGCTATAATTCTGTGCAGATTAAGATGAGTAAATACTTCATTTAACATAGCCATAATAGCCTCGGTAGCATAACCGCAATGCCAATAATCCTCATCAAACTTATATCCAAGCGTTCCTGCGCTATAAGGCTCTGACATTATATTTCCACACGACACTGTTCCTATGACAACGTCTGGCTGTTCCTTCAGAAATACATAATATCTGACGTATCTGTCACCTCTAGTAGCTGCCGATTCATTTGCAAGCACGCCCTTTTGATACATCTTCGTATAATAAAGTGGCACCTTTTTTGCCTCATATTTATCATAGATATGACGCCCTTTTTCTAGGAAATTAAGTACACATTTCCAGGAATCTTCATCTAATACTTTTAATACAAGCCTATCTGTCTCTAATATACATTTCATTACTTATTATACCTTCGCATATATTCGTCTATGGTAGCTTGATTTATCCTCACACGCTTGTCCATAGTCTTCATAATATCTTTAATCTGTAACGTTGCCACTAGATTTTCATCATCAAAATTATATAATTGATTATCATTAAAGCACAACACCAACGGACGAAGCACATTCTTGTTGTTTGCCCTTATAACCAATCCAGAATAATTGTTAGAAAACTCAACACATACACCCGGATGAAGTATCTTAAGACTATCTATCAACGCAGCTACTACCTTCTCATCATATATCTCCATTTTGCCTAAAAGCTCTCTAACAGCTATAACATCAGAAATAGGTTCAACTCCTATTTGCATCGATGTCATATCATCATACTTTTCCGCAATCTGTAGTATTCTGCTACACTGGCTATATGTACGATCATTTGCATCTATGTTATTGTTTTGTAGCTCCAATTTCTGTTTAAGCATATTTCTAATATTGTCGTTGAAATATCCGCACTCCTGTAGAAGCTTATTTCCTCTCATCTCACATCTAGTCATATAATTTCTATCATCATCAGTGTGCTCTACCTTCTCAACAATATCCTGTTCTATATATAATCTGCCTATATCATGAACAAGCGCCGCTGTGACTATATCCTTCATATCTTCAACGCTTATACGAAGTCTTGCGCCCATAAGCGCCGCCAAAGTTGCCACATTAAGACAATGCTTATATACATAGTCATCACAACTACGAACATTTTGCATTACACTAACCCTATTGGAACGCTTTGCATAATTCTTCACGATCATTTTCACCAGGCCACCTAGATTTACTGGCTTTTTTCCTGCCATAAGTGCATCCATAGCTTCCTTTAAACCAAATACACTCATAGTCTGAAATCTTTCAAACTCTACATCATCTTCTGTCATAGGTGGTAATGGCTCAACCGGTTCCAAAATATATATGCCTATCAATTTGAAGTTTTTGATACTGTTAATACCTTGCTTGGTAAGCTTAGTATCTCTGTCATACAACAAAACTCCCGTTTTATTGTATATTGGCTTCGCCAATCTCATACCTTTTGCCAAGTCGCTTGTTCTAACAAATCTCATTCAAAGCACCTCTTACTTACATTCAAATTACCCTTTAATTGTAGCACAACACCCACCCAAATAAAAGCATAAATCTATACATAATTGACATTATCCCAAGCATTTGTACTAATGACTTTGGATTTTTATGCCGCAGTAGTGTTCTTCATCCTGACAACAGGCTATCTGTACATATTTTTCAGTGCTTTTTTCGAGAACGCAAATTTCCCTAAGCGCTCTCTTGAAACAAGCCTATTTGTCCGAGTGCACTATAGGTCAGAACAACCTAGCCAAAGATGATTTGTATGGACGAGTACAGCATTGCAGATTTTCGTTAAGTTTTCATTGCCCCACCACATAAATAATGCCGCCGCTCGAAACTGTCTGAGCGCGCTCAGCCTTTTCCAATATTTTAAATAAGCTGAGCGCGTAAGTTTTGCAGAGCGGCGACAAATAAGCCTTTTATGAGGTGGGGCAATGAAAATAGAAAATCGAAACAGCTGTACTCGCCATACAAACATTTTGGCGGTTGTCTGCCTCGATATTGCACTCGGACGCTTTGTTTCAAGCAGAGTGCGTAAGGGAAATTTTGCAACCTCTCAATGCACTGAAAAATATGTACAGACAGCCACGTTGTCTAGGAGTGTAAACAGTGCATCGGCATAAAAATCCAATAGTACAGATAATGTGCTTGGGATAATGTCAATTATATATATTGGGTGGGTGGGGCGTGATTAGAGCGTTTTGAACCAATATGGGCGCTTTATGTCTTCCTTGCCGTAGTCGCTGCCGTAGATACTATATGGGAATCCAAAACGTTTTGCCACTTCGGGGGTTTTCTCTGTTTCTATAGATGGCACTGCTATAATGTAGTTGTCCTTATACTTTAGAAATAGTATGTGGCCATATCGATAATATCCGTCCATTACAAAGCAGTTATTAATCAATCTCCAATGGCATCTTGGAAACCACATAAAGTCTTGCGGTTTGAGCTTAACCACTTGGTACTCCATATCATCTAATATCATACGGCTTTTGCATAATCTGTTGTATAGTTTCTCATATTCTAAATTGCCTTGCTTTTCAGTATATTTTAGAGGTTTCTTATTAATATGTTCTGTTTTAGGCGGTTCTATATACGTATGTTGCTTAGATGTTTCTTGCTTAGGTGTTTCTTCCTCCACAATACATATGGTTTCTTCTAAGCTTTTCCACAATGCCACATACATTCTAGTCCCACAGCAGATTAGCACTCCATCTCCACCTTCTAGATTAAGCTTTTCATTTAACTTGCCTCCACTGATATATAAGCTTTTGTCTATTTTTGATTTGGTATACTTTTTTGTTTTTTCTGTCTGGTTTTTGTTGCGTTTTAGATTATAGATAATACATTTTCCGTCAATTGGACAAACATCTTTTATGCATAATGTTATTCCAAAATGCTCACTATTCTCTTCTACTTTACAAAAACCTACATTGCCACATTTGTGTGTGCCTTCTGCGTAATGATAGATGTATGATATATATCTTTTCATAGCTCCCCCAAAATAAAAATAGTAACCATTAAATCAAATGGTTACTATCAATATATGTATTTAGTTTCCTCTTATGACTACTTCTCCGACACATTCCATAACAGCATCTTCAAAAATCACATCGCCTACAGAATCGGCTACTATTCTGCCAGAATGTGGATTTTTGACAGATATTATATGACCATTTACTGATGCATCCACATCTGAATATTCAAATGCCAAGTCTGTATCTTCCATAGTGCAATTTATAAGCTTTAAATCCTTACAATAGCAAAGTGGCTGAGTTCCTACTATCTTACAATCTATAAGCGTCAAGCCTTCAGAAAACCAACCAAGATATTCTCCCTTTACTAAAGAATTTTTAACCGTTACATTTTTGCTATGCCAAAATGCATCCTTTGTATCTAACACAGAGTCAGTTATCTCAACATTCTCCATATACTGAAATGAATACTTGCCCTTCATCTTAAGATTGCGTATTTTCACATCATTTGACTGAAAGAGATAATACACAGACTCCATTGTAGAATCCTCAATGCTAAGATTGTTACATCTCCAGCCAAATTCTTCAGATATAATGTCGCATCCTGCAAATCGCATATTGACACATTCTCTTAAACACTTAACACCCTTGATTACACAATTCTCTACTTCACCATTGTAAGAATACCATATGGGTGCTCTAGTTCCTTCATCCAAATCACAACCAATAAGCTTAAAACCTCTTACGTGCCATAATGGATACCTAAGGGAAAAACTACTATCTGCCACAACTATATTTCTTGCTTCCTTAAGAACCGACTCTCCATCAGCTTCTCCTGCAAATATACATTTTCTAACTTCTGTATCTTTTAGATTGTACAAAGCTCTCTCTTCATCGAAAACCTTGCTTTCTATAATATTCATAATCCTATTCTCCACAAAGTATATTACTAAGCTCTGCAAACTGCTCAAGACTCAAAGCCTCACCTCTAACTGTCTGGCTAAGCCCCATCTGGTCTAATGCAGCTAACACCTTCTCCTTATTTAATGTAAGCTCTGGAGAATTATTGATGCTATTTTGCAAAGTCTTTCTACGCTGACTAAATGCCGCTCTTACCAGTTTGAACATAAAAGCTTCATTCTTTACATTAACCGGTGTTTCTGTATGTCTTGTAAGCTTAATAACTGCCGAGCCTACATTTGGTCTAGGCATAAAACAGTTTGGAGGAACATTTGCAACTATCTCCGGCTTGGCATAATATTGTACAGCCAATGATAATGCACCGTAATCCTTTGTACCAGGGCCCACCTGCATTCTATCTGCCACTTCCTTTTGCACCATAATAGTTATACTCTCTATTGGTACATGGCTCTCAAATAATCCCATAACTATAGGTGTAGTAATATAATATGGAAGATTGGCAACCACCTTTATAGGCTTGCCACCATTTTCTTCTTCTACCAGTTTATTAATATCAAGCTTCAATATATCTTCATTGATAACACGAACATTATCATATTCTTTCAATGTATCATTTTCCAAAATAGGTATCAGATTCTTATCTATCTCTACAGCTATAACCTTTCTAGCGGACTCACACAGATACTGTGTCATAGTTCCTATTCCTGGACCTACTTCCAATACCATATCATCTTCCGTTATGCCTGCTGCCGATATGATTTTATCCAGCACTCTTGTATCTATAAGGAAGTTCTGACCGAACTTCTTTTGGAAGTTAAAATTATATTTCTGCAATATCTCTATGGTATTTTTTGGTATTCCTAATGTGGCCATAATTCCTCCTCATTTCCTAATAACTATTTACATAATATATCACGGGTATAGCTTATATGTAAAGTTGCATTTCTCTATATATGCCTTCAATTCGCAAAGCACCATATAAATAACATAATTCGTATTATCCGAAGGATATACATATAATCTTCGATTTTTATGCCCAAACTTCTGTAGTTACTCCTGAACAACGTGGCTGTCTGTTGTCAGGAGTTCTATACTTATATTGGCATAAAAATCGTAGTCTTGTTCGTGTATCTTCGGATAATACGAATTATGCACAGAAGGGCTTTGCGAATTGAAGTCTATATAAGTTGATTTGTAGATTATAAAATAGTATAATTCTTCTTAAGTAGAATGTGTGGTGCAATGTATCTATATTCCTCAAAAAATTTTTCTAAAAATTTTAAAATTAATAAAACTTTTTTAAAACTCACTGGAACTTATATACAGAAACGACAAATTGCAGTTGAGATACAACTACTATTCGTCAAAAAATAAAACACATTCTTAGAGAAAAAAGGAGATAATTATTATGAGAAAGAACATTACAAACACAAAGGCAACTACATTAAAGAAAACAATATGCATGGCAGCTATGATGACAGCTATACTTTCGCTTACAGCTTGCGGAGATAAGGATTCCGCTAAGGATAAGTTGCAGGATCAGATCAAGGAAGAATTAAGCGACATGGTAGAGGATATGAGCAACAGTGCTTCAAATAATAATGCTACTGAGAATCAGACTCCTGAAACACCTGCTGAGCCTTACTCTTTTGAAAATGGTGTACTTACTGTATCAAATGAGTCAGCTATGAGAAGTATAAAGTCTATTCTTAGCAACAACAACATCAATATAGATGATGTTGTTGAGGTCGTTATCACAGGAAACGTAACTACTGCACAAAACCTTTCTCGCCTTGCTAACCTTAAGAAGGTTACTATAGAAGAAGGCGTTACTACAATCAAAGATGATGCATTTAATAACTGCGATAAATTGGAGACTGTTGTTATGGCTGATAGCGTTACTTCTATAGGCCAAAGTGCATTTTGGTCATGTGAGGCACTGACTACAGTAAAGCTTTCTGCAAGTCTTAAAAGCATCGGCAAGAGTGCTTTCCATGACTGTACAGCACTTACTGCCATAAATATACCAGCTTCAACTACTAATATAAATCAGCAAGCATTTGAAAGCTGCAAATCCCTTACAAGCATAACATTAACTGAAGGCTTAGAATCTATTGCTGACTCGGCTTTTGCTGGTGTACCTGCTTCTGAGATTATTATACCTTCAACCGTTAAGTATATTGGCAACTTCGCTTTTTCTTACTGTGCTAATCTTACAGACGTAGTATTCCCACAGGGCGTGGAGCGACTTTCTAAGGGTGTATTAGCCGCATGTCCTTCACTTAAGAGCATAACTATACCTGATAGCGTTACATTTATCTACGAAAATCCTGTAGGTGAAAATGATTCCTTAACAGTATACGGCAAGGCGGGTTCATTAGCAGAAAAATTTGCTTCTGATTACGGATTTACATTTGTTGCACAGTAATATTTACAAAGATTCACAGCAAAGGATGTGTTAATATGAAAAAAACTACGTATGCTCTGCTAGCTGTAGCCATATGTTCTATGTTTATAGTAACCGGCTGCTCTACAAAAAACAATAAAGAAAGAGCCACAACAACATATGTGGACTCTGCTTCACAGGAAACATCATATAATGACGAAAACGAATCAACAAATACTGTAGACAATAGTACTGAAAATACTACTGAAAATACTAAAAGTGATGTTTCCGATAATGCTACTACTGATACTACTAATAATAGTACTACATCTAACCAGCAGCCTTCTACAGAAGAAACTACTACTGCAAATAATAATAGTAATAACAACAATAGCAATAAAAACAACGGCAACAATAATGGTAACAATAACAACGGTAACAGCAATAATAATAACACCAACATTTCTGTTGGTGGAAATGTTACCGGCGATAAGAATCCCGACAAAATCACTTCACAAAATAATACAAATACCTCTTCTGAGGTTAATAAGCTGGCAAAAGCCGTTATAGACAAGATAATCACTAAAAATATGAGTGAATTCGAGAAGGCAAAGGCTATTCACGACTATCTTGTTGTCAATGTAGACTATGACTATGAAAATTATCTTGCCAATACTATTCCTTATGAAAGATACACTGTCATAGGTGCATTAAGAGACAAATACGCTGTGTGTGCTGGATACGCAAAGGCATTCGAGGTTCTGTGCCAATTTGCAGGACTTGATTGTACATATGTAACAGGATATGTTCCTGCTGGTTATCACGCATGGAATCAGGTTAAGATAGATGGAAAATGGTATAACATTGATGTAACATGGGACGACCCAGTCTATATAGGAAAACCATTTGACGATCACAAGTATAACAATTACAGTTACTTCCTCATCTCGGACGAGATTATGGGCAAGGATCACACACCTCAAGGTAAGGTACACACCTGTTCCTCTAGTTTAAATGTAAAGGCGTATGAAGTTGGTGCGCCTTGGCTTGATGCTCTTTACCCACAAGTGTCAGATTTAGCCACTCTTTCTAAACTGGCAAAAGAAGCGGTAGACTCTAACTCAAAGACTATAAGCATTACATGGGACACTAGTTGGTTATCTTTAGAAGATATGAAAAAGGAAGTATTTGCTGCAATAGCTGACCATGCCATTATCAATTTTTCTTTATTTAAATGTTCATACTATAATATAAAAAACACTAATATTTGTAGTTGTACATTTGAATATGATCTTTCCAATGGCAAGTATATTCCTATGGAGAAGCTTTCATCTATAGAAGATATAAAGAAATTTATTGAATACCTAGTATATGATAGCCCAACTCAAGCAACAGTTTCTGTAGATAATAAAGTGTTTGATGATGACATTTTCTACCAGGTAGCCGTTTGGGCATTTGAAGAACACAATGTCAGCATCGGCTTTTCAGAAACTGCTCAGATGCAAAGCAGTCGTTCAAAATCTGTACATATTTACGCATTTGAAAATACTTATCATGGCTCGCACCATGGAAATGAAGCCTATGATGCAAAGAGCACCGATGAGATAGTGGACATATTATCACAGCACCACACAGAGTCTGGCAGCTTCCGTGTAGTATACAGATACGGCGATGAAATAGGAAGACTATCCGCTACAGAAGTAGAAGAATATGTAAAAAAGAACTTGGCTCCTACATGGGCTAGCAAGTATTGCTTTAAGCAATATGAAATCTCCACAAACGATTTTGTATGCGTTATGGTTATCAGATTTTCTTGTGCAAACCATAATACTCGTGATTCAAAATGGGAATACGAAAAAGAGCCTACCTGTATCGCTTCCGGCACTTCAATACTAAAATGTGCTGATTGCGGTCAAGTTACACAAAGCCATACTGAAAAGCCTACAGGAGTACACGATACATACTGGGTATATGACAGTGATATTACCAAGCATCTAGCATGCAAAAACTGCACATACACTGGCCCTGTTCTTCAGCAATACGGTCAGGTTTGGGGGTTCTTTGATGATAACGCTGCTACAGAGCTTTTCAACGGTATAAACAAAAGACGTGAAAACGAATATTATATACACAGAGATTATATGGGTAATTTTATTAGCTCCGAGACACCTCCACAGCTAGTATGGGATACTAAACTGGCAAGCCAGATTCGCACCTTTGCCGTGTGCGTTGCTACTGGCATTGTAACTGAGAACTACGCAGACGCAGTTGAATATATATCACGTACAACCACAAAATATCCTTCCAGCTATATTCCTGTGGATACCTTATTCTATAACTTCCGCGATCTTGACTACCTTAGAAATATATACCTAACTAGAGCCGCTACTTCAAGCTTCGTTTTTGATTCTGACGGTACAGGCTTGAATCTACAGCAGGTATGGTGTATATATTTCGGTGAATAACTCTTTTCATAAAAACTAATAGAGAGCGTAACTTATAAGTTACGCTCTCTATTTACACTCATTCAGCAAGCCCTATAATAATCCATATATGTTCATTGCATTATTTCTAGTTATCTCTATAACTTCTTCCTTGCTAACATTCTTTATCTCAGCAATCTTTTCTGCCACATATTCCAAATATGCAGACTGGTTTCTCTTTCCTCTATATGGCTCCGGTGCAAGATATGGACAGTCTGTTTCTAACACAATTCTGTCAAGAGGTGTATACTCCACCACTTCCTTTAGCTTCTTGCCATTCTTGAAGGTAACTACACCTCCTACACCTATACTAAAGCCCATATCAAGATATTCTCTCGCCATCTCTACACCGTATGAAAAACAATGGATGATGCCACCCAATTCCTCAGCCTTATGGGCTTTCATAATATTCAGTGTATCTGCTGCCGCGTCTCTTGAATGTATATTGACTGGCTTCTTTAATTCTCTTGCCAGCTCAAGCTGCGCCTCAAACCATTTCTTCTGTATAGCCCTATCTGGCTCATCCCAGTAATAATCAAGGCCAATCTCACCTACAGCTACGCATTTATCATGAAGCGTTACCTTCTTTATCTCTTCAAACACACCTGGCTTTTCTAAATCAGCAGTATCACTTGGATGTATCCCTGCCATGAAGTACATAAAATCGTATTTCTCAGCCAAAGCAAGAGAATCATAACAACCCTTAACAGTAGCAGCGGCGTTGACTATTATATCAACGCCATTTGCCTTCATATCATTAAGTAGCTGTTCTCTATCCACATCAAAGCTATCATCATCATAATGTGCATGTGTATCTATTATCATAATTCCTTCGCTTTCTAGCTGATTGAGCTTCCTGCTATAATATCCTTATCCACTGTAAGAACTGATAAGTTACCTTCATCATCTGATGCAGCCAGAATCATACCCTCTGATAATACGCCACAGAGCTTAACTGGCTTAAGGTTTGTGATAACAGCCACCTTCTTGCCTACCATCTCCTCTGGCTTGTAGTACATAGCGATGCCTGATACTATCTGACGTACCTCGTTGCCTATTCTAATCTGTGAGCAGAGAAGCTTCTTTGCCTTTGGAACTGGCTCACACTTTATAACCTCTCCTACACGGAGCTGAACCTTATCAAAATCATCTATAGATATCTCTGCCTTTGGCTCTACCTCTGGGTACTTAACCTCTGGCTCTGCGTTCTTCTTCTTTAACTCTTCTACTCTAGCCAAAACCTCTGCAGCATCCAATCTCATAAAGAGAATCTCTGGTGTCTCTGTCACCTTATTTCCTGATGGATATAAGCCAAATGCCTTAAGATCCTCTAAGCTTCTTCCCTGTGCATTTAACTGTGAGAGTATTCTCTTTGTTGTATCTGGCATAAATGACTCAAGTAATGTTGCACCGATGCAGATAGCCTCAACCAAGTTGTAAAGAACTGTCTGAAGTCTCTCTGTCTGAGATTCATCCTTGGCAAGTGCCCATGGCATTGTCTCATCTATATACTTGTTACATCTCTTAAATAATGTAAACACCTCTGTAATAGCGTCAGCTACACGAAGCTTATCCATCTTAGTAGTTACCTTGTCTACTGCTTCTGTTGCACACTTCATAAGGTCCTCATCAAAGCCGCCCTCACCGTGTACACCTGGATTTGTCACTACTCCACCAAAATACTTGTTTGACATAGAGATAGTTCTATTAACAAGATTACCAAGTGTATTTGCGAGCTCAGAATTAAGTCTTTCTATAACAAGGTCCCATGTAACCACACCATCACTCTCGAATGGCATCTCGTGAAGTACAAAGTAACGAACCGCATCTACTCCAAAGAAATCTACAAGGTCATCTGCGTAGATAACATTTCCCTTTGACTTACTCATCTTGCCATCGCCCTGAAGGAGCCATGGATGACCAAATATCTGCTTTGGCAATGGAATATCAAGAGCCATAAGCATTACAGGCCAATAAATAGTATGGAATCTTAAAATATCCTTACCTATAAGGTGAAGGTCTGCTGGCCAATACTTCTTATAATTATCAGCATGATCTCCATCCATATCAAAACCAAGACCTGTGATATAGTTTGAAAGGGCATCGATCCAAACGTATACTACATGCTTGTCATCGAAATCTACTGGAACACCCCACTTAAATGATGTTCTAGATACACAGAGGTCCTGAAGTCCTGCCTTGATGAAGTTATTCATCATCTCGTTCTTTCTAGACTCTGGCTGGATGAACTCTGGATTATCCTCTATATGCTTTATAAGTCTATCTGTATACTTGCTCATCTTAAGGAAATATGCTTCTTCCTTAGCTGGCTGACACTCACGCCCACAGTCTGGACACTTGCCATCTACAAGCTGTGATGATGTAAAGAATGACTCACATGGCGTACAATACATTCCCTCATAGTGACCCTTGTAGATATCTCCCTGGTCATAGAGCTTCTTAAATATCTTCTGTACCTGCTTCTCATGATCCTTATCTGTTGTTCTGATGAACTTATCATAAGATGTATTCATCAGATCCCAGATACCCTTTATCTGACCTGCCACACCATCAACAAACTCCTGTGGTGTGATACCTGCTGCCTCAGCCTTTAACTCTATCTTCTGTCCATGCTCGTCTGTACCTGTCTGGAAGAAGACATCGTATCCTTGCTGTCTCTTAAATCTTGCAATACTGTCGGCCAATACTGCCTCGTATGTGTTACCGATGTGTGGCTTACCTGAAGTGTAAGCAATGGCTGTTGTAATGTAGTATGGTTTCTTGTTCATAGTTTCCTCCTTATAATATCTCTAAACGATTTATACCGATAGCTATATAATATAACTAGTGCTACGGACATAACATTTTCTATGTGCTTTGACTTTCACATTCTCGGTTGACGCAACCGGCTTATACTTACAAAGCACTGAGAAAATCTAATGTCCTCCGCAATGTTATATTCTATAGCTATCAGTACAAATCGTCATATACACCTTACAACAACAAAACTATGAATAAGAATCCCTACTATATTGTTGTGGGTGTATAAAAAACTCCCGTCCTTATGAAACATAAAGACGGGAGTAACTCTCGTGGTACCACTTTACTTCACAGATAACTCACGCTATCTGTCTCAATGACTGCTATCACAGTCTGACCCTATAACGGTGGTCGTCCGTCGCAGCCTTATCTTTCAAAGTGGACAAGTCCACTTCATATCTAGAAATCCTTCTATCTAGAAGGACTTACCCCACTTTGCGAGCCGAGCACGGTCAGCTTTAGCTGACACCTTCTTCTTCTCGTGCGAGTGCTCATAATAGTAGGGCTTTATATATAGGGAAGTTTGAAGAACATTCCTATATGAAAAGACTCGGTGCGCTGCTCCAAGGCCATCTTCATCTCACTATCTATGTCTCCTTCTCAGCTACCGGAGTTCTCTGTGCATATATCGTGTGACTACTCTTCTCTTCATCGCTTTTTCATATATATGGTAGTTTATTTTGATTTTACACATTTGTCAAGGGGGATTTAAAGTCTAATTAACTATATCTTGAAATCTAATTATCTATATCATCCTCCATCATCTTGACTAACTGTCTTACAATCCCTATATCCAACGGATTCCCTTGTGTCTCAAATGTCAACACTACATCCTTACCTATGTACAAATTATTAGCTACATATGCATTCATTTTCTTTACAAAATCGCCTACATAATGAACATCATCCATTCGACCCGCATGCTCCCAATAAATAATTTTACCCGTATTTACATTCATTATCGTAAAATCTGGATACACTATCTTTTCCTTTCCGTCCACTATAAGTGTCAATGGTCGTTCATATTTGTACAGCAGTTCTTGTCGATGTTTATACAATATATTAGCTATTATCACCTCCGATTTAGACCTTACTAACTCCCCTTGTTCTGTCTCATATCTAAGATTTTCAGAGTACAGATTATTCTGTTCATATGTTTCTTCTCTCCATCTCTTCACTTGCTCATCCACACTGACTTGTAGAGGTACAACCAGACTCTTTCTCTCAATACTTAGTGTTTCATAGACTTCTTCCAATTCTTTTTTCTGATATTTTTTTATAAATCTATTTAGTTCTTGAATCTTCTTCTCTATAATTGGTCTAATAGTTGTATAGTAGTGTTTCTGAGCCAAAGCATTCGCTAGCGGTGCATCACTCTTCTTTATATATTGTCGTTTATATTGTTTATCACTCTCATTGCTACTTCTTTGTCTGCCATCACAAACTTTATTTTTATTTGCTTCTTTATCATCTTCTATCATGTAATGATGATAGTAATATGTCTTTCCATTTTTAGTCTGCCACTTTAATCCTCCTTTTGGAGCGTTTACTAGAAATGTATCTATCTTTTTTATAAATCCATCTAACTTAGATATTTCCTCTTTTGCTACTTTCAATATATTCGTCATATTATTCCTCCTCTTCTCTACCCATAGACATCTAAATTAGCGTGATGGTAAGAAATTTGACTTGTTATATAAAGATTTATCTTACTCTACAGCACAATAGTATCTCAAAAGTAAGAATTTCTCGTCATATAGCGGCTTTTTTTCTTACCTTGAGCTGCCTTTTCATCATAAAAGCTAGAAATTGTGGCCATATTCTCTTCTTTTTTCTTACCTTTTGCTTATATTTCATTTCAAAAGCTAGAATTCGCCGACATATCATCTACTTTCTTCTTACCTTTTTCCCATATTTCATTTCAAAAGCTAGAATTCGCCGACATATCATCTACTTTCTTCTTACCTTTTTCCCATATTTTATTTCAAAAGCTAGAATTCGCCGACATATTCTCTTCTTTTTTCTTACCTTTTGCCTATATAATATGCTCTATGGATAGATATTTCATTGTAATTGTTGATTTTTTTCTTACTCTAGAGCCTCAAACACTCTAAAAAGATAGAGCTCTCCTCAATGTGTTCCCGATACTTGCATATTTGCCTTATAGCCTTGAACCTTTACCTTAAGTATTTTATATGCTCCATAATTCTCTGGTGCCAAGTTTGCTTCATATTCCAATCTGGCATTATCTTCTGGTAACATATTATTAGCCCAAGCTTCTAATATTATCTCATACTCTCCAAAATCTGTATCTTCGCATACTATCAAATCCAATACTGACTGGTCTACTTCTATCCATGTTCCTGCCTCATATCGTACACCTTTATATTCTACTGGAAAGCCAAAGCATACTCGTCTTTTAGCAATATATGCCAAATAGTTATTGTAACCATATCCTTTTATATCTCTATGCATACCGCTATAATTAAATATAAACGTACACTGACGGCCAGGCACTACGCTATATATGTCACTTTCATTTATCTCATCTATATCTGACTTTATAGAGCCATCGCACACAACAGGCGTATGAACTGTGATATTCGGTAGATTAGTATATGTATATGTTTTACTATTGCCTAGATTACTTTCATAGAATAGCTCTACCCTATTTCCCTCATAAGTAATATTTCTCGCCTCTTCAGGTATCCATATATTATCATCATATATATTTACCTGCTCCACTGAGCCAATATATTCAATAGATTTTCCCTCATTTTTCGATATTTCGTTACTAACTATTGTTTTTCCATTTATCATAACAAGATCGTTACTGACAAGTGCTGTGCCAACTGCATCCTCCGCCAATGAACGATACTCCGTCATTGGAATGCTTGGTTTTATACCTTTTTTATCACTAGTAACAACACCGCCATCTACAACGCTAACTTGCGTATATGGAAATATGACACTTCTATCTTCTGATATACAGATATTAGGTTCATCTAATTCGATAGAAATATTTTGTTCGCCTCCATCCAAAATGTCTCCATATAGCCTAACCCCTTTTAAGCTATACACCTCCATTTCCTTACAAGTGAACAAGGCAAACGTTCTAAACACATCATAATATCTGTACACTTTTTTCTTCTCAGTTCTTGCGACTCCATTATAATCTGTCCACTTCAGCGTATATTCAATTGGTACTGGCACTAATACACGGTAGCTTCCCCTCACCCTTTGTAGGGTTATCTTATACAACCTTTTTTCTGCCATTCCCTTTAAATATAAGTTTTCACCCGATGGTACACCTTGATTTAAATCATACTTTTCCTGTCCATAACCTGTATCCCCTATTATAAATGAATATATATTTTTATTATTCTTTTCCATATCACTTACAGCTATGACATCCATACTTGACTTCATGGGCCTAATCAATGCTGGCATCGCCACTTTCATATCAAAGTGACCTCTTAAGCTTTCTGGCGAGGACCATTTTCTTGCTCCTGCTATTCCTTCGTATGTACAATAAACCTCTCCGCTACATACGCCACCTTTAGACAAGCTTCCCTTTTCTACGCCGTTTTGAACCACAGTCATCACACTGTCTATATATACATCATCTCCAAAGTAATATAGCTGATTATACCAGTCTATTGAAATCGTCCTAACTGCATCCAATATCTCATCCTTATCTGACTTAAAATAACAATATACATACTTGCTATTAGAAGGGTCCACCATATCTTCCTTATAGGTAGTCTTCGTAACCATAACATACTGCTGCCCACTGGCATTCATAGGCATATCATATCTTTTTATAACCCAACCGATAGTCTTATACTTCGTTCCCCCAGTCGCCTTCTTATCTCTTGTATGAAAGTACAGATTGCCATCTTCGTCAAAGTATAGCTCTGACGCCTGCGCCTCCATTGGCTTTACAACACAAAAAATAAGCAACCCTATAAGGCCTGCCACCAACAGTTTCACGATTCTTTTAATATTTTTACTCATCTCATCCTTTCCCTTTCCGCGAAAAGGCATATTGATTACTCCATCTCCAATAGTAGGTATATACTAGCATAAAATAAAAATATTGTAAACCTCTGCCAATGTATGATAATATTTTCATATTAAGTTTACTTAAACCATTCGTTACATATAATAATCTATATGTCATACCATATGAAAGGGGATAATAATATGCGACATAACAAACTAATGAAACTAGCTGCACTATCTATGAGTGCATTAATACTTTTAAGCGGATGTACAAAAGGTATTTTCGATTACATCCGTGATGATAATAAAAAACCAGCCATCGACAGCTCCCTAAATGAGAAGGATGCTACCTTTACTGATAAGGAAAAGGCTGTTCAAAAGGCTTTCGATGAATTTCTAGACGAGATGTATATTGACAATATGTCTTACAGTTTGATATCAACACACTTTGATTTGCACAACCCAGAGGCGCTAGGTATCACAGAATACGACACTATATGGGGTGAGGACTTTTTAGAAAACTATCAAAATGCCTTAGCTGATGATAAGGAAATGCTGAAGTCCTTGAAGGAATATGATTACCGTTCACTTACATATGAGCAGCAGCTTATATACGACACCTTGAAGGAATTTTTAAATAATAGCTGTACATTGGATACCTACTATTATTTCCAAGAGCCATTCTCTCCATCATCTGGTGCGCAGTTTGAGTTAAATCTCATATTATCTGAATATGCCATAAATGATAAAGAGGATATCGATGATTACATTACAGTCCTTAAGTCATGCGACGAATATGTTGACGAGCTGCTAGAATACGAAATATGGCGCGCCAACAAAGGCTATGCTATGACTGATGCTGCTATAGATGATGTAATAGGCCAATGCAATGATATTTTATCTGCCAAAGAACCAGCCTTTATCCCTGTTATATGTGATGTAATAGATAAATGCGATTTTATATCAAAGGATGAAAAAGCTTCATATAAGCAGACTATCAAAGCTGAGGCCACTGCCAACTATATACCTGCCTATAATAGTATTATTACAGAGCTAAAAAAACTAAAGGGGTCACGAAATGTAGATGGCGGATTATGCAACTACAAAGATGGTGCAGAATACTACGAAGCTCTTATCAGATTATACACAGGCTCAGACAAAGATATGGATAAGTTAATAGCTACTATAGATAAAGAACTATCTAAAACCCTTTTACAGTACTATAACATATCTATGAAAGACCCTGATATATATGACAAGATATCTGGCGATTTGTCTTACGCAAAAACAAAGCCTGACGATATATTATCTTATCTGATGGAGATGTTAGAGGCAGACTTCCCTGCACCTGCCTGCAGAGAATACAGCCTAAAATATGTAGCGAAATCTATGGAAAGTTCTTCTAACCCTGCTTTCTATTTAGTACCGCCATATGATAACTACAAACACAACATTATATATGTAAATAATAGCGAGGAATATAAAAATATGGATTTATTCCCTCTACTTGCTCACGAGGGAATGCCTGGTCACATGTACCAGAACAACTACTTTTTAAGCCTTAACCCACACCCTATCCGTACCCTTTTTGGTTTTAATGGATACGCAGAAGGTTGGGCTCAGTATGTGGAAAGCTACTCATACAAGTGGTCTGGACTGGAAGAAACAGTTGCAGATATGCTCGTTGCCGACAATCTCTTTGGCTTTGCATTATATTCTAGAGTGGATATAGGTGTAAACTATGAAGGTTGGGATATGGATGATATCGAGGATTACCTTTCCAATTATTTAACAGATGTAAGCTTCGCCGGTGAATTATATGAGCTATTCATCAATGACCCTGGCGTATATCTTCAGTACTATGTAGGCTATCTTGAAATACTAGAATTACGAGACTACGCAGCTAAGCAGCTTGAGGACGACTTCAACATAAAGGAATTCCACCGCTTCTTCTTAGAAGTAGGACCAACCTATTATGACATTATATTAAAACGTATGAATATGTGGATTAACAATCAGTAATTACATTAAAATATACTTTTACAGTAACTATAAGCATATATTACACTAAAAGAAATAATAGGTGTAATATATGCTTAATTATTTATGGGCAGGTATGATAATCATAGGAATCGTCTACGGTGCTCTTACAGGAAATATGGATGTGTTGGGTGACGGCGCTCTAGACGCTGCCGGTGAGGCCGTTTCTCTAGCCATCACTTTAGCAGGCGTAGTCAGTATGTGGACTGGACTAATGCGTATCGCTGAAAAATCTGGTCTCATAGCTGGTGCTACAAGGGCTTTATCGCCTTTTGTAAATTTTATGTTTCCAGAAATCCCATCAGGACACAAAGCAAAAGAATATATCACCACTAACATTATCGCCAACATATTTGGACTAGGCTGGGCTGCAACTCCTGCCGGCTTAAAGGCTATGGAGGAATTATCCACCTTAAATAAATCCACCTATGCCAGCAACTCTATGTGTACATTCTTGATTTTAAACATTTCCTCACTACAGCTTATCCCTATAAATATGATTGCTTACAGAACTCAATATGGTAGCACCAATCCAACTCTTATAGTAGCACCTGCCATATTGGCCACTATTTTTAGCACCTTAGTTGCCATTATATACTGTAAAATTAAACTAAAAACTACTGGAAGAAATCAAAGAAAGATGTTATGATAGAAGAAGTAAGCCATAGGAGGCACAGATGAGTTCTAATAGCAAAGCATACGATACTATTAACGAAGTATTAGTAAAACTATTTAATGATATAATGCATATAGAAGAGAAGGCTATCATAACTGAGGATTTTAAGGATATCAGTAATAACGATATGCACATTATCGAGGCAATCGGTATAAAAGAGCCTAAAAATATGTCTTCTGTAGCTAAGGCTCTGTCGGTAACAGTGGGTACACTGACTATCGCCATTAACAATCTTGTGAAAAAAGGATATGTTAACAGAGTCCGTAGCGAAAAGGATAGGCGCGTTGTATATATTTCCCTTACTGAGAAGGGCTTAAAAGCATACAATCAACATGCCGAATTCCACAGACAAATGATTAACGCAACTATTAATGGTTTGACACCAGATGAGACAGATGTACTTGTACGTGCCCTCTCAAATCTGGTTGATTTCTTCAGAAAATCAAGATAAATACAAAGGAGGACAATATATGGAGCGTAATTTTATAGATTTAGGAGACTTGGAAAGCGTTTTATCAGAGCTTGGCGATATAAACTATTCCGAGGAAATGATGACAGAAGAAATGAAGGCTTCCCAGTTAAGATGTGAAAATTATATTGAGAAGCATATGGATGACGAATAAGATTTACACAAGAAGGTGTATTAAGAATTCTATGAAAGAATCTTAATACACCTTTTATAATGCTACAATCCAAATAATGTTAGGTACTTCATCTCCTCTACACCTAGGAAGTATAGAATTATCGGCCCTATAAATATAGCTACCGATATAAATATAGATATACCATTACTTCTAACTCTTTTAACAAGCCACGAAGTCACTAGCAATATAACAAAGAGTTGTACAAATCTCATAACATATAAGTATGTAATATATATACCAACTGACACCCACTGGGGCAACTTGTATAAATGCTCTAGGCTATATGCTGGGGCATCCAAAAATTCTGTGCCATATTTATCTATTATACTAACTAGCTGCGGCAACCAAATAGTACCATAAATCACAGCTATACTTACTATACCTATTATATATTTATATACTATATATCGACGTTTACCGTAGCGTGTAGATTTTATCAATCTATCTTCGCCTCTACTATAATCAGCCGATATAGATGTAGCCACACATACTATGGTAAATAATGACGATAATATTGCTAATACAATATTCTCTGTTTTTATAGAACTAGCACCACCTGTGAGAAATAGGTATCCGTCATTATTCAAATAGTAACTACCCTCTTTTGTTGACAAATATTCCGCATAGCTGTCTATTTTCTGCAAAGCACTTTTGGCCAACTCATAGCTTAGATACTCCTTGCTTGATGGACGGTCTGCATACTCCTCAAGCTTTTCTTCAACAAATTCCATCTGCTTTTGTATATACTCATCCGTAGTTTCAGAATACATACCCTCAATGCTCGACGCATACATATCATAATAATAATTGCCATCATATTGACTACGTTCATTAGCCGGTACAAAAACCATATATGCTACAACAAGCCCAATAATATGTATTAGCGCAACTCTATATGCTATAAACGACTTATAAAACTCGTGCCTAAGCATACCTGTATGATGGCACTTCCTCTTGATGATATTAAAACCTTCAAATCTCACTATCTCCTTCTCATTAGATATAGCATAAATACGTATACCTACTGCAAACATTACGCACATAAGCAGAACCATACATATAATATACACTGTCAGTTTATCATAGGCATGTCCCAATATCTCCACACACTGAAACCTTGAAAGTATCTGCTCTGTTTGACCAAACTCTACTGGGTTAAAAGTTTTAAGAGGCAACAAGTACGATGTATCCGAAATTGCATTATATCCATACATTAATGCACCAACAATTGTTCCTGATACAAGATACACCCATATAGCTCGCCTAAAGATACTGCTAACCAAAAAGAATAATGCCACACACATAAAGAAAAATAAAAATTTTAAGAATATGTATATTCCTATATATTGTCCTACACTTATACCTAAAGCACATAATGAATATCCCATCACAGACTGAATAGGTCTAGTTAAATCTCCTAAACCATATATATTTTGTGCTATAAGCAGGGTCTCACCATACAGCAGCAATGTCACAACTATACCTATAGCCATAAGAGCAAATGCCTTTACAATTCCATGATATGCCCTTCCCTTCTTGGTAGTCTTTGATAATATAAGCAGATTTTTCTCTCGCTCGTATGTAATAGCTAAAACCGCACCAAACAACATACATATAACAACCATCAAATCTGTAGTTACATTATCCAGAAATAGGTTTATGCCTCTAGATGCTTGATGATAAGGCTTAATATTATTTAATTGTTCATAAATATCTATACTTTTTTGTGCCCTCTCATACTCAAAAGTTCCTTCCTGAAGGCGCTTTAATATCCTTTTAGAATTTTTCTTTATGTTCTCTAAGACATTCTCATACGTTATAGTTTCCTGAACCTCTGCCAACACTTCCTCATATAAGGGAATTTCATCGTAAATATCAACCGTATATTTAAGATACTCTCCTGATGCATACACATCCTCTATACTAGCTATTTCTTCTTCCGTTATAAAGTCATCGTACACATCTGGCATACTCATATATGACTCAAAGCTACTTATTAACTGAAGTTGCTCAATCTGTTTGGTTATATATAACTGCTTTTCACTATCTGTTAGGTATGCAATATCCTCATTTAGTTGCCTGTACTCCTGATATGTAATGCTGCTATATTCGTCGATTTGTATCTGCTGCCAGTATATAAGGCCTCCATTCACAAGCATTGCTATCAACAGAAATATGATAAAGGACTTATTGCCAAGTATTTTTATTATCTCATTCTTAAGCATATATTCCTCCACCATTATCCAAACAGTCTCATATACATCTCTTCCAGACTTTCCCCTATAGTAGAGGCATCCCCTAATACTCTATGCGCTATAATCTTTCCATGCCTCATAACTAATATTTCTTTAGCTATAGGCTCTATATCCGATACAACATGAGTTGAAACTATGATAATCTTATCTTCTGCCATATCCTTTATGAGATTTCTAACCGCCACTCTCTGCATGGGGTCCAGTCCCGCTGTAGGTTCATCCAATATAACTATATCTGGATTGCCTAAAAGGGCCTGTGCTATAAGCGCTCTCTGCTTCATTCCACCTGAGAAACCACCTAGCTTACGATTTCTGACCTGCCACAAGTCAACCCTTTCTAGCAAATCTTTTACCTGTACATCCGCATCACGCTTTTTCACGCCCTTCAATGCTGCCATATAGTACATAAATCTAAACACTGTCAGATTATCAAAAACAGACTGCTGCTGTGGCATATATCCGATACGACTTATGTACTTTTGCTTAAGTATTTTAGCATCCTCTCCGTCTAAGGATATAGTTCCCTCATCACTTTTTATATTTTTAGTCATGATATTCATAAGCGTAGATTTACCAGCTCCATTTGGCCCGAGGATACCATATATACCATTGGTAAACTGAAAGGAAAAGTTATCAAGTGCTTTTACTGCTTTATATGATTTTGATATATTCCTTAGTTCTAATGTAATCATAATTATTGTCCTTTAATATTATTCATCAAGTTTATCGTGCTCAAATCCTGTAAAACTACCTATATATGTAGCTTTTTGTAATAAATTAGCTAAATCTTCCGTTTCCTTCCACCACATTTGTTGTTCCGCAAACGGTTTTACATATATTATCTTATCTCCTATGGTTGTCCAAAAAATAAAATAGTCATCATATGTAAGCTTCTCTATCTCTTTTAGATTCTCATTATAAAAAGTATACTCCGTTTCATAGTAACCACTTTTTTCAACGTACGAGGTTAACAACGCCAATTTGCCATCAATTACTGCCGCAACTATTCCCACTTCTGTTTCTGGCGTTTTAAATTCATACTTTTGCTGAATATCAGATAATTTTCTATAATAAAGCTGTGTATCATCATGGCACAAAATATAATCACCTAATACTCCTATTACAAAATGAGAACCTAATTCCTCAAATAATAACTGGCATTGTTCAATGTTTTGATCAATGCGATATACATACATTTTATTTAACATATAATTTTTGCTAACAGCATATATATATACTCCATCAAATACGAATTGCACAGTCATCTCAATATCTTCTTTATCTTTTTCTGCATACTCTACTGCTGAATAATCGTACAAATCAACACTATATATTGCATTCGTATATTCTGTTTCACTATCGATTCTCTGATTTCCAAAATCATCTGTTATATATTCGCTTATAGTTACACAAACCTTAGGACCTCCAAACCAAACCTGACCTCCTGCAACAATAACTCCTGCTGTCATTATATCCGATTGAGTAATTCCCTCTACAGTCAACTTATGTTTTCTATTGCTTCCATCCAACTCTGCCTCAAAAATATCTGTATAGTACTTTGTAGTGGTTTTTATCTTATTATCTGCTATCGTTTCATCTTCACTTATCGCATACTTTTCGAATATAAATAACCTTTCATTATATTCAATTACAAATGAACTATTATCCTCTCTTCTTTCCTCATTACCTATTGCAAAAGCTGTACAAGTTTCCTTTGTATGATCACATACTGGTTCTGTACATATGTAGTCAAAACTTATGTTCTCCCAATCTGAATACATAATTCGATCCTGATTTGATATGAGCATCTCACTATCGCTAAAATAGTATGAATATGCAAGCATCCCTTCTAACTCAGTTGACATTTTAGGCCTTTCTTCCTTTTTATCTGCACACGATGTCATGATACAGCATAGCAACATCAACACACACAGCCTAGTTACTTTTTTCATTTAATATCCCTCCTGAATATAGCTATTTCTGTTTATTTAAAATTACAATTATATTCTTAAGAAAATGCTGATATTTTTCTTAATACCAAATAGCTGCTAAAAACATGGACCTTCCTTATTCTAAAAAAATATTAATCCAATTTGTCGTGTTCCGCTCCACCACCTGTATAACTCTCCCCTTCAAATATTTTCTTCTCATCTGGATTTGTCAATACCCTATAATACATACTTCCTTCTTGATCATAGTAGAATAGTCTATTATCTAATTCCCCAATAACATTGCAATAATTATCCTCCTTAAAAATAAATTTACTTATATTATTTTTCTCATCTATACAATAAACAGATAACACACCCTTCTCCATACTACTTATACTAGCATATATACATTTTTCTCCAACTATAAAGGTTGTAGAATAATCCATATCTGTTAGATTAGTTTCCGAGGCATATTCTGTTACAGTATAATCATTCAAATCAACTGCAAATATATGGTTATCGCAACTATATATATCCCTTATTCAGCTCATATATAGTACAATCCTCCTTCTTTTACTATTCCTTTGGATATAAAAAATGATGATATCCTTTTTGCCAGATATACAAGCATATTTCTCGCCTCCTGACAAAAAGATACCATCATATATATTTTTTTCAACTCAACCTGCAAAAATGGTCGTTTTTTCTGCGGTTTTGGCACATTTATGCATTTTCAAGCACAATTACAGCACTAAATATTTGCTTCTCTTGATTCAAAACACAGCTTCCATTATATTTTTTTGCTACCTCTTCTACACTTTTTAACCCAAATCCATGTACATCTTTATGTTCCTTTGTCGTTGTTATCTTTCCCTTATTTATTTTAACTTTTCCATTAAACGTATTTACTACACGAATGCTGATGTAATTACCCATCTGTCGCATATGAAGTTCGATGTTTCTATGTTCTTCATCAACCAACTCATTAGCTTCAATAGCATTGTCTAATAAATTTCCTAATATAATACACATGTCATACATATCTATTTTATTACTTTTTGCTAAATATATTGAATGCTGAAAGCTTATTTTTTTTGCGTCCATTACCTCTTTTTTTACTGTAATCAATGCGTCAACTGCTTCATTACCTGTAAAAGCTATAGGACTTGACAATAAAATGTCATCACATATATCATTAATTCTTTTCACTCCATCATTTGTATTTCTTTCCAATGATTCCTTTAATGCAAAAAGTTGATTTTTCAAATCATGCATTGTCTTATTCGTTATCTTTTGTTTATTAGATAATTCCTTATAATACTCTGCCTTATATTCTAAATCCTGTTTTACCATTTGCTCCCTTGTCTTTTCTGCCATCAACTTTTGATAATGCTCGAACAAATAAAACAGTAATATATTTGACACAATTAAGATAATAACTGCTAATGCAGAGAATTTTAAGAGCCTTCCAGCATATGCTTGATACATATATTCTGACATAACAAAAATCACTAAAAAAGTAGCTACAGGGTGCACCATTAAAGCTATATAAAACGCATTAGAAACTCTAACATCCGTTGGCTCACTAAAATATGTAAATGCTCTTATCAGTACAAACATCGCAAGTTTTGATATCAATACACCCTGTATGTAGAAGAATATATTTTGACTAAGTTGCTCCACTGTCATACTTGATAATGCTGTTAGAATTAAGCCAATAATTATCTCAAATAAAATATACAATATCATCAACAACGCTGAAAATAGCATCCTTTTAATGCTCGACATCTCATAAAGAAAAGATAATACTACAATCAATCCAAACCCAGCTAAACTAGACAGTATTTGATTTTCAGTAAAAAACATAACTCCTGTACGCATAGCTATAACAACTGTTAGCACTATCGATTTATGATAAAATGTTATTCTTTTTAAAGGTGCTATAAGTTTAAAAAAACTCAATGTAATTAAAACTTCTAAGATAAATCCGATAATATCAATAAATTCAAATAACATTTATACTAATCTCCCCGCTAAATACAAAGTAAATTTCTCCATAAATCCATTTCTATAACGTCTACTAATAGGTATAGCCTTTTCATTTTTTAAGATAACGTTCTGTTTATTAATTTTTTTAACTTTATTTATATTAATTATAAATCCCTGATGACATCTAACAAAATGATAAGGCATCAATCTTTCGTACTCATCCTGCAATTTACCCACACACTCATGGCACTGGTTCTCTGTATGCACATGAAGGTGTCGATTGTATGACTCTATGTAAAATATCTCACCATATTCGAGGACTACGTTTTCGTCTCGCCATTTAACCACATATTTTTGATGTCTCGCTTTATATTCTTTTAAAGCTCTATCAAAATCATATCTAAAGGCTTCTTCATCTATTGGCTTTACTAAAAATTGAAACGCCCCCAAACGAAACGTATCTGAGACATAATTAACGTAACTTGTTATAAAAATAATAATAGCATCACTTTTTTTATCTCTTACCTTTGTAGCTACATCCAAACCTGATATTTTTTGCATCTTTATATCTAAAAAAATAATATCGTATGCACTACCTCTTTCCAAAGCTTCTACAAATTCTTCTCCTGATAAAAAACTATCAATCGAGATGGATATCTGGTCGTTATATGGTTGTATTAATTGCTCTATTCGATTTAGATAATCTATATTATCATCGCAAATTGCTATATTCATACTTCACCTTATACTCAATTTAAAACTAATTACTTCTCCAACAACGCGTCATAAATATCTCTCTTCGATACGCCTCTATCTTTGGCTACTGCCTTCATAGCTTCCTTCTTATCCATTCCCTTTGATAAGTACAGCTCCATATGGTCCTCTATACTCATCTCCATATATGACTGGATGCTTTCTTCCTTCAATTCCTTGAAAGTCTTTCCTGCTATAACTAATACATGCTCTCCCTTAGGCTCTGTAACAGAATACTTCTCTATAAGGGCTGACATAGTTGTCTTCTCTGCCTGCTCGTGCAGCTTAGTCAATTCCTTACACAGTGTTATACTTCTATCACCTAATACCTCGTATAGTTCCTCTAATGTTTTCAATAGATGATGTGGCGCTTCGTATATGATAATAGTTCTAGTCTCGTCTCTTAGCTCCTCTAATACTAGAGTTCTCTCCTTCTTATCTGATGGCAGGAATGCCTCAAATGCAAATCTTCTTGTAGCCTGTCCTGACATAGTAAGAGCTGTGATACACGCCGCTGGTCCTGGCACTGATGATACCTCTATCCCAGCATCTATGCACTGACGCACCAACTCTTCACCTGGATCAGATATACCCGGTGTACCTGCATCTGTTATGATAGCTATATTCTTACCTGACTGTATCTCGCCTACCAGATATTTCGCCTTATCCACCTTGTTGTACTCGTGGTAGCTAGTCATCGGTGTCTTTATATCAAAATGATTGAGCAGCTTTATACTATGTCTTGTATCCTCTGCTGCTATCAAATCAACCTCATTTAAGATTCTAAGCACTCTATATGTTATGTCCTCTAGATTACCTATAGGTGTTGCACACAGATATAATTTTCCAGCCATGTTTGCTCCTCTTCTTTCTACGTTGTCACTATTTTATCATTTATTTCTTTCGAGATAAATGTCGTCTGTTCTACACAATTTCATTGCCATATAGTTTAAGCAGTTCCTCCGTATACACATTCACATCCTTGTACACGATTAAAGGCTCTTCCACCTTTATCATAGACTTGCCACCCTTAAGCGCCTCTATGAGTACCATATTGGCTTCCTTATCCTTATACGGATGGACCAGTCTCATTCGCTTTGGCTCCAGCTTATACTTTACCATCATAGTAATGATTTCCACCAGTCTGTGTGGTCTATGTACCATATACATCCTACCATTTTGCTTAAGGACTGCTGCCCCTTCTCTCACTACATCCTCCAAGGTACATAATACCTCGTGGCGGGCTATTGCCTTAGGCAATTCTGGATTCTTGATACCATGCAGGTCGTTCATATAAGGCGGATTGACCGTCACTACATTCATAGTGTTCTTGCCAAATATCTTGGACGCTTCCTTGATATCTCCTTCTACTATGTCTATCTTACCTGATAGACCATTCATCTCCACACTACGGCGAGCCATATCTGCACTTTCCGCCTGTATCTCTAGACCTGTAAAATGCTCTCCTTCAGTCTTCGCTTCTAGAAGTATTGGTATAATGCCTGTACCTGTTCCTAAGTCTAGTACCTTCTCTCCCGGTTTCACCATAGTAAAACTTGAGAGAAGTACTGCATCCATACCGAAGCAGAACTTCTCCTCATTTTGAATTATCTTATATCCTTTGCGCTGTAGATCATCTACACGCTCTCCTGGCAGTAAATTAGTCATCAAACTTCGACTTTCCTTCCTGTCTCTCTAATGCTTCCAGAGCCTTTAACTCCTCGTCGTTGACATTGAATCTTTCTCTTCTCTTCTTTGGCTTGAATCTAAGTTCATCTACCTTGTAGTCACGTATCTCCTTCTCATCGCCAACCTCTACTATGACCTTAACTATCTGACGAAGCACGCTTACACTGCTTACCTCACCCTTATGGCCATCATTTGTAGTTACGAAATCGCCCACATCTGGAAGCTTTGAGTTAAGATACTCATATGTCTCCTCCTCATTCTTCAAGCAGCACATAAGTCTGCCACATACTCCTGATATCTTTACAGGATTCAATGAAAGGTTCTGCTCCTTTGCCATCTTGATAGATACTGGTACGAAATCAGACAGATACGAGCTACAGCAAAGTGGTCTACCACAGATACCGATACCACCAAGCACCTTAGTCTCATCTCTGACACCTATCTGACGGAGCTCTATTCTTATCTTAAATATAGCTGCTAAGTCCTTAACTAACTCTCTGAAATCTATTCTGCCATCAGCAGTAAAGTAGAAGAGTACCTTATTATTATCAAATGTATATTCTGTATCTATAAGCTTCATATCGAGATTGTGCTTTCTAATCTTTTCTAAGCACACCTCAAATGCCTTCTTCTCCTTTTCTCTATTGCCTATATCTATAGCATCATCCTCTGGTGTCGCTATACGTATAACAGGCTTAAGTGGCTGTACTACCTTCTTATCCTCAACTTCTCTTATACCTAAGACTACGTGTCCATATTCAACACCTCTAGCTGTCTCAACGATAACATGCTGACCAGCCTCTATATCTAGTCCAACAGGGTCAAAGTAATATATCTTTCCTGTCTTTCTAAATCTTACTCCTATTACCTTTATCATATATATCTCCAATCTATACTTTAAACCTTAAGCAGTTTTTATGGGCTTTCGCACACCTTTACACTATATCACACTTTACAGTATTTTTTCCACATTTTTTTAGATGGATGTAAAGTATTTCCACATTATTATGCTAGCTGTCCTCTTATAGCTATGAACATAAGTTCCAACGAAACTTCAAAATTCACATTAGACTTTAATCTTGTCCTAAACTCTTCTATCTCTTTAAATATGCTCTCCAAGCCATCATAGCTAGCTAGCTTTGCCTGTTTTCTTATGGCTTCAGTCTCTTCAATAAATACTATTCCTCTATCCTCTAAGGATGCCTTGTACAATAACACATCTCTAAACCACGTGATAGTAAGATGCATGTACATATCCATCTTGTCCTTATATACCGACATATCCTTTATGGTTTGATTAATATCTGCCACAGTCATACGAGGTAGATTCTTCATAGTACGGACCACATCATCCTTTAGCTGATTGAACTCCTCTGATGATGCTATATCTATGGCTTTGCCCAGATTGCCTGCTGCAAATTTTGCCGCCATAGCCGCCCTGTAATCAGGTACATTTATATGCTCTACGAGATACGACTTAACTGATGTCTCGTCTATAGCTCTAAGGTCTAGGCTCACACATCTAGATAAAATAGTCTGCAACAGCATCTCCCTGTTTGCAGTCAGTATAATGACTATACCGTATGCTGGCGGCTCCTCTATAGTTTTTAGAAGTGTATTCTGCGCCTGTTGCGTCATCTTTTCACCATCATCTATAATATATATCTTATATCTGCCAGAATATGGCTTTATACCCATATCATTAACGAGCTGTTCTCTTATCTCATCTACAGATATACTTGCAGGCTTCTCATGAGTTATCCACTTAATATCTGGATGATTTCTACCTACTGCCTGCTTACAGCTACGGCACTCCATACATGGCTCTACCCCACCAGCCTCGCACTGCAATGCTGTAGAAAACACGTCTGCTATGAGTTTTTTGCCCATACCCTTTTCACCATTTAGTATATATGCGTGAGATACTGTATGTAATTGTAATGCCTTTTTCATATGGGCTACTATATTCTTTTGCCCTATAATGTCCTTAAACGTTGACATAACTATATGTTATCTCCTATCTATGACTCTTATAAGTAAGCTTATAAGCGATTCTTCCCTTAAGTGAGTATGTCTAGCAATAATCCTTCTATCTCACCTATTTTGCTTAAAATAGCTATTCTATCCTTCTCGTCCTTTAAAAGTTCTCCTGCCAACTCATCTAGATTTTCATCTATAAGTCTTATGATACCGTAGACTCTATGTCTACCTCTTCTATCCAAGAAATTCTCTCTTGAAAACTTATGACTCCTATATACTACTTCATTTAAAAAGGATTTAATAAGCTCTCTGTATCTTTTCATATCTCGTATATCTGTTTTCTTAGAAAGCTTCTTACCATGCTCAGATATTTCATTTACCAGTGCGCTTACCTTCGCTTGAATATCCGCTTCTTGTATATTACTTATAAGCGTAAACTTAAATGTTCCATCAGTTTCCTTTGTATATTTAGGAGCCTCTATTCTATTGGCGTTCAATAACTCATTAATACGCATATCCATACCATCCATAAGCACACCTCCTATCTATATATTTTAATCTAACACATTAACGCTGCTTCAATATGGTTGTTTTAATATCATCATAGCAACGAGAAAGGTCATTATTCTCATACATCTTAACTATGTGACATCTATCTATATTCTCCTTAGCGAAATCCGCCTCGTCTGCCAAGAAACGCCTGCACATCTCAGCATACTTAGGTGTATCCTGCTGTCTTTCTCTATCTAAGGCTCTCTGAAGTCTTACTCCATCATCTACATGAATGTACAATGGCTCAATATTATCCTCACCAAAGTAATCCCTTACTTTCTCATAAGACTCTAGCGTACCTATAAGCAGATAATCGTCCCCAGACTGCAGATCTATCTGACCATCATTTACAGTCATATACTTCCACACACCATGAACCGTATTGTACGCTCTTAACTCTATGAGTTTGCCTTCTCTCTCTAAACCTTCTAGTGATGTCTCATCGATAAAGAAGTACTCCACTCCTTCACGCTCTCCCTCGCGCATTGGTCTGGTAGTATACCCCACAACCGTCTTAAGCGCCAGCTCTTTATCCTCTATAAGCTTTTTAAATATGGTATCCTTCCCCGAGGAGCTTTTCCCCATCAGGTAATATATTTTCCCCATAGCTAAATTCCTTCCAGTCTTCTTTTATAACCTTAATCATAGTCAGTTCATCATCCTTTTGGCCCTGAACCTCAAGTCCCTGACTTTTACATTTTAACAGATATTCAATACTAATGCTATCTACAATTTCACCTGGTACGATAACTGGTATACCTGGCGGATACAGATACACATATTCTGCGGCAATTCTACCTGTAGCTGACTTAAATTCAACCATCTCTGTCTCTGCATTCATAGCCTCATATATAGGCTTGCACACAACCACTTTTCTGTATGGTTCATTGCCCTGCTCCACATCTGTGGACACACTATCAGTACCATACTTTCCGCTTGCCATAGCCTTGTAACCTTCATTAATACGGATATCTCTATCTATCTCTACCAATGCGTCATACAGCCTGTCATAGCCTTCCTCACTGTCACTTACAGATGTCATAGCTATAATATAATCCGATGATGCCATCTCTAGCTGAATATGATACTTATCCAGTAACTGCTTATATATATCATATCCTGTATATCTATCACTTACTATACTAAAAACAAGCTTTCCTATGTCTAAATCAAAAGCTCCGCCCTTACCCAATATACTCCTATCTAGAAGTTTTATATTGGTTAAACCAGCTGCCTTTTCCCTAAAATTCTGCAATAAATTAACATATCTATCGAAATCCTGCTGCCCTCTATCCAGTATGTCTCTTATACACTTGTCGATAGATGCCATCAGTACATAGGACGGACTGCTTGACTGATATATACCAAGATATGTCTCTATTCTATCTGCATCTACCAAATCACTGCATATATGTAATAATGCTGTCTGTGTTAGAGATGGCAACGTCTTATGCACACTTTGAATAACCACATCTGCCCCACACTCTATGGCTGTAGCAGGAAAATCCTTATGCATGCTAAAATGCGCTCCATGCGCTTCATCTACAATAAGAGGTATATTGTATCTATGAACTATCTTGGCTATGGCTGATACATATGACACAACTCCCTCGTATGTTGGAGATGTGATGATGACTGCTTCGATATCCGAGTGTGTAGCCAACATATCCTCCACATCCTTTGGATGTATGCCACCCGCAACACTCTTTCCAGCCATATCCCTAGGATATACATAATATGTTGTCAATTGCTTTTGAAAAGCTGCATTATATACAGATTTGTGACAGTTTCTCGCCATAAGCAGACTTCCACCCTGACTTGTACACGCACTAATGGCACTTAAGATACCACTCGTACTACCATTTACTAGATAGTAGGTTCTCTTAGTGCCATAAAACTCACTAGCCATATCCATAGAATCCTTTAATATTCCTCTTGGATGATGAAGATTATCGAATCCATCAATCTCTGTAATATCATATGCATATGGGCTATCTTCTTTAGCCGTAATACGCTTATGCCCCGGCATATGAAATGGATACACATCACTTTTTGCCAAAATATCTAACTTTTCATACAAGCCTAATCCTGACATTTTTCCTCCGTTCCTCCACCATTTCCATTCTCTGGTGCTACATACTTGGACTTCTTAAAAAACTTCTCCAAACGTTCTAAAAGCTCCTCTGGCTTGTATGGTTTCACAATATAATCTACCATACCCAGCTTAGCACATGCTGACACCGTCTCCTGTGTGGCCATCGCCGTAAAGAACATAACTGGAATATCCTTGATACGCTCCATCTCTCTTATATGTTTTACAGTTTCTATACCATCCATATCCGGCATATCTACATCCATAAGCACTATATCTATAGGCTTTCTCTCCAATATATCTAACGCAAGCTGTCCAGAGTTTGACAAATACAAATCATACTTTTCCCCCAATACAAACTTAACCATTTTTAATATAGATTTCGTATCATCTACCACCAATACCTTTTTCATGTATATCCTCCTAGCTTATCTTAATAATAATTACAACACCTTACTGCCATTTACCATAAGTTTAAATTTTGTACCTAGTACCTCTGCTGCCTTTCTGCACATCATCATTCTACCTAGGAATATCTCAAAGTAATCAAACATAGAGCAGATATCTTCGTCTACCTCTAACTCTAGTGTTATAGTCATCTCTTCTGTATCTATCTTAAGCTCTGTATTTGTCACCGCATAGTTAACTCTGTCATGAATATCAAAATTGGCTCTGTCAGACCTAACTCTGTTCCTACGCACATCTGTCTTATCGGCTATGATAACTGCTGCCGATATATCATCGACTGCCCCTCCCGTTGACTCGTCATGAAGTCCAATAGTTGACACTATCTGCACCTTATCTTCGAAAGGCATCTCTGTATTTCTAAGAATCTCATTGGCCAATATTGCTCCATACTCTGCATGATTTTTTCTATTCACAGCATTTCCAATATCGTGCATATATCCTGCAATCTTCGCAAGCTCAATCTGATGCTCACTCTTGCCAAGCTTCTCTAATATCATTCCAGCACGTTCTGCTACCAGAGCTGTATGTGCTGCAGAATGGTCTGTATATCCCATAAACTGCAGGTTATCACTTCCCTTTTTTATAAATGCATTAATCTCTTCATTTTTCAATATATCCTGATAGGTCATATATCCTCCTAGTTGTCGTCCTTACTTTTCCTGCTGACGAGACTTCTCCTTATCCTTATACATTCTGCGGTCTGCCTCCTCTATGAATGCTTCCTCCGTATCGTACAGATACGAGTGATATTCCGCATATCCTATACTTATAGTTATAGGTTCCTTCATACCAATCTCAAGTTGAAGTGCTTTACTTTCCTCTTTGACATCCGCAATAAATTTCTCTATATCGTCTCTATCTTGGCGATAACACACTAACGCAAACTCATCTCCACCATATCTAGCTAGAAAATCTCCTTCACCAGCCTCCTTTGTCATCCTCGACAACATCTTAGCCGTTGCTTTAAGAGCATCATCACCCATAATATGTCCCAATGTATCATTAATCAGCTTAAACCTATTGATATCCATCATTATAAGATAAAGCTTATCACCTTTACTCTTACCATGAATACTCTCTGCCAAATACTCCGTAAATGCTCCTCTATTGTATATACCAGTAAGCGCATCTGTAAGTGCATGCTTGTTCTGTATGTTTATAAACATAATAACAAATGAGATACAGCTAATAGTCCACACCATATTTAGTCCGTAGAAAAGGGTCTGGAACACTCCACCTACGATTGGCAATATTGCTGATATAATAAGGGATTTTACCTCTTTTGTCCTCTTACGTCCATTGTTATTAAAAAACGCCCACACTGCAAATACAATAACGGCACCGAAATATACCCACAACATAGCTGTGTGCGCCCAGAAAAACTGTCCTCTGATATAATGCCCATATTGATCAAATCTAAAAAACCATCCCGTCCATATAGACAATACAGACGCTACTACTCCCATACACATAGGTATACCACATAGTGGTACAAACTTTTTGATTCTCTTTGGATTGGCTCTTAGCTTATATACTGTATATAACATCCATATAAACACGAAAATCGAAGTTAGGATATAATACGAACAGAACACCAGCTTATTAATCCACAAACTGTTCCATAATATGTATCCGTCAAATATCCAGGTGAGCGTATCTGATACCAACACACCAATGTTTAGATAGATAGCACTCCTAAACAGCTTTTCCTCCCATATACTAGCTGGCTTTGTACCTAGCTTAACCAGTATAACAATAAGCAATACTGCAAATATACTATTACTTTCAATATACAAAAATACCGAATCCATAGGCTTTACCCCCTTAGAAAACAAGGATATTTATATAAATACCCCCTTTAACAAATCACATCAATACCTAATAAACATTTTACTATGAACTTACAATAATGTCAATTTTTCTAGCTATATTGAATAAGCTATTCTAAAATTTATCAAGTATCTAAATGATGCTAAATTTTATTATGTTCTTAGCATATGAAACTATCTATTCCATCCATACCATCAATATAAATCATATACACCATCATATAGAATCCTCTGCTCATAATTACTTGCTGTAAAATGCTCAAATAGCATTTCCCAGTACCAAGTATATGGTCGTCCGCCTGACTCTACCATGCATATAACACCATATCTGTCTATGATCACTGTAGTAGGATATCCGTCTACACCAAAAGCATCCGGTATATCCCAGCCACATTCCGTCATAGGAAATGACAAGCCATAATTATCCTTTACATATTTAATGTCTCCAGAAGGATCAACTGGATTGATTGCTAATACTTCCACGTCACTCTTATACTGTGCATATACTTCATCTATATATGGAAATTCCTGTATACAGTAATAACAGTTGGCGAACCAGAAATTTAACACAACCATATCCTTTTCCTTTAGAATCTCAGATATAGTATACTTCACACCATTTGGATCAGTAAGCGTTACATCATACATCACATCGCCTATACCTAGACTAGATGGCAACTGTCCCTTTATAACAGAAGATACAAGCTCTATATTAGCCGTAGTACCATCAAAGCTATAGCTAGTCTTCACATCATATCCTTTTGGAACATTCTTTAGGACTATACTGTAGTTCGCACTCTTTGGCAGGCTATATTCTGCTGCACCTAAACTATTCGTAGACTTATAATCCTTCAATACCTTATGGGTATTGTCCTCATACACATATATATCTATATTTTCTAGAACCATACCACCTTTTGTCTTTACATTTACAGTATATGTAACCGGTGTAGTATCCACCTCTACGTTAGGTTTGCTAGTAGTTGTCTCCTCCGGTTTCTTTGTAGTGGTCTGCGGTTCTTTTGTGGTTGTCTGCGGCTGCTTAGTTGTGGTTTGTGGTTGCTTTGTGGTTGTCTCTGGTTGTTTAGTCGTAGTCTCTGGTTGCTTCGATGTAGTCTCCGGCTGCTTTGTCGTAGTCTCTGGTTGCTTCGATGTAGTCTGCGACTCTTTTGTAGTTGTCTGTGGCTGTGCAGTAGTCGTTTTTGACTCTTCACTTGTTATAGTCGTAGTCTCATTTTCGCTGTTGCTATTATCCAAACTACCATCACTATCTAACTTATTATCATCCTCTATTTGTTCCATATAATCTTTAATTGCACCTTGCTTATTGCAAGAACATAAAACCATAGTAATCGCCAAATAAGCTACAAATAATGCTGCCTTTTTTCTATCTGTCATAGGCCTTCCTCCTTTATGTTTTTCACGTATCCAATATATGGGTACATTATAGCATTAATAGGGTTTAATTGACTATTAGTTTTCACAAAATGTATAGGAATATTTGTAGAACGTTTTGTTGTTATATAGGAAATTTCGAATAACTTCCCTATATGATAACAAAGAGCGTTAGTATGTAGTAACACACTAACGCTCCTCAGACTAATCTACCGATATTCCATTATCTAAAAGAATTTTTTCTAAATGATGTATTTTTTCAGATAACATCTCATTTTCACCAGCTAGCTGCTCGTTCTCGCTTTCTAACTGCTCTTTTTGACTTTCCAATTGCTCTTTTTGACTTTCCAATTGCTCTTTCTGACTTTCCAACTGCCCTTTTTCATCTTTCAATAATGATACTGCATCTGAAAGTTTCTCTATCCTCTTCATATCATTTAAATATTCCATACGAGCAATACATCTTTGACGCATATCAGTATCTGCATTATATTCATACATTGACTTCGAAGCTTCTAATAATTCTGGAGCCTTATCTGCTATCATCCTTAATTCCTCCCATGTTTTTGCTTTAAATAATCTAACCCAATCGTCTAAGTGATATTCCTTATCTTCATCCGTTGCTAAATCTGTTCTATTTAAGTCTATCACACCTATGAAGAACTTGTCATTAAAAATCTTATGATTCTTCACATTCATAAGCTTATATGCTGCATAAAATTCCGGACTGTCCTTAAACAAAGTATAATCCAAGAATCCAATATGTATAACTGGCTTAGCATTATTATAGTCATCACCTTTGTTCTGGTCAGCAAAATTTCTGCTAATATAACTCAATGACCTATCTGTCCAGTTCAACCTATTTACCACCTGCATCTCAAGATTAATAGATGTATGATTATTTAATGTTATACTAATGTCTAAATAAAAATCCTTTGCATCTATTCGTTCTCCTAGTTTAATTGGATTTTCTATGACAACAGTTTTAATATCCTCAGGCTTTAACCTTAAAACTGCACATAGCAATCCTTTTGTTGCTTCCTTGTTTTCCTGCAATATAACTCTGAACATATAGTCATTAGTCATATTGTAAGGAATGTCGCCAGTTGCATTAAAAAATTCGTGTTCTACCATAAACACCCTCCTCTGTATAAAATTTTAGATTTTTGTGAATTAAAAGCATGAATTATAGACCGATATAATTGGTCCAATTTAGATATATTGAATATTATCTAATGACAGGCTACCGAAGAGCCCTCAGAATATTATGCTTTGATATTAT
>JBGVKG010000048.1:0-69787 GCA_045123575.1 Lachnospiraceae bacterium
AAGGCAGGCATCGACACGATGTCGAATTGCCTGCCGGTTGCGTATATTTATATAGCGTAAAAAGTAATGTTCTTAGATAGTCTAGCACTCGTAGCCGAGAACAAAACTATACCTTTAATATCAAAGTCTTAGTCGCACAAATCAGAATTTAAACTAATAACATCATTAGCTTATTGCTTCTCTCCACGAACTTAGCCATAGCATCTGGGCTTAACTGCTCGTGCTGAATAACTGCCAAGTCATATAACTGCTCACAGAATAATACTGCGTGCTCTGACTCTAGGTTATTCATAAGATACTGAACTAATGTATTATTAGCATTTAATACTAAAGTAAGGTTTGTGCCAAACATTGCTGGGTCCATACCCATCATGCCATACATCTTCATCATATCCTGCATACGTCTGCTCTCCTCTGAGAGAGTTACCATAGAAGATATAGCTTCATTCTTAAGCTTCTCTATCTTTATCTCAAGCTTATCGTTGTTAAGTGACTTCTTAAAGAGCTCTGTCAGCTTATCATATGACGCCTTTGTCTCCTCAGACACCTCAGCATCTGACTCCTTAAAGTTATCAGTCAAGTCAGCATCTATTCTCTGGAACTTCACACCCTCATTCTTCTGCTCAAGATGTGTTATAAATGGCTGATCAATGTTATGCTTTAAGATAACAGCATCCATTCCCTCATCCTTAAACATCTTTATATATTGACCCTGGGCAATCTCATCAGTTACATAGAACACTGTATTCTCATGCTTTTCCTTATTCTCCTCAAGGCACTCTGGCAATGTCAAATACTTGTCGTCAAGATTCTTAAATAAGATATAATCAGTCATCTTATCGCAGAACTTATCATCCTTCAGGCATCCAAACTTGATAAATGGATTGATATCATCCCAATACTTCTCGTAAGCTTCCTTGTCAGTCTTACACATACCAGAAAGCTTATCTGCTACCTTCTTTGTGATATAGTCTGCTATCTTCTTTACGAAACCGTCATTCTGTAACGCACTTCTAGACACATTAAGTGGAAGGTCTGGACAGTCTATAACACCCTTAAGTAACATAAGGAACTCTGGTATAACTTCCTTGATATTGTCAGCTATAAATACCTGATTGTTATAAAGCTTTATAGTTCCCTCTATTGAGTCATACTCTGTATTTATCTTAGGGAAGTACAATATACCCTTTAAGTTAAATGGATAATCCATATTTAAATGAATCCAGAAAAGTGGCTCCTTGAAATCCTTAAATACCTTTCTATAGAAGTCCTTGTACTCTTCCTCTGTGCAATCATTTGGATGCTTAGCCCATAAAGGTGTAGTATCATTTAAGCAAACTGGACGGCTAACTATCTTCGCCTTTCTAGACTCTGGTGTAACTACAGTCTCCTTCTCACCATCCTCATTTTCCTTTTCCTCTGTCTTCTCTGGCTCTACAATAGTCTCCACTACTGTATCTGTATCCAATACATCTTCCTCTGGGATAGTATCGTACTTTGGCTCTGCTGTAGCATTTGTAAGATAGATCTCTGTTGGCATAAATGAACAGTACTTTGCGATAACCTCTCTAGCTCTATACTCGTTAGCAAACTCCAAGCTATCTTCATTCAAGTAGAGAGTAATCTTTGTTCCACGCTCTGTTCTGTCGCCATCCTCCATATCAAACTCTGTACCACCATCACACTCCCAATGTACCGGTGTTGAACCTTCCTTGTATGACAATGTATCTATAGTAACCTTGTCTGCCACCATAAATGCTGAGTAAAAACCTAATCCGAAATGACCTATTATCTGGTCCTCGCTTGTCTTATCCTTGTACTGATTTAAGAATGCCTCTGCACCTGAGAATGCTATCTGATTAATATACTCATTTACTTCATCAGCAGTCATACCTATACCATTATCTATAAATGTAAGAGTCTTCTCCTTATCATTTACTATCACTTCTACCTTAAACTTATTGTCATCTGGTAGCTGATACTCTCCCATAATCTCTAACTTTTTTAGCTTAGTGATAGCATCACAGCCATTTGAGATAAGCTCTCTGAAAAATATATCATGGTCAGAATATAACCACTTCTTAATTATTGGAAAAATATTTTCGCTGTTAATTGATAAACTTCCATGTGTCGCCATTTTTATGTCTCCTTTTTATAAAATAATAGCAGAACTTGAATTTTCACTGTAATGCTCATATAGAACCAAATTACACGATTTCATCAGCTCTGCCCCGATACTCCATATATTAATACTAATTTAAGTCATTGTCAAGCAAAATTAGCACTCTTTTATAAAGAGTGCTAATAACTATTTATTCTTCATAAAGTTATGCTAATCCGCAAGTGAGTAAGCCCATATATTCTTTATCTGCGACTTAATTTCGTCATAACGCCATGTTTTATTACTGTTCTTGATACTATTTGGATCATTTATCGTAAATGCTCCGTCTTTATACCCTGTTATAACTATAAAGTGACCATTCTCTGTAAAATCACCTGGTCCTACACTTACGATAATAGGATTACCTGCATTTAGCTGAGCCACCATAAGTTCTTCTGACAAGCCGATTTCCTTGGCAGATAGCCCCATCTGTTTACAGCCTTCATACATAAGACTCCAATCTGTACCCATACCATCTACATAATATCCACCAGCCTGTGCCATTCTCGCCGCTCTTACCGGTGTCCACTTAACATTGCCTGTCAATCCGACAGCAACCATAGACAAACATGTGGGCCCACATCCGCTTAAAGATATTGTTTCATTTCCATATTGAACATATCCCCATCTCTCATCCCATTGAAGCAACAATGGAATCTGACCTTCTGTGTAATCTGATGATATATCTACAATAATACTATTGCTTACGCCCTTTTTAAATGGATACTCTAACGCAAAATCTATAACTTCCGGAGACTTTGCCACAAGTTTAATAAGCATCTCTGGATATGCCGCCTCATTGTCCATTATAAACTGAATCTTTTTCTCCAGCTCTGCCTTTGACGCCTTAAGATTATCTAACATCTCCAGTACTGCATCTGAATTCTCATATACATACATATCATCTGTAAATGTATATATGTTTGGATTGAATACCTCTTCAGCTATAGGTGTTGATGGCTCTGGTTTATTCTCCTTTTTACCTCCATCACTGCAAAATATCGTAGTAAATACAATAAATATTACAAGAAGTAAGAACAATATCAAAGCTGTGCATACTGCATAATATTTTATCAAACGCTCCCTTCGCCTCTTTTCGCGAAGTTCACGTTTTCTTTTTTCTTCTGCTAGACGCTCGCGCTGTAGTTGTTCACGTCTAGCTTTATTTTGTACACTTATAGTATTTAAGTCACTCATAATGCTTCTCCTACATCATATCAAATAATGAAAGCTGATTACTATCTGGTAAATCCCCAAAAAGTCCCAAGTCACTCATCAGCTCTATGTTAGTCTGGCTGACCTTTGTTCTCTGTCTAAAGTCGTCTTTTGACAGGAATGGGCCATCCTTTACAGCCTCGACTACAGCTATAGCCGAGTTATCTCCCAGACCATCTATAGTATTAAGTGCCGGCATAAGCTTTCCGTCTATTATCTGAAATCTATTGGCATGGGCCTTATATATATCAATTTTCTCAAACTGATAACCTCTTGCATACATCTCCTGCACTATCTTCATATCACTTAAGGCATCCTCTTCCTTATTAGCTATAGTGCCCATCTCAGCCTTTTTCTTGTATTCATTCATAAAGTATAAAAGCTTTTCCTTACCCTGACACATAGTTTCATAACTAAATGCCTTCGCTCTGATACTGAAATATGCTGCATAGTATGCCAATGGATAGAATACCTTAAAATACGCAATTCGATACGCCATCATAACGTATGCTGCCGCATGTGCTTTAGGGAACATGTACTGTATCTTCTTACATGACCATATATACCAGTCTGGTACGCCATTTTCAGTCATGGCTGTCTCCCAGTCAGGCTTAAGCCCCTTACCCTTACGAACAGACTCCATAATGGTAAATGATAACTCCGAATCCATACCCTTATTGATAAGATATGTCATAATATCATCTCTCGTACAAATAGCTGTAGAGATAGTCGCTTTGCCTTCTGCAATAAGAGCCTGCGCATTACCAAGCCACACGTCAGTACCATGTGACAGGCCTGATATTCTAACTAAGTCTGAGAATGTCTTTGGCTGGGTGTCTATAAGCATCTGTATAACGAACTGTGTACCAAACTCTGGTATACCCAAAGCTCCAAGCTTACAGCCATCCAAATCCTCTGGTGTTATACCTAGTGCCTCTGGACTCTTAAACAGTGACATTACCTCTTGATTATCCAATGGTATAGTCTTGGCATCTATACCTGTTAAGTCCTCAAGCATACGTATCATGGTCGGATCATCGTGTCCCAGTATATCAAGCTTCAACAAGTTATGGTCGATTGAGTGATAATCGAAGTGTGTCGTTATAGTCTTTGTAGTCATATCATTTGCCGGATGCTGTACAGGAGTGAACTTGTATATCTCCTCGCCGTATGGCAATACTATGATACCACCTGGATGCTGACCTGTAGTTCTTCTAACATCCACGCATCCCTTTGCTAATCTCTCTATCTCGCAGCTACGCTTATGTATGCCCTTCTCCTCGAAATAATGCTTTACATATCCGTATGCTGTTTTTTCTGCCAATGTACCAATTGTTCCTGCTCTAAATGTCTGTCCCTTACCAAAAATAACTTCTGTGTAAGCATGTGCCTTACTCTGGTATTCACCTGAGAAGTTAAGGTCGATATCTGGCTCTTTGTTTCCTTTGAATCCTAGGAATGTCTCAAATGGTATATCGAATCCCGCCTTAACTAGAGGCTCTCCACATTCAGGACAGTTGGCATCAGGCATATCACAACCTGCTCCTCCAACATATGCATTAACTCTCTCTGAATCAAACTCACTATAATGACATTTCTTACAGTAGTAATGTGGCTTAAGCGGATTAACCTCTGTAATACCTGCCATAGTAGCAACAAAGGACGAACCTACGGAACCTCTAGAACCTACCAGATATCCATCTTCATTTGACTTCCACACAAGCTTCTGTGCGATAATATACATAACGGCGAAACCGTTAGAGATGATAGAGTTAAGCTCTCTCTCGAGTCTCTCTACTACTACCTCTGGCAGATTCTCACCGTACATCTCGTGAGCTGTGTTGTAACATATATTTCTAAGCATCTGGTCAGAATTAGGGATAACTGGCGGTGCCTTATCTGGATGCACAGGCGATATCTTATCGCACATATCCGCTATCTTATTAGGATTGGTTATAACCACTTCCTCCGCCTTCTCCATACCAAGATACTTAAATTCCTCTAGCATTTCATCTGTAGTTCTAAGGTACAGTGGTGCCTGATTGTCAGCATCATCAAAGCCCTTGTTATACATGATGATTCTTCTATATACTTCATCCTCTGGATTAAGGAAATGCACATCACAAGTAGCTACTACTGGCTTATCAAACTTCTCTCCGAGCTCTACTATACGCTTATTGACCTCTATTAGATCCTCTACAGTTGCCTCGCCCTTTGCCACCATAAACATATTGTTGCCTATAGGCTGTATCTCAAGGTAATCATAGAAGTTCACAAGTCTTGCTATCTCAGCATCATTCTTTCCGCCATACACTGCCTGATATAATTCTCCAGCTTCACATGCTGAACCTATTATAAGGCCCTCTCTGTTCTCTAAGAACAAGCTCTTTGGTATACGAGGATTTCTTGCAAAATATGTAAGATGTGCCTCTGATACCAACCTATATAAGTTTATTCGTCCAATCTCACTAGTAGCTATAATAATAGCATGATGTGTTGGCATCTTTCTTATAATGTCAACGGATGGACGGCAGAACTCATTTAACTGGTCTAAGTCGAAGATATCCCTCTCTTTAAGCATAGCTATAAACTTTTCAAATATCTTCGCTGTGCATCCTGCATCATCAACAGCTCTATGATGATGCTCCAATGTCACTCCAAGAGCCTTTGCCACATTATCAAGCTTATACTTTCCTATGTTAGGTATGAGAGCTCTTGCAAGTGTAACTGTATCTGCGTAAGTAAAATCACAATGTATACCCATACGCTCCGCATTGTTCATAATAAAGCTCATATCGAACTCTGCATTATGGGCAACCATTACGCATCCCTTTGAAAACTCTAAGAATTTTGGCAATACCTCCTCTATAGTTTCTGCATCTATTACCATAGAGTCATTGATGCCTGTAAGCTGCTCTATTCTAAATGGTATAGGTCGCTTAGGATTTACAAACACGCTAAATGTATCTGTGATATTTCCCTTCTCTACCTTTACCGCACCTATCTCTATTATCTTGTCATATATGGCGCTAAAGCCTGTTGTCTCTATATCAAATACTACATAGGCGTCATCTAGAGACTGACCCTTAGAATTTGTAACAGACTCCTTCAAATCATCTACAAGGTAAGCCTCTACTCCGTATAGTACCTTGAAGTTAAACTCCTTGCCCTCAGCCTCGTACTTTTCCTTATACTTACCCTTTATCTTATCAAATCCATGCAAGGCTTCTGTAAAGCCCTGAACATTACCGTGGTCAGTTATGGCGATAGCCTTATGTCCCCACTTTATAGCAGTTTCTATAAGGTCCTTGGCATAGGAAACTCCATCCATATCACTCATCTTTGTATGACAATGTAACTCCACTCTCTTTTCGACACTTGTATCTACTCTAGGTACACGCCAGTCCTTAGATTTCATTATGCCTACAACAGAGCTTATAGCTACTTCCTTATCATATGTATCTAGAAGTGCCATACCCTTTACTCTGACAAATGCACCAGCCTTAAGCAAATCTAACACCTCAAGTAACTGCTCATTTCTAAGGAACATCTTGCTCTTGATAGTGTCAGTAAAGTCTGTTACTGTAAATGTAACAATAGTTCGCTCACCTCTGATTTCTCTAGTATCTACTGATACTATCTGACCATTGATGATACATTCACCAGTCTCTCCGTTTATCTCAGATATAGGTGTTATCTCACCATCAAAGCTTCTACCAAATATAACGTCTGGATTTTCCTCTCTAGTCTGGGTCTTCTCTCTTCTAAAGAAACCATTTTTATTCTTATCAAATCCACCTGATTTTTCTGGAGCAGGTTTAGCAGCCTGTTTCTCCTCAGGTTTCTTAGTTGCTTCTACCTTACTAGCTTCTTCTGCACCATTTGATTTATTATTATCACCAGTATTTTTCTGGTTTTCCACATTTTCCACTTCATTATCCACAGAGGCGTTAGCCTTGATTCTATCTACAATTGCAGCGATTTCAAGCTTCATCTTCTGCTCGCTCTGCTCTCTAAACTTACTTACGTGAGGTTCCACATAATTATAAGCAACCTCCAACTCCACACCGCATCTGTCGGTAAAGATTTCTGTAAGCACCAAACGTAACTCGTCTAATTTTTCTATATTGAGAGCTGTCTCCTCCACCTGTAAGGTCATAACCTTTCCAGAAAACGACGGATTTGCTTTCTTCATAATATTTGACAATATTACACTTCTACTTCTAAGTTCCGCCATAAGACTGTCATAATATGCATTATATAGATTCTCTGCTGTATACTGGCCAGACAATGAGAATTTTTCCATAAAAAACACACTTATATTAAGCCCAGCAAATAGTTGTCTCTCTATCTCTGTCTCAACTAAGTGTAATGTTTTCTTATCAATTAGACGGCTACTTATTATGTATACACGCAAAGAATTCTTCGCTCTGTTGGTAGCTATTTTCTGCACCTCCACCAGACCGAAGAGTTCTGTTAATTCATTGTTCAGTTTTAAATCAGGAAATACGCTAAAGAATCGTTTTTCCATCTTCTACACCATTTACCCTTTTCTATCGTTTTTAAGCTCTAGGCCAATTCTTAAGTTCTTCCTCGAGAACATCTAAAAGTTGCTCTTCAGGTATCTTTCTTACTATCTCGCCACGCTTAATGAGCAAGCCTTCACCTATTCCTCCAGCTATACCTATATCAGCTTCTTTTGCCTCACCTGGACCATTTACTACACATCCCATAACAGCTACCTTTATATTAAGGTCATCATACTTAGCCACCATAGTTTCTACCTTATTAGCTAAGCCTATAAGGTCTATCTGTGTTCTGCCACATGTAGGACAAGATACAACGTTTATACCACCTGTTCTTAAGCCCAAATTCTTAAGAATAAGTTTCGCACTCTTTATCTCTTCAACAGGATCTCCTGTAAGTGATACTCTTATAGTATTTCCTATACCACTTGCACCTAATATAATGCCCAATCCCAATGCAGACTTAATATTTCCTGAATACAATGTTCCAGCCTCTGTTATACCTACATGTAATGGATACTTACACTTTTCAGCCAGTAATAAATGTGCCTTAGCACACATCATTACATCTGATGACTTGATACTTACAACCAAGTTCTTGTAACCCATCTTTTCTATCATAGCCACTTTATCAAGTGCACTTTCCACAATACCTTCAGCTGTGACACCACCATATTTCTCTACCAGATGTTTCTCTAAGGAACCGCTATTAACACCTACTCTTATAGGTATATTTTTAGACTTAGCCACATCCACTACTGCCTTAACATTAGCTTCACTTCCGATATTTCCTGGATTAATGCGAATCTTGTCTGCACCATTTTCCATAGCTGCGATAGCTAACTTATAGTCAAAGTGAATATCTGCCACAAGTGGTATATTTATCTGCTTCTTTATCTCTGCTAATGCTTTAGCCGCCTCCATAGTTGGAACAGCACATCTTATAATCTCACAGCCCGCTGCCTCTAATTGCTTTATCTGAGCAACTGTTGCCTCTACATCCTCAGTCTTTGTGTTAGTCATGGACTGAATGAGTATAGGATTGCTACCACCTATAACTCTGTTACCTATTCTTATTTCCTTAGTTTTTTCTCGTAACATACTTCCTCCTTTTCAGCGAAATTTACTTCGTAAATTTCGGCCTGGCCCTTTTCGGCCTAGAATAAGCTAAATATATCCTTAAATAATATATACATTGCAAATGCCATAAGTAACAACATTCCTGCAAGATTGATATATTCTTCATGCTTTACAGGTTTTCCTCTTACAGCCTCTACTGCAAGGAATACAAGTCTTCCACCATCTAAGCCTGGTATAGGGAGAAGGTTCATAACACCTAAGTTTGCACTGAGAAGTAACGCAAAGTTCATCATATTCAATGCAACCATATCGGCTCCTTCATTCTTAGACTCCTCGTATACATCATCTATAATCTCTGTTACGCCTACTGGACCTGTGAAATCATTAACTCCAAGCTGACCTGTAAATAACATTCCAAGACTCTTAAACACTGATACAATCTGATATTTTATTTCTATAAAAGAGTACTTTATAGTATCGATAGCACCACATCTCTCTCTGCCACCTGCATTGTATGAGAAACCTGTATCTAACTGTGTAACCTTCATAGGTGTCACATCCACCTCAACAGACTTTCCATCTCTGTCTAACACAAGATGTATCGGCTCTTCGCCAAATGGATGCTCTTCAATATACGCATCAAATGCATTAATATCTGCTATATCTACACCATTTATCGATATAATCATATCTCCTGCTTTTACACCAGCAGCCTCACAAGGATATCCCTGTGTCAATGATGTAATCTTGACTCTTCCTGACGCTGACGGATTATACATTATACCCATAAGATATAAGTCTACGTATTCTGGCTTAATAGCTATCTTATATGTTTTACCATCTCTTTTATACTCAATATTTATTTCATCGTCTGGCACTCCATTGATATACTGCTCAAGATACAACTCTCTTCCGATATCTACATTCATGCCTTCATACTTTGTGATGACGTCTCCTACCTTAAGACCTGCTTTTGCAGCTGAAGACTCCTCACCTACATATGTTACAACTGCTGGGTCATATCCTACAAAACCTATAACTATTACGGCAAACACAAATGCAAGTATAAAGTTAAATAATGGTCCTGCAAATATAATAGCCATTCTAGACCAAACTGACTTACTTTCAAATGTCCTAGTACTATCATATTCAGAAACAGTTTCCTCTCCTACCATTTCCTTATTCAGCATCTGACAAGCTCCACCAAATGGCAACAGTTTAAGAGAATACTTTGTCTCTCCCTTGCCGAATGAGAATATAGTTGGTCCCATACCAATAGAAAACTCTACAACATGTACACCATTCTTCTTAGCTATGATAAAATGGCCAAATTCATGTATAAATATCAGTAACCCAAATATTAAAACCGCAAATAAAATACTCATTAACTCCACCTACCTTCAATGAACTCATAAGTTGCCTTCTCTGTGTCAAGTATCTGCTCAAGAGTAGGATTTTCTATAAACTTAACCTGATTCATTGATTCTTCTATTATTTCATATATATCTAAGAATTTAATCTTCTTATCTAAGAACATAGCTACTGCTCTCTCATTTGCAGCATTAAATGCTGTTGGCATAGAGCCACCCTTTTGTCCTGCCGCATATGCAAGTGCCAAGCCTCTAAATGTATCCATATCTGGATTTTCGAAACTTATCTGACCAATCTTTGCAAAATCAACTCTCTCTCCATCCAGATACCTTCTCTCTGGATAATAGAGTGCATACTGTATAGGCAATCTCATATCTGGAGTACCTAACTGGGCCATTATAGCTCCATCCTTAAACTGTATCATCGAATGAATTAAGCTTTGTGGTTGTACAACTACCTGTACCTGTGAGAAATCCACATCAAACAGCCACTTTGCCTCAATAACTTCTAGTCCCTTATTTACCATACTAGCAGAATCTATGGTAATTTTTCTACCCATTGCCCAGTTAGGGTGCTTTAATGCTGCCTCAACTGTAACATTCTTAAGTTCCTCTGTTGTCTTGCCTCTAAATGGTCCACCAGACGCTGTAAGCAATATCTTGTCTATCTCTCTGCTATTCTCGCCATTTAAGCACTGAAAAATAGCACTATGCTCACTATCTACTGGTAATATGCTTACATTATGCTCCTTTGCTGCTGGCATAATTATATGACCTGCTGTTACGAGAGTCTCTTTATTAGCCAAAGCAATATCCTTGCCTGCCTTTATGGCCGCCAAGGTTGGTCTTATACCTATCATACCTACTATAGCAGTAACAACAATATCTGCCTGCTCTATTACCGCAGCCTCGATAAGTCCATCCATTCCTGATACTACCTTAATATCCAAATCCTGAATGTTGGCACGAAGCTCTAACGCTTTATTTTCATCATATACACACACTATGCTAGGCTTGTATTCCCTAACCTGTTTCTCTAATAACTCAATATTACCATAAGCAGCCAATGCTACTACATTTAAGTCATCATTTTTACTAACTATATCCAATGTCTGTGTTCCTATAGAGCCAGTAGACCCCAATATGGAAATATGCTTCATCTTTACCTCCCTAATAAGATATATATTCAAATTAGAAAATATATACTATTAAATAATAAATAATCGGTGCTGTAAAAAGTACACTATCAAATCTATCAAGTACTCCTCCATGGCCTGGTATAAGCTTTCCGTAGTCCTTTATATCATAGCATCTCTTAATAGCTGATGCACCCAAATCTCCTACCATTGAGAGAAGACCTGCACATGCACAAAGTATTGCAAAATACAATGGTGCATTATCAAAATGTCCAAGATATGGTGCTGCTAATAATCCATATAATGCACCTATGCCTGCTGAACCTGCAACACCACCTATAGCTCCCTCTATAGTCTTCTTTGGGCTTAATACTGGTGCCATCTTATGCTTACCAAACATAACTCCAAAAAGATACGCAAAAGTATCACATATCCATGAAGAAATCATAACAAGCCATATTGTCAACATTCCATCCTCTGTTCTCACTCTGATAAGGAATAAAAACGACATAAGTATAGCCACATATACAACGCCAAAAAAAGCCATAAGTATTTGTTCTGTTTTATACTTTGGATAACTAAATACAAAGACCATCATAGTAACCATAAGCCAAGCTATAATAAATGTTCCAATATGCTCTGTACCTGTCATATAAACCATTACATAATATATTACCACGCTTATATATCCTAGTATTCCTAAGATGCACTTCTGTATGCCTACAGTTTTATAGATTTCATTCAATCCAACCAAAGACAATAACAATGTAAAACCAAACATTACACAATTTCCCATCAGGAATGTGGTTAAAATAACAGCTACAAGTACAACACCACTTATAACTCTAGTCAAAAATGATTTATTCATTAATTTACTGATACCCATTGCTATTCCTCCGTATTTACCTTACCAAATCTTCTGTCCCTTTTATTGTATGTTGCAACAGCATTTAATAAATCTTCTCTAGAAAAATCTGGCCAAAGTACATCTGTAAAATGGAATTCCGTATATGCCAACTGCCATAAAAGATAATTTGACAATCTCTCTTCACCACTAGTTCTTATAAGCAAGTCTGGATCCGGTATACCATTTGTATCCAGATATGTCTCAAACATATTCTCATCTATATTCTCAGGCTCCACCTTACCAGACTTTACATCAGTTGCCATCTGTTTCATAGCTCTAATCATCTCGTCTCGACTTCCATAATTAAGTGCTATAGTAAAGTTAAGTCCTGGATTATTCTTCGTCATTTCCTCTAATTCATTAATTTTTTCACAAAGTTCTTGACTCAATCCTGTTTTATCGCCAATTACCCTTATACGCATATCATTTTTATTGGCGGTTTCTATGCAATTTTTAAGATAATCCCCAAGAAGTTTCATAAGTGCATTCACTTCGGATTGTGGTCTCTTCCAATTTTCTGTTGAAAATGCATATACAGTCAAATATTTGATTCCTATACGCCAAGCTTCCTCACATATCTTTTCAACAGTCTTTGCTCCTTGCACATGACCTGCATTCCTTGGAAGCAATCTCTTTTTTGCCCATCTTCCATTACCATCTAAAATAATAGCTACATGTTGAGGAATCTTCATATCTGTTATATCTATTTCAGTTTTCTTTGCCATAATAAAACTCCTAAAAATGCTATACATAGTGAAAACGGCTACTACGTTTCTTCGAAACTCTCGTAGCCGCCGTATTCGCAGCCTGTGCTATCGCACTATGCTACTCATACTGTACACTTGTTAAATAACTATAATATTTTAGTTACTTAACTCGTTTGTTTTTACTATACAGTCATAATCTCATTTGACTTATCATCAATTGCCTTATCAATCTCTGCAATGTACTTATCTGTAATCTTCTGTACATCATTCTCAAGCTGCTTTACTTCATCCTCAGAAATCTCAGACATCTTCTTTATTGCATCATTTGCATCTCTTCTTATATTACGAACTGCAACCTTTGCATTCTCGCCCTTCTTCTTTACATCCTTAACGAGCTCTTTTCTTCTTTCCTCTGTAAGCTCTGGGAATACAAGACGAACTACCTTGCCATCATTATTTGGTGTAAGACCAAGGTCTGAATTAATAATAGCCTTCTCGATTTCCTTTATAAGGTTTGACTCCCATGGCTGAATCTGAATCATTCTAGCCTCTGGAACTGAGATATTAGCTACCTGCTGGAATGGTGTTGGTGTTCCATAATAATCCACTCTAAGCTTATCTAAAATATGTGGGTTAGCACGTCCAGCTCTTATTGAAGCGTACTCTGACATAAGTGCATCCACTGACTTTGACATTTTCTCGTCATACTGATTTAATCTAGCATCCATTTTTGATACCAACCTTTCTTGTTTATATATTTTTATCAATTAATCAACTGTGATAATTGTTCCTGTCACATTGCCTGTAACATTGTTAATAATACTATTTTCTTCATTTAATCCGAAAATAAGCATAGGCATCTTATTCTCCATACAAAGAACTGAAGCAGCCAAATCTATAACACCAAGCTTCTTCTCTACTACCTCGCTTATAGATATCTTATCATACTTCTTCGCATCTGGATTCTTTGATGGATCTGAATCATATACACCATCTATAGACTTAGCAGACAATACTATATCAGCCTCAATCTCTATAGCTCTAAGTATTGTTCCCATATCTGTTGAGAAATATGGATGTCCAATACCACCTGCAAAGAATACTACCATTCCCTTTTCAAAATACTTATTTGCTCTGTCCTTAGAGAAGAGCTTTGTAAATGAACCACACTCAAATGGTGTTAAAACCTGTGTTGACATTCCCTCTGTTCTAAATATCTCAGAAACATAAATACAATTCATAACTGTTGCCAGCATACCTATTGCATCTGCCTTTGTTCTGTCAATCTTCTCGCTAGTTCTTCCTCTCCAGAAGTTTCCTCCGCCTATTACAATACCTACCTGAACACCTTTGTCCACAAGTACCTTTATCTGCTTTGCAACACCTACACATGTAGCTTCATCAAAACCTGTCTTCTTGTCTCCCGCAAGCGCCTCTCCGCTAAGCTTAATGAGTACTCTCTTATATTCGCTCATTTTGGTAATCCTTTCTGCATGACTTTTATTTAGTTAAATGATTAGTTAATGCTAAATGTATCCTCGAACAATGTCTTGTAATCAATATCTGCATAGCTCTGTGAACAGAAACCGTCGATAACCGCACCGTTGTTAATCTGAACAGAACGTGACTTGATATTACCCTTCACTACTGCTGTACCATCTACGATAACTGGACCATTAACATCTATATCACCCTTTACAGCTCCTGCTATAACTGCTGATGTAGCATATACATTTCCTACGATAACTGAACCATTACCAATCTTAATTGTTCCATCGCTATGTACATCACCTTCTACCTTTGCATTGTTTGCAAATATCTCTCTTGCATGTGATATACCATTTACTCTACCAGTAATAACAAGCTTACCCTTACATGTAATATCACCTGTTATCTTACCATAAACGTTAATTGAACCATCTGATTCAAGATTACCTGTAATAGTTGTTCCTTTTGTTATCTCTGTAATCTCATCGCTTGGGATAAAATCCTCTTCTACAGTCTCTATAACTGGCTCAACAACTACTGGCTCTGGCTGAACAACAACCTCCTCTTTCGCTTCCTCAGCGAATAATGTATCTAAGTCATCTACAGTAAACTCTTCCTCATCAATAGTGTTTACCATCTCTTCTTCTTCTACATCAGCAACTTCCTCTGCCACAGTCTCTGCTACTTCTTCTGTAACAGATTCTACTGGCTCTTCCTTCTTCTCTGTTGTCTGCTCATCTACAAGCTCGTTAACTGCCTGTGATAAATCTTCCTTAAATTCCTTTAAAAAACTCATCTTGAACCTCCAGTATATTATTCTAATTCTCGGTGATGTACCGGTGTTGAGCGTTCATCTATCGCTCTTATCTCATATCCTTTTTCCAACAGTATCTCTATAAGCCTTGGCAATGCTTCTACTGTCGTATCTTTATTGCCCAAATCATGCATCAGTATTACAAGATTTTTATACCCTGCATTAATTTGTTTCATACAATTTGAAATAATCTGATCGGCCGTAGGCTTTTTACCTGACGCGTCTCCACTTGAACAATTCCAGTCATGATACGAATATCCATTATCATTTATCCATTGGATATACTGATATATATTATCCGTTTTAGTATTTGATGTACCTCCTGGGAATCTAAACAAACGCACATCAACACCTGTTACTTCGTATAAATAATCGTGTAAAGATGTAACTTCATGGGCAAAACTTTCAATTCCACCATACACTGTATTATAATTATGTGTATATGTGTGTATACCCAATGCATGACCACCATTTACAATTGCCTTGTATCTAGCTTCCATAGTTGGTCCTGTATGACCATTTACAAAAAATGTTGCTTTCACGCCATACTGGTTCAATATCTGTAATATTTCATCCGTTCTAGCACTTGGACCATCATCAAATGTAAGATACACATACTTACCATCTGGCAAAGGCTCTACTACTTTATCAGTACTTGGTTGTTCTGTAGTTGTCTCTTTTTCGATATCATCCTGTGTATTTGATGAACTGTTATCTTCACTAGATGATGTACTATTGTCAGTTCCATCAGCCAGTTGACTAGATTGCATCTCGCCCGTCTCTCTTTCTGCATGAGACTCCAACATTACATCTATTTCATTCTCCAACGAACAAATTCTAATTCCAAGTAATACACATAATAGTGTAGGAATTGTTATAAGTGCAATCACTGTAGGCAACAACATTTTCTTAATTCGTTGAACTCTACGTGCCCTATAACTTCTTGATTCCATTGAATCTATCTCCTTTATTAAATTATATACTCCGGAACGGCTTTAATAAAAGACCGCACTCCTTTAATCAGTATATCACGAAACCAACAATAATTAAACAATTATTTTGTGTTTATTCGACATTTTCTGCTGCCTTTTTTTCTGTAACATTTCCTTCATCGTCTATCTCAACATTAACAGATATGCTCTCTATATGTTTAAATATATCTAAGGCTTCCTGACCTGTAGCTTCCCACACCTTAAATGACTTACTCTTACATGGTGTTATCTTTGTTGTAATACTGTTATCCTCATTTATTACAAGATTTACAACCATTGTATCTGTCGCTTTATTTGTAAACAAGAAATTACCTAAATTGTAATATATAGGTGCATCCTTATATATCTCTATACCCTGAAGATTATGAGCATGGCTGCCTATAATAAAATCTGCACCAGAATCTATATATCCATAAGATACATTCTTCTGTCTTGATATAATCTGTGTTGTATGCTCCTTACCGTAGTGAACATATACACCTACTACGTCGCATCCTTCCTCTTCCTTAAGTCTCTTTATCTCATCCTTAACCATTCCGTAACGGTCTGTACCTTCATAAGTAGTCATTACACCTGGTCTGTTTTCCTGTGCATACCAGCTCCAGCCCGGTATAAAATAACATGATGCAAGAATAGCTACTTTCTTTCCATTCATCTCATATATCTCTGCCTTCTTAGCATCTGCAAGATTTCTTCCAGCACCGATATATTTAACATTTAACTTATCAATAGTATCTAAACAGTCAACAAGACTCTGTAAACCGTAATCCATTGCATGATTGTTTGCCAATGACACTATGTCTACTCCCATCTCATCCCATAATACTTCTCTTGCAGTAGGTGCTTTGAAGTTATATATCTGAATAGTATCCTTTGCTGATTCAGGCAAATCTGTTGCTACATACTCATGGTTTGCAACCATAATGTCTGTTTTCTGGAAGATATCCAATATAGACTGTCCAAGGAAACCTGTTAAACCATCTTTCTGATAATATCCATACAACTTGTCACTAAGATACATATCACCTGCAAATGCCAATGTAATAGGCTCATATGGAGGCTGTGTTGTAGTAGGCTCCTCTGTTGTAGGTTCCTCTGTAGTAGGCTCCTCTGTTGTAGATGTATCTCCTTCTGCTGTGGTGTTTGTTGAACTATCTGCATCTGTAGCTCCTGCGTCTACACTTGGCTTGCTACTTGTACATGCAACAAGCATACTTGACATAATAACCATTGCTAATAGTGCTCTTAAAGTCTTTTTCATATTTTTTTCCTTTCTCGTATCCGATTCTTTTTGTATATTTATCAATATTATCTATTATCTATCTTCTCAGGGTACATATCATGATTAGCCATTCTGTTAAATGCTACTTCCTCCCATTTTGTACCTGGCTTACCATAATTACAATATGGGTCAATAGATATGCCGCCTCTTGGTGTAAATTTACCCCATACCTCTATATATTTAGGCTCCATTAATTTTATGAGGTCCTTCATAATTATATTTACACAATCCTCATGAAAATCTCCATGATTTCTAAAGCTGAATAAATATAATTTTAAAGATTTGCTCTCAACCATCTTTACATCTGGTACATAAGAAATAGTTATGCATGCAAAGTCTGGCTGTCCTGTTATAGGACAAAGACTAGTAAATTCAGGACAATTAAACTTTACAAAATAATCATTATCCTGATGCTTATTAACGAAAGTCTCTAACATTTCAGGTGCATAATTATCTGGATACTTTGTTCCTTGATTACCTAACAAGGTAATATCACACATCTCATTTCTTTCTCTACTCATTACATTTCCTCCACTCCGTTTTGTCTAAAAGCTTCCTGCCTATCTATACATGTACCACATTTGCCACATGGCTTATCGCCGCCTTCATAACAGCTCCATGTCAGCTCATAAGGCACTCCTATTTCCAAGCCCTTTTTTACTATATCCTTTTTAGTCCATGTTACAAATGGTGCCAATATCTTAAGCTGTCCACCACTGCCTTCATATATAGCTTTATTCATCGCATCATTAAACGCCTGTGAACAATCTGGATATGCACTGCCTGCTGCATCGTCACTGTGAGCTCCATAATATATAAGCTCGCAGTCCTTTGACAATGCTATGCTGGCTGCTGTAGATAAAAATAGTCCGTTTCTAAAAGGTACATACGTAGATACTGGTTTTCCATCTGTTTCATCTAGCTGCTTTGCGTATGACTCATATGGTATATCCGCATCCGAATGCGTAAGTAAAGAACAGTTACTATATGTGAATATGGAAGCCAAATCCATATATATATGCTCTACACCATAATAGTTCGCTACATTCTTCGATGCTTCAAGTTCCTTGTTATGCTTCTGTCCATATGATATAGATAATGCTACTACATTGTCCTTACCATATTCTTTTACCGCCATACCTAGACATGTACTAGAATCGACTCCACCACTACTTAAAACTAATACTCTCATAATACACCTCGTTATCTAAGATTCAATGCGGAGATAAATCCTCTCTCTGTATTAAATCTACCTCTAAGTGTTGTGGTGCGTGTTGTTGCTCCTGGCTTCTTAATTCCTCTCGCTGTCATACAGCTGTGGCTTCCCTCTATAAGCACAGCTATATCAGGTGAACCTGTGATTTTTTGCATTATCTCAGCCACGTCAGAGCCAATACGTTCCTGTAACTGTAATCTTTTACACACCATATCTACTATTCTAGCTATCTTGCTCAGTCCTATAACCTTGCCGGCTGGAACATAAGCAACAGTAACCTTCATATTATACATAAGTGCAAGATGATGCTCGCAATAGCTAAACGCATCTATATCCTTAACTATAACCATATCCTTGCTGTTTGTGACATAATCGGCATCCTCTTCAAATGTCTTATCAAACATATCAGCAATGTCATCATTAGTATAGTTCATACCCTCAAAAACTTCTTCATACATTCTAGCTACACGGTCAGGTGTATCCTTAATTCCCTCTCTATCAGGATTATCACCTAATGCTTCCAATAATCCTCTAATATGAAACTTAATTGCTTCCTTATCTATTGCCATATCTTCCTCCTATACCCCGCGTTTATCAGGGTCCCATATAATCTTGTGCATCTGTAATTGCATATTAACGTCGTTAAGCTTATTTTCTATCATAAAGTTCACAATCTGCTCTGGTTGTATCTTTCCAAACACGGGACTAATATATACACGACATTTATCTGTCAATGTGTAGTCATTAATAATCTGATTGGCTTTGTTCAAATCTGCCATGTCAGATACTACGAATTTAACAGTATCTTTTATGCCAATATTCATAAAGTTATGGAGATACATTTTCTCCTCCATACCACTTCCTGCCAGCTTATAATCCACAGTAAATGTAATATTGTCACTTATATCTCTATACGGCGCTATATCTACACTTCCATTTGTCTCTATCTCTACATAATGATTCTTATCACTACTGAGTATTTTGAGCAACTTTTCTATACCCTCTCTCAGTAATGGCTCTCCTCCTGTCAGAGTAACGTTCTTAATGCCCGTTGTCTTTATATAATCATATATCTCAAATTCTGTCATATTCTCATAAGAAACATCTGCTTTATTGGCCCACATAGTATCGCAGTAGGTACAATTCAGGTTACATCCCGCAAATCTTACAAATACTGCTAACTGTCCTGCCTTTATTCCCTCACCATTTATACTAACAAACTTTTCAACAACTCTAAAATCTGCCATATAAACCTCACTTAATCCTTATAATAAGAAGCACAGTTATTTGGTGTCTCATATACTGTTGCGCATCTGACATCATATCCTTTTGCCACCATTCTATCAAAGAAATATTTTGAAAAATTCTCTGCTGTCGACCTAAAATCAACTTCTATAAGCCTTATACCTTCCTCCTGTAACGCTGTCAGTGTGGCAGGTCGCAAAGTGTCCTTCTCTATAATAAGAGCATGGTCAAAGTAATCAACCTCTCCTTTTAAATCCTCTTTTAACTTATCAAAATCAACTATCATACCTCGAAGATGTTCATCTTCCTTTAAACTTCTACTATTTATCTCTACTGTAACTCTCCATCTGTGTCCATGGATATTACTACATTTACCTTTGTAGCCAGCTAAAAAGTGTGCCGCATCAAAGCTATGTTCTGATTTTAATGTAAACATACTTTTTCTCCTATTCTAACATTGAATTGCACCGAAACTCTTTACTATATCTTTATATACATAAAAAGGTGGACACAAGGTCCACCTGATATACTTACATCTCAAGTAGCCCTGGTTTTATTTATAGACAGGATGGTGCAAACGAACTGTCTTTATACTCTATAAATATACCACAAACATCTATATTGTCAATATATTCGATGACTGCAATATATCATAGAAACCTTCTACTCTACTATGTACATATGCATTTATATTCATATCGTCATATTTAGCGGCATATCTTTTACCACTTATAAATCCACCCGCTTTGTTAAGATGTCCGCCGCCGTTGCCGACCTCTCCACCTATGTAAGCTGCCAGTTCATTAGCTGGTACCTGTGGTATACAACTTCTAACAGAAAGCTTGTATCCATCGTGGCATGGATTGTATATAATACATACATCTATACTATCCACCTGTAATACAAAGTCACCTATAATACCTAATATATTAGGGTCACATGGCTTTGAATTGATAATAGCAAGTCTCTTTCTTTCGTCAAAGCTGTATCTAAGCATGGCCAAACCTGCTGTTTCCATCTCCTCCAAGGTAAAGTTCGCATGGGTAAACTTTGTAATCAACTGTTCATCATATTTAAGTTCGTCAAGCATCTCTCGCTCTAATGGATGACGTATCTCCGACAATTCATTACTATCCATAAATAATCCATAAAACAGTGCTGTAGCAACTCTCTTATCCTTATTCACATCAAAGCCTTCCTCTTTAAGCATATCGTAGCAAATAGTAGCACAACTAACCAACTGGCTTCTTATCTCAGACATATCATCTGATACTTCTCCAGTATTGTGATGGTCTATTTCTGCCACATTTTCTGCCTCAAATACAGTAACATTTCCTTCCTCATACTGACAATCTACTGTCAATAAAAGCTCTGGTTTCTCCAATTTCACTACATACTCCAATGGGATCTGCAAATCCTTTATCATGTGGATCATATTGCTTTTCTTTATTTTATTCTGTCCACTATATATAAGTCTTACATCCTTATCTTTTTCTTTAAAATACTCATATATCGCATAGCCAGAACCCACTGCATCTGCATCCGGATTATCGTGTATCTGTATAACTATCTGGTTGAAACGTTCTAGTGCTTTTAACTTCATATATCCTCCGATGTACTATACTTTTTATATATATTTTTTTCATTATATCACACCATTACAAAACCAGAAAATTATAAAAATCTTAGTTTTCTATCAATTTATTTAGGTTTTAACGCATTAGGATATATTTTCTTAAGAGTTGCATCATCATAATATTCATCCATCATTTCCTGCCAAAAGTATTCCGCCTCTACACCTTTATCTCTTTGATCTGCCCTTATAAGTGCCATACTCGACACAATACCGTTGCATATCATAAAGACTACCATAATCCATGTTATTACCTTACCTATCTTCATAGGTATCTTTTCTATATACTTTGATAAAAATGGATAAATGTACTTAACCCACACAACTGCAGCTATACCCCAGAAAAAGCAATATAGCAAATTGACTCTGCCACCTAAATTGTACTTTATATGGCTATAATCCCAAAAGACCTTGCCAAATACAATCTCCGTAAACACGCTACAGGCATACTCATAAGCTCCTCCTAAAAAAGTTCCTGTAAGAAATAAGAAACTATCTGACTTGTGGGTCTGTTTATGAAGAAGTATAGATGCAAATACAAATGCCAGGCCCCACACTACACTAAATGGTCCCCATACCACACTGCTTCTACTCATCCATACGCCTTTTGTATACCACATAAATATAGTTTCAACAACATCACCTAGAAAAGCGCCTATAATAAATAGCCATACTACCTTATAAAAACCGCATCCGTATGCAAATATGGTCTTTTTCTTTTGTTCTTCAGCTTGCTTTATCTGTTCTACATTTTCATCAGCCGTTTTCTTCTTAGGATATGCCTTTTTAAGTCTTTTAGCAATATACGAGAATATCTTATCACCCAGTGACTTTGATATGCCTTCAAATTGCTCATCTACCTTTTTCCATCTTTCTGTATTTTTCCCTTTTCCATGAAGCACTATCAATGTAGCTACAGCATCTATAAACACAATAACTACAAGCGCACATATTATTACTAATCCAACTATAGAAGGTACTAAATTATATGCTTTTACTAACGGCTCGTTTATCCAATGCTTTGATACGAATGCTACTGCTCCCAATATAAGCGCCTGAACAAATGAAGCATAGCCTCCTATGTTAAGTCTTTTTCCTGTGTAATCCCATATTTTATCATGATAGATTTTCTCACCTGCCATACCTACAAACCATCGTATTGCTACAACCGATATAACTGAGCCTATATAACTCCAAGCACCATATAATCCTCTTGAAAATACTGTTACAAACACAGCCAAAATACCGTAAAATGTACAAAACGGCAGATTGACCAATCCTACATTTACAAATTTCTTTTGAACTATTGCTGATGATACAACTTCATATAACCAGCCAATAAATGAATAAACAAAAAATAAATAAAACAATTCATCCAATGAATAAATCAACCTAATCATCCATCCTTTCTCTTTTGTAAATAATATGCAACATATTATCATATCGAACATATCTATTCAATTCATCCATTGAAGTTCACTAAAATTACACACTTTTAACTATCAATAATTATTTTTAGCAACTCCTGTGCTTATTGCAACTCCTGCCACAGCCTTAGACACAGCTCTTGCTACACGTTTGTCAAAGGCCTCTGGTACAATGTACTCTTCATTTAATTCCTCTGCTTCTACTATTCCTGCTATAGCCCTTGCTGCTGCTAATTTCATCTCATCATTTATTTCTCTTGCCATAACGTCAAATACGCCTCTAAATATTCCCGGGAAAGCTAGCACATTGTTAATTTGATTTGGATAATCGCTGCGACCGGTTGCCACTATTCTAGCACCTGCTTCAATTGCCTCCTCTGGATATATTTCAGGTACAGGATTTGCACATGCAAATATAATGGCATCCTTAGCCATAGTTTCAACCATCTCCCTAGTTAAGACTTCCGGTGCACTTACTCCTATAAAAATATCAGCTCCTTTTATTACATCCTTCAAAGTCCCTGTCTGGTAATTGATATTAGTCTTTCTTGCAATATCTTCTTTTATCTCGTTCATTCCCTCTAAACGACCACTATATATTGCTCCTGTTCTATCACACAAAATGATATTCTTAAAACCATAACTTAGTAACAATCTAGTTATAGCTATAGCCGCTGCTCCTGCACCATTGACTACAACCTTTACATCTTCTGCCTTCTTCTCCACAAGTTTTAGAGCATTTATAAGCCCTGCCAAAGTAACTATCGCCGTACCATGCTGGTCATCATGAAATACTGGTATATCACATCTTTCCTTCAGCTTATCTTCTATTTCAAAACACCTAGGTGCCGATATATCCTCTAGATTAATCCCACCAAAACTCCCTGCTATCATAGCGATTGTATTCACTATATCTTCTACATCCTTGCTTCTTATACATAAAGGGAAAGCATCTACATTGCCAAATTCCTTGAACAGTACACACTTTCCCTCCATAACAGGCATAGCTGCCTCAGGTCCTATATCTCCAAGTCCCAAGACTGCTGTACCATCTGTAACTACCAGACAGAGATTCCAACGTCTAGTAAGCTCATATGACTTTTCTATATTTTTTTGAATAGCTAAACATGGTTCAGCCACCCCCGGCGTATATGCCAAAGATAAATCCTCACTGTTGTCTACGGATACGTTGGATACAATCGATATCTTCCCTCTTTTCTCATAATGTAACCTAAGACTCTCGCCTGCATAATCTTTTCTTTCTATATCCTTCATAACTTCACCCTCTCCAAGCATAGTATTCGCCCTATAATCAAGCTATGAATATTATATTCAGATAGGTATGTTTTTATGATTATATTATATGCATATTCTACCTTTGTCCATTTCATATATTTCATCACATAAGAGATTGATATCAAAAGCATTATGACTTACTAATAGAATCGTTTTTCCTTGCTTTTTTAAATCAGTCAAAATATCCCTTACCAAGCTTACACACTCGTTATCCAAGCCATTCATAGGCTCATCTAGTATAAGAGTATCCGGATTCTCCATAAGTGCCTGTGCTATGCCCAGTCTTTGTCTCATTCCCAGACTATACTTTCGCACCAACTTATGCCTTGCTTCATAAAGTCCTACATTCTTTAAGGCTTCTTCCACTTCTTGCTTACCTATTTTACCCTTTAGAGATGCCAATTCCATCAGATTTTTCATCCCAGAATAATACGGAACAAATGTAGGTGTCTCAATGATGATACCTGTATTGGATGGAAAATCCACATCTACACCAATCTCTTTGTCTGCAAATATAATCTCACCCTCAGTAGCCTTTACAAAACCTGTTATACACTTCATTAGCATAGTTTTACCGCAACCATTTCTACCTACCAATCCAGTAATTTTCCCCTTTTCTATATGCAGATTTATATTAGATAAAATCATTTCTTTGCCTATTTTCAGTGACAAATCTGTTATCCGTATCATTTTATTCCTCCCATTCTTGTATTTTAGTAAAATCATATTTATCAAGAACCATATATGCTAGCATAAATATAAGAATTATAAGTACCAGGTAATATATATACGATACTCCTATGTCCATAATTGGCTTTTTATATATAGGATCATTGTGTATTTCTAATATGGCATGAGCTGTAGGAAAAAACCATCGGATACCATTTTCCATATAAGCTAGCACATTTCCTATGCATAGTAATCCTACAGTAACAATAATACCAAGCGTATGCATTTTACATAAAAATGACACTAGTAGCATAGAACATATCAAAACCATAAATAAGAACATCAATCCTATAATATTGAACAAAGCCTCATATACAGTTACATTATTGTATAATCTACCTGTAGTTAGATTAGCTACTAAGCTCATATAATCATTTGGCGCAAATATGTAATACCTAGTAGTAACATCACTCCATGCATTTTGCAAAAAACCTCTTCCTGCAAGAGTAATCACGCTAAATCCAACCAGAGTTATCAGATACGTAGCAGATGCCATTGCGGAGAACAACATTTGGCCCAAAAGCCACTTGGTTTTTCCTACTCTATATATGTAAAACATGGCATTTCCATCAACCCTTGGAAAATCTCCCATCAACCCCACAAAAACTATTGGTATTATCATAAGCAATAGCTGTGAATTAGATATACCTATAAAGCCTTCGAATATCTGCAATCCTTCCCCCATCTTGTCTGACGCTTCAATCAGTTCCATAATGACATAATCATATGCAAATATAAGCATAACTAAAAGAATAATCATTTTGGGATTGCGTATCCACTTTATATACTCATTTTTTGCCACTCTAAAAACTGTACTACTGCCCACAATCACACCTTCTTTCTATAACTACACACTTCAATATTCCCCCTGCAAATATAAGTACCGAAAGGAATATGATTGGGTAAACCAGTCTGGTTCCTTCATTCAAAAACAAATTTTGATAATTTGATGTGGCGAAACATCCTCTCAAATCATACGGCAACATATCCCATGTGAACATATTCATAAAATAATTTAATACAAATGGCACACATAATATTAAGTATTTATTCTTTACAAATTCCATCATTACAGTAGCCATAAGACTAGTACATATTCCCCACGCAAAAACTGAGAGTAATTTTTTTGTTAAATTCATATCCCACATATTTTGTCCCACTAAAGACATTCCAAGCATCATATATATTGCATACGATGATGCCATTATTATGCCTCCAGACACGAGATTGGCTATATAACGCCAGAGCACATATTTTCTTTTGCTCATTCTAAACAATACAAATCGTTCCGTTTTCTTAGTTAATACGCATGGAACTCCTGCTATAATCGGACAAAACATCCATAGGTAGCTTGTATCATAACCCAGCAGCACATCATACATAGAAATAAGTCCACAGTCCAACGCCTCTCTCGCTACTTCATCATAAAACATAGATATAAATGTGTACTTTTGTCCAGTTTCAACATCTGTATATACTATGGAACACATCAATAATCCTATAGTTGTCAATACCGATAACCAAAATATCTTTTCTCCTAAAACTCTTTTTAAATAAAGCATCTTACTCATAATAATACTCAAATCTTTCTGTTATCTCTCCACTTACCGCATCTATATAGAAGATAGTATATTTATTATCATTTTGGTTAATAGTCGCAACCTTCCATCTAGGTGTATATATTTCTTCCGCATTTTTTTCATCTAAGGTATATATCGCTCTATATACCATTTCAACGTTATGTACATCATATACAGAGTTTTCACCTATTCGCTCCGACAGTAAACCAAGAGCTGTATCAAGTGAGATAACCTTCTTTATCTGTTCAATTTCTACAGCACTGCTGTTTACATAACCAAACAAAGCTAATGTATCAACCTTATCACTTTCTGCATATATCAACGTGCCACAATCATGGTCATATTCATCTATATACCCTCCACCAGCACCTTCTGAACCATATTCAAATGGTATACTCTTATATATTCGGCGCAACATGAAGCGTATTCCGTTGTAATCAAGGTCATCCTCCTCTATTATTCTCGCCTCCGCTATGCCATACTGTATATTGTCACCATATGGCAATGGAAAATCGTTTTCCATATACTCAAGCACCTTTACTTCCATCTCTGACAATTTAACCGCTCTATCCTTCAAATTAACATTCATATCTTCAGTGATTCTAGTACATGAACTATATACATATCTGTTTTTTACTGAATCAGCTAACCTACTGCTAAATCCGTGACGGCAAAACCACACATTAGATAGTGCCTCTGTCATTTGAACCATACGTTTTCCATCATCACCATATATAAACCCTGTTTTATAAACTTCATTATAGTTTGTATCCTTGCATACCTCTTCCAATTCAGTATATGTTTTAGTAATAACTGTATTGTCACCTGGATAAAAATCAGCCTCTATATATGACTTGTCAAAATCCTCTCCGTAGAAATCATTTATAACCTTGTCTATAATTTGCAGATTTTCAAGATATGTCTTATCCTCATAGCTTGTATCTTTCTCAATCTTTATCTTGTATAATCCTTCGCTCATATCTATATAACACGGCAAATTCTCAAACATCAGATTGCTATATTTTGACATCTTTAATTCTGCCAAAATCTGTTCTGTTTGAATTTTTTTCACTTCTACCAACTGAAGATTTTTGGAACTTTCTCCTTCTCCTGAATCTTCTTTTTTATCGCCACTCAATAGCAATGCCCCTACTCCTAATAAAGCTATACACACTGCTCCACATATTCCTACAACCATTTTCTTTTTCTTCATATCTTATCCCTCTTTTCTTTTTTCTATCCAACAACTTCCCACTCCTCATAGGAGTATTTGTTTTATAGGAATACTTAGTATCTATCCCTATAAAACAAAAAATGAAGCTATCCTTAATTGGATAACTCCATTTTAGTTAATAATTCTTATGAAAAAGTTGATAATATTCTTAAGAAAAACTTAATTTATTTGTCCTTAGTCTCTTCCATTTCCTTATGTCGTTCTCTCATAAGTACTCTCATAGAATCCTGAGCCTTATCAAAATCAGTCATAAGCTTATCCCATTCTCTCTCGGTAAAGGACTGTGCTCCTATAGCATAGGTGGTTTCTGTATCGCCACTCTCTAACTTATCACTAAGCTCATTGATTTTGTCCTGTATTATCTGATGATAGTTTGTGGTTTTGTTATGATTGTTGGTTAGATTTACCTGCGAAAATATGTTGTTGTTTGATATTTTTTCGTTATGTACTGTTGTAGTCATATGGTATCCTTTTCTCCTCCTCCAAATTGCTACTATTCTTGCAATATATATCGGTAGGTTTAGGAGTTTTGTTTAACTTATTCGCAGACCTTCGGTCTTGCTCATAGACGGCTGGCGCCGCATATAAAAAGACATAAAAATACCCAAGGAAATGTAAACACTTCCTTGGGATTATTTATGCCTTTTTATGCGTGGCTTGTAGCTATACTAGTTGCCTGCCATCTGCTTTGCTACTTCTTCTGCGAAGTTCTCTTCCTTCTTCTCGATACCTTCACCTGTCTCGAAACGAACGAAGTTCTTTAATGTAAGCTCTGCACCTGTAGCTTTTGAAACCTCAGCGATGTACTGAGCTACTGTCTGCTTTCCATCCTCAGCCTTAACGTATGTCTGCTCTAATAAACAGATATCCTTAAGCTGCTTCTTGATACGTCCATCAACAAGACCTAAGAAAATCTTGTTCTCAACGATTTCAGCCTTATCAGCCATAGCAAGCTCTGCTAATGTTGCCTTTGCTTCCTTTGTAAGGAAGTTTGGTAAATACTTCATATCGTTCTTCTTCTCTTCGTATGCAGCAACATCCTCAGCACCCCATACAGCAACAGCCTTCTCGAGTAAGCCCTTTAAGATAGGAGCTGGAAGTGTAAATGTATCGTTTAAAGCGCTGTCAATTGTGATTTCTCTCATCTTGTCAAGCTCTTCCGCTGAGATCTCGTCCTTTGTAGCGTACTTTGGACTAAGAGCTGCGATCTGCATTGCGATATTCTTAAGAGCTTCCTTAACATCATCGCTTGTATTAGCTGTATCAGCCTCTACTAAAACACCAATCTTTCCACCACCGTGGATATATGGAACAACTAAACCAGTTGTGTTGATCTTCTCAAATCTTCTGATTGTAAGGTTCTCACCGATAACAGCGATCTTGCTTACTAACTCTTCCTTAACTGTCTTAGACTCATCCTTGATGAACTTCTCTTCTGATAATGCCTCAACAGTTGTTGCATCAGATGCAATAATCTGCTCTGCGATATCAGCTACGAATGTTCTGAATGTATCGTTCTTAGCAACGAAGTCTGTCTCTGAGTTTACTTCTACGATTGCTGCCTTGTTTCCATCAACGTAAGCGAGAACTGTACCCTCAGCTGCGATTCTACCAGCCTTCTTAACAGCTGTAGCCTCACCCTTCTTTCTTAATACCTCTACTGCCTTATCGAAATCACCCTCTGTCTCAACAAGAGCGTTCTTACAAGCCATAACGCCTGCGCCTGTCATTTCTCTAAGCTGCTTTACCATAGATGCTGTAATTTCCATCTTGTAAATCCTCCTATACTATTATTATTGAATATATTTTCTGATTTCTATCGAAAATATTTACGATTTATTTATTTACGGGACAGACTACGCTGTCCCGATTTTAACTTAATTTATTAAGCCTCTGTTGTCTCTTCTACTGTCTCCTCAACGAGTGCAGCCTCACCCTGATTAGCCTCGATAACAGCATCAGCCATCTTAGAAACGATAAGCTTAACTGCTCTGATAGCATCATCATTACCTGGGATGATGTGGTCTAACTCTTCTGGATCACAGTTTGTATCACCGATACCGATTAACTTAATACCAAGTGAGTGAGCTTCCTGTACACAGATTCTCTCCTTCTTTGGATCTACTACAAAGATAGCGTCTGGGATCTTCTTCATTTCCTTGATACCGCCAAGGTTCTTCTCAAGCTTATCCCACTCCTTCTTTAACTCGATAACTTCCTTCTTAGGAAGAACATCGAATGTACCGTCCTGTGACATAGCCTCGATAGCCTTTAACTTCTCGATTCTTGACTGAATTGTCTTGAAGTTTGTGAGCATACCACCTAACCATCTCTCGTTTACATAGTACATACCACATCTCTCAGCCTCTGTCTTAACAGCGTCCTGAGCCTGCTTCTTTGTACCAACGAAAAGGATTGTACCACCTTCTGCTACTACGTCAGCGATAGCCTTGTAAGCCTCGTCAACCTTACCTACAGACTTCTGTAAGTCGATGATATGGATACCATTTCTCTCTGTGTAGATGTACTCTGACATCTTAGGGTTCCATCTTCTTGTCTGATGTCCGAAATGAACACCTGCCTCAAGTAACTGCTTCATTGAAATAACGCTCATTTTAATACCTCCGGTTTTAAATATTTTTCTTTCACATACTTCCTGTTATCTCTCATACATCTTCATATAAGGACAACTCCAAAGACCTCGAGCACGGCACCTTTTGGATATCCGTATGTGTGTTTATTGCCTGTCCGTGTTATATTTACACAGTCAGCCTTGCTATAATAACATAAAAAAAGCCCTTATGCAAGGACTTTTTCGTGTTTTTTATGTTTTTCTATAATCGACCTGTAGCAAGATACTCTGCCATTTCTTTATAGGTCATTCCCTTCTTAAAAGTAAATGTTCCATTCTGTATTCTATATGCGTATCCATTACTGATAAGATAATTATTAAACTCATCTGCACTCTCTATAATGCCTGCCTGCGCTAACTGAATAGACACATGATATGAGTTTGTACGATTAGTAACTGTTATGATACAAGTAACTTCTGTGTTATCGCCGCTTGTAGTTTTCTCTGTTGTAGGCTCTTCTGTGGTTGGTTCTTCTATGGTTGGCTTCGTAGTTGTCGGCTCTTCTGTTATTGGTTTCGTAGTAGTTGGCTCCTCAACCTCTGGTTTCTTCGTAGTTGTCTCACCATTACTTGACTCTTCATTACCAGAGTCCTCTTTAGATGGTTTATCCACACTATCCTTCTCGCCAGACTGATTCTCACCTGTCTGATTATTAGTCACATTACTTGAACTTTGTTCCTCAGTTGGATATACCATTCCAAGCTCTAATGCTTTTTTCTTTATCTGACCATCTGACATCTTATACGCGTATGATACCAACAATATTATGGTTGCAAACAGTATTCCTGTTCCCACACCTCTTAGATAATATTTAAGTTTCATTTTCCTATTGCTCCTATCTAGAATTAAATAAATCGATAACCAATCTTACTTCACCTATTCCAAGTCCAAGCTCCTTAGCTATCTCTATATTAGTTTTTCCCTGCGCATATAGATTAAGTATCATCTGATTATTGTTGCTCATCTCTCGATTTCTTACAGGTCTTTCTTTTTCTGTTGTTTTCTTTGTTTCACTGTTTGCTATTGCTTCTGGCTGCTTTTCTACATCTGAAGACTTTTCCTGGCTCTTAGGTGCTTCTTCTACCTTTTTATTTGTAGTTGTTATATCCTTCGCAACGTCGTTTACGATAGCCATCTTCTTCACACTCATTTTAACAGCTTCGATATCACGAATTGTATTCTTCAATACTTCTTCCTTATCATTGAGCATATTGTAGAGGAACATAACCTCCTCATGATTATGTTCTATTTTCGCTTGTATATCGTTAGAAAAGTCACCCATAGACATAAGCTTCTCTGTTGTCATCTTTTCTAGCTTAACTTCCATCTCATCAAGCTTTTCATCAATAACATTAGCTACCTCTGCCTCTACCTCACGACGAACTATCTCCTCCGTAACACTGGCTACATGCACACCGTTTATAACATCTTCTCTAGCCTCTCCCGACAATATATGCTCAGAAAATAAGAAGCTACAAACAATAAATATTAGCCCTATTACTATTAAACAAATTTCCAATGGTCCCATTTTCTTTCTTCCTTTTACTCACTATATTTTCATATCAAAGGAACCGGTGCTTTTAACTATTACTCTCTCATCTTCAGACATAGTAGCACCTTTTCCTGTTTTTTTAACTTTTACGGAAAAATATTCGTTTTTTCCTTTTTCCTTAGCATCATGTTTCTCGTGACCTTGGCTTACATCCTCTCGTTTTACAACAACCTCGGCCTTTTGCTGCACATCCTTAGTATTGGTAGTTGCAATATTAGCTTGTTCTACCATAGGTTTAACATCTTGATTATGCTTAACATTTGTCATATTCTGGCTGTTTTGTACAGTTCCTTGCAATACCACAGGTCTAACTATCATAAGCTACCTCCCTAGAACGATGTTGGCTTAATTTCACCACGCTCTTTCTTAAATCTTACATGTGCTAAATCATCATGAATATGTATAAAATCTCCAGCTATCATTATTTTTGTTCCAGCGTGTATATCACTTATAGCCTGAATTCTAGCATTTGCATTACATGATAAAAGCTCAGTTAATTCATTGTATTCCTCTGTCAATTTCTTAATATCAGAATCAATCAATATCATATTCTTCATAGAAGACTGCATGATAGGAAGCTTATCTGGCTCTAAGGCTCCCACTTCCTGCTTTTTTCTAAGGAGCATAACAACCTTTTCCAGTTTTTCTCTTTCTTCTGTCTTCTCACTTATTATGTTTTTAATCTCGTTTACTCTTGCTGCAACTGCTGGGTCTGTTCCTACTTCTACCTCTGTCATAGTACCCATAGTTGAACCTATACGTGTCGCTTCTATAAGATTAAGCGCTCTTACTTTTCCGCCTATTATATTTCCATTCTTTCCTCTAACGTATATGTCACCTTTTGCGAATACATCACTATGAAGAATAGTATCTGTCTCTATATATCCATCAGCACGCACTGTTGCGCTTTCAATAAACTTAGATATAAGATTACCTTTACATTCAAGATTACCTTTACCCATACCCTGTATGCCTCTGTAAAGTATAATATCTCCGTCTGCGTGAATAGATGCGCCCTCAACAACGCCCATAACTTCTACGTTACCTTTAGCCTTAATAGTAAAGCCTGTTCTTACATTGCCTTTCACAGTTACCGAACCATTATATTCTATATCTCCAGTAGAGTTATCCACATCAGCTGGCACAAGATAATTATTAGATACAAACACTCTATCACCTTCGAGTGTAACATGTCCATCTACCTGTGATATGAGCTTTGTTCCATCTTCTACTAACTCTATATTTTGTCCATGCTTTAAAATCTTTCTCTCTACTTTAGCTGGACGTACTACTGTGCCATATATATCCATACCTGGCTGTCCTGGGTCTTCCTTTGTAAGCACCGCAAGTACATCACCCTTTGATACATGGCTGATATTATCCAAATGATGGAAATCTACTGTTCCATCATCATTTAATCTTGGCTTTGCTTTTCTATCTGTTTGGAACATATACTCTATCGAAGCATTTTTTCCCTGTACAGGTTTATTTCCTACAGCAACTACAATATTTTTACAATATTCAGGATTCTGCTCATGGGCCTTAAGCGCCTCATACAATATACCATGTTTTATCTGCATAGCCTTTAAATCACGCTCAAACTCATCTGCATCTGCTCGCTTTCTTCCCTCGCTTGGTGGATAAAATCGCGCAACAGCATACATTTTATCTGGGGTAACTCTTACCTTCATTATCTCATCTACAGGATATGCCTTTTCATTACTTATAACCACACTTGTAGGCTTTGTAGCTGTAACAATTGTCTCGTTGATAAGCTTTATGTCAAAATCTAATATACGATTTTCCTTTAAATACTCGATTACTTCATCTACTTTTAGTAATTCTCCTCCATCCTGTGGTGGAAAATATTTAAAAGCTACACTTCCGTCCTCTATATCTAATTGAAAATAACTATTCTTATAACTCATAATGTTTCTTCTCCTATTTTTTTCGACAAAATGCTAACTTATAGTATATACTAGCATCAAAAAAGGTGCAAGAGTTTTTTAGCACTCTTCCACCTTTTTTTAATCTTTTATTGTCGAAATACAAATCCTGCTGCAGGTCCAAGCTTACCTCTCATCTTCTGTATAGCCTTGGTATGCAACTGTGATACTCTCGATTCTGAAACCTCAAGAATCAAGCTAATTTCCTTTAAAGTCATCTCCTCATAGTAATAGAGAAGTATAACATATTTTTCTTTCTCAGTTAATGTTTCCAATGATTCCGCAAGCAAACGTTTAAGTTCTTCTCGCTCAATGGCCTCCTCTGGTGTTTCAAATGTGCTAAATCCAACACTTCCCACTTCTTTCTCACCACTGGATTCCACAAATTCGTCCAACGAAATAACATTGGATATATTTGCCTGCCCCTGCCAATTGACAAACTCTTCCTCGCTTATGCCTATCTCTTTTGCCAATTCTTCATCACTCGGAGCTCTACCTAACTCTATTTCAAGTTTCGTCATAGCAGCGTCTATTTTTTTCTGCTTCTGACGTAAGGAACGTGGTATCCAATCCATTTTCCTTATTTGGTCTAGCACCGCACCTCTTATACGCAAGCTTGCATATGTCTCGAATTTTATACCCTTTCCATAGTCAAACTTATCAATAGCGTCTATCAAACCAAATATGCCGTATCCAACTAAGTCATCGTATTCTACATTATACCCTAAATACATACTAAGTCTACCAGCCACAACTTTAACAAGGGGTGCATATTCAAGTATTATCTTTTCTCTTATCTCTGCGCTACGGTTCTTAGAATACTCCGTCCATAGCTTATTTCTTTCGCCCTCTGTCATCTACCTATACCTGCTGCTCTTGTGCGCCTTCTTTTTCAATCTGGTCTTCAGAATTATCTGAGCCCTCTACGCCTTCCTCTGAGCCTTCTTCCCCTGATTGTGTACCTTCATCTTCCGGTTCTGGTACAACCAGTATTTTTACTGCTAACATACGAATAATGGCCCCAGCGATATAGAACAAAATAGCTGCAGCTAATACAATGAGCATCATATCTAGATTATTATATTCATTTATAATAGTTGCAACACACGCTACAAATGCACCTAAGAGTGCAGTAATAGGTGGTATATATTTTGTTCTGTCTATCACTGTTACCATCTCCTACGATTATATCTGTTTTTCTGGTTTACCGACTGATTTTATAGTCAATATTCCTGTATTAGAATCTATTATGACTGTTCTACCGTAGTTTAACCCTGTATCCTCGGCTAAAATAGGTATCTTCAATTCGCTTAATATATTCTTCACTGATTCGACATTTCTAGCCCCTACATTAAGAGACTCGTTCTCTTTCATAGCAAAGGCAAACATGCATGCACCACCTGCTATTTTAGCAGTAATACGTGCTCTCTTTGCACCAGCTTCCTCCATAAGACGGATAGTTTCTACAATTCCTGTATCTGCAAACTTTGCAATATTTGAATTGTTTTTTATTTCCTTGCTATTTGGAAGCATTATATGTGCAAGACCTGTAACCTTCGTGTTCGAATCATATAAAGCGATACCAACACACGATCCTAGTCCAAGAGTTGTTAAACAATCCGGCGCCTTACATATCTTCAAATCGGCCATACCTACTTTGATTGTTTCACTCATGTAGTTTACCTCTATAAGCCTAATGACTCTAATATCTTATCATATGATTCTAGTTCTGGAACTAATACAAAGTAACCATTAATCATACACTCATTATCAAACTGTGTCTGAATGAGTAATACTTTATCTCCTATCTTCGAGAACTCTATTGCTGGTATACTTAAAATAGCCTCTGCCATATCAATCTGAAGACTTGGCACACTAGAAACTATAGTAAGTCTTGTTAAATCTGATAATGCCGAAAGATAAGAACCTGTAATAATATTTCCTATCTCCCTTAATGCTGAATATTCCATCTCATCAAATTCAACACTACCTGTCTGCGAGTCATCATCTGGCTTTCCTAATAATTTGTTAACCAATGCCCTCGCTGAATCAATCTCTAATAAAAACATCATCATGCCGTCTACATCACCCTCTAATAAGAGTAATATACCTGCCATAATGCTTTCCGCATTTCCCATTGCCTCAGCTAATTCAGAAAATCCTAATAAATTAACTTTAGGAACACTCATATCAATCTTAGAATTAATCATCTTAGAAAGAGCGGTTGTTGCATTACCCGCACCAATATTTCCAAGCTCCTTCAACACATCATATTGTATGGTGTTCAGATTATTCAAATCTATCTTTGCCATGAATTCCTCTTTTCTCTGGTTTTATATATCAAATACACCATTAATGTTAAGAATAGATATTAAATTTGAATTGTACTTACCAACTGCATTGATATACTTTGACTTTTCATCACTAGGGTCCACCTGAACCTTATCTATACAATCGCTAGGAAGTGATAATACCTCCTTTACCTGATCTACAATAATTCCTATTGGCTCCTGTCCATCTGGCTTAAGGATGATGATTCTTGTCTTATCTGTAATAACATCATCATCAAGCTCAAACTTGCTTCTAAGACTCATAATAGGTACTATTTCACCACGAAGGTTAATTACTCCACGGAAGAACTTCTGAGCCTTTGGAACTCTTGTAATCTTCTGCATACGTACAATATTATCTACGTATTTAATATCGATTCCGTACTGCTCAATACCCATATTAACTACAATGTATTGAGTAGAACTTACTCCAACCTTAATCTCGTCCATAATCACACCTCCATTATACTAACGCATTTGCGTCAAGAATCAGAGCAACTTCACCATCACCGAGGATAGTTGCACCGCTGATAATCTTTGAGCTGTTGTTTATGTACTTACCTAAAGACTTGATAACGATTTCCTGCTGGCCAATAAGTCTATCAACGATAAGACCTGCCTGCTTGTCACCCTTCTTAACGATAACAGCTGTAAGATTCTCTACATTCTCTGCTGAAGGTTCAATATCAAGAATTGTATTAAGTCTGACAAGTGGAATAACTGTTCCACGAAGATTAATAACCTCTTTTGTCTGTACATACTTGATATCTGTTACTGGAACATCTTCTATAGTCTGAATGTTGCCAAGAGAAATAGCATACTTCTCTTCGCCAACCTCAACCATAAGTGACTGTATAATAGCAAGTGTAAGTGGAAGTCTTATGATAAATGTACTTCCCTCACCAAGCTTTGTTCTAACTTCGATATCTCCGCCAAGTGATTCGATCTTAGTCTTAACAACGTCAAGACCTACTCCTCTACCAGATACATCAGTTACCTTCTTAGCTGTTGAGAAGCTTGGCTGGAATAAGAGATCTATAATCTCCTTATCTGTCATAGCATCTGCCTGTTCTGGTGTGATTGCGCCTTTTTCTAACGCTTTATTCTTAACGCTTTCAACGTCTATACCATTACCATCATCTCTAACCTCGATAACAACGTTATTTCCGTCCTGATATGCGTCAAGATAAATATTACCAACTGGATCTTTACCTCTCTCTGCTCTCACTTCAGCACTCTCAAGACCATGATCTGCTGAGTTTCTAAGTAAGTGCATTAATGGGTCACCAATCTCATCAATAACTGTTCTATCAAGTTCTGTGTCCTCACCTGTAATAAACAGCTTCATCTGCTTGTTAAGCTGCTTTGATAAGTCTCTTACCATCTTAGGGAACTTCTGTGTAACAGTTTCAATTGGCATCATTCGAACCTTCATAACTGACTCATGAAGATTTGTTGTTACTCTCTCAAGATACTCTATCTGTTCATTAAATGACTGTGTAGAATGTCCTTCTTCAGAGCTACTTACAGAAACAAGACCATTCTTAGCAATAATAAGCTCGCTTACAAGATTCATGAGCACGTCTAACTTCTCAATATCTACTCTAACTGATCTGTTTGTCACCGGCTTACCAGCTGCCTTAGCAGGTGTAGATGTTGACTTAGACTGAGCGGCTACTTCCTTCTTGCCAGCTACAGCTACCTGTGAATTGCTATCTGCCTTCTTATCTTCTGTATCATCATTATCTTCTTCGAAACCTGCATTTGGTACTTCCTTAATCTCTTCAATGAGAACTTTTCTAATCTCAGATACATTCTCAACTGCAGCCTTAACTGATTCCATACCTTTTGCAGTAACTACCATTAACGAGAATGATAATTCAAACTTCTCATCCTCGATATCCTGAACTGAAGGATCTGATTTAATAATCTCTCCAAGTTCTTCTAAAGCCTTAAATACAAGGAATGCTCTCGCAGCCTTAAGAATACAATTCTCATCAACATGTACTTCCATCTTAAACACATGCATCTGCTTTGCTATAGCTTCCTTAATAGCTTTAATTTCAAAATCTGCCAGTTTCATATCACTAACCTTATCAGTTGATGCTTCTGCACTCTTAGTTTGTGCTTCCTTCACTGGCTTCTTTTCTGTTGTTCCACCGCCATTTAAGAAATCATTAAGTCTTCCTATAATAGCTTCATTATCTTCTGTTCCTTCATCCTGTGTCTGGGTGATTGTGTCTAAGTAGCTTTCTAACGCATCAAGACACTGGAACAATACATCGACTAACTCTGCAGTAACATTCATCTTTCCGTTACGGATTTCAGAGAGTACATTTTCCATTATATGTGTAAGGCTCTGCATTCTCTTGAATCCCATTGTTCCAGCCATACCCTTCAAAGAGTGTGCTGCTCGGAATATCTCATTAATTGTGCCTGCATTACCTGGTTCCTCTTCGAGAATCATAAGCTGCTGGCTCAAGTTCTGTAAATGTTCTTTTGTCTCGTCGATAAATATCTCTAAGTACTGGCTAACGTCCATTGTTTAGCACCCCCACGTTCTTTGATATTGCATCGGCAATTTTATCCAACGGTAATATCTCATCTGCCTCATTCATCTCGGCAACTGCTTTTGGCATTCCATAAACAATACTTGTTTCCTCATCTTGAGCTATAATATATGTATTGTTTGTTTCACCAAGCATTCCTATACCACTGGCACCATCATTGCCCATGCCGGTTAAAACCACGCAAGTAATCTCATCATATCCTGAATACATCAAAGACTCGTACATAATATTTGCACAAGGTCTTAATGCATCTCGCGCTGGTTCATCTGTAGTTGCAATTTTGTAGGTATTTCCTACCTTCATAATTCTCATCTGCTTTCCACCTGGTGCAATATATACACAGCCTTTTTCGAGAATATCACCATCAGCAGCTTCTTTTACATGAACCTTGCTCATTTCATCAAGTCTCATTGCAAGAGAATTGGTAAAGCCTCGTGGCATATGCTGTACTAACACCATCGGTGCATCGATGTTTGCTGGAAGCTTAGGAATAACCGCCTGTAATGATTTTGGTCCTCCTGTAGAACACGCCAACGCAATAAGCTTGTTTGCTCCTGTTTTACTTCCTGCATATTTTTTATGAGGTTTGAATTTTCTATTTTTTGAAGATGTTGCAACTGGTCTAACAACAGGCTTTGATTCCTCTGTTGTTGCTTCCACCTTTGTTCTAAAGCTTTGTGAAAATCTATCAGACATACCTCCTGTCTTCTTAACTTCAACAGAGCTAACAGCAGTTTGAACTGGTGCATCAGCTTTAGTCGCAACGCTCAACGCTTCCAATAAACGATTTTTAAAATGTTCATCCTTTGCATCCAAGTAATTTTCTGGCTTTGTAACAAAGTCGAAAGCTCCTCTTTCCAATGCAATAATGGTTTCCTTAGCTCCTTCCTTAGCTAAAGTGCTGACCATAATGACTGTAATCTTTATCTTATTCTTTTGAAGCTGTTCCAGTAATTCAAGACCATTCATCTTTGGCATATTTATATCAAGAACAACTGCATCATAAGAAAGACGGTTTTTCACTATGAGGTCCAACGCTTCAAGCCCGTTAGTAGCTAAATCTTTCACGCAAAATCGATTATCTGAGTTGATTATATCAGATATCAACCTTCTCATAAGTGCAGAGTCATCAACTATCAAAATTTTTTTACTTTCCATATATATACCTCACGCCATTATTTTTCTGTCTACAGCCCACTCTCTGACTTCCTTTGTCTTCTTTCTTCCATAAAGATGTACTTAATAATCTCTTCTCTAATCTTATTAGAAATATTGACAAACTCCATTCTAGTCTCATAGTTCCTACGATTATTTCTTCCTTGAACAGAAGCTATAACACGTCCAACCAATATGTATGTCCTATAATTATCCCCATATGATATATTCAGTTTTACAAAGAGATAGTCGTTTTTATTGTATCTATCTTGTGTCAGGAATCTTATACCGCCTCCACTAAAGTCAAGACAAACTCCATGTAACAAACCAAACAATTCATCTTTTTCAGGAACTATTCCCTTTTCTTCAAATGCTATTTGTTCATTTTCCTCTAAAAGTCTATAACTTACATCCATTGTACAGTGGAGTCTATAATACTGTCTTCTCTGATACTTTTTCAGTTCATATTGCAGTTCCACAACCATCTCATAAATGGAATTTTCCTTCATTCTTTCAACAACAACTACTCTACCATGATATAGTCCCTTTGAAGTATAGAAACAAACATCCAATTTTGTATTAACACTAACTGCTACAACATGCCCACCTTCAATCGGCATCGTAACCTTTATTCTAGTTTCGTCAATCACATCAGTAACCTGACTGATATAAACTTTCTTTTTTGTCACAGATTCTGGATCGTTTGCTATTCTTGATGGATGTACTCCTGTAAATTCCACTCTATCACCAACACCAATAACTTTTGACAGCATAATATCACCTCCATACGTGATTCATAGCTATTTCTTGAAATTATTCTTTAACATACTTAAAACTGCTCTAGCTAATCCATTCTTTCTAATCTCTTCTGCTTCTTTATTCTCCAGTAAAGCTTCTGCCATCTTCTCAAAAGCCTTTGTAGCTGGTGAATTAGGGTAAGCCGAAGATATAGGCTTTTGGACCATAATCGCCTTTGAAAGATTCATATCCATAGGAATAATACCTAGGAACTTTAAATTAATATCAAGGAATTTGCTAACAACAACCTCTAGTTTATTGTAAAGATTTCTTCCCTCTTCATAACCTGAAACTCTGTTTGTTATAACTTTAATAACAGTATTATTCTTATCAAAGCTTGCTCTGGCATTTAAAGCCTTAATAAGTGCGTAAGCATCTGTTATAGATGTAGGTTCTGGTGTTGTTACCAACAAAACTTCTCCACTTGATGCTACGAATTCCAATACACTGTCTGATATACCTGCACCAGTATCTATTATTATTATATCAGCCATAGTTTCTAATTCCTTAAGCTTATATACAAGATACTGTACCTGCTCTCTATTCATATTGCCGAGGCCTGTAATACCGGAACCACCAGATACAAAGCCGATACCTTCTGGTCCTTCTACAATAATATCTTTGAAGCCTTTTCCTCTAAATATCATATCTGCTAAATTGTATTTAGGAATCGCTCCAAACATAACCTCAATATTTGCCAAACCAAAGTCAGCATCGAATATAATAACTGATTTGCCCTGCTTTCTAAACTGCATCGCCAAATTAATCGATACACTAGATTTGCCGACGCCACCTTTTCCACTTGTAACTGTAATAACACGCGCTACTCGTTCTGAAGGTTCATTTTGGGCTTTAACTATATTTCTAAGCTTTTCTGCCTGATCCATAATGCCCCTCCTATTCTGCGCTGTTCAGAAGATTTCTTGCAATCATCTGTGCGTCTAAAATGCTGATATCATCAGGCACTGCCTGACCACTTGTTACATAAGAAAGTGGAACTCCTGTATGAAGTTTCATATTTAATATATTTCCTAGACATGTTGTCTCATCTAGCTTTGTAAATATAAGGCTATAGTCTTTAACTCCACCAAATACCTGTGTTATATGTAAAAGATCCTTATACTTTGTAGCTGCACTGAGTACTAAGAATATGTCTTTTACAACATCTGCTCCAACCTTGCAATCGTTAATAAAATGCATAACTTCCTCACACTGCTCTGTATTCTTGTGTGAACGTCCTGCTGTATCTACTAATATTATGTCAAATCCATGCAAGCTTTGAATAGCTGTATTAAACTCCTCTATAGTATAGACTACCTGAAGCGGTACACCTAAAATATTCGCATATGTTCTAAGCTGTTCTACTGCTGCTATTCTATATGTATCACAAGTAATGAGCCCTACCTTAAGCTTCTTCTCCAACTTAAGATATGACGCAATCTTTGCAATAGTTGTTGTCTTTCCTACACCAGTAGGTCCTATGAAGAAGGTAAGCTTTGTCTTCTTATCCTCACCTTCAATAACTCTTGGCTGTCCTAACTTTAATATAATCTTTTGGTATATGCCCGCCAATATTCCATCGATATTAGACTCCTTCTTTAGTCCTGTCTCTATCTCTCCTATAATCTGATTGGCATATTTTTCATCTACCTCATTATCAAGTAACTGGCGATATACAAGCTGTAAAAACTTAAAGTTTACGCTATCTTCCTTCTTTTCTTCGCCTACCTTTACTTTATCCTCTGTATCCTTTGATACATTTTGAGAAATCTTCTTCTCGAGCATACTCTGAAGATTATTAAGCTTTTCCTCTATAGCTGTTGCCTGAGTGCTTGGCTCCATCATTGGCTTCGTACTATCATCAACGATAGCATTGATAGTCTTTACAGGTATCTTATCTGTAGTATGAGCTCTCTCCTCCAATGCGGCTGTTACCTCAACTATATCTTTCTTCCAGAGTCTAGCTATACCTCTATGCTTTAATGTCTTTATATTCATGATAACCGCAGCGTCACCCAATTCATGCTTAGCCATCAATATGCCTTCTGTCTCTGTTGCTGCTTGAAACTTCTTGATTATCATTTACGCGCTCACCATCCCAACTGACTGTAATTCTATATTGGACTCTATCTCATTATATGAAATAATTATCAAATCTCTGATATAATCCCTAGTCATTTTCTTAAAGTACATTCTCACTATCGGAGATGTTATAACAATAGGTATCTTACCCATGTCTTCCATTTTCTTAACCTCCTGCTCCAAAGAAGCTATTATCTTTCTCTGGCGCTCTGGGTCTAAAGCTATATATGAGCCTTGCTCTGTCTGTTTAACACTAGACATAATTTCCTGCTCATTCTTTGGGTCCAAAGTCACAACACTTGTTGTCTCATTTGGAGTAAAGAATTTCGCACTGATAGCTCTCTTTAAGCTCTGACGTACATACTCTGTAAGTACATCTGTATCTCTTGTAACAGCGGCATGATCTGCCAATGTCTCAAATATAGTAAGCAAATCTCTAATAGAGACACTTTCTCTTAAAAGATTTTGCAATACTTTCTGTATCTCACCAATTCCCAAAAGCTTAGGTATAAGCTCTTCTATCAGAACTGGATGATTTTCCTTAACATTATTGACAAGGTTTTGTACATCCTGTCTTGTAAGAAGTTCATCTATATGACTTCTAACAACCTCTGTCAAGTGTGTTGCTATGATTGAAGGTGGGTCAACAACTGTATAACCTAATGACTCAGCCCTCTCTCTCTGACTTTCTGTAATCCATAAAGCTGGCAAATGATATGAAGGCTCAAAAGTTGGAATACCTGTTATCTCCTCCTCAACCATTCCTGGATTCATAGCCATGTAATGGTCAAATAATATTTCTCCCTCACTTACCTGGACACCCTTAATATTGATAACATACTGGTTTGGATTTAACTGAATGTTATCTCTAAGACGAATAATCGGCACTACAACACCTAACTCTAATGCTATTTGTCGTCGTATCATAACCACTCTATCAAGCAAGTCTCCACCTTGATTTACATCAGCTAATGGAATAATTCCATAACCAAAATCCAACTCAATAGGGTCGACCTGAAGGAGTGATGTGACATTTTCTGGTCTACGTATTTCGTCAGCTTCTGCCTGTGCAGTATCGGTTTCTTCCTCTATACTCTCCACAGCTTCTTTCTTACTCATTGTCATACCTATGTATAAACAAACTCCGCCCATTGGAACAAAGATTAGTAATGGTAGTTCTGTAAACACTCCTAAGAAACACATCGCTGCACCTACAGCCCACATAACCTTAGGTATATCAAAGAGCTGGGAAACAACCATATCTCCCATATCCTGCTCTTTTGATGCCTTTGTTACAAGAATACCTGTTGCCAATGATATAAGTAATGATGGAATGGAACTTACAAGTCCATCACCTATAGTAAGGATAGCATACTCATTTAATGCCACCATTACATCCATACCGGACATAACTCCCATTACAATACCACCTACAAGGTTGATACATGTAATAAGAAGACCTGCAGTTGCATCTCCCTTTACATACTTAACAGCACCGTCCATGGAACCGAAGAATGCCGACTCAGCCTGCAATTTTTCTCTTCTTTCCTTTGCCTGTTGTTCTGTTATAGCACCAGTATTAAGATCTGCATCAATAGCCATCTGCTTACCTGGCATAGCATCCAGTGTAAATCTAGCTGTTACTTCTGCAACTCTCTCAGAACCCTTGTTGATAACCATAAACTGAACTATCAGCAAGATAACAAATATAATGGCTCCAATAACTAAGTCGCCACCACCAACGAATTCACCGAATGCTCTAACAACCGCACCAGGGTCACCTGAGCCTAAAATAAGACGTGTTGATGAAACGTTAAGTGATATTCTAAATAATGTTGTAAGAAGCAGCATTGTTGGAAATGCTGACATACTCATAGCTTCCTTGGCATATAAAGAGTTAAACAATATAACCAATGCCATCGCTAAATTGAAAGCAAACAATATGTCAAGAAGTGCATTTGGAAGTGGCATAATAAGGAATACTATAGCTGCTAAAATATATAAGCCCAATCCAATATCCGTTTTCTTCACCTTGTTCACTTCCTTTCTCTATACTATTTTCCTACAGGAATACTCTTTTTCTTAGTGTTATAAACAAATGCCAATACTTCGGCAACTGCTTGATACAACTCCTGAGGAATCTCTTCATCTATATCAACACTTTGGTAGAGTGCTCTAGCCAAAGGCTTGTTTTCTACTATTTCTATATTATGTTCTCTGGCTTTTTCCTTTATCTTCAATGCCAGAAAATCCTCACCCTTTGCAATAACCACTGGTGCCTTAGCAACAGCCAAATCATACTTTATAGCAACCGCAAAGTGTGTAGGGTTTGTGATAACAACGTCTGCCTCTGGCAGTTTTTGCATCATTCTTCTCTGAGATACCTCTCTCATTTTTCTTCTAATCTGACCTTTAACCTGAGGATCTCCTTCGGACTGTTTGTACTCGTCCTTAACTTCCTGTTTGGTCATCATCATATCATCTTTAAACTTCTTCTTTTGAAAGATGTAATCAATAACACCTACCACCAGATAAACCATACTAATCTGCATAGCTATCTCAAATGTAAGCTGTCCGCAATACACAATAGCCTGTGCTAAAGTCACATCATATAGTCCATATATGGCATATATATTTTCTATAATTTTTGTATAAACTATATAGATACATATACCTACAATTGCTGCTGATTTTAACAGATTGATAAGCGATTGCTTTGAAAACATTCTCTTAAAACCATTTATAGGACTTAAATTACTAAATTTAGGTTTCAAAGGTTCACCTGTTATCTTCCATTTAACCTGAACCAAATCACCAACAAAATAAATAATAAATGCAAATGCAAGTATAGGTGCTGTCAACAGAAGTATTTTTATAAACACTTCTCCTAAAACAGTAAGCGCAATCCCCATATTAATATCATTATGACTGGATGCATACTTTGGTATAACATTATAAATAGTAACGAAAAAATCTACAAATCCCTCTCCCAAAGCACCTACATACATCTGTAAAAATGCGAAAATAATAACGAGAAATCCACTATTAACTATCTCCTTACTCTTTGCAACCTGGCCTTTCTTTCTTGCATCATCTAATTTTTTTTGAGATGCTGGCTCCGTTTTTTCACCACCTGGGCCATCCTTTGCAAATAACTGAAGATTAAGTTTTAGATATATGCGTCTCTCATCCACTTCAGCGCATTCCTTTCATCACTGAGATAACCATTTCCTGCATCATAGTAAAAATATAATTGGCAATGCTAGGTAACATAGATACTGTAAGGAACAATATTATTAATCCTCCTAACAGCTTTATCTGAACGCCGACAGCAAACATATGTATCTGTGGCGCTACCTTCGTCATAATACCCAGTGCCACATTCAGCACAAGTATTGTAACAAACACAGGTAATACAATTCTAAATCCAATAATAAAATAATTGGTTACAAAACCTATCATAGTTTCGTATAAAGTACCATTGACGGTCACTTCTCCAATAGGAATAAGCGTAAATGAATCCTTCATCGCACTTAATAAAAAAACATGCATATTAGATATAAGCATTAACATAAGCAGCAAATAATTATAGAGCGAACCTGTTATGGTGCTTTGCTGCTTAGTAGTAACATCAAACATACTTGCCATAGATAAGCCTATATCCATATCTATTATTCTTCCTGAAAACAGAATGACTGTACCACATATGTATGCTGAAAAGCCTATCAGTAATCCTGCCACTGCTTCTTTAAAAATAATAGCCGTATACTCCAACAAACTGGTATATAACACTGTATGCTCTGGTAATAAATTATAAAATATCAGAGACAAAAATACAGATAGCCCCAATTTTGTTCGCGAAGGAGTGTTGCTCATTCCAAAAAAGGGGGCTATAAAGACAAATGATGTCATTCTTACCAATATTAATAAATAGTACTCTATATCCTGCTGTGAAATAACAACGTCAATATTCATTACAAATATTCTCCAAAACTGTTCCAAAGTTCAGTCATAAACTCAACGATAGTATTGATTATAAAAGAACCAAATATCATCATTCCAATAAATATGGCTAAAATCTTAGGAACAAACGTAAGTGTCTGTTCTTGAATAGATGTAACTGCTTGAATAATACTTACAATAAGTCCAATGGCCAAAGATATAATCAGCAAAGGGGCTGATGTTATAATCATCGTCCATATGGCTTCGACAGCCACATCCATAACTGTTTCGACAGTCATATTTTACCTCCTTACCCTATCACGTAAACGTTTTAACAAGGTTTACAATGACTAGATTCCAACCATCTGCCAATACAAATAATAATATTTTAAATGGCATAGATATGGTTGTCGGAGGAAGCATCATCATACCCATAGACATAAGCGTTGACGACACCACCATATCAATAACAAGGAACGGCACATATATAAGGAAACCTATCCAGAAAGCTATCCTAAGCTCACTTATAATAAATGCTGGTATAAGAACTGTGGTTGGAATATCTTCTCTTGTCTCAACCTCTGTTACACCACCAAGTTCACACATAGTATTTAAGTCTTGTTCTTTAACTTGATCAAACATAAACTCTCTTAAAGGATTTAATGCCTTTTCAAAGAACTCATCCTGATTTATTTCCTCTTTACTAAATGGAACATATGCTTCTTCATATATCTGCGATAAGGTTGGAGACATAATAAAAATAGTAAGGAAAAGTGCAATTCCAATAAGCACCTGATTAGGTGGTGCAGACTGGGTGTTTAACGCACTCCTTGTAAAGCTCAGTACTACAATTATTCTTGTAAATGATGTTAACATTATAAGAATTGACGGACATAAAGCTATAACCGTCAATACAATAACTATCTGTAATGCACTGCTTACGCTTTCCGAATCGGTTCCTATGGTTATACCCAGTAAATCCGAATCTGATTTATCGGAATCCACAATTGTATTCTCATCATCACCTGCATCTTTATCACCCTCATCTACCTCTGTAGCATAGGCATCAAAAGTACTAATAACTGTGAAACTACACACAAAAAGCATAAGACACAGTATTCTTATTATAATCTTCTTCATAAGCCTGCTATACCTTACTCTTTATCTTACTTCTTTAGTTTAAATCTTTCCAACACTTGCTGAAAGCTTTCCTTGCTCTCTCGCATACCTTCACCGGTATTATCTGGATTCTCCTCGGGCAATTTAAGCCCGGAAGAATCCACTTTACCGATAACACTAACCGTATCCTTACCAGTAGCTAGTGCATAATATTCTTCACCTATCTTTACCAAGTAAAGATTCTTGTTTACTGCTAATTGCTGACATTCTAACACTGATATATTTCCATTTACATATCGTGTCCTTTGAATTCTAGCTATGTATCTTGTTGTAAAATACGTTAACGCTAAAACACCTGCGAATATAAGCACAGCAACAAGCAATTTTAAGAAATTCTCGAACATATTAGATTATCCTAATACCTTCTTAACGGCCTCTAATACTCTATCTGCCTGGAAAGGCTTTACAATGAAATCCTTTGCTCCTGACTGAATAGACTCGATAACCATCGCCTGCTGACCCATAGCTGAACACATAATAACTGTTGCTCCTGGATCTGCTTCCTTAATCTTCTTAAGTGCCTGGATACCATCCATCTCTGGCATTGTAATATCCATCATTACTAAGTCAGGCTTTGTCTCTGCATATTTATCAACGGCAACCTTACCGTTTTCTGCTTCACCTGCAATGTTGTAACCATTCTTTGTTAAAATGTCTTTGATCATCATACGCATGAATGCTGCATCATCACAAATTAAAATGTTTTTTGCCATAACTTTTCTCTCCTATCAAAAAATTATTTAATAATTTCTGTAACTCGTACACCGAAGTTTTCCTCGATAACTACAACTTCACCTCTAGCAACATACTTGCCGTTTACAAGCACATCAATAGGCTCACCTGCAATTTTCTCTAGCTCAATAATTGTTCCCGGTGCAAATTCAAGAATATCTTGAATTGATTTAGTTGTTCTGCCAAGCTCTACCGTTACCTCCAGTGGAACATCCATAATTAATCCGATGTTTTCCTTTTGGTTTGCTGCTACCAGATCTGGTGAAAATGCTTGGAACTGTGCTGTCTGCACATTTACCTCTTGCATTGGCTGAGGTGGCGCATATCCCATCATCTGATTGCCCATCATTGGCATACCCATCATACCCTGCATTGGCATACCCATCTGCTGCATTGGATATCCTTGCATTGGCATACCCATCATCGGTACCTGTTGCATTGGCTGCTGTTCCATTGCTTGTGGCATCGGTGCTGGAGTTGGTGCTGGTGTTGGTGTTGGTGCTGGAGCTGGGCTCGGAGCACTAACTGGCTCTGGCTTTTTCTCTGGTTCGGCTGCTGTTCCGGAATTCGAGTTAAATTTAGCACAGAGGTTTTTACAAAACTCAACTGGGTACAACTGCATAATCTCACTATCAACTAAATCGCCAATAGTCATCTTAAATGATATTTTAACAAATCCTCCTTTAAGGAAGTCTGTAATATCCGTTTCATCTACAGTCTCATTTAAATCGATAAGACTTGCTGTAGGTGGACTGATATCTATCTTCATGTTTAACATAGAAGATAGTGATGTCGAAGCACTTCCCATCATCTGGTTCATAGCTTCTGATATAGCACTCAAATGTAAATCACCTAATTCTCCCTCAGTGTTTGTTCCATCACCGCCCATCATTAAATCTGCGATAATTTTAACATCACTTTCCTTGAGAATTAAGACGTTATTTCCACTTAAGCCTTCTTTATATGATATCTGCAAAAACACACATGGTCTATCGTAATTTCCCACAAGTTCGTCCCAATAACAGAACGAAACATTTGGTGTTGTAATATCCACTTTCTGATTTACCAGGGAAGACATCGTTGTAGCTGCGGTTCCCATGCTGATATTGGATATTTCACCCATCATATCCTTTTCCATATCATCGAGGCTATCCTCTATGATTGGTTCGGCGACAGGCTCTTCTGCTGCAGTATCCATTCCGCTTAATAAAGCGTTAATTTCTTCCTGTGACAGCATTCCGTCCATTTTCTCTACTCCTCCCTAATAATTGATGTAACCCTTACCGCATAATTATCATTTGATGAACCCGGTAAGGCCTTAAATTTCTTAATATTAGCAACAAATATATCCAGTTCTTTTCCGACTTCCTTATCCAGCTTTATTATATCGCCCTTTTGAAGGTTGACAAAATCATTTACTGTAATAGAACTGTTACCAAGAACTGCTCTAATAGGTATCTCCGCCCTACTGATAAGTGCTTCGATAGCCTCCTCGTATGTATTCTCATCCTTTTCTTTCATCGTTGAGAACCAATACTTTGTATTTAACTTATCCATAACATCTTCCAATGTAGTAAATGGTAGAAGTATATTCATAAGTCCTTCAACATCACCTATCTTAATAGATAAGGTAATGATAGAAATCATTTCCTGTGGAGATATGAGCTGTGCAAACTGTGGATTTGTCTCAATTCGCTCCAATCTCGGTGCAATATTTACTACGTTTTGCCAAGGCTCTCTAAGTAAATCTACACAAATAGAAAGTATTCTTTCTATAATAATAATCTCAATCTCTGAGAAATCTCTCTTCTTTTCCATCGATACGCCTGAACCACCAAGCATTCTATCAATGATAGCATATCCTAAATTTGTTCCCAGTTCCATTACAATCTTACCGTTAAGCGGCGTGGCATCCACAATACCTAACAATACAGGATTCGATAATGCGTTAGAGAACTCTGAATATACAACAGCCTCTGAATTGACTACTTCAACTGATACTGTTTTTCTAAGATATGCTGGAAGATTTGTATATAATAATCTTCCATAATGTTCAAATATAATCTCCAGAGTACGAAGATGCTCTTTGGAGAACTTCGACGGTCTCTTGAAATCGTATATTTTAACCTGTCTTTCATTATTATTTTTATATTCATCTGCATCTAATTCACCAGTGCTCAGTGCCTTAAGCAGATTGTCTATCTCACTTTGCGACAGAACCTCGCCCACATCTTCACCTCCTTTATATTCAAAATATTATGAATATTACTTACTGTATAATAAGATCACTAAAACCTACACTGTATATGAACTCTGATTCATCGAACAGATTTCTAAGTTCATCTCTAACTGCTATAGCTATCTGTTCCTTGCTTGTTGTAAGTTCTTTTGCTGTATAGTTGTCCATTACATCATTTACACGGCTACGCATAAGTTCTGCAAATGTATCCAACTGTGGTGAATATTGATCAAAATCCTCATGCTCCTTGTTAAGAACAAGTGTGAGCTGGAATCTTGCGTGTGCTGCTTTACCATCTTCATCTGTCTTAAGACGAATAGTCATTAAATCAGCAAATGAATATGTCTGTGTCTGATCGATACTAATTGTATCACTCTGCTGATCCTTTAATTCCTTTTCCAAATCAATAGCCTCTGCAACTTTCTTTACCAACGATGTAGTTGAATTCATAGCTGGTACGATTGCAAATACCAATATGGCTGTTAAAGCTACATTTGTGATAACTAAAACTAAAAGTATAAGATTTAGTAGCCCTTTTTTCATAAATGCCTCCTTGGATATGTTACTCTGTACTTATAATACTGTATATTCTTATCTCTACTCTTCTGTTTAGAGCTCTACCTTCCTCTGTATCGTTAGATGCTATAGGTTCTTGTTCTCCTCGACCTGCACATTCCAACTTATCCTGACTCATATTCTTTGTTGTCACAAGGAACTTGTACACCGAATATGCTCTAGCCTGTGAAAGCTCCATATTGTCCTTATATCTAGAACCCGAACCAACTGGAACGGTATCTGTAAATCCTTTAATCTCAATCTGATTTTCTTTGTACCTTGTAAGTACATCACCAAGCTTGTCTATAAAACCTTTAGCAGAGTTCTTTATAGCCGCATTACCAGAGTCAAATAATATGGCACCATTTAATGTTAATGTAACATACTGGGATGTAATATCCATATCTATGAAACCTTCATAATCTCCTGACAACAAACCTTCCTTACCCAGTTCATCCTCAAGCTTATCTTTTAACTCACCTGTTGCCTCTGACTGCATCTGGTCATATTTATCTTTAACTTCTTCATTATCCAATGTGGTATCATTCTCATCTTCATTTTTACCCATAGATTCTTGATAGTTATCTAACTGCGTCAACTGACTTACGCCACTTGAAACCAAACTTCCATCAATAATAGATGGTGAGCCGCTATCAAATATACTGAAGCTAGAGCTCAATGAAGCTGCTATCTCTTCAAACTTTGCAGCATCTACAGATGACATTGAGAACAACAATATAAAGAAGCACAAAAGCAAATTCATCAAATCACTAAAAGTCGCCATCCAAGCTGGTGAACCTGTAACTATTATGTCTCCTCCCTTTTTACGAGCCATAATTATTCACCACCTTCATTGTTCGCTTCACTAAACTCTTCTCTTTGAGTTGGTGACAAGAACGACTTAAGCTTTTCTTCTATTACTCTTGGGTTTTCACCTGCCTGTATAGACAAGAGACCTTCAATCATAACTTCCTTAAGCATAACCTCATTACCATTATTTACACCCATCTTCTTTGATACAGGTATAGCAAGCCAGTTTGCTACAAGCGAACCATACAATGTTGTAAGAAGCGCAACCGCCATGTTAGGTCCGATAGAACTTGGATCATCAAGTGATACGAGCATATTAACCAGACCGATAAGGGTACCAATCATACCCCACGCAGGAGCCATAGATGCCATATCATCCCAGAAGCCCATAACTTTCTTATGTCTTGACTCTACACAAGCTAATTCCGTTTCAAGAATAGCTCTAACCAAATCAGGCTCAGTACCGTCTACAATAAGAAGTATACCTTTCTTCATAAACTGATCATCAAGCTCATTCGCCGCCTCTTCCAACTGAAGAAGACCTTCTTTTCTAGCTATATTAGACAAATCAATAATCTTCTTTATAACAGAAGCTTCATCAATAGCCTGAGCTTTCATAACCAAACCAATACTCTTAAAACCATTTATGTAATCTGACAATGCATTCGATGTTAACAAACCTGTCATCGTTCCACCAAGTGTGATAATAACAGATGGCACGTCACCGAAATTACCAAGAGCTGGAAGTCCCTGCTCACCACTTATTATACCGAATACTACAACGACAACGCCGGCCAACAGACCAATCAAACTCGCTAAATCCATTTATTTTCCACCTACCCTGTTTTCACTACGAATAATTTAAAACATAATCTATATTATAATACCACATTTCTGCCATTTTACCAACAAATTTTGATAAAATTTTTTAAGTTTTTTTATTTTTTTGACAATATTTATTTTATAGTTACTTATACGTCTGAAAAATAGCTAAAGGATGACCCAATTCCCACAGAAAATGAGTCATCCTGCTATCTTAAATATTATCTCTTAAGATTTAAAAGTTCTTCAATCATAGTATCTGAAGTTGTTATAACTCTTGAATTAGCCTGATAACCTCTCTGAGTTACAATCATATTTGTAAACTCTGTTGCCAAGTCTACGTTAGACATTTCTAATACACCGCTAGACATATCATCACCAAATGCTGTAATGTCATTTGTATTGGCTGTTCCTGAGTTAAGTGTCGCTGCAAAAAGGTTATCTCCAACCTTCTCTAAACCTGCTGCATTAGAGAAACTTGCAACTGCAATCTGTCCAATGATAAGTGTGTCACCATTATCATATGAAGCTACTACCTTACCATCTGTCTGTATAGCAACTCTAATCATGCTACCAACGCCCTTACCAGCTCCAAGATTGTCGATTGTTCCATCTCCTCTTGTAGATACAACTGAATATTTGCTACCATAATTTGTAAGTCCGCCAAGATTTACATTTATTGGCTGAGGGAATGTATCCACTGGTGTTGTTGTTCCATCCTGTACAAGTGATATTGTAAAATCAGGTGCGCTTACAACAGTACCCTGTGTTGGATCGAAATCTACCTCGATAGATGTATCTCCACCATTAAACACAACATCCATAGTATTTACTTCGTCTGTACCGTTAAATATCTTGTTTACTGATAATGTATATCCTGTTGTACTATCTGCATCCTGCTCAATTCTAAACTGAACATTGTATGTATTTCCAAGAGAATCATACACATATAAATCAGCTGTCTTATAACCTAAACCATCTGCTGTAAAGTCTTCGTCAGACGAATTGATATTTCCTGTAAGTGTAGCACTTGTACTCTGTGCAGGAGCTGTGAGCATATACTCTTCACCGTAAAGTGATATAGGTCTAAGCTCATCTGTCTGTAAAATAAAATCGCCTGATGCATCTCTAGCAGAAGCATATCCCATTACATATCCACCTGAACCTGTAACAAGATTTCCATATGCATCTACAGTAAAGTTACCAGCCTTTGTATAGTACTGAGTACCACTCTGCTGAATAACAAAGAATTCCTGACCATTAATTTTTAAATCAGTATCATTACCTGTAGACTGTGAACCACCTTCACCCTTAATATTTACAGAAATCTGTGCAACACTTGAACCAAGACCTATCTGCTTAGCATTCTGTCCACCTGTGCTTGTCTCAGCATTAGGGCCAGATGCAGACTGTGTTGTCTGATAAAACAATTCTGCAAATGTTGCTCTCTGTGACTTAAATCCAACTGTGTTAACGTTAGCGATATTGTTACCTATAACGTCCATGCTTGTCTGATGTACCTTAAGTCCTGATACACCAGAATACAATGATCTCATCATAATTAATTGACCTCCTTAGGGAGCCGTCATTTTCCATCTCATCTGTCAGTCAGAGATGAAGCTTTCCTGCAATAGGTCCAAGCCTTATACAATAACGGCACCATCGATGTTTGTAAATACATTTTCTTCGCTTGCACTGCTGTCGATTGCTGTAACAACGGTGTTATTTTTCACATTTACTATGAATGCTAGGCCATCCATAAGCATTAGTGACTCACCTATACCTTTTGCATTTGCTTTTCTTGCACCTGCATTTAGACGTTCAAGCTGTTCTTCAGACAAGCTAATGTTTCTCTCGCTCAATCTTGCATCTGCATGTTTAGAAAATTTGAGTTCTGTTTTCTTCGACAACAAGACTTCTTGGAACGACAAACCATCACTTGTTTTATTTATCGGTCTGTTTGACTGATTACTTAAGTACTGACCGGTAATTTGTTCAATTGAAGAGAAATTATTTCTAATATCCATATTATTATCCCTTCCTTTACTTAAATCAATTCTATGCTTCTACTTCCTTGTCAGCTTCCTTATCTGCTTCTCCTCTATCTGTCGAACCAGAACCTGTTGTGCCATTTCCACCCTGTGAATTTCCTGCACCACCTATAATATCTGCTATATAGTAATCGTCCGCAACAGAATCAAGATCTTCGTAATTGTAAAGTTCTCCGTTTATAGAAAGTTTCGCCTTACCATCAACCATCTGTACATAATCAACCCAACCCTGAACAGTTGTTGTTTTTGAGATTCCTTCCGACTTACCAACTTCAACTATAACATACTTTCCAACAAGACCTAATGCATTGCTATTTCCCATTGTTGATGTCATATTCTGTAATTCTTCAAGTGATGAGAACTGTGCCAACTGAGCTACAAACTCTGAGTTATCCTGTGGCTGTAATGGATCCTGATGCTGAAGCTGTGTTACTAAAAGCTGTAAGAAGGCATCCTTACCAAGTGCACTTGTTCCTTTTGTATCTTCCTTTTGATATGTTTCTGTGTAGGTAGATTCAACCTTTCCATTTTCTACTGATATTGCCATTTTGTCTCCTTTCTGACCTCTCGGTCTCTTTTTATGCGGAGTAAGAAACCGTACTTCCTGTGATTTCCATTATTTTTTGCTGTTCCTCAGCCAACATTTCGTCATCAGCTTCGCCATATATATTACCTATATTGCGTCGTGATTTTCTACTTTGTGCTGCCTGCTCATCATTGCCTCTCTCTCCCTGCATATTTTGTTCAAATGCATGACTAGCTATAGTCACTTCAATGTGTTCAATCTTAAGTCCCTGGTTATTAAGATTGTCCTTCAACAATGTAAGCTGTGTCTCCATTGCTGTCTTTGCAGCTTCACTTTCTGCAGTTATCTGTGCTGTTACATGCCCATCATGTGTTGAAACTTGTATAAGCACCTTTCCAAGATGTTCTGGATATAACTGCATCTCCATAGAGGTAACGTTTTGTTTTACCTGTACCTGAGCCTGCTCAATAACCTGACGAACTATATCATTAGCTTTTGTTTCGCCAACCTTTTGTGTCAAGTCTTCTGTAAGCTTTGCCGCAAAATCCTGCGGAGATAATAATTGCTTATCAAGATTCAAATCATCATGAATTTCTGTGTCTGCTACCTCTTTACGTTGAAGCAATCCATCATTATCATCAGCATTACTTTCATTTCCAGTCATTTGCGCATCTGATTGATTTGCCTCCTCCATCTTTGGTAACTCTGAAGTATCATCATCAGATATGTCATTTTCAGCCTTTACCGACTGGTCGTCCTTCGCATCCACAAGGCTTTCATCAACTGTTTCAACATTTTCCTCATAAAGCTTTGTATCAAGTTCTTCTACCTGTGTATTCACATTTTCCTTGATATCCTCTAACGCCTGCATGATACTTCTTAAGTCCTTTGCAAAATCTTGGTTAGTGAGCATATCACCTTGATTTTCAACACCTTCAAGTTTCATCAGCAATAAAGGTAGCTCCATTGGATTAAGCAAGTTTTCCTCAGTCATTCCCAACACTTCCATAGCGTTGTTTAACTGTTCTTCTGAAACATTAAGCTCTGTCATTATAACCTGCTTTATCTGACCTATTATCTCATCAGATATAGCTGCTATCTGCTCATCTGTCAGTTCATCCTCTTTCTTAACAGGATTCTTTGTATTCGCAGATGTCATTTGGTCTACTTTAGGATTGTCCTGACCACTTTTCTCCACTCTGCCTGTCTCTGTCTTTTCAGATACACCGTCGTTTTTCATACTTCGTAACGTATCATCAAAATTTTCAACTTTACCTGTGGACTGACTTGCCTGACCAGTTGATACAGCAGCTTGTGAAAACAGATTCAATCCGTTTATGCCTGTACTCGTCATCATCTCACCTCCTTTTTATATTTTTCTACAGTATATTCATCGGCTATTACCACCTAAAACTTTAATAATTTTTTCAAATTTTTCGTATTTTTTTACACAATCCTTAGCGTGATACCTTTTAGTCTAGCAAAAAGACCTGTATCAAACGATACAGGTCCACATTACTCTATTATATTTATTTTTCTGGTGATAACATTACTGTTATCTTAGCACAGAAAACTGCATCTGTAGTTGACAATGCATTCAATATCTCAGCTCTGTCATCTACTTCCATGTTCTGCAATATAGCTACTACTACCTCAAGATTTCCTGTCATTTCATATAATGCTGCAGCCGCCTGCTTTGGCTTCATCTCAGCGTAAACATTTGCCAAATCAGCATATCTTTCATCATACATATACTTTTCAAGCACCTGTTTGTAAAGCACCTCTGCATAATCTGGATTTATGGATTCATAGTACTTCTTATACTCCTCATAAGATAAAGCATTATCACCGAATACTACTTCATCATAGAATTCTTCCTTAAGCTTCTCAAATGCCAATTGACTCTCTTCAAAAGCCTTGAGTCTCTGTATCTCTGCCTCTAAATCTGCAATAGTTTCTGCATCTGCTGACGCTTCATCCTTAAGAACCTTTATCTGTGACTCCAATTCCTTTATGTAGTTTATAGCCTCTGCCAAACTCTTATATGGATATTCATCATCTTTAACCTTTTCCGCTGGCAGGATTTCCTTAATAACTGGCACATCCTTAAATATAGGTCTCATGACACTACTTCCAAATCCACCTACATCCAATTTAATACACAAGGCAAACAATCCCAACCATAACACTATTATAAGTATAGCTATAATAGCTGTTATAATGGGATTACCCTTCTTTTCATCTATTTCATTTAATCCATTTTTCTTTTTCTTTGCCATCTTTATCACCTGTCTTCCGGATTATTGTAGGTAAAGCTCACAAGCTCATCTACTTCCTTTTTTTCGCCTTCATTAAGTTCATGCACAAACTCCTCAAAAGCCTTCTCTTTCAAGATTTCCTGGGTCTTTCTCTCCTGCATAACCTTATTCAAACGACCTCTAGCTATATCTACGTTTTTTTCCTGATGCTTTATTCTTTGAATCTGACTTTTCTCTTCATCTTTTTTGTATCTTAAAGCTTCATTACAACGTTTCCACTCTAGTATATTTATTCCCTTATCCTTTTGCTCTCTAATCAAATCTTGGTATGCCTGTATCTCTCCACGGATAGTTTCAAGCCTTTCCTCTTCAGTACGAAGTTTCTGCATTTCTAATGCAAATGCCGTCTTTTCCTGCGTCTCTAGCTTATTTTTTATATCCAGAATATTTTGCATCTTGTATATAAACTTAGCCATGGATTATACTCCCATTCCTATCTATTACTCAAATATCGCATTAAGCATAGCTATCTCTTCATCAAAGCTAAACTTCTCATCTGTGCCTTGTCTTAAATATCCATTAACCTGATCAATTTTTTCTATAGCATAATCAATATTTTTATTAGAACCACTCTTATAAGCTCCGATATTAATCAAATCTTCTGCCTCATTATAAGTCGCCAACACACTCTTAAGCTTGCCTGCAATAGCTTTATGCTCTCTAGTAGCTACCTGACTCATACATCTCGATATACTCTGCAATACATCTATAGCCGGATAATGATTCTTATGTCCAAGCTTTCTGTTTAGCATAATATGACCGTCAAGAATACCTCTCGCAGTATCCGTAATCGGCTCATTGAAATCATCACCATCTACAAGGACAGTGTACAATCCTGTAATAGAGCCCTTTTCCGCCATTCCTGCTCTCTCTAATAGCTTTGGCATCTCACTATAAACACTTGGCGGGTAACCTCTTGTAACTGGTGGTTCACCTGACGCCAAGCCTATCTCTCTTTGAGCCATAGAAAAACGGGTAAGTGAGTCCATCATAAGCAGTACATCCTTACCTTGGTCTCTGAAATATTCTGCTATAGCTGTTGCCGTCTTTGCAGCTTTATTTCTTATAAGGGCTGGTTTATCAGAAGTAGCCACTACGACCACACTTCTTTTCATACCTTCCTCGCCCAAATCTCGCTCTATAAACTCTCTAACTTCTCGACCACGCTCTCCTATAAGCGCAATAACATTTATATCAGCCTTAGTGTTTCTGGCAAACATACCCATAAGTGTACTCTTTCCAACACCACTACCGGCAAATATACCAATTCTTTGTCCCTTACCTATTGTCATAAGACCATCTACAGCTTTTACGCCAAGTGGTAGCACTTCACTGATAATAACTCTATCCATAGGGTCTGGCGGTGTAGCATCTACAGGATACATTGTGGCGTCTTCAAGGGCATCACCATGTATCGGTCTTCCTAAACCATCCACCGTTTTACCTAATATATCATCACTAACCGCAACCTTTAAAACACTCCCTGTATTTTCAACTATACTTCCTGGACCCACACCATCTACACTCTCATACGGCATCAGCAATATCCTATTATCTTTAAAACCAACAACTTCCGCCATCACTTCTATATTTGGATTGTCCTTAGCTGTAATACGACATAAATCATTAAGGTTCGCGTCTGGACCTATAGACTCAATTGTCAGACCTACTACCTTAGACACCTTGCCCATCTTTCTGGCATAGCATTTTTTATATACATTTTTATACTTTTCAAGGTTTAAACCTGACATGTCATATCTCCTAGTAAACTATGTTGTTGCTGACAATATCTTTAAATCCGTTATAAGATTTTCAAGAAGAACATCTAAACTACAGTCAAAAATGCCCATATCTGTATCTATGAGACATTGATTTTTCTTCATAGACATATCTGTTACTATCTCAATATGAACATCTTTTCTTATTGCACCTACAATATCATCCTTATGTTCTCGAAGATATTCAGCATCTTCTTGGCAAGCTCGTATTATAAAATTGCTTCCGACCTCGCCGCCTGACATTACATTATTGACAAGAGTTAGAATCATATCCTTCTTATCAAGTGCAATAGCATTTGTAAAATCAGCAAATATTTTAAGTATGGTTTCCACAAGCTGTGGCTCCATCTTTTCCTCTTTAGCACGGTATGTTGCATACAATTCCTGTTCAAGCGCCTTAAATTCCTGCTCCTTATTCATTATAGCACTCTGAACATTAGCTTCAGCCTGTGCCATACCCTCTGACAAACCTTCATTGTATGCCTGTTCTTTTAGTCGCTGCGCCTCCGCCTGTGCAGCAGCTATAATAGCATTAGCATCGGCATTAGCCTGCTCCACAATAGAATCAGCCTCTGCCTGCGCTTCTGCGATAATTATTTCTTTCTTTGATACTTTTTCTTCTATTACTGTTTCTATATCTTCTGTGTGATTTCCGATAATATGTGTATCATCTCCTGTTATTTCATCCACACTGATAGGACCAAAACCAACAGTAAATCCATCACTACTAAACTCATCAGTCATAACAGGTCTTTGCACCATAACGACCTTTTCAGATATAAGTTCATTACAGTCTATAACCCTGTCCTGTTTGCCCATAGTCACAGTAAAACCTTTATATAAATTAGACAACGATCTCGTCACCTCCGCCACGAGAAATAATAATCTCACCAGTATCCTCAAGCTTACGGATAATATTAACAATCTTCTGCTGAGCCTCTTCAACATCCTTCATACGAATTGGACCCATGAAGTCCATATCCTCTTTAATCATGGCAGCAAGACGCTTTGAAAGGTTACTAAAGATTGCATTCTGAACATCCTCAACTGAACCCTTAAGAGCAACAGCCAGATCATTATGATCAACATCACGCAACACTCTTTGTATAGTCTTTGAATCCAGAGCAAGAATATCCTCGAATACGAACATCTTTCTTCTGATTTCGTCTGCAAGCTCTGGCTCTTCGATTTCCAGATTTTCCATAATATGCTTCTCTGTTCCTCTGTCTACTGTATTTAAGATATCTACGATAGCATCTACACCACCGACAATTGTGTAATCCTGATTTACCAGTGAAGATAACTTTCTCTCCAATACTCGTTCTACTTCTTTTATAACATCAGGAGATGTTCTATCCATCTTTGCGATTCTCTTTGCTACATCAGCCTGCTTCTCAAGTGGAAGGGATGATACAAGCATAGATGCCTGATATGCTGGCAAATAAGAAAGAATAAGGGCAATAGTCTGTGGATGTTCGTCCTGAATAAAGTTCAAAAGCTGTGCTGGATCTGTCTTTCTTATAAACTCGAAAGGACGTACCTGCAGTGACGCTGTAAGCTTTCCGATAACATCCTGTGCTTTTTCTGCACCAAGAGCCTTTTCCAAGAGTTCCTTAGCATATCCGATACCACCCTCTGCAATATACTGCTGCGCAAGACACACCTGGTAGAATTCATCCATTATATCTTCCTTGGTCTGTGGCGATACACTTCGTGTATTTGCTATCTCCAAGGTAAGCATTTCTATCTCATCTTCTTTTAAATGTTTAAATATCTTCGCCGATTTATCTGGTCCCAAAGCAATAAGCAATACAGCTGCTTTGGTTACTCCTGATACCTCTGACATCTGTGGACTCTTAGCCATTACCACACCTCCAAATATATCTGATTAATCCCAATCATCATTAAGCCAGTTTCTAAGCAACAATGCTGCTGACTCTGGATTTTCATCAACAAATTTCTCAATAGCTTTTCTAGTTTCTGACTTCTCTTCCAAGTCAATATCTTCAACTGTAGCCTGCTTCTCTCTAGTAGCAGAAAGTAATTCTTCAACAGACAATTCTGGCTCAACCTCATTGATTTCAACTGGTCTAAGACTTCTCCATACCATAAATCCAAGAAGTGCGAGGATAAGCACTGCTACAATAATTGGAAGCCATGTCTGTACAAAGTCTCCATCTCCATCTGATGCTTCAAACATAGGAATTATATATCCTAACACTACAATTTTCTCAACAGGAATACCAGATGCCATAGCTACAGCATTTATCATAGTCTGGTCTATTTCCATAACCTTTGGCTGCGAATTGTTAGCTATGTATTCTTCCCATGAAAGATTATCCAATACACCTGCTGCTCTAAGAGAATCCTCATTATGTATCTCATATCTATTAACTGTTACTGTCATAGAAGATGAATCATAATCGCATGTACCTATATCACCCTCTTTAGAATAAATAGTACTACTTACTGCAAACTGAGTCTTATCTATAGATACCGATGTAGATGAGCCGTCACCTGTATCGATATAATATGTTGTATCATCGTCATTAGAATCAGTACCTGGCACACCTGCTGAACCTGATACACCTTCACTCTCATAATGATAATAGTTATCTATAACTTCATCATCATTAAAATACTTTGTTGTAACCTCTTTATTCTGTGAGAAGTCAATCTTAAGTGCAGGTGCTACTGCTATTTCTGCAAAGAATCCAGACTTCATAAGCACTTTACTAACATTTGTTATAACGGTATTGTTAAATCTATCCGTAATACCCTGTCTATAATCCAAGCTAACATGAGTACCATCTGTATAGTTAGTAGCTCCTGAGAACAATGTCTTACCAGTATTATCTATAATAGTTATGCTATTTGTAGTATCATTTCCAACTGCAGTCTTAATAAACTCTGCCATACCTGCTGCTGCACCTTCTGGCATAGATTTCTTCAATACAAGTTTAACACTTACATAAGTCTCCTCATCAGACTCTAATACTGTAAGCTTATTTTCTGGCATAGAAAACATGACATCAGCTGACTTTACATAGTCAAATGACTCTATAGTCAGTCTCATCTGGTCTTCAAGATACTTCTGATACTGTCTATCTCTATCTGTTGATGTTACAGAAAAACCACCATCTGCATTATAAGCCTCTAAAGTATATGCTGTGGCTGTCATTCCATTCTGAGCTATAAGATATGTAGCAGAAATCAAATCCTTATCCTGAACCATAATACGAAGTCCATTATTTTCCGCTCTATACTCGATACCTTCTCCACTTAATATAGTTGTTACATCAGCAGCTTCAACTGTATCTGTACATGTTATCAGCTCCGACTCAAATTTAGGTGTTGTGAGCACTACTGCCATTATAATTAACGCTATAATAACTACTGCTGTTATACTCACTATAAGTGTTTTCTGTTTTTTATCATATTTTTGCCAAAAATCAACTATTTTCTGTTGTACGTCTTTTAATCTTTCATCCATGATGATTCTCCACTGTTACTTTATATTACTAAATCTGGATATTCATAATCTCCTGATATGCTTCCATAAGTGCATTTTTCACTGCTACAGTATATTGCAATGATGTCAATGCTTTCTGCTGCGCTATTGTCACCTCATGGGTACTGTCAGCCTTTCCTAATGAGAAATTAATCTCTGCCTCTTCTGCATCTGCAGCCAGACTGTCAGTTTCACCAACCAAGTCTAACATTTGGTCAAATATGGCTGAGAATGTGTTTTCTGCTCCCTGTGTACTCGCTGTTCCCACTGAAGTAAGATTACTTTTCTGACTTTGGATACCCTGTAATAAAGATGATATACCTAACGATGTATCTACCATAATCTATCTACCCTTCTCTATGTATGTATAATTAATTATTTTCCAATTTCCAAGCCCTTAAGAGCCATCGATTTCGATGCATTAAACGCTGTAACATTAGCCTCGTATGATCTCGACGCATCTATAAGATTTGTCATCTCTGTTACAACATTTACATTTGGATATTCAACATAACCATTTTCATCAGCATCTGGATGTGATGGGTCATATACCATATTCATAGGTGTCTCGTGATCTTCCACTATTTTTGTAATCTTAACACCATTACCAGCATGTGTAGCCGATAACAATATATCTCCAAAGGATGTTGTATTCTTCTCAGCAAAAACCACTGTCTTTCTGCGGTATGCACCGCCATCCTGTGAATTTGTTGAATTAACATTAGCTAAATTCTGCGAAATAATATCTGAACGAAGTCTCTGTGCACTCATACCAGATGCGCTTGTATCAAATGATGTAAATATAGCCATATATTACCCCTCCTTACTGTCTCTGCATAGCTGCCTGAAGCATATCAAACTGATAATTGATAGTCTCAAGTATAGTATTATAGTACAGCTGGTTAGATGCCAACTCTACATTTTCTGTATCTATATCAACGTTATTGCCATCTAATCTATATGAAAGTTCTGAATAATCTGTATAAATAGTAGCATTAAGATGTGATGTGTCCACATCATTAATCTTATTTCTAAGTGCCTTTGTATCTCCACTTGTAAGTTCCTCTATAAGGTAACTCTGAAATGTTACATCTTTTCTCTTATACCCTGGTGTATCAACATTTGCAATATTGTTTGATATCAGTTCATTTCTTGTCCAAGACGCATCTGCTGCCTTAGTCAATACATTTATGTAATTGTAGGCGTTCGAGTTAATCATAATTCTTCTCCTTTTCTTTAAAACCTACCATATCCTGCCACCTAATTCTGACAATTAGCCTAACTTACATTATAGGTTACACATACAAAAATAGCAAGGATAATTTGTGGTATTTTGTCGCTTGTTCCAGTTAAAATATTGTTTATGCCCATAACATCATTATAGTAAAAAAGTACCATTTTACTAAAACAGACCACCCCAGTGCACTTCCTTATGCCCTGGGGTGGTCTAATTCCGTTTAAACCCTAAGTATCTACTATACTTATCGGTATATTTAGCTATGTAGTTTACTATTTTTTCTTAAGCTTATCAAGCTCTTCAAACACAACATCATTAAGAACCTTGATATATGTTCCCTTCATTCCTGATGAACGTGACTCTATAACACCTGCTGATTCAAACTTACGAAGAGCATTTACTATAACTGAACGTGTTATTCCAACTCTGTCCGCAATTTTACTAGCGATAAGTATTCCTTCATCTCCATCTAGCTCAGCAAAAATATGCTGAATAGCCTCAAGCTCTGAGAATGACAATGTTCCAATAGCAGATTTAACTATCTGAATCTTTCTTTCCTCTTCGGCATTCTCCTCATTTACAGAACGCATCATCTCCAGACCAACTACTGTAGTTCCATACTCGCTCAAAATTATATCATCAATGTCATATTGCTCATTACACTTATATATAAATAGTGTACCTAATCTTTCGCCCGCAATATCTATAGGAGCAATAATCACCTGGAATTTCCTAGACGCGTCTGAACCAAATCCCAATGTAGATAAATTCACATTTTCTTTAGTTGACAAAATCGCCAGCAATCTTTCGTTAAGCATCTGGTCAACTATAGAACCTACCTCGTGGCTAATCAACTCCTTGATTTCCTCCACATTATTTATACTACTACTTCCCAATATCTTACCCTTCTTGCTGATGACAAGAATATTCGAATTGAGAATATCACTTAAAACAAGACATATATCATTAAACACAACTTTTGTTGAATTGTTATTATGCAAAAGCTTGTTTATCTTTCTTGTTTTATCAAGTAACTGTACGCTCATAAACAGTCCTCCTATCCTGTACTATTATTTGATATAATTCACGTCCAAAAAGCCCTGTTGTCACAAATCTGATTATATTCTATAATATATCACACTTTTTCATCAACAACAAGGCTTTTTTATTATAATTATAAAATTTTCAGATTTTTTCAAATTAAATTTAATAATTATAGTTATTGTCGCATTATTCAATTAACGCATTATACATTTTCTACATAACCACACTGCTCATCGCTACATGCTAGTTTACTACCCTTTTCAACCATATATTTGCCACATGTAGGACACATTTTAGATGATGGTTTTGACCATGACATAAATTCACATTCTGGATTATTAATACATCCAAAGTATTTTCTTCCCTTCTTTGTCTTACGGATTATAATATCCTCTCCACAGACCGGGCAATTCACACCTATCTTCTCATAATATGGCTTTGTATTTTTACACTCTGGGAATCCTGGGCATGCTAGGAATTTTCCATGTGGTCCATACTTTATAACCATATTTCTGCCACAGACATCACATACAACTTCTGTCGCCTCATCTTCAATCTCTATCTTTTCCAAAGACTTCTCAGCATTATCTATAGCTTCTTTAAGATCTGGATAGAAATTTCTTATAACATTCTTCCACTGAACCTTTCCTTCTTCTACCATATCTAGAAGTGATTCTACATTAGCAGTAAAGCTAGTATCAACTATAACTGTAAATGCTGTCTTCATAATCTTATTGACAGCTTCTCCAAGTTCAGTTACGTAAAGATTTTTGTTTTCCTTTACAACATATCTTCTGGCTATAATAGTTGTAATAGTTGGAGCATAAGTACTTGGTCTTCCTATTCCCTGTTCCTCCAATGCCTTTACAAGAGCTGCTTCTGTAAAATGTGCAGGTGCCTGAGTAAAATGTTGCTTTTTATCAACTGATGAGAGAGAGAGTTCTGTATCCTTTGAAATCTTTCCTAGTAATACATTTGACTGCTCCTTCTCTTCATCTGCCTCTGCATATACAGACATAAATCCGTCAAATGCAAGCTTAGACGCAGAAACTGTAAATAAATATCCAGCAGCACCAATTTTAACTGATGTTGTCTCATATACAGCACTTTCCATACGGCTAGCCGCAAATCTCTTCCATATAAGCTGGTATAATCTAAATAAATCTCTTGTAAGCTGATCCTTTACCACAGTTGGAGTAATCTCCATCTGTGTAGGTCTTATAGCCTCGTGAGCATCCTGTATCTTATTACCATTATTTTTCTTTTGTTCTTGATTTGCCACATACTTTTCACCGTAATTTTCAAGGATATATTCTCTTGTCATACGGTCAGCTTCATCTGAAACACGTGTAGAATCAGTACGAAGGTATGTAATTAAACCTATAGTTCCATAACCCTTTATATCCACACCTTCATACAACTGCTGTGCCAGTCTCATAGTTTTCTGTGTTGAGAAGTTAAGTGCCTTTGCTGCCTCCTGCTGCAATGTACTTGTAGTAAATGGTAATGGCGCCTTCTTAACACGCTCACCATTCTTTATCTCCTCTACTTTAAACTCAGCCTTATTAACCTTATTTAAAATATCATCTAACTGTGCTTCACTTGTTATATCTATTTTACCATTTTTATCGCCATGGAACTTTGCAACAAGTGGCTTTTTCTCACCATTTACATTAAGTGTAGCATCTAATGTCCAATACTCCTCTGGGATAAATGAGTTAATTTCCTCTTCTCTGTCACATATCATTCTAAGAGCAACAGACTGCACTCTTCCTGCACTTAATCCTCTCTTAACCTTATCCCATAAAACTGGACTGATACTATATCCAACAATTCTATCCAATGCTCTTCTTGCCTGCTGAGCATCCACAAGATTCATATCTATGCCTCTTGCCTGTTTTAAAGATTCCTTAACTGCATTTTTTGTAATCTCATTAAATGTAATACGAACTATCTTCTTATCATCCAACTTAAGTGCTGTCTTAAGATGCCATGAAATAGCCTCACCCTCACGGTCAGGGTCCGTCGCAAGAAATACTTTATCTGCCTTTTTTACATATCTCTTTATTTCTGCCAATTTGTCACCTTTTCCCCTTATAGTGATATACTTTGGCTCATAATCATTATCTATATCAATTCCCAATGTACTCTTTGGGAGATCTCTTACATGTCCATTAGAAGCTATAACCTCATAATTAGAACCTAAAAATTTTTTAATTGTCTTCACCTTTGCTGGCGACTCCACAATTACTAAATACTTTGCCATATTAAATCATTTCCTCCAAGTTCCCTTATTTTGCTCTACTATAGTGATTTTTAGTCGGTTCAATCACCAGGCCAACCATCATTAACTGCACTAAATTATGGAAAACTTCAGCTGCAGTCATGCCCGTTTTCTCAACTATCACCTCTATGTTTTGAGGCAACAGACCGAGACAACTATACACCACATCATTTTCTTTTTCAAGTACAATCTTTGAATTATTTTTTTTATTATCTTTTGCCCCCAGTGAAGATACCCCTGCTGCAAACAGCATATCTTCAGCCTCTGTAAGCAATCCAGCCCCAGTTTTTATTATTTCATTACACCCTTCACTCAATACATCTCCCACTCTCCCAGGTACAGCAAATATCTCCTTTCCATACTGTAATGCGTAATCCATTGTGATTAAAGAGCCAGAATTCTTTTTTGCCTCTATAACTGCCACAACATCTGACAACATACTTATTATTCGGTTTCGCTCTGGAAATCTCCATTTTAATGGTTCCGAGCCTGGAATATATTCAGACATCACACAGCCCTGCGCCTGTATCCTCATATAAAGTTCAATATTTTCTCTAGGATAACAAACATCAACTCCACATCCAAGCACCGCATATGTTTTAGCACCTGCTCTCAATGCCCCCATATGAGCTGCTGCATCTATTCCTCTTGCCATACCACTGACTATGCCTACATTATATGTGCCTATCTGCTCACTGATAGTTTCTGACATAATCTTTCCATACGCACTGCAATTTCTTGCCCCTACCATGCCAATCATTCTTTCTTCATCGGTAGGCATTTGACCTTTATAATAAAGCCATAGTGGCTTTTCTTTGTATTGCATAAGTCTCTTTGGATAATCCTGCATTTCATATGTGGTGAATCGTATACCTTTTTTCTCTAATTCTTTCCATTTTTCTTCTATATTTATAGTGTTTTTTGACTCTATTACATTATAAATATCTTGCTCAGTAAATATTCCCGTTTTTTTCAAAATGCCCTCATGACTATGATAAAGCTCCTCAGGCGTCCCAAATACTTCAAGGAAACTTTCCGCCTTACCACGCCACATATCCTTAATATATGTCATCCACAGCCAGTACTTCAATTGTTCAAATTCCATATTTTCCTCCTTTCTAAGTTAATTCCGTTCGATAGCCTATGGCCTCTGCAATGTGTTGTTGAGTAATATTCTCACTTCCTTCTATATCCGCAATAGTTCTTGCCACACGTAATATCTTGTAATACGCTCTAACACTTAATCCAAAGCTATTATAAGCCATATTCATAATCCTCGTTTCATCTGCTCCTAACACACAATATTTCGAAGCATGGGCAGATGGCATCTGAGAATTAAATTTATATGATTCGCCAGCATATCTCTCACATTGTATTTCTCTAGCCCGCTCTACACGTTTGCGTATATCTTCAGTTGTATCACCGCTCTTTTTACCTAACTCCTCCACCTTTACCATAGGTGTATGCACGCATATATCTATTCTATCAAGAACAGGCCCGCTTATTTTTCCCATATAGTTTTTCACTTGAAGCTCACTGCAATTACATTTTGCTCTGTCTGGATAATATCCGCATTTACAGGGATTTGTCGCCGCTACAAGCATTATATTAGCTGGAAATTCGTATGTTCCTCCTATGCGGTTTATGATAACATT
>JBGVKG010000049.1:0-2598 GCA_045123575.1 Lachnospiraceae bacterium
CTCTTCAAAATACTTTATACTCTTAATCATAGAGGACACCTACCTTTGTTTGTATTGGTTTGAGCGCTAAATACTTTATCACAAAGGAGTGTCCTCTTTCTATGTCTTTATTTAATTTTCCGAATAAAATTTTACGCTAGCCTGCATATATGCCTGCACTCTTTCGTCCTCTGGCGCCGCAATGTACAATTTGGTCAAGATATTCATCCACAGCGGGTCCTCATCTTCTATGAGCCTATGGAACATCACTAGCCCCTGCTCTATGTCCAATTTAGTCCTGCATCCCATTTTTACATTATTTTCCCCTAAGCTAGCTTTTTCTGACTTAGTGCTATAAGTCTCTCTACTAGCAAGCCTCTCCAAGAACCATGGCTTACTATAAACTCTCCTATCCGCCCTACCATTAACTATATCCGTTATAATACTATACGTCTGCTCATAGAATTCTTGCTCAAAGTGAGCTCCATTCAGGTTGTCCCACTTGTTCTCATCGCATATGTAGTACTTAGATAAATCTATTACATAGGGATTATATTTCTCTATTATATAGTCCTCCAGCTGACGGATTTTATGGTTATATTCCCATTTGGAGTGCCATGGTTTCTTATACATATCTGGTATCTCTTTTATGAGACCATCCTTTCCCAGGTAATATCTATTAGAATGAAATCTATTCAAGATAATATGGTCACTATCATACTTCTCCATTATCATCTGAAAGAATTTATCCACATTCGAATACCACATCCTAGATGGTAGCTCCATGAAGTTTGCTATACCCATCTTAGATGCATTCTCTTTATAGAGATGGGTATTTAGAAACTCATGAGCGCAGGTAGAAAACATCGTCCCGTTATAGACCATCATATCTGTATGAAAGTCATATAAATCCATAACCAAATATTCCGCATCTGACTCGAAAAGCATCTGAACAGTTTTCTTATTTAGGCACTGCTGTAGCGACTTTAATCGAGAATTATCATACAGGCACTCTGGGTCTATGCTGTCTATCGCCTCATCAGTGAAGGCTCTCGGCATCATCGCACAAACTATATTTTGTTTATCCAAGAAATATCCAAGCTCCAGCCCTTCTCCTGCTATGCCATGACCTTTTATATCTCCTGCCAACATAGCCACTCTAGATACGCAACTCCCTAGTATGTTTACCTTTGTCACTGCCTTCACCTCCGTATGCATACTCTAGTTTATATATCGGTCAATTAACCCAGAAATATTATATTCAACACAACAAAAGAAGTCTGACTATTATAGCCAGACTTTTGTAAATATCACTTATAAATCAAGTTCCGATTCTCTTATACATTATTTTACAGTGACCATATATTTCTCAAACTCTGATTCTGGTAGTTTAGATTTTTCTACAGCTTTCTCTAAAGATATAACACCTTCCCTAACAAGTTCAATCAATTGAATTAGTTTACCTTCTTCTCTCCCTTCCATTCTTTCTTCTTCTAACATATCATCAAAAGCTTTACACATATTTACTTCCTCCTCGTCCTTATACTTCTCTATATCTTTTAAGACATTTACATTAAGCAACATTTTCATCACATATGCAGTTTCTATATCCACATGTGATAATTCTTCCTTATGATTGTCTTTATATCTACGCATTTGTATCTTATCTTTCCTACATTTTAGCATATCAAATATAACATGTAAATCCGTTTGAAATTTATCAGCATCTATCAGCATCTTCCACATTCGTTACATCCAATATATTAATTTTATAGTTAGACACGTATTGTTTCAATATCTCTATTTCTACTGCATCTCTTTTTATGTCAAACAGCTCATATAATTCTGTCGCTCCATCCCACCCTTCATTTCCGTGATAGAATACTATAGTTATGACAGGATAAAGCTTATCATCCTTTCTAAATCTAGAAAAAAACTCATTTGAATCTATTGACATTTTACATTCTACATCAAGTTCATTCCATATCTCCTTCATCTGTTCGATATAGGACAAGCTATCATACAACATGGTTCTAACCGGCATAGCGTAGTGAATTTTCTCCTGTGCTTCTATCGCCAATACTGCTAGACTTATACCACTTTTCCACTTCATCAATATATCCCTATATCTTTGAATAGCTTTATCTTTTCCATTCTTATCTGTGATTATAACATTTGATTCACTATCTATCTCCGTTAAATCGCTGGCTAACACTACCCTCCTTCCGTCGAATATTACTCCATTGAACAAGTCTGCAAAACGTTCCTTGTTCTTAAGCCACTGCTTAATCGATACATCTACTTTACCCACTAAGCACATACCTCCTTTATATTATATTTTGAATTTTTGGAAACCTCGGCAGATCCGCCTTAAGACTTTCACGCTAGCTATTGGGCTGCACTAGAAACGCACGACCTTAATATAGCTTAGTTCTATTATACTTTTAATTATTTGTTTGTCAACTAGCTCACAATCGAAGATAGAGTAAATTTACTGTCAGTTAGAAAACAAAAGAGAGCCCCTAAGACATAAGATTTCACTAATTAGTTTTCACAAGTTTACAACAGTTTGCTACTTTTGTCAAAAGTGGCTTCATAGCACTTTTATTCATCCCTGCT
>JBGVKG010000050.1:0-40063 GCA_045123575.1 Lachnospiraceae bacterium
TAAGAGAAATGATAAATTCTACTAAAAAAAGAACTTCAAGTAAGCATGATGCAAGTTTTATTCATGTGGAGAGTATGTAGATTTTCTTAATGATTTGTTTTAGAAATAGAAATGCCGGAACACGAGCGTGACCAAAATTCCAAAGGAATTTTGCTATACCAAATAAATATATCAATAGCATAGTGAAGTCAGTTGCCGGCAAGTCTCCTCCGAACCACGGATGGCGAAAAGGAGACGTTTGCGTGCTATTAAAAAATGTTTATCAAATCGTTTAGAAAATCTAATACTCGTAACCTAGAATAAAACTGTAGCATTCTTACTCGAAGTTCTTTTAAACAGTTAAACCAGAATTTATCTATCCTCAATATTAGTGTAAGGTACATGCTCTGCCACATTCATATAAGCAGGACGTATAATCTTACCAGCATTGATAAGTTCTTCCATACGGTGCGCACTCCAACCAGATATTCTTGAGATGGCGAATATAGGAGTGTAAAGTTCTGTTGGAAGGTCTAACATACTATATACAAAGCCACTGTAGAAGTCTACGTTGGCACTAACACCCTTGTACATCTTACGCTTAGAAGAAATAACTTCTGGAGCGAGACGCTCAACAGCAGAGTAGAGGGCGAATTCTTTGTTCTTACCCTTCTCTTTAGAGAGACTTTCTACGAAACTCTTAAGAATCTTAGCTCTAGGGTCGGATAATGAGTAAACAGCGTGTCCCATACCATAGATAAGACCAGCTTTATCGAATGCTTCTTTGTTAAGAAGTTTATTTAAGTAATCCTTAATAGCCTCTTCATCTTCCCAGTCTGCAATGTTCTTTTTCATATCTTCAAACATCTGTACAACCTTAATGTTGGCACCACCATGCTTAGGACCTTTTAGAGAACCAAGTGAGGCAGCAACAGTAGAGTAAGTATCTGTACCAGATGATGATACAACATGATTTGTAAATGTAGAGTTATTACCACCGCCATGCTCAGCGTGGATAACTAAAGCGATATCTAATATCTTAGCTTCTAATGGAGTATACTTCTGGTCTGGTCTCAATGTGTAGAGAATGTTCTCAGCAGTAGAGAGATTTGGATCAGGAGTATGGATAATAAGGCTCTCACCATCATGGTAATGTCTGTATGTTCTGTATCCGTATACTGAAAGCATAGGGAATAAAGATATAAGCTGAAGACTTTGTCTAAGTACATTTGGAATAGAAATGTCATCAGCAGCCTCATCATAAGAGTAAAGTGTAAGTACGCTTCTTGCCAGTGTGTTCATCATATCGCGGCTAGGAGCTTTCATAATAATGTCGCGGACAAAGCTTGTAGGTAATGAACGATACTTTGCCAACAGAGAGCAGAAGCTCTTTAATTCATCCTTGTTTGGTAATGTACCAAAGAGAAGAAGATATGTAATCTCTTCAAAGCCGAAACGGTCATCCTTTAAGAAACCATCTACTAATTCATATAAGTCATATCCGCGATAATACAGATGACCTTCTGTAGGTGTTGAAACACCATCAACTATTTTATATGCTTCGATTTCACCTATTTCGGTGAGACCTGTAAGAACTCCGTGTCCATTTAAGTCACGAAGACCTCTTTTAACCTCGTATTTGTCATAAAGTGCAGGGTCAATAGTATGTTCACAGCACTTGTTAGCCAACGAAAGAATTTCCGGTGTGATTTCTGAATAGTTTATATCAGCCATTTTGAACCTCCTTAAAATTTCTTAGTGTTTTCTAAAAATGTAAAGCTTCCCGAACTTCAACGATTTAAAGATACATTATAGTGGTGTAAGTTTACCATAAAACAGAAAAATACACAAGGTTAAACACAAAAAAAACACGAATAAGATAATCGACATTTTTTTTGATGAAATACCATATTTTATATGGTGTATTGTCGAGAAATGTGGTATACTTAAATCCGTATGTGACCCTATAAAGAAATAAGGTCGATATGATTCGGAACGGAGGTGTAATGGTGGATTTATTTGAATATATGCGTAGCAATAGTATGGAAAAGGAGTCACCATTAGCTTCAAGACTTAGACCAACTACCCTAGAGGAGGTTGCTGGACAAAAGCACATCATAGGTAAGGATAAGCTTTTGTACAGAGCTATTAAGGCGGACAAGATAAGCTCAGTTATTTTTTATGGCCCACCAGGCACAGGTAAGACCACGTTGGCTAAGGTTATTGCCAATACAACTAGTGCTGATTTTAAGCAGATTAATGCCACAGTTGCCAATAAGAAAGATATGGAAGAAGTGGTGGAGGCAGCTAAGGCTTCTATGGGGATGTATGGCAAGAAAACAATATTGTTTATAGACGAGATACATCGTTTCAATAAGAGTCAGCAGGACTATTTATTACCATTTGTTGAGGATGGAACACTTACACTTATAGGTGCGACTACAGAGAATCCATACTTTGAGGTGAATAATGCGCTTCTTTCACGTTCTATTATATTTGAATTGAAGCCATTGGAACGACAGGATATAAAAGAACTTATTTATAGAGCTGTAAATGATGAAAAAAAAGGCATGGGCTCATATGATGCAGTCATAGCTGAGGATGCAGCTGACTTTTTGGCAGATGTATGTGGTGGTGATGCCCGTATGGCTTTGAATGCTATTGAGTTAGGAATCCTTACTACTGAGAGAAGTGAAGACGGAAAGATATATATCACATTACAGGTAGCAGAGCAGTGTATACAGAAACGAGCAGCCAGATATGATAAGGATGGCGATAATCATTATGATACGATTTCGGCATTTATAAAGAGTATGCGTGGTTCGGATGTGGATGCAGCATTATACTATCTTGCTAGAATGCTTTACGCAGGTGAAAGTATTACATTTATAGCTAGACGAATAATTATATGTGCTGCGGAGGATGTAGGACTTGCTGATCCACAGGCTCTAGTGGTTGCAAATGCAGCTGCGGATGCAGTGCATAAGATAGGTATGCCGGAAGCAACACTTATATTGGCGGAAGCGGCAGCTTATGTTGCATCAGCACCGAAAAGCAATGCTTCATATATGGGTATAGAGGCAGCTATGAATTATGTTAAAAATAATCCTATGGGGGCAATACCAGCTCACTTACAGGATGCTCATTATAAAGGTGCAGCTAAGCTGGGCCATGGATTAAATTATAAATATGCTCATGATTATAAGAATCATTATGTAAAGCAACAATATCTTCCGGATGGTATGGAGGATATAACATTCTATCAGCCTACAGATAATGGATATGAGGCTAAGATTGCAAATCATTTAGACAGGATAAGAAAGGAAGCTACAGAGTAACATGAAAGAACTTGTTAGTAAATTGGCAAGAGGAATAATTGAATATGATATGCCAGTACTAGAAGTGTCTGTATCTGAGATAGATAGAAGACTGTACTCAGAGAAGATTACAGAGGATAGCTTTGTAGTGTATTCTTCTAATGATTTGGAGCTTGAGGGTATAGTATTTTCAACCAATGAAAATGTGAAGATACTGAATAAAACCTTCTTAGGCAGAAGAAATATTATTACTTATCGCATCGACGGAAAGTATCTTAATGAAGGCGATGTAGTAGAGGGAAATATATGTGTTGTAAGTAATGGTGGAGAGGTTGAGATACCTTTTAAGTTTAAGGTTGATTCAACAAGCTTTACATCATCTATGGGAGAGATAAAGAATCTATTCCATTTTGCGAATCTGGTGCAGATGAATTATGATGAGGCGCTTGCTATATACAAGTCTCCTGATTTTACTCATATATTCCTTGAAGATGATTTTTACTTGATATCAATGTATGACGGATTAAAAGATTCGCCTAATCAGGAGATGGCTATGGAGGAATTCCTTATAGCTGCCAATAAAAAGAATCCTACAAAAATAGCTATATCATCAGAGGGCAAAGAGTACACATGTATAACTGAAGATCAGGGAGATGTTATAGTAGTATCAAAGGAAAGCTGGGGATATGCTTACATTGATGTGATAGTGGATGGAGATTTCTTATCTGTTGAGAAAAGTAAAATAACATCCAGTGATTTTGCAGGAAGTAATTATGAGTTTAAATATTACATTAATGCTAATAAACTTCATGCAGGTAATAACTTTGGCTATATTGAGTTTGTTACAAAGTCACAGCGCATAAGATACACTGTGTCAGTGAAGGATGATACAAAAACTGCTCATTCGGAGAAAATGTATAAGCTAGGCATAAGAGATATACTTAGAAAGTATATTGATTTCCGTGTGCATAGATTAAGTATGGACAGATGGACTGATGATACATTAACTATAATAGAACACATGAGAGGTATGGCGGATAATTATATATTCCTTAGATTGCTTCAGGCACAGATATGTATATCTAAGGGTATGGAAGCTGACGCATCATGGTTACTTGAAAATGCTGCGGAGAGTTTATTCGAAGATGAAGATAGAGATATGGAACTATACTGCTATTATCTCTATGTTAGAACTATACAGAAAAGAAATCCTGATTTTACAGCGGAGATTATAGATAAGATAAAGAATATATATGAGACAACCTGCGATAGCTGGAAGATACTGTGGATATTGTTCTATCTTGATGAAACCTATGATAATAATATAAGCATTAAGTTGACTAGAATAAAGGAACAGTATAGAAAAGGAATGACTTCCCCACTTATGTATTTTGAAGCCATAAGTATTTTTAATGAGCATCCTGCACTGTTAAGAGTATTGGATGATTTTGAGTTACAAGTACTGAATTTTGGCAGTAGGGAATCAATTATTTCGAAAAGATTGGCTGAACAGTTGGCAGAGTTAGCCATGGGAGCTAGAAGCTTTAACAAGTTGTTATTCTCTGTATTGGCTGAGTTGTATGACATATATGGCACAAAAAACATATTGATGGCTATTGTAAGTATGCTAATTAAGGGCAACAAGACTCAACATAAGTATTTTTTATGGTACGAGGAAGCAGTAAATGAAGAGATAAAGCTTACTAGTTTATATGAATATTTTATATATAGCTTGCCAAAGAATTATGATAGGCCATTGCCACAATTAGTATTGTTGTATTTTGGATATAACAGTAGTATGGCAAATGAAAAGCTGGCACTTGTATATGAGAATATTATTCGCAACAAGTACGAGCTTGATAGTGTATATAGAAATTATGAAAGTCAAATGGAACGATTCACTGCTAAATGTATGGAGCAGGGAATTATAGATGAACATTTGGCAGTGGTTTATAAGGCTATGCTGAAAAATGCGATGGTTACACCAGAGATATGTGATAAGCTGCCTAAGATATTGTGTACATATATGATAAAATGTAAGCAGGATAACATAAGAGAGGTTATGGTTATCCATAAAGAACAAGGTCAGATAAAGAGATATCCTATGGTGGATGGCAAAGCTTATGTTGAGATGTATACTGAGGATGCGGCCATTATCTTTATAGATGTAAACGGTGCTAGATATGCAAAGTCAGTAGATTATACTGTAAATAAGCTTTTAGATATGGAAGAATATATAGATATATGTTTCGAGATGTCTACAGAGAATCAATGGTTGATTTTACATATAGCAGACAGATATTTGAAGTACAGAAAGCATCCAGACAGAACTATAGGCATTCTTAAATATATGGTTCATATGGATGGCATTCGTCCGCAATATAAGAATTATGTTGAGAAGGATATAGTAGATTATTATTCATCTAACTATGATTTGGAGGCGGTAGACGAATATCTGGAGAATGTAGATGGAACTTTCTTTGGTACAAAACCAAGGATAAAGCTTATGGAACTTATGATTTTAAGAGGTATGTATGAGCGTGCATACCAGTATATGCAGGAATTTGGATACTCCATAATAGATCCAGGTCGTTTGCTTAGATGTGTATCGAAGCTTATAGATATGAAAGAATTTGAACGTGATGAATTATTGCTTGAGATGGCTATACACGTGTATAGAAAGGGTAAGTATAATGAAAACGTTCTTAAGTATTTAGGCTTGTATTACAATGGCACTGCCAAGGAGATGTACGATATATGGAAGTCTTGTAAGGACTATAATTATGAAGATAGATACCTTGAAGAGAATCTTATAGCAACTATTCTATACACAGGTGCAAAGGCTGCATATATTGGAATGGTATATGAGTCATATTATAAAAAAGGCCCAGGTGAAAAGATTCGTAGAGCATATCTTTTTGCTAAATCATATGACTATTTTGTAAAAGAGAAGATAGTAGATGAGCAAGTGTTTAGTTACATAGAAAGAGATATTTTACAGGACAATCCTATCCATGATATGTGTAGATATGCTTATGCAAAGTATTGTAGTCAAAAGCAGAGTTTATCAGATAAAGAGATAAACATATGTAGGGATATTGTCTTTGATATGTGTCGTCGTGGAAAAGTATTTGAGTTCTTCAAGGATTTTGGAAGATATTTTAACCTACCTGTATCTATAATGGATAAAAAGATAGTAGAATATCATACAAACCCTAAGAATAAGGTGCTTATTCATTACATTTTGGAGACTGGCAGTTTGAAGGAGCAGACATACACAATCAAGGAGATGCGTGAAGTGTGTGGAGGCATATTTGTTCAGGAGTTCATACTGTTCTATGGAGAAAATGTTCAGTATTATATTACAGAAGAGTATGCAGGAGAACAGTCTGTTACAGAGAGTAGTAATGCCACATTAAGCGATACGAATATTTCGGAGGTATCAGATAGACAGAGTAGATATACAATGCTTAATGATATGCTTGTATCGTTTGATATGCATGAAGAAGGAACATTGTCAGAGATGGCAGCAGAGTATATGATTATGTCTAAACTCACAGATTTGGTATTTGAGGCAAAGTAGAGGAGCATAGTAGGCGTTAGCTGAAGGATGTATATATGTCAGAAAATAAAGTTACAGAAAACTTAATAGAAGCGTATGCAATGGGTATTGACATATCGGTAGATTATACTCAGGTAAGCTATGTGACAAAGGATGCGACAGAGCCTAAATCATTTAGTACCATACAAGGAGAAACAAAATATCTTATACCTACACTTATGTATAAGATAAAAAACAGTATGGAATGGTGTATCGGCGATGACGCCAAGCTTAGGTCATATGAGGATGACGATGAGAAATATACCATAAGAAATCTTATGGAGCGAATCTATAAGGGTGAGGCTATATATTTAGACGATACAAAATACACTCCAAATGGATTGCTTAAAATATTCATAGAAAAGCTACTAGATGAGGTGAAACGTCTAGATAAGGTGTGCACACCACAGTTTATATCAGTGACTGTAGAGAATACTGATAAGGTAGTGGTAGATGCTATATATGATGTTTTAAAAAGTATGGGATATGATGAGGGTCAAATAAGAGTTCTCAGCCATACAGAGAGTTTTATATATTATACCCTCAATCAAAAGAAGGAGCTTTGGACAAATGATGTTGCATTATTTGATTTTAATTCAGAGCACTTTACATATAAGAAACTAAGTATAGCTAGAAATAAACAACCTAACATAATAAGTGTTACAGAGGTTGACTATTCAAATGATATAGATTTGACATATCTAGATGATGATAGAGATAAACGTCTGGCAGACGAAAGATTCTTATCAATAATCAAGGATGAATTCTATAAGCAGATAGTTACTACGGTATTTCTTACAGGTGTTGGGTTCTACTCGGATTTTGCAGAAAATTCATTGGTGGAATTGTGTTCTAAGAGAAGAGTGTTTAAGGGATACAATTTATTTGTAAAAGGTGCCTGTTATGATGCACTGGCTAGATATAACAAAAAGGACTTTTCTGATTATATCATACAGTGTAGTGGCAGAACAAAGGCGCATATAGGTCTTATGATTAATCATAATGGCAGACATACAGCTATATCAGTGGCAAAAGCGGGAAGCAACTGGTATGAGGCAGGAGCTAGAGCAGAGTGTATTCTTGATAATGTTAAGAGTATACAGATGGTGCTTAATTCCCCATATGGAGATTATGCCAAGAATATTAGAATAAGTCTTGATGCATTTCCAGACAGACCAAACAAGACTACAAGAGTAGCTATAAGCTTGTCCTTTAGAGACGATGATACATTTGATGTGATTGTCGAGGATTTAGGATTTGGTGATTTCTTTAAAGCTACTCATATGATAGTTAAAGAAACATTTAGTGTATCACAGCTATTTAGTTAAAGGTACAAAATATAAACGTAACAGGAGGCTCAATGTGAGTGGATTATTATTATGTGGCAAGCGAACTGCCAATCCTTATGTAATAACTGAATCAGGTGTAAATATCTACTCTATAGAGGAGTTATGCTATTATCTGTATAACAACACATATATGGTAGGAGTTGAGTTTTTCTGTGACGAATTGATTAAGTTTATATCAGATGAGCTTGAATTACCAGCATTAGGTCAAAAGCTTAAGCAGAAAGTAGATTATAACGCAGGCTTAGAAGCATTAGTTATGGAAGTTTTAGGCTCGGTTGGCTATTACAGTAGCGAGGAATATAAGAGTATAGAGGCAACTATACGAGCTTTAGGAAGTAAGTCAAAGCCGGAGAGAATGAAAGCAAGAGCAGACATGTTGCTTGATAGAAGTTGTTTTGTAAGTGCAGCAGCGGCATATAAGGATATACTAGCTGATACAACTGAAAAGTATGAAGCGCCATTTGTAGCTAATATATGGAACAATCTGGGAGTTGTATATTCTAAGCAGTTTATGTTTGAGGATGCTGTGAATTGTTATAAGATGGCATGCGATATTGATAGAAATGAAGAATATTTTGATAATCTTATCTGCGCAGCTATATTCGCGAGAAGTGATAAGCTACTACTGGATATTACCAATCAATATCAGGTGGGTAGTGGTATGCTTGATCACTATCTGAAGGCTATTGAGAGTAATCGTAAGCTATTGGTAAGAGAACGAGAATATATGGATCTAAGAGAACGATTGAAATATGATGGAAGTCAGGAATTGCAGGCCTACAATGATGGCATTAGACAGATACTGGATAGATGGAAAGACGATTATAGATTGATAAATAGGTAAGGAGGAGCTATGGGGCTTTTCAATATTTTTAAAAAGAAGAAAAACAAAATAGACGACTTCTTTGATAAGGATAGCTTATATGGAATGGTTAATGTAGAATCTGACGGTGACGTGGCAGATATGTATGAGCCACTAGATAGAGAACTTATAGACCAGGCAATGATAGAGGAAAAGCTTAATAATACTGCAAATGAGAAGAAGTCTTATGCGGAGCGATTATGTGAGCAGATTGTTATATGTTATCAAAAAGTAGATAGTTCAAAGATGGAATATAGGGCGGTAAATAATTACCTTGACGATTTACACAGGGTCGAAAATGCGGAGGAACCTATAAAGAGTGAGTTAGAGTACTACGCTAGACGTATAATCACACTTAGGGAAGACAAAAAGTCTATACGTGAAAATGCTACGAAGATACCTGAGAGTAAATATATATATATGCAGCACCACGAGCATGAGATACAAGATATATTGAAGACTATATATGATGATGAGAAGGATTGTCAGCGACTAAAAACTGATTTGAATCATATAGAGGGTGAAAAGGTGGCGTTAAAGTACGAGCAAAGAGATGCTAAACAAAAGCTAGATATTATGAGAAAGTTGGCGTTTATCGGCATGTTGGCAGCTGCCATAATTATAGTAATGCTATTGTTCACTATGACAACAACAGATGCGGATGTAGTAATGGGCATATATGGAGTTATAATTGCTGCACTGATGGGAGGAGCGGCACTTATAGTATTACATCAGAAGTATACTGCGGAATTGCGTTTGACGGAACGTAAGATGAATAAGGCAGTAGGCCTTATGAATAAGTACAAGCTTCTATATGTGAATGTGAAGAGCAGACTGGATTATCTATATGAAGTTCATGGTGTTAAAAGTTCTTATGAACTTAATGATTTGTGGAGGCTGTATCTTAATGCAAAGAAGGAGCATGAGGCATTTCATTTGAATTCTGATAACACTTATAAGTCTATAGAGGGACTTATAGCAGAGTTAGAAAAGCTTAAGATATATGACACTTCAGTATGGCCATCACAGGTAGATGCCATTGTTGATAGAAAAAAGATGGAAGAAATCAGAAATGCACTTAATAATAGAAGAGAAAGACTTAGACATGCCATTGATTTTAATACTACTAATATGGAGAATGCCAAACGTCAGATACACAATCTTATAGAGAAAAATCCATCGATGGCAAAGGAAATTATGGACATCCTTGATAAATATGAAAATGTATTAGAAGGGGATATTTAGATATTTGCTACTATACTAGGAGGTTTGAGATGATAGAGTATATACACAAGGTACAGTATTATGAGACTGATAAGATGGCTGTTGTTCATCATTCCAATTATATTAGATGGTTTGAGGAGGCTAGGGTTTATTGGTTAGCGCAGATTGGCTGTCCTATGGAGGATATAGAAACTGAGGATGTGGTTTCGCCAGTCATGTCAGTTACCTGTAATTATCATTCAATGGTTAGATTTGGCGACGAAGTAATCGTTAGATTAAAAGTAAACAAATTTAATGGAATTAAGCTGGAAATAGAATATGAAATAGTAGATAAGAAAACAGGCGAGCTTAGAACGACAGGTTGTAGTGAACACTGCTTTATAGATGGTGCAGGTAAATTGCTGTCATTAAAGAAGCATAGACCAAACATATATGAGAAACTAGCAAAGAGTATGTAGGAGACAGCGAGAAGTAGCATTGGTACTTCTCGCTGTTGTTAAATATAAGTAGTCAATATTTCTTGTTTCTTACGCTTATAATATCTGTAGAGTGGTAGCTAAATGATATATATATGCTTTTGTACCTAATTTAGAACAATCAAAAATATTGACTTGTATACAATATTCACATATAATGAATTTGTATTAAAGATATATGTAACTGTCGTTTTATAGACCAAAGTTTTCTAAAAAGATTTTGATAATGTACTTAAAAAATAAGAAAACTTTAAATGGTCAGCGACTCAAATACAATTATAAAATATTAAACAGGAGGAAAACAGTAACATGAGAAGAGAAATGATGCCTGAATGGGCAGGATTTGTTGACGGTAAGTGGTCACAGGAAATCAACGTAAGAGATTTCATCCAGAAGAACTATAATCCATATGAAGGGGACAAGGAGTTCTTAGCTGGACCAACACAGGCTACAACTGACTTATGGAATCAGGTTTTAGAGTTATCTAAGCAGGAGAGAGAGAACGGCGGTGTTATCGATATGGACACTAAGGTTCCATCTACAATCACATCACATGCAGCTGCTTACTTAAATAAGGATACAGAGACTATCGTTGGTTTCCAGACAGATAAGCCTTTAAAGAGAGCTTTCATGCCATTTGGTGGTATCCGTACAGCTGTTACAGCATGTAAGTCTTATGGTTACGAAGTTGACCCTGAGATCATAAATGTATTTACAAACTGGAGAAAGACACATAATCAGGGTGTATTCGAGATTTACACACCAGAGATGAGATTAGCTAGACATGCTCATATCATCACAGGTCTTCCAGATGCTTACGGTAGAGGACGTATTATCGGTGACTACAGAAGAGTTGCACTTTACGGTGTAGACAGACTTATCGAGGATAAGATGGCTCAGCACGCTTCAGTAGTAGGCGATATGACAGAGGAAATCTGCAGACTTCGTGAGGAGTTAGCTGATCAGGTTTCAGCATTAAAGGAATTAAAGAAGTTAGGTGAGATCTACGGTTACGATATCTCTAAGCCAGCTACAGACGTTAAGGAAGCTATCCAGTGGACATACTTTGGTTACCTTGCTGCTGTTAAGGAGCAGAACGGTGCTGCTATGTCACTTGGTCGTACATCTACATTCCTTGATGTATACGCTGAGAGAGACCTTGCTGCTGGCAAGTATACAGAGGAGCAGATTCAGGAGTTCGTTGATCACTTCATCATGAAGCTTCGTATGGTTAGATTTGCTCGTATCCCAGAGTACAACGCATTATTCGCTGGTGACCCTACATGGGTAACTGAGGTACTTGGTGGTATCGGTATCGATGGACGTTCTATGGTAACAAAGATGTCTTACAGATATTTAAATACACTTGACAACTTAGGAACATCTCCAGAGCCAAACATGACAGTTCTTTGGTCTACAAGACTTCCTGAGAACTGGAAGAGATACTGTGCAGAGATGTCAATCAAGTCATCATCTATCCAGTACGAGAATGATGATATGATGAGAGTAACTCACGGTGATGATTACGCAATTGCTTGTTGTGTATCTTCAATGAGAGTTGGTAAGGAAATGCAGTTCTTCGGAGCTAGAGCAAACCTCGCTAAGTGTCTCCTTTACGCTATCAACGGTGGTGTTGATGAGAAGACATTTGAGCAGATCGGTCCTAAGTACAGACCAGTTACAACAGAGTACCTTGATTACGATGATGTACAGGCTAAGTTCCACGATATGATGGAGTGGTTAGCAGGTCTTTACGTTCAGACACTTAACTGCATCCACTATATGCATGATAAGTACTGCTACGAGAAGTTACAGATGGCTCTTCATGATAGAGATGTAACAAGATGGTTCGCAACAGGTATCGCTGGTCTTTCAGTAGTTGCAGACTCACTTAGTGCTATTAAGTACGCTAAGGTTAAGTGTGTAAGAAACGAGCAGGGTATCGTAGTTGATTACGAGATAGAGGGAGATTTCCCTAAGTATGGTAACAATGATGACAGAGTTGACCAGTTAGCTGTAGAGCTTGTTGATGACTTCATGAACATGATCAGAAAGCATCCAACATACAGAAAGGCTGTTCCTACAATGTCTATCCTTACTATCACATCAAATGTTGCTTATGGTAAGAATACAGGTAGCACACCAGATGGTAGAAAGGCAGGTATCCCACTTGCTCCTGGTGCTAACCCAATGCACGGCCGTGATGAGAACGGTGCTTTAGCATCATTATCATCAGTAGCTAAGCTTCCATTTGACAATGCTCAGGATGGTATCTCTAACACATTTACAATCCTTCCAGATGCACTTGGTAAGGATGCTACATTCACAGTTCTTGGCGACCTTGATATCGAGCTTACAGAAGAGCAGATAAAGAACGCTGAAGGCGGATGTGGATGCTGCTAGTCAGATAATTTGAAATATTAGTTTTGATTACACATAAAAAATATTTATTGTAAAAGGAGGAACCAACTATGGTAGTAACAGAAGCACAGAAGGACAACTTAGTTTCAATGCTTGATGGATATGTAGAGAAGGGTGGACATCACCTTAACGTAAACGTTCTTGTAAGAGAGACATTACTCGATGCTCAGCAGCATCCAGAGAAGTACCCTCAGCTTACAATCCGTGTATCAGGATACGCTGTAAACTTCATTAAGCTTACAAAAGAGCAGCAGGATGACGTTATAGCACGTACATTCCATAGCAATATATAATGTAGCGAAGACTTTTCGCAGACGACAAAAATAAAAAATAAGCTACAACCGTGCAAGCTTGCTTGTAAACGGTTGTAGCTTGTTTTTTATTTTTACCGGACGAATGTCCGGTAGCGAGATGAAGCGAAGCGAAATCGAGCTAGTCTGCGGACGAATGTCCGGTAGCGAGATGAAGCCTTGACCAAAGTTACGAAGTAACTTTGCTGAAAAAACTAAAAGCATAGAAAATGTAAAAAGGTCATAGCGAAATCGAGCTAGTCTGCGGACATTATTTTCTTTTTACTAAAACTGTTATGATGCCCATGATACCGCCGAAACCAATCCAACAGAAGACTAGGCATATCCACCAAGGTATCTCCGTAATCATAGAAGGTATAACCTCAGGTTGACCGAATAATAAGGCGCATAATGCAGCCATAGCTATGAAAGCAACAGTCATAAAGATTCCAAACAGACCTCCCATTATAATGAAGATTGATAAGAATAATCTTAAATATGATATATCAACGCTAGTAAGTTGAATGCTTTCTTCTTTTGAGAGCTTTTTAAGTTCAGCTCTCTTAGTAGCTATATGAATATAGGTTTCTAGGTTGTGTGATGATATATTATTGTCATTATCAGTATCTTGGAAACATTCTTCATATGTAACGGTGTTGAAGAAACGTCGACCTTTACCTTTGAAGGTACAAGCATATATATCACTTGAAATGTTCTGTTTGCGTAGCATTTCAGTTCCGCATAGGAATTGAATGGATATATGCTCGTTGAAGTAATCTTCTGTACAGTGAATACGGAAGATGACATTTTTCTCATGTCCTACAAAGTAACTTAAATCGTAGCTTTCAGCCAGATGTAGGCTAGTTATTTTGCCATGTTTAACAAAGTCAGGATATGTGCCCAAGTAGCCATATTGTTCCATCAGCTTTTGTATCTCGATGCGTTTCTCTTCAAGTTGCTCCTTAGTGCAGTAGAAGTTTATCCTAGATGGGTATGAGGCTTGCGATTCAACTATGAGATTGTATAGGTGACGCCAAAGAGGCTCATATTTTATGTTGTTTAAAGTACTTATATAGGAGTCTTTGAGTCTATGTATCTTTTTATAGTTTTCATACTCACTGGCTATTTTATCAAGAGGGGCAAGGAGTTCATCATAATGCATATGGCGTATGCATTCCTTGAGAAGGGGAAACTTAAGGTTTTGATACTCTTCTGGAATACGTGCCCAGTAGCATAGCTGACATAATTCACTAAGGAGAGGCATCAATGCTTTCTCTTTATCATTGAGATAATCTCCTGGTAAATAATATTTATCTAGGATAACGCTGGCAATAGAAAATAGATGAAGCCAAGGCGATGTCATAAATGGCTGTTCGGTAGCATTAAATACATTGATATTTACTATGGCATCAGTGAAGCTTATAGCGAAGGGGTCATCATATATGTCATCATCCCAATTGTTTTTAGTGCCTTTTAGGATATATGTATTATCTTCTTTCTCTATTAGTGAATCTTTAGAGAAGCATAGACAGTCATAGTTATCAGGTATGCATGTAGCATTCCTTAATGTGATGGACCATGTGTAAGCAGAGCCGCTAACAATTTCAAGAATAGCGTCATTATCTTCTGTTGTGATAATGTTACTGTATAATTCTTCATTTTCACATAAGTATTTTAGTGTTCGTTTCATCTTTATATCCTCCATTTAAGAAGATATTACCATATTTATCTTATTTATAAAAGTTGAATCCCGAATTAACTTTATGATAGTTATAGATGATTCACATATTATTAGGATTATAATTCATTAAAACAAAACTTCGCGAATATACATATAAAAAAGCTTATTAGAGGACTAATATGCCTAATACAGGAAAACTGCAAATAAACGTTACAAGTAATGTAAACATCCCTATTGAGAGTGCAACTATAAATCTTACATATGCTGGTCAGCCAGATAATGTTATAGAGGTTCTAAGAACAAATAATTCAGGTCAGACAGATAGTATAGATCTAGCTGCGCCGCCAGTAGACCTTAGCTTGACGAAGGATAATATTATCCAGCCGTATTCGGAGTATTCAATCTATGTAACTGCGGAAGGATATGAACCGGTAGACATATCTGGTATAGAGATATTGACAGATACGGCATCAGTGCAGGAGGTTAAGCTTACGCCTGCTACAGCAACAGGGTCAGGTAGTGATATTGTAATACCTGCACACACATTGTATGGTGTATATCCACCTAAGATTGCAGAGGATGAGATAAAGCCTATGGATGAAAGTGGAGAGATTGTACTTAGCAGAGTGGTAGTGCCAGAGACTATAATAGTTCATGATGGCTCACCGTCAGACAATACAGCTAAGAATTATTATGTGCCATTTAGAGATTATATAAAGAATGTGGCAAGTAGTGAGATATATGCCACTTGGCCAGATTCAACTATAACTGCAAATGTATTGGCTATATTGTCATTTACTTTGAACCGTGTGTATACAGAATGGTACAGAAACAAAGGGTACGAGTTTACTATTACTTCGTCTACCGCTTACGACCACAAGTGGATATACGGCAGGAACATATATGACAACATTTCTTTAGTAGTGGATGAGATATTTGACCAGTATTTATCTAGACCAGGTGTAAAGCAACCTATCCTTACACAATATTGTGATGGCAAGAGAGTTCAGTGTCCAAACTGGATGACTCAGTGGGGCTCTAAGGATTTGGGAGACAGAGGTTATACTCCTATAGAGATTATCAGATATTTCTATGGGGATGATATGTATATAAATACTGCTGAAGCTATATCAGGTATTCCGTCCTCATGGCCGGGCTATAATCTAACAGTGGGTAGTAGTGGAGCAAAGGTCCGTCAGATGCAGGAACAGTTGGATGAGGTGGCAAGGGTGTATCCGTCTATCAGACGTATCACACCGGATGGAATATATGGCAATGCCACAAGAGAGTCTGTCAGAGAGTTTCAGAGTGTATTTGGTCTGCCAGTGACAGGTATAGTGGACTTTAGAACATGGTATAAGATAAGTCAGATATATGTGGGAGTCACAAGGATAGCGGAGCTTAATTAGGAGGGATATATAATGAAGAGAAATATTATACAGGTGCTAAAGGCTACTATTGTGGTGGCAGTTGTTACGATACTGATGTTATTACTGCTTAGTTTGATGCTTTTTAAACTGAATCTGTCTGATACGGTTGTGATGGTAGGCATATATATCATATATGTGGTGGCAAACTTTATCGGCGGCCTAATTATAGGTAAGGTAAAGGGAGAACGGAAATTTATGTGGGGAATGGTAGTAGGAATGGTGTTCTTTGTGACATTAAGTATCATATCCCTTATAGTTACAGGAGAGATGTATGGAAGTGGTGCTAAGGCAATTGGTGCTTTGGTGGCATGTGTGCTTGGCGGTATGGCCGGAGGTATGGTGGCAAAGGGATAGAGTGCTTGTAATAAAAAATCAAGTTGTCAAATGAAAAAAAGATATATATAATGACCAAGTAATAAATATTTAGGAGACTAGTATGCTAAAGATAGCTATATGCGATGATGAAAAAAAGTACATAGATGACATAGAAATGATACTGAATAAATATGGTATGACAGCATCTATGGAGATGAATATAGAAACTTATACAGACGGATATGAATTAGTAAAAAGAGTTAATGATGATGTTAAATACAACATTATATTTTTGGATATAGAGATGAATAACATAAACGGTATTGAGCTTGCAGAAAAGATACGTGACAAAGATATGCACGTTCCTATCGTTTATGTTACAAGTCACCAAGATTATTGGAAGCAGGCGTATAAGGTTCATGCTTTTCAGTTTGTTGTTAAACCTATTACGGAGGATGAAATTTTCTCAGTAATAGATGATTTGATGTCAATATATGAAAGCGATAATGAGAATAAAGTTATACTAAAGTGTGAAGAAGAAACTATATATGCCAAGCAGAGTGATATTCTATATTTCTATATAGAAAAAAAGAAAACAGTACATACAAAGATATGTGATAAGAAATATATAGTGAAGGAAAATCTAAGGGATATATATGAAAAGTTAAATAAAGAAGATTTTTATCCATCACATAAGAGCTGTTTGGTTAATTTTAACCATATAAAGAAATTGGAAAATGGTTATGACATTATAATGGAAGATGGCGAGTTTATGCCACTAGCACAGAATAAGAAAGCTGATTTTATGGACAAGCTAACAGACCATTATATACGAACAGTGAATGGCAGGAGGTAGGATGATGACACATATTATATTGAGTATATTTCCAAGTAATGAAGCCAGATTAACGTTTGTTATTATGTGTTTATTTATAGAAATTATTTTTATCAACTTTATGCTATGTAAAAGAAACTATAGATTACATAATGTGTCTAAGCATTGGCAATATGTTATTGTGAAATATGTAATCGTCAGTATTTGTATTTTATATATTTCTTATATTGTATCAAGTGAATATTGGATGCATTTGAGTATTGGTGAATATCTATGTAGTAATTATGATTTATATATATTGTGTTTAATGATGATGCTTCTAATATGTACGATTTATTTGTTGCTTATGCTTCTAAATGATATATTTGCTAATACCATAGAGTGGAGAATGTATCCAAAGGTTGAAATGATAATAAGTCTATTGCAGATAGTTAGTACAATAGTTATAGTTCGCATTCAGCTAACGGATATGAAAAACATATATAATCATGAAAATGGAGGGTATGATAAAACATATTTATTATGCAAAACATTTTTTTATATAGGTGTAAATATTATGTTGTATATAGCTTTTAATAAGCTTAAGCAATTGGATAGAATGCAGAAACAACTAGAAATAATAAAAGTTGAGAATGATAAACAGTTGGAAAAATATATAGAGTTGAACAAGAAATATGAGGAAACAAGTAAAATAGCACATGATGTGCGAAAGCATATGGAGATATTGGAAACTCTTATAAAAGAAAATAATAGTGATGTCGAAAAATATAAAGAACATCTATATGGCCAGTTAGATAAGATGACTAATGTATTCAAATGTGAAAATAGGATTTTAAGTATAATCATGAGCCAGAAAATGTTGGAGGCTGAGTCAAAGAATATAAAGGTTGATATAGATATGGTTGATTCAGATTTTAATGCAATAGAAGATATAGATATGACAGCAATCTTTGTAAATCTATGGGACAATGCTATAGAAGCTAGTATGAAACTTGATGAAGATAGACGAAAGATAGATATCATCATAGGAAAGACTTTAAATAGTATAGTTGTTTCGTTTGACAATGTGTATGATGGAAATATAGTTGCTAAAGGAAAAAAGTTTTTATCTGCAAAAGGAGTTGGTCATGGCTATGGATTAACTATAATAAAAGAGGCAATTAGAAAATATAAAGGCACGTGCAAATTTGAAAATAATGATGAGTTATTTTGTGTAAAAATTATTATTCCCATAAATATGTAGAACGAAAAACAGCAGTTCAAATCGTCAGATTTGCTGCTGTTTTTTTATTGAGGGCGCGTTTTGCCACGTTCAGGGCAGAGCTATTGAAAGGTGTAATTATTTGTTATATAGTCGCTTGCGAAAGGAGAAAACACTAAAATATAAATAATTAAAAAACAAAGGAGAATCATATTATGAGAAAGAAGTTTATACAAAGAACAGCATTAGTAAGGTGTATAGAATATCTGGATATTGGGTAGAAGAATAAGAAAATTTGTAGTGTATGAAAATAGATATAATTAAATATTTTCATACACTCTAATATAAATAGGAGAATATATGTTAAGGAAAGAAATACTGGGAGCATTAAAAACAAAAAGAGTTTTGATATTTATTATAATAATGTTAATTATACCTCTTATTGATTTGTATCAGGTTAGTGAGAGAGAACGTGTATGGGATAAAAGAGGAAATCGAGAAGAAATTATTCAGATGGATAAGCAGATGAAAGAACTGTGCGAAGAAAAGGGTTTTAATTTTACAAGCAACTGGATTATTCACCCAGCAAAGGCATCATATCTTTCAGGTAGTTCGGAAGGTCATTTAACACAGATAATCTTACTATGGCTTTTGCCGTTATTTGCACTAAATCTGTTTAGTGACAGATATATATCAGAATATTCCAGAGGGTATGTAAATGCTATTTTAGCACGAACTAGCAGAAAAAAGTATTATTTTGGAAAAATAATTACATCATTTATTATTCCATTCGGTGTATATTTGATATGCGTACTTGTCAATTTTGGATTGACACAGATTGTATTTTATGAAGGGTATAATTTTAAAGGCATGGAAGTATTCTCAGAACAGGGAGGCTGGTTCGCATTTATGTATGAAAGCCCTAATCTTGCATATTTAATATATGCATTAGCGACAGCAGTGGCAGCAGGCTTGTGCGGAGTTATATGTCAGTGTGTAGCATTTTTGACTAAGAAGTATGTAATTACATACCTTATTACATTCTTTATATGGATGGCGATGGTTATGATGGATGATAGCATTACATATCTTATGCAGCCATTCACAGAGTATGGTTTGGAATATATGATTAGAAGTGGAGCTATATTGCTAGGTGTTACGCTTATATGTATTGTAATAATGGCAGCAGCTAAGGTGAAGAAGGATGAATTACAGTAAAGGCTTTTTTAGATATGGAATATTATTCATTATCTATATGTTGCTATGGTATTGGATGGAGAAAGATTTTATTCTTTATCCATCCGAAGAGTTTGAACTTTTGTATCTTATAGTGGGGACCCATGGCGGATATGGATATTTCTTGTTGATAGCATCAGTAATATTATTAGTGCATTTATTTTTTGTTAATGATGATATAAAGCCATTTTCTGTTAATCTTCTGTCAAGAGTAGATAGAGTGAAGGGACTTAGATTAGTTATACATAAGATTGTGGTGACAAGTATAGTGCATAGCTTTATATATGTACTTGTGCAGATTATAAATGTAACAGTAGTGGTGGATGATTCAACCTTATTGCAATACCATTTTTACAGTATTATGCCAATGTATTTTGTGGCAGTGACGAGCGTTTTATTGTTTGGTGGAATGTTATTCTTGTTAGCTTATGTAATATCTAGGAACAACTATTTATCGATGATAATTGTGGTTTGCGTCAATATGTTTATTGCATATTACGGAAGAACGGATATTTTATATGGTGGCTTATCAGTGGTTGATAATATGATTAGACAGATACAAACTAATGTGCCTATATGGGCTATATATCAAATGATTAATGTGTGTATAGTGGTGGGGATATATTACATAATAGAAGAAATTTACAGAAAGAAGGATATTGTATGAGTTTCATTGATAGAAAAAAGATATGTTGCATAGGGGCTACAATATTCTATGTATATTTTGTAATATCTAGTTATTTACCATTTTTGTGTACTAGTATATTTGCAGGGGTTGATTATAACGGTTATGTGCTTTTTTATGCTACGGCATTATTTTTATTTGGTATAACAGTATTTTGGGGCTTTGGGGAGACCGAAAAATATATAGGGAGTTATGGCGTAATTGAGATAATAAGATATAGAAAAAGAAGCTGTGTTGCTAGAAAAATAATTTTTAACCAATTTAAGAATACGGTGTTAATGCTAGGAACTCATTTGAGTGTACTAGGTATAGCGATTGTCCTAACAAGTATGGATAATGTATCTGATGATTATATGTTTACAAGCATAATACTTTTTGGAATAGTGAGCTTTAGTGTTATGATGTGGCAGGCTATTTTTGAGCTTATCTGGGATAGTAGGATAGGGATTATTCTTACATTAACACTGTTTGTAGCACATATATATGCAGGTGATATGATGAATATGTATGGAGGAAATAAGTACTGGAATTTGTTGTTTTACTCCAATTTTGGTATGGCTATAAGAAGTCAGCAGATAGATATATCCAAGTACATTATGTTTATATGGGTAGCATTTATATGTGTATTGCAAATGTTTTTGTTGTGCATGGCATTAAAAAAGAAAGATATATTTTCAGTTAAAGACTAAAGGTAGGTAGATAGTATGAATATAGAAGTAAAGAATTATACAAAGATATTAAAGAAAAGAACTATACTGGACAATGTGAATTATACATTTGAAGAAGGCAAGATATATGGATTGTATGGAAGAAACGGTTCTGGTAAGACGATGCTTATGAGGGCTATTGCTGGTTTGATTTATCCGACAGAGGGACAGGTTATTATTGATGGAAAATGTTTGCATAAGGATATATGCTTTCCGGAGGATATGGGAGTAATCATAGAAAATATGGAACTTATGCCACAGTATGACGGGTATACAAACCTAAAATTATTATCTAAGATTAGAAAAAAGGCAACAGATGATGATATCGATGATGCATTGAATAGAGTCGGCTTGAAGGAAGCAGGCAAGAAAAAGGTAAAGGAATATTCTCTGGGTATGAAGCAAAAGTTATCCATAGCTCAGGCTATTTTTGAAGAACCTAAGTTATTGTTACTGGATGAGCCAACTAATGCTTTAGATGAGAAGAGTGTTCAAGATGTCAGGGAATTGCTTTTGGAGCTAAGGGAAAAAGGAACATTGATAATTATCGCAAGTCATAATAAAGAGGACATTAACTATCTTGCAGACATAGTACTTGAAGTCAATGACGGAAAAATGAAAGAGATGCTTGAAAAACCTGTAAATAGTTAGTATAATATTTCCATTGTACTTCATTGAAGTAATTACCACACATCATATAGGAGAAAACAGTTGATGTTTTAGGGTGTGTGGATAGTATTTAAAAGGAGAGAGAAGTCATGGAAAAGACAATGGATAAAATAGTTGCATTAGCTAAGTCAAGAGGATTTGTATATCCAGGTTCTGAGATATATGGAGGTCTTGCTAATACTTGGGATTATGGTAATCTCGGTGTTGAGCTTAAGAATAATGTTAAGAAGGCATGGTGGCAGAAGTTCGTTCAGGAGAACCCATACAACGTAGGTGTTGATTGCGCCATCCTTATGAACCCACAGACATGGGTAGCTTCAGGACATTTAGGCGGTTTTGCAGACCCACTTATGGACTGTAAGGAGTGTAAGGAGAGATTTAGAGCCGATAAGCTTATCGAGGATTACAACGATGAGAACGGCATCAAGATAGAGGGTTCAGTAGACGCTTGGTCTAATGAGGAGATGAAGAACTACATCGAGGAGCACAATATCTGCTGTCCTTCATGTGGTAAGCACAACTTTACAGATATCAGACAGTTCAACCTTATGTTCAAGACATTCCAGGGTGTAACTGAGGATGCTAAGAATACAGTATACCTTAGACCAGAGACAGCACAGGGTATCTTTGTAAACTTCAAGAATGTTCAGAGAACATCTAGAAAGAAGATTCCATTTGGTATCGGTCAGATAGGTAAGTCGTTTAGAAATGAGATTACACCAGGTAACTTCACATTCAGAACAAGAGAGTTCGAGCAGATGGAGCTTGAGTTCTTCTGTGCTCCAGGAACAGACCTTGATTGGTTTGCTTACTGGAAGTCATTCTGTATCAACTGGCTCAAGGCTCTTGGTATGAAGGATGATGAGATGAGAGCAAGAGACCATAGCCCAGAGGAGCTTTGCTTCTATAGTAAGGCTACAACAGACATCGAGTTCTTATTCCCATTTGGTTGGGGCGAGCTTTGGGGTATCGCTGATAGAACAGATTATGACCTTACACAGCACCAGAATGTATCTGGCGAGCCTATGGATTACTTTGACGACGAGAAGGGCGAGAAGTATGTTCCTTACGTTGTTGAGCCATCACTTGGCGCAGACAGAGTTACACTTGCGTTCCTTTGTGCAGCTTATGATGAGGAAGAGCTTGAGGGTGGCGATGTGAGAACAGTTCTCCACTTCCATCCAGCATTAGCACCAGTTAAGATTGGTATCCTTCCATTATCTAAGAAGCTTAACGAGGGCGCTGAGAAGATATATGCAGAGCTTTCTAAGAGATACAACTGTGAGTTTGATGATAGAGGAAATATAGGTAAGAGATATAGAAGACAGGATGAGATAGGTACACCATTCTGTATCACATACGATTTCGAGTCTGAGACAGACGGATGCGTAACTGTACGTGATAGAGATACTATGGCTCAGGAGAGAGTAGCTATTTCTGACTTAAAGGCTTATTTTGAAGATAAGTTTGATTTCTAATACTCAAAATTTGAGATTGAAGGGATTCGCTATGCGAGTCCCTTTTAAGACATTTATAAAAATGGACATGTAGATAAACTACGAAAGGAGTAGCTATGGTAACAGCATTAGTTGGAATTTCTACCTTAATAACGTTTATACAGATAGTTATGTTTGTTGTTAGGAGTGGTAAACATCAGAATTTTTACCAGTTTATGATATTTTTTGGAGTGCTCATAACAAATATAGGATATTTTATTATGAGTATTTCAAATAGTGTCGAAGCGGCTTTGTTAAGTAATGGTTTGACTTACATAGGTGGTGTATTTTTACCATTCTTTGTGTTGCTTACTATATCAGATCTATGTGATATAAAACTTTCAAAAATGGTCTATCTAATTCTGTTAGCTGCGAGTATTTTTGTGCTCGGACTTGTATTTACAACACATTATAGTGGATTGTTCTATAAGGAAGTATTTTTGGAGAAAGTATATGGAGCTACACGAATGGAAAAGATTGCTGGACCATTGTATTTTACATATAGACTTTTACTTGCGGTAGATGTGCTTGTATGTATATATGTGGCAATAAAAGCATATAAAGAGAACAAGAACTTTACGAAAAAGTCAGTACTTGCCATATTGGCAATTACTATAGTGCCGGCTATTATATATTTAATCGAAAGGGCGTTTAAATGTCCTGTGGAGCTACTTCCATTCTGCTATTTTATAGTGTTAGGTGTCTATTTGAGTATAGCATCACGTATGAGTATGTATGATATGTCGCAAAGTGTAGCTAGTGCATACGAGGGAATGGATAAGTATGGGTATATTACGTTTGACCTAAAGAAGAATTTAATGGATTCAAATCAGATGGCTCGTCAGATATTTCCAGAACTTTCTAGTACAGAGATAGATGAGACTGTAGAGAAAACAGATTCTGTATTTTATAATGAAATATTTAAATGGATGGATCTACCAGATATAGGTGAGTTTAATGAAAAGAAAATAACAGTAGGTGATCGTAGTATAAAATGTACTGTCAGAAAGATAGAAAAGGGTATAAGAAAAAAGACTATAGGTTATAGTATCGAGCTGATAGATAATACAAAGCAAGAGAATTATATAAAGCTTTTGAACAACTATAATGAAGAGCTTGAAAGACAGGTACAGGAGAAGACAGCTCACATACATAAGATACAGCGTTCAATCATAACAGGAATCGCCAGTATGGTTGAAAGTAGAGATAACAGTACAGGTGGTCATATCAAAAGAACAAGTGAGTGTGTAAGAGTATTTGCTGAACTCATAAGCAAGGATGATAGATTCCCAACAACTGAACAGTTCCTTGATGCGGTGGTGAGATCTGCACCTATGCATGATTTGGGCAAGATAGCGGTAGATGATGTTATCTTAAGAAAGCCTGGAAAATTTACACCAGAGGAATATGCTGTGATGAAGACACACTCTGAGAAGGGTGCCAAGATAGTTGAAGAGGTTCTAAAAGGCGTAGAGGATGATTACTTTGTACAGATAGCAATCAATGTAGCACATTACCATCATGAGAAATGGGATGGTACAGGCTATCCAATGGGTATAGGTGGTATAGAAATACCACTAGAGGCCAGAATAATGGCTCTGGCCGACGTTTTCGATGCCTTGGTAAGTAAGCGATGCTACAAGGAGGCTTTTGATTATGATAGAGCCTTTAAGATAATAGAGGAGTCATTGGGTACTCACTTTGACCCAGAGCTAGGAAAACTCTTCATAGAGTGCAGACCTAGTCTGGAAGAGCTGTATAATAATCTGCCAGAGTAAAAACATAAATACGTATTTTACAAAACACCATATGTGTTAGAGATTTGTTTTCTAGTATATATGGTGTATTTTAGTGTAAAGAAAGGTTTCTTATCATAACTTACACCATTTTTTGTAATTTGCGTTGACTAAATCAACTGAAGTTGTTATAATTATTTGGCAAATGTGTTTTTTTGCGCTCTTTTTTAATGCGTATGGACAAGTTACATAGCGTAGAGCGGTACAAACACATAAAAAATGCATATAAGGATTTACCTTATAAGATAAAGAAAATTTTAGGAGGAACTTAAAATGGCAAGAAAATGGGTATACCTTTTCAGCGAAGGTAATGCTAACATGCGTGAGCTCCTTGGTGGTAAGGGTGCTAACTTAGCAGAGATGACACACATCGGTCTTCCTGTTCCACAGGGTTTCACAATCACAACTGAGGCTTGTACACAGTACTATGAGGATGGTCGTGTGATTAACGATGAAATCCAGGCTCAGATCAACGAGTACATCGTAAAGATGGAAGAGATCACAGGTAAGAAGTTTGGTGACAAGGAGAATCCACTTCTCGTATCTGTTCGTTCAGGTGCTAGAGCATCTATGCCAGGTATGATGGATACAATCCTTAACCTTGGTCTTAATGAGACAGTTGTTAATACAATGGCTGAGAAGTCAGGAAACGAGCGTTGGGCTTGGGATTGTTATAGAAGATTCATTCAGATGTATTCTGACGTAGTTATGGAAGTTGGTAAGAAGTACTTCGAAGAGCTTATCGACAAGATGAAGGAAGAGAAGGGCGTTACACAGGACGTAGACCTTACAGCAGAAGATCTTAAGGAGCTTGCTTCACAGTTCAAGGCTGAGTACAAGTCAAAGATCGGTTCTGATTTCCCAGATGATCCAAAGGAGCAGTTAATGGGTGCTGTTCAGGCCGTATTCCGTTCATGGGATAACCCACGTGCTAACGTATATCGTCGTGATAACGATATCCCATATTCTTGGGGAACAGCTGTAAACGTACAGTCAATGGCATTCGGTAACATGGGTGATGACTGTGGTACAGGTGTTGCATTCACAAGAGATCCAGCTACAGGTGAGAAGAAGCTCATGGGTGAGTTCCTTACAAACGCTCAGGGTGAGGACGTAGTTGCAGGTGTTAGAACTCCAATGCCAATCGCAGAGATGGAGCAGAAGTTCCCAGCAGCTTTCGCTCAGTTCCAGGATGTATGTAAGACACTTGAGAACCACTACAGAGATATGCAGGATATGGAGTTCACAATCGAGAACGAGAAGCTCTATATGCTCCAGACAAGAAATGGTAAGAGAACAGCTCAGGCTGCTCTTAAGATAGCTTGTGACCTCGTTGATGAGGGAATGAGAACAGAGGAAGAAGCAGTAGCTATGATCGATCCTCGTAACTTAGATACATTATTACACCCACAGTTTGATGCTGCTGCATTAAAGGCTGCTACACCAATGGGCAAGGGTCTTGGAGCTTCTCCAGGTGCTGCTTGTGGTAAGGTTGTATTCACAGCTGAGGACGCAGTTGTTTGGGCTGAGAAGGGTGAGAAGGTTATCCTTGTTCGTCTTGAGACATCTCCAGAAGATATCACAGGTATGAAGGCAGCTCAGGGTATCCTTACAGTTCGTGGTGGTATGACATCACACGCAGCCGTTGTTGCTCGTGGTATGGGTACATGCTGTGTATCTGGATGTGGTGACATCAAGATGGACGAAGAGAATAAGAAGTTCACATTAGGTGGAAAGACATTCGTTGAGGGTGACTTCATTTCACTTGATGGTTCAACAGGTAACATCTACGATGGTGCTATCAAGACAGTTGATGCTACAATCGCTGGCGAGTTTGGTAGAATCATGGGATGGGCTGATAAGTTTAGAGTTCTTAAGGTTAGAACAAACGCAGATACACCAGCTGACGCTAAGAAGGCTCGTGAGCTCGGTGCTGAGGGTATCGGTCTTTGCCGTACAGAGCATATGTTCTTCGAGGAAGACAGAATTGCAGCATTCAGAGAGATGATCTGCTCAGATACAGTAGAAGAGAGAGAAGCAGCTCTTGAGAAGATCCTTCCATATCAGCAGGGAGATTTCGAGGCTCTTTACGAGGCACTTGAGGGTAACCCAGTTACAATCAGATTCCTTGATCCACCTCTTCATGAGTTCGTTCCTACAGAGGAAGCTGACATCCAGAAGCTCGCTGATGCTCAGGGCAAGTCTGTAGAGACAATTAAGGAAATCATTTCATCACTCCACGAGTTCAACCCAATGATGGGTCATAGAGGATGTCGTCTTGCTGTAACATACCCAGAGATCGCTAAGATGCAGACAAAGGCTGTTATCCGTGCGGCTATCAATACAAAGAAGGCTCATCCAGATTGGGCTGTTAAGCCAGAAATCATGATTCCACTCGTATCAGAGGTTAAGGAGTTAAAGCTCTTAAAGAAGCTTGTTGTTGAGACAGCAGACGCTGAAATCGCAGCAGCAGGTAGCGACCTTAAGTACGAAGTAGGTACAATGATCGAGATCCCAAGAGCTTGTCTTACAGCTGATGAGATCGCTGCAGAGGCAGACTTCTTCTGCTTCGGTACAAACGATCTTACACAGATGACATTCGGTTTCTCAAGAGATGATGCTGGTAAGTTCCTTGATGCTTACTATGATACAAAGATCTTCGAGAACGATCCATTCGCTAAGTTAGATCAGACAGGCGTTGGTAAGCTTATGGATATGACACTTAAGCTTGGTAAGCCAGTTAACCCTAACCTTCACGTTGGTATCTGTGGTGAGCACGGTGGAGATCCTTCATCAGTTGAGTTCTGCCACAAGATTGGTCTTGACTATGTGTCATGTTCACCATTCCGTGTGCCAATCGCAAGATTAGCAGCAGCTCAGGCAGCTATCGCTAGCAAGTAGGGCATTGGAAAACTGAATATTCAGTTAGTAACGAGTAACGTTAAATAATAAGATGCACAGTTCGTGTTTACACGAGGCTGTGCATCTTTTGTTTAACGTGACGACTACAGTGACCGAGGAAAACGAAGTTTTTCGAGGTACTGTAGTACTCGTTACGGAGTATACTCCGGGCTATGCATAAAAGTGTAGCTCGGAGTTTTTTGCATAAAGATTTGGATTGGAGAAAGTTGTTAGGATGTAGAAATCTAGTGTGGTTAGTGGTATAATGTGTAGAGTATAAAGTAAAAATGGTGAAAATGTAGATATGGGAAATAATATACTTGATGAATTGCATATGTCAACAAGAGATGAGGTTGTGTCATTTTTAAAGAGTCTATGGTCGGATAATCCTAAGCCATGTCCATTGTGTAGTGGAAAGCTTGATTATATGCATAAAAAGGCAAAAAAGAGTGTTAATGATTGGAAGTGTACAGTATGTGGAAAAGTCTACAAGGCAGTGAATATATTTAAAGAGCTTCCTGATGAATAATAAAGAATGGAGATATGTTATGGTGGATTTAAAGAAATATGCTGATATATACGAAGAAATTAAAAAGCTTACTGATAGCGATACACTTCAGCTGGTTTTGGAATCAGAGGATGATGAGGTTAAGGATTTTTATGAGATGATAGGGGATTTTCTGCTACAGCAGAGACAGAGGGAAGTAGTGGCGAAGAATTTGTTTTAGAGTATCTTGGAAATATAGAAGAGTTACGACAGGGGGACAAAACATTTAATCAGGAAACTACATTATGCGGAAAATCTATTATTTCAAATATCAAGAAAGCCAAAGAAAATGATTTTAGAATAGAAATGCATTATGTAGGCTTGGATAGTGCCGATATAGCTAAGAAAAAAGTGGCACACAGAGTATCAGTAGGTGGTCATGGTATACCTGAAAAGGATGTCGAGAAGAGATATGTGGAAACATTTAAGAAATTTAAGGAAGTACTACCTATGTGTGATTTGGTAGCATTATATGATAATACAGAAGAGATAGCATTTAGAAGAATTACTATATATAAAAATGGAGAGCCAATAAGAGTATATAGTAGAGTACCTGAGTGGTATAGGAAAAATTTTGAGAAATACGAATAGAATTTAAAAGTTAATATAGAGGTGGTACAAGACTCTTGGCTATGCGTAAAAGTGTAGCGGGAGTTTATATATGTTTGAGGAAAAAATAAAGTGATATAATATAGTAATGAATAAACGAATTATGTTTAATTTGCAATATAGATGTGTTACTAGAGAGGAATGAACAATAATGATAAAGAATATAGAAGCATATTTATGTAGTTGAGAAGAATGCTTAAATGATATTAATGCTAGTATTAAAAGCTGTTCGAGAAGGGATTTGGTTAGTACAATATCCCATTCGGATTTAGTGAAAATGGATACGAATATTAGAAATATATTTTTTGAATGTAATCATGACGAGAAAGGAAATGTATTCTTGTTTGATGAACTTAGTCCTAGATTGATATCGAAATATATAGAAGAAAACGTTTCTTTGAGTGTGGGGAATGAAGTTATATATGCATATGTATGTAGAACTCAGATGAAGGTAATTAACAAGTTTTACGATGAAATAAAGAAAGGGCATATTGTTTGGTTTTGTTCCAGAAAAAATATTAATAATTTTGAGAAGAATATGGAGATATATCATAAGTTAGTAAGGATTAGACTGCAAAGTCCTATAAAAAAACTTAGAGGTATATAAGTTTCAGGTTAAAAAATGGTAAAGATATTTTTAGTTAATGGGAATTAACATATGTTAAAGATAGGATGTATAAGTAGACGGTGTTGATATTATGAGTAAAGTATGCAATATTGAAAATGATAAGCAGAGTATAATAATAGATTTTTCGGTAGTTATTTTTAATGGAGAATCATATTCTAGAGATAATCCAGGAATAGCTATTGCAGATTATGCAGATTTACTAGACTGGAAAGAAGAAAGAAATGAACAATTTTGGGTTAATGTTGAGAATCATTATATAGAAAAATCAAGATTTAAGATTAATTATTCATATAATGAAAATACAATAGTTGAAGATATTGAAAAAGCAATTGTAGATAAAATAGGTTTCAATTATGAATTGTATAAAAATGCATATGTGCATGTTAATTTGTTGATTGATAATGAGTTTGTTCGCATTATTAACAAGAAATTAGATATAAAAACATTAACTTCATATTACAATGTAGTAGATATATTAAAAATATATTTTGTCTTTTCAAATCAAGCTGGAGAGATATGGAATGATGAAGGCTTGAGATATTACATGCATTCTAGAGAAGCTGGGAAACATAATGAAATACATATTCATGTTGATTATAAACATAAATATTCTGTTAGTATATCTTTAAAGGATGGTAGCGTACTTGATGGTGATATGCCATCTAAAATATTAAAGAAAGCGCAAAAAAGAATTATAGAGAATAAGCGATTCTTAATGGAATGTTGGAATAAGATGACTGATGGTATCAAAGTTGATATAAATCATTATTTTGGGTTATGTCCACTGGAATAGCGAAAGTAATTAGAACGTAGAGTGACAATATGGTTTATGTAAATTAATTTATAAGGAGATACAAGATTATGGAATCAGCCATAGTTGGAGGAATAATAGGTGTAGTAGGTACATTATTTGGAACAGTTGTAAGTTGGATATTAAATGAGATATCTAATAATTCATATACAGCAGACATATATTTTTTATGTAATATTGATAATTTACCGCCCTCTTTAGTAATTTATTGTAGAGGTAATAAACCAATTATTTTGAGGAATATAGAAATTACAATTAATCATGGTGAATTGTTAGGAAAAAAGGAATTTTTTACTGAAAGTGTTGAGTTAGGCAATTGTGATGTAGTGAGTGTTTTACCAGGATGTTGTGAAAAAATAGAGTTTACACTTGATGAACTTATATATGGTGATGGACATTATACAAATATTAGCAGTGGTAAAAGAGAACAACATCTCAGAATTAAATTGACAGACATTAGAGGAAAAGTATATAAAACGAAATCAAAATGTACTTTGCAAGAATATGAGCATGTCATTAAATGTATAGAAGGGCAAAAATAACTTTCAATATAAGGACTTGTATGCGGTAGTTTGACACACCTAGCTAGCAATAACAAGTAGAGCATTGCCAGACTAGGTATTGAAAATATATTAGTTTAATAGACGCCTACCTATGCATAAATTATAGTTGGCTGTTTTTGTTGTATATTGATGTAAATAACGATTATTACTGGTATAATGATACAAATGAAATTTAACTTTTGAAGTTATAAGTCAAGAGAGTAGCTGTTGTAGATAAGAAATGTGTGTTAGCCACATATTAAAATAACATGTAGTTTGGTATAGCAGAAATGAATGATATGAGGTCTATGCAGTGATAAAATATAATAGAATGTTAATTAACTCCACAGTAAGTTAAAGGTTCTGATGGATGATTAGCAGACAATGTCTTACAATCATACTTATGGAGATACAAATTCATCTCTAAAAAAATGGCAAGAGAAGAAGGTAGAATTTTAATAAACATGGTATGATATACGATACAAACCGAAATTTAGTCTAAAATAGAATGAATCCTGACTAGCGTAGCATTACATTTCTAGGAGAGCATACGAAAAATGTGAACTTCTACTATTTAGTAGAAATCCGTATTGATGTAGATTTGGAGCGAAAGAAAGGCATGGTCATTAAAGCGTTCAAGATAGGGGCGCCATTTATTGAAGAGATATGGAGAATGCTTTATAATGAAGATGACACGATATGAGCAGGAAAATGTTATAAGCTTCAATGTTGTAGAGTAGATTATCCTTTGTACCCGAGATCCTGCTGTTATGCAAAAAAAGTTGCGTTCCTTATCGTAAGCAAAGAAGGTTATCATAGGAGCAAAGAGAGTTAATGGGTAAGCAAATAAATAAACTTGACGGTGGAGAAATGTATTGAAAATGTTCCACGAAAATAATATAATTGATATCGGAGGATTTTTACATGGATAAAGATATAAAGACATATTCAATGAGTATACGAGTTAGCGAAGAAGAGCTGGATAAATTAAAACAAGCTGCTCGTATTGATGCATATGCTTCATACAGCGAATTTGTTCGGCGCACTGCCTTAAAAGAAGCTGATAAAATCATAAAAGATAATGATAAGGAGGAACAGCAGAGTCATGGCTAAAGCAAGTGAAGAGACTACAAAAGGTCTTACGGCTGAAAAACTTAAGGAAATTGATGGGTATCCGGAAGCTCAGAATACGACGGTTGATGATGTGACATGGTTTAAAGAGGACAGTTATAAAGGGACTTCTTATGATTGGCTATGTAAAGTTTTTAAAAAGGCATCTAAAAAGCAGACATTGAAATCTAAGGGTACGCCTGATTTCATGGTTACCTTGGATGGTTCAGATATTATTTTGCTTATAGAATGTAAGGGATCAGTAGCCGATCATTCAATGTTTGAAGACGTTAAAGGATATATTTCATATGGCTACGGAAAGCCAGAGGAGACTGAAAAATACGCTATTAACGGAGCACTATGGTATGCTTCGTTTTTGAAGGATGATTATGATGTTATTTCTGTAGGAATATCTGGACAAACAAAGACTGAGGCAAGAGTTACATCGTATGTATGGCCTAAGGGCGGAGATATTAGTGAAATAGCAATTATAGAGGATGGATATTTAGATAAGTCATTATTGTCTATAAAAGATTATAGGAAAGAAGCTGAAATAGTCCTAAAGAGATTTGCAGCTACAGAAGAGGCGGTTCGCAAAGAATTACGGAGATATACGGTAGATTGTGCTAATTTCCTAAGACAGAACGGTATTGAAGATAATTCTAAGGCTGGTTTTGTTTCTGCGGTTATACTGGGATTGACTAATCATGAATCGAGCCTATACAAGAATACAAAAAATGCGATTGATCATAAAAAATCAACAAAATCAAAAAAGCTACTTACGGATTCAATAGGGAAAGATGCAGTTAATCAGTTAAAACACTCTTTGTATGGTGAAGGAAATGAGTATGATCCTGCCTATGTTAAAGGCATTTGGGATATAGATGGAATTCCACAAGGAAAAAGAATTTCCCTAAAAAAATTCTATAATGGTTTATTAGCTAAAGATGAGTTGTTACAGGCACCTAAAGGGAAAGATAAGTATTTCGCAGATGGAGATACCGTCCTTTCATGCTGCATATACTCGTTGTATGAGAATGTTATAGAAGTCTTAGACAAGTATTCCGGAATCGATATTATGGGAGAGTTTTATACTACTTTCCTAAGATTTACAAAAGGAAATGCCAAAGAAAAAGGAATCGTTCTTACACCTAAGCATATAACCGATTTGTTTTGTGATATTGCAGAGTATTATAGTGACAAGAAATTCGATGAAAATACTAAGATAATTGACATATGTTGTGGCACGGGAGCATTTTTGATATCTGCTCTAAATAGAATTAAGAACAACGTTTATGCTGAAGCTATAGGGGAAGATACGAAAAAGGAAAGATATGGGTATGCTCAGAGTAATAGTCTGATTGGCGTTGAAAGAGATGCTTCGATGTATGCATTAGCATATGCAAATATGAGATTTCACGGTGATGGAAAATCAAATTTGTTTAACTGTTCATCGCTGTTAATAGATTCTTTTGCCCCTGTTGATGGAAGCGGTAAAACATATATCGAAAACAGACAGGTTACACTAAATGAAGCGCTGTCTTCTTTGGGGGATATAGATATAGGAATGATCAATCCTCCTTATTCGTTGGACAAGAAAGACTCTTCATCCACGCAAGAGTACGGTTTTGTAAAACAAATAAATGAGCTTAAAGATAAGAACAAGAAGATAGACAAAAAGATAAAAGAGCTAAAGAAAAAAGCAGATGAGAAAGGAACAAATGCAGAAATAAATAAGCTTCAGAAAGAAAAAGAAGATAATCTTGCAAAGATTGACGCACTTGAAGTAGATTTTACAAAGAGTGGAATGAGAGAGATTGCTATTCAAAAGGGACAATCCGAACTGGATTTTGTTGCGTCTATGCTTCACTATCTGAAAAAAGGAGGTATAGGTATAGCCATAGTTCCTATGTCATGTGCTAGCGGGAGAGGATCATCGTTACGTTCTGAAATACTAAAGTATCATACTCTTTTGGCTTGTATGACCATGCCTGCGCAGTTGTTTTTTGATAGTCATGTAGGAACAGCTACTTGCATAATGGTATTTAAAGCGCATGTACCTCATGATAGTAATAAGGCGACTTTTTTTGCAAGATGGCAGGATGATGGATTTAAAGTTGTTCCACACAACGGTCGCAAGGACGCCGGTACTTGGGTTCAGAAAAAATTGGATTGGCTTGATCAAATTGATGGTACAGCTGATATAGATGAGTATGTATGGCTTAGAAAGAAAATTAAAACAAGCGATGAAACTTTAGCCGAGGCGTATATAAAAACAGATTATAGTAAATTGTCGGATGATAATTTTGAGCAGACACTAAAGAAATATTCCCTGTACAAGTACATGGAAGAAAACGGCTTGTTGGAGGAATAGTTATGGTAGACACAAAAAGGTGGATTGAAAAAAGGGTAGGTGACATATTTAAATCCTACACCGGCGGGGATTTGATATTGAATCAAGTTCAGCCTGGGGAGATACCGGTCATTTCGCATAGCATGGCTAACAATGGAGTTTCTGTTTATTCTGCTGAAATTGAGAATAGAAAACTATTTGATTGCCACAGAACTTTAAGTTTAGCGGACAGAGGAACTTTCTTTGCAGCTGTTCAATTAAAGGATTTTTATATTGGTACGCGTGTAAAAGCATTAGAATTCAAGGATGGTTGCCATTCTGAGAATGTAATGAATTTCTTTGCTACAATTATCAATAATGAGCGGTTCCGATTCTGCTATGGCAGAAACTGCACTGATGGAATTGATGAACTTATTATTAAGATACCTGTAATAGCTGATGAAAGTCCAGACTATGACTATATTGAAAAATATATGTCAGAAAGAAATATTGTTGTTGATGACATACCGGATTATTTCTTGGGAGAAGGGTATGAAAAGGCCTGCTGGTATTTAGATAATATCGATCAGTATATGTTCGAGAAGGAATATGCATCATCACAAGGAAAGAAACTTAAATTAACAGATAGAAAATGGAAAAAATTTATTTTAGGTAAAATCACTGATGATGTGCATAACGGCAAGTCATATAATGCAGCGGAGTTATCTCCTACAGATCTGGAAGATTATGTTTTGTACATAACAAGAACAGATAAGAACAATGGTATTTCAATGTATGTTCAACCTGAAGAATATGTTGGATTAGAATCTGCCGGCGCAATAACCATCGGTGATACAACTGCAACAATCTTTTATCAAAACCATGATTTTATCACAGGACCGCATGTTATTGTTATCAGAGCAAGTTGGTTTAATGAATATACGGCGAACTTCTTGATAACTCTATTAAATATGGAAAAGTATAAATATCCAGTATTCGGTAGAGCGTTTTCTAAGGACTTAATCAAAGAAACGGAAATTTACTTGCCAGTTAAGAATGATTCAATACCGGATTATCAGTTTATGGAGGACTATATCAAAGGGTGTAAGTTTAGTTGTAAATTGGGGGACAAAGATTACTATAGCTCTTAGATTTTTTTGATTCATAAAATTTACTGGATTAATCGTATACTAGCAGAGCATAAAATATTACGATATCAAAGAACACCGTATGAAATGCAGTGATATGTATTTCATACGGTGTTTCTAATGACTATGTATATAGGATACTTAGTCCGTTGGAAGTATTAAGATTTTTCTTGTAAACAATTTTGCTAAAAGCTCTGCTATCTGTTTTGGAATAGTACGCAAGACGTGCAAAGATTAGTACATATTCTATACAATGTGCACGCGGGAAAAGATACAAGTAGTTTTTAGCAACTTCCCTAATTTCTTCAGGTATTGGTAAGCTAAGAAATTTTTCATGCCAGCGAGGGGCAGGGGATTTTTCGCATGCCTGACCTTTACTTATCATTTCAGAGGCAAGAAAGGCGGTTTCTCTATCGACCCCAGATTCAATGAGATAAAGCTTATTTTGGCAAGCAATAATAATATTGTCTAGTGTATTCTCAATAGGTGATATGTTCATAATTTTTCCTCCATGTTTTATTAATGCGTTTTAGGTGAATTCGCGAATACGTTGAATAGAATATAACATATTGAGAATACCATTTGTGTTCCAAGTGTTGTACTGAAAATAGCACAGCGAATTATTGCAAAAAGAATATATACTTTGTATAATTTAAGAAATAAAAGTAAGGAGAGGCAGAACAATGGTTACACAAAAAGCAACTGCATTATGTATTTATGAAATATTGAAGACTTATTCGGATTAAAAAACCGACCTCCCAATCGTTAGATTTTTGGTCTAACTTTTGGGGGTCAGTTCATGTAGAGGGATTTTTAAGTTGTAGTAGGAGTGCGATGTGGTATAGTGAAGTTAAACTAAAAGGAACAAGTCTCAAAACAAAACAGTATCTTTGTCAAATCATAAATAGGACGTTTGATATTTAAGGGTCTAACAAATCCGGTTGAGTATATAAACGAAGAAATATCTTTCGTTTGTGCTGAATTCCATACCCGTTTTAAGGATATATCTGCGTATTCACACTGCTCTGAATCTGCAATATATTTTAGATGCTTATTCATTTCGGCAATGTCTATATCTTTATCATAGTTCTTTAAAGAGATAATTATAATTCGACACTTCTTGGTTTTATTTCGAATATGTCTTACCAGTTCCCCATATTTATTGTCAAATTCTGAAGGGTCAGATAAAAAGAAATCCATGTCTGATTCTCCAATATGTATCAAAATGTTTTCCGGGTTCAAACTAGCAATATAAGTATCATAGTATTCCATTGCGTTTGTTATTGATAAATCCGAAAAACTGCGATTATATATATCATTGTCCAAGGCAAATGCCTGCTTTAATTCGCAGAGAGGAATGGAAATGTCATTGTTTCCTCCAAAAATAATCATTCCATTTGGATTGGCTAATTCGTTTAATGAGTGATACATTTGTTTTCTAAGCATTGTACAAGGCTCCCTTCTTATCAAGTGTGAGATTTCTAAAGTAGATGACAACATTTAGTGATACGATTGCTAAATTAAGAAGATAAACAATCAGTACATAATTTAGTTGTCCACTGATTATTTTTGCAGTGATTCCAGCAATGTAACCAGTAACAATTAGTAATATAAAAGGCAGGCTGGTTCCTTTTGTAGTCCGCGCTTTATATGCCTTGATTACATTGAGTGGCCATGAAAGACCAAAACAGATTAGCATGATAGATTCAAAAATTGCTCCCATTGGGTTTCCTCCTTTTTTGTTTCTCTTATCATAATGAGAAATGGGCGTTACGACAATTTTTTGAAAAATAGAAATATTTTTTTGTGAGAAAATTTATTTATTTTACTTTCAAAAGGTTTTTCAAAAGTAAGAAAATGTGTTAAAGTTAGAATAAATAAGCGAGGTGAATCAGTTATGGGGAATAAAATTACGTTGAAAGGTATTCAGCAGAGTTTCTTTCGAGTTCAAATGGTCTTGATTATTTCGTTAGCACTTTTTTTAGGGATATCCGGTACTTTAATAAATATTCACTTTGAAAGACAAAAGAGAGACCAGAATCTGCAAAATGTGGCAGAGGCTATTGCACAGTCACCGATTCTTTTGGAACAAGAACCAGATTCATTGGTGTTAAATGAATATTTAGATTCTCTGAAGGATACTCTCGATAACATTGATGTCATTTCGGTTGTTGACAGTAATCTCGTGCGCTTATATCATTCCAATCATGAATTGATTGGCACTGCTTATGACGGAACAATCCCAAAGTTTGATGGTGAAGATGAAGGATATTACGCAATGAATGACAGCGGACCATCAGGAACGCAACGACGGGCATATGCAGCTATTTATGACGAGAAAGGAAACTATATTGGTTTCGTTATGGCGATTATGTTGATGCAGAATATTCATAAAGAAACCTGGCAGACTGCGCTTATTTTTATCCTAATTACGATAGCTGCGATTTTGATGGAACTTTTGATTTCTACAGAAATGTCTAGCACGATTAAGAGAAGTTTGATGGGATATGAGCCAGATGTTTTTTCGGCTATGTATCGTATTCGTGATAATATATTGGAATCGTTAGACGAAGGCATTATAGCCATAGACAATGAAGGCAGTGTACAGTTTGTAAACAGTGCGGCGGGGAGTATGCTGAACCAAATAGAAAATGGTCTTGCGACAAAGATTGTAGGCGAAAAAATTGACAATGTGAAATTAGGCAGTGAAACTCTTTTGGTTGATCGCATGCCGATTAAGGAAAATGAAGTGTGTGTTGGAGAAATCGCAATTCTTCATGACAGAGCAGAATACACCAAACTGATGGAGGACTTGACGGGAACCCGTTATCTGGTAGATTCCATGAGAGCAAATAATCACGATTTTACAAATAAACTTCATGTAATACTTGGGCTAATTCAGATGGGAATGTATGAAAAGGCTATTTCCTATATTGAGAATATCACAATTGTGCAAAGGTCCACCATTAGTAAGATTATGAATGCCGTGCAGGAGCCGGCTGTGGCAGCATTATTGATAGGAAAAACAGCTAGAGCCTCTGAATTAAATATTAGGTTTGTACTTCGTGAAGGGTGTTTTTATTCCAATGCAGATATGCAATTGCCCTCCGAACTATTGGTTACAATTATTGGAAATCTGATAGAAAATGCCTTTGAGGCTATGAATGATACTATGGATTATAATGTTCAGAAAGAGTTGATATTTGGGATTTATTCACGTCCTGGTGCAGTATTAATCACAACGGATGACACTGGAGTTGGAATCTCCGAGGAAAATTTGCAGCGGATATTTGACAATGGATTCTCGACGAAAGGTGAAGGACGCGGAACAGGTCTGTATCAAGTGAAAGAAATGGTAGAACGTTATGGCGGTATAATTTCAGTTGAATCGCAGGAAGGTGTCGGCAGTTCCTTTACGGTCAGTTTTACAAAAAAAGGGTGAAAATGATGTATAAGGTATTGATTGTAGAAGACGACCCAATGGTCGCAATGATTAACGAACAGTATATTAAGCAAAATAAGCAGTTCTATGTTGCAAATGTATGTAAAGACGGAAAAAGTGCATTAGAGTATTTGGAGGAACATACAGTTGACTTAATTGTGTTAGATGTGTTTATGCCACATACGGATGGCTTCGAGACATTGAGACAAATACGAAAAACAAAGATTCCAGTAGATGTGATTATGGTTACTGCGGCCAATGACCGAGAATCATTGGAGGAAGCACTTCATCTGGGGATTATAGATTATTTGGTAAAACCGTTCACATTTGAGCGGTTTCAGATGGCGTTGGAAAAATATATAGCACAAATAGGAGCACTGAAGCAAATTGACACGTTGAATCAGAAAAATATTGACTTTATTA
>JBGVKG010000051.1:0-21676 GCA_045123575.1 Lachnospiraceae bacterium
TCGGCAGGAACGTATACAGCCTGAACCGATGTAATAGAACCATTCTTTGTAGATGTGATACGCTCCTGAAGAGCACCCATCTCTGTCTGAAGTGTTGGCTGATAACCAACGGCTGAAGGCACACGACCAAGAAGAGCCGAAACCTCTGAACCAGCCTGTGTAAAACGGAAAATGTTATCGATGAAAAGAAGGACATCCTTACCACCCTGATCTCTGAAGTACTCAGCCATAGTAAGTCCTGTTAAACCAACTCTCATTCTCGCTCCTGGTGGCTCGTTCATCTGACCGAACACCATGGTAGTCTTATTGATAACGCCTGAATCATTCATTTCGTGATACAGGTCATTTCCTTCTCTAGTACGCTCACCTACACCTGTGAATACTGAATATCCACCGTGCTCAGTAGCAATATTTCTGATAAGCTCCTGAATAAGTACTGTCTTACCTACACCAGCACCACCGAAAAGACCAATCTTACCACCCTTCTGATATGGGCAGAGAAGGTCTACTACCTTGATACCAGTCTCAAGCATCTCTGTTGTAGTTGCCTGCTCCTCAAATGCTGGAGCCTTTCTGTGTATTGGTAAGTACTCTACTCCTTCTGGCGCAGGTTTATTATCGATAGGATCGCCCAATACATTGAACATACGTCCAAGTGTATTCTCACCAACTGGAACTGTAATAGGTGCACCTGTTGCAACTGCATCCATACCTCTCTTAAGTCCGTCTGTTGGTCCCATGGCGATACATCTTACGGTATCATCACCCAAGTGAGAAGAAACCTCTACTGTGAGCTTGCTTCCTTCGTTTTCGATAGTTACAGCTTCGTTTATCTCTGGCAAACGACCCTCTGCAAATTTAATATCCAAAACGGCACCGATGATCTGAGTGATTTTACCTTTATTTATTTCTGCCATTTATTTCACTCCTTTATATTCTGCTTATGCCACTATATAGCATTGGCACCAGCAATAATCTCTGTTAATTCCTGTGTGATGGACGACTGTCTCGCCCTGTTATACTGAAGCGACAAGCTTGAAATCAGTTCTTCTGCGTTACTTGTTGCCGAATCCATAGCCGCCATACGGGCACCATTTTCACTGGCAACAGCCTCAACCAAACCACCAAATATCAAACTGCTTATATACTTAGGAATAATCATATCGAGAACCTCTTCCTCTCCCGGTTCGAAGTTCATAGGAATCTTCTTCTCCTCATCTGTCAGTTCATAATCATCAACTGATACTGGAAGAAGCTTCTTTACCATAGGTATATGTGTCACTGTGTTTTTAAAGAATGTGTACGCAAGATAAATCTCACCTATCTCACCTGCTGCAAATGCTTCCAACACATCTCTCGAAATCTCCATAGCATCTGCATATATAGGTTCTTCAACACAATCCGAATAATCCTTAACTACGGTGTATCCCTTTCTACTAAGACCTTCCTGACCCTTTCTTCCAACTGTATATACGACAGTATTCTCTTTAGAGAACTCTGGATTATTGGTTAAAAGCTTGACAATATTTGAGTTATAGCCACCAGCCAAACCTCTATTTGAAGTAATTACGATAACCGCTTTCTTCTTTCCTTGGTCTGCCTGAAGATACTTGTGCTTGATACCCGCTGAACGAGCAAGTATTGAAGCAACTGTACTATACATACCGTCAAAATATGGCTTTGTATTCTCAGCTCTACCTCTAGCCTTTTGGAGCTTAACTGTAGATACCAGCTTCATCGCTTTAGTAATCTGACCAGTGCTCTTTACACTGGACTGACGCCTCTTAATATCTCTCATTGAAGCCATATCTTAAGCCTCCTTTACTTCTCCTATTGCCTGTACAAGCTTTGCCTCTATCTCCGCTGAAAGCTCCTTTGTAGTACGGATGCTCTCTGGAATCTCTGGATACTTTGTATCAATATACTCAAACAATCTGTTCTGGAAGTCTAAGATATCCTCAACCTCTATATCTAACAGATACTTCTTTGTTGCTGCGTATATAATGATAACCTGATACTCTACTGGCATAGGCTTATACTGTGGCTGCTTGAGCACTTCCTTAATACGAATACCTTGGTCAAGACTTTCCTTTGTAGTAGCATCCAACTCTGAACCAAACTGAGCGAATGCTGCAAGCTCTCTGTACTGAGCAAGCTCTGTTCTAATAGGAGCCGCCAGCTTCTTGATAGCCTTAATCTGTGCCGCACCACCAACTCGTGATACTGACAGACCTGCATTAACGGCTGGTCTAAAACCTGCGTTGAACATCTCTGACTCAAGATAAATCTGTCCATCTGTAATAGAGATAACGTTTGTAGGGATATATGCAGATACATCGCCTGCCTGTGTCTCTATGATAGGTAATGCTGTAAGTGAACCGCCACCCAACTCATCTGAAAGTCTAGCTGCTCTCTCAAGAAGTCTTGAGTGAAGATAGAATACATCTCCTGGGTAAGCCTCACGTCCTGGTGGACGACGAAGAAGTAATGACAGTGTTCGGTAAGCTGTCGCATGTTTACTTAAATCGTCATATACTACAAGAACATCCTTGCCTTCCTCCATCCATTCCTCACCGATAGCACAACCTGCGTATGGTGCAATATACTGTAATGGAGCAAGCTCACTGGCTGTAGATACAACTACTGTTGTATAAGCCATAGCTCCATACTCCTCAAGTGTCTTAACTATACTAGCTACTGTTGATGCCTTCTGGCCTATAGCTACATATATACATAAAACATTCTGACCCTTCTGGTTGATGATAGTATCTATAGCGATAGCTGTCTTACCAGTCTGACGGTCACCGATGATAAGCTCTCTCTGACCACGTCCGATTGGAACCATGGCGTCGATAGCCTTTATACCTGTCTGCAATGGTGTATCTACTGACTTTCTGCAAACTACACCAGATGCAACTCTCTCAATTTGGCGATACTTAGTTGTCTCGATTGGTCCCTTGCCATCTATTGGCTGTCCGAGAGCATTTACAACTCTACCAATCATAGCGTCTCCTACAGGCACCTCTACAACTCGACCTGTAGTCTTAACCATATCTCCCTCGTTGATATTCTTTGTATCACCTAACAGTACCGCACCTACATTATCTTCCTCTAGGTTAAGTACCATACCATAAACTCCGCCTGGGAATTCAAGCAATTCACCCTGCATGGCATTCTCAAGTCCGTGAACTCTGGCAATACCATCGGCAACCTGAATAACTGTACCTACATCAGATACCTCAAGCTGAGTCGAATAATTCTTAATCTGTTCTTTTATAACTGAACTAATCTCTTCAGGTCTTAAATTCATGGGTTTCTCTCACCTTCTTACATTGATGTTAAGCGGACTTCGTACAGCTCCTTAGCCATAGAATCTATCTTGCTTCTAATGCTGCTGTCCACTACTCTGTCTCCAATACGGATAATCATGCCACCAATAATGTCCTTATCCACAAGATAATTCATCTCAAATGACACATACTCCGTTGTTGCTATCAGTTTGTCTTCAACTGATTTCTTCATAGCCTCGCTAAGTGGCACTGCCGTTGTCACTGTGGCTACACCTATCTTTTTATGTTCCTTAACTCTGTCCACGAAATACTTTAGTATCTCAGGTATCATCGCCTGTCTATCCTTCTTTAAGATAAGTAAAAGGAAGCCTGTAATATCATCGCTAACACGACCCTTAAATATGTTTTCAACAACCTTTTCCTTTTCTTCCTTAGATATCTTTGGATGTGTCAGTAGCTTAATAAGCTCCTCATTTTCTCCTAAAATATTAAGAATAGCTAAACATTCCTCTAGATAAGCATCTGTCTTACTATTTTCAAGAGCCAGTTCAAACAACGCGTCACCGTAAGTTTTATCTACTAACTTAGCCATGTGTTATCACCTATCTCTCTTAATGTTTCCTCCATAAGTCTTGTCTGAGCTTCCTCATCCATAGACACTGAAACCATCTTGCCTGCCATAAGTGTTGCCACTCTGACAATTTCCTTTTTAACATCATCAGAAGCCTTAGCCTTTTCAAGCTCTGCTTCCTTTCTCGCCTGGGCGATAATGGCTGATGCTTCCTCCTTTGCCTTGGCAACGATATTTTCCTCGTTCTTCAAAGCTTTCTTTCTCGCCTCAGCTAAAATAACCTCTGCCTCTTTGTCTGCTTCCTTAAGCTTAATCTCGTACTGATCCTTAAGAGCTTTAGCTTCCTCATTGGCAGTAGCTGTCTCTTCTCTGGTTGCTGTTATCTGTTCCTGACGCTTCTTTAACATATTGCGAACTGGATTAAATAACAGATAAGATAAGAGTATAAATAACAGGAATATATTTATAGCTAACACCGCAGCATCAAATAAGAGCTGTGCATTTAAACCAAATATAAATCCGTCTGCTTGTGTACTTAACATACTGTTAAATGCATATGTTCCCAAGTCTTCGCCTCCTTCCCGGTCTGATAATATTCACACCTTTTAGTATGATTTTAGTTGAAAGGTTTAACGAACATAAGGATGATAGCTACAGCGAAACCATAAAGACCTGTTGTCTCTGCTACGGCCTGTCCAAGTAACATAGTTGAAGTGATATCTGACTTCGCACCTGGGTTTCTACCTACTGCTGCTGCAGCCTGTCCTGCTGCATATCCCTGTCCAATACCAGGACCTACACCGGCTATCATTGCCAATCCAGCACCAACTGCTGACATACCTGCTACAAATGCTTCTGGTTCAATAAAATTCATAATAATTTCCTCCATTGAATAAAATATTTTAATATAGTTCTAATTTTTTAATCTGTACCAATCTTATCCGAGATATAAACCATCGATAACATACAGAATACGTATGCCTGTATACAACCTGAGAATATATCAAAGTATACATGCAACACGGCCGGTATACCGGTCGTAATCGGCGGCGACAAAAGTCCGTATATAAGACCCATCATAACTGTTCCTGACAATACATTACCAAACAAACGTAATGATAATGACAATGGAACTGCTATCTCTCCGATAATGTTAATCGGCGATAACAATAATGGCTTAAACAAATTTGTAAAATGCTTTGTTCCATTAGCCTTAACACCATTGTAATGAATAATAAAGAACGTTATAATACCCATCGCAAAAGTTACACCGTAATCTGCGGTAGGTGGTCTTAAGCCAAACAAACTGGATATATTACAAAGTAATGCGAATATAAATATAGTTGCTATATAATTTCTAAAACGCTTAGCATTACTTCCCATAGTACCCTGTACCATATTGTCAGCCATATCAACGGCTAACTCCATAATGTTTACAAGCATACCCGGGGTATCCTCTGGCTTTGACTTAGATAGTTTCCTGTTAACAATGATAGCCAATATTATCAGTGCCAAAGAAACTATTACTAAACCGACATGTGTCGTCGTCAGATGAAACTTAATCCCAAACAATTCTATCTCTTGCAGATATTTTATAGAAAAATCCGCACCACTGTCTAGGAGTCCAAATCTGACTGCATCAAGTCCCACACAATCACCTTCCCTTTCTTAATTTTCTTGTAATCGGTTGTAAATATGCCGATAACTTCAGTGATAATAAACCAAACAGCATAGCGAATATATTGCCTATGCCTAATATAAGCATTAATGCAAACACTACAATCAATGCCGCCATTCTGACAACATACATTATCCTAGTATGCTTTAATGCACCATGCTCACCCATCTCCACTGCTGTCTCAACTGATGAAGTCATGTGAATAATGGTAGCAACCGAAAATATTATACCAATAAAATAGCCTAATATTATCTGCCAAATACTGTCATCAAAAAAACTCTCCACTGGAACTGATAAAAAATACAATCCCAAAATAAGAGCAAAACCTACAATTCCACAAAATACTATACCAACTATTAGGTCAATCATCGTGGGATTATATGTTTTCTTCCTTCTTATACGCATTATATCTCTCTTCCCTCTTCTTTTTTTCAGCTGCTTCCTTCTCTAAAGCATTTTCATCCAATACTTTTTTAGCTAAGATATAGGCATTCCTCATACCTGCTCCTATGCCTAATATAAGAAGTATAATCAGCGTGGAAGTATTAAAATATTTGTCAATCATAACGCCTACAAACACGCACATAAATATAGGGACCATAACACTTATACCTATCTGTGATATCATACTGAGACTTCTAAAAACCTCTTTTCTATATCCCATAAAAGCCTCCTTTTATCATTATTATAATCGCGACAAATATCTTATAGGATTATATCACAAATAAACTGAATTGTCTATTAAACTTCCAGTTCTATTTTACGCCCACTAGACTTATAATATGTATACTTAACACCTGCTGCATCCAACATTTTTTTAGATGCCTTCACGCTATCTGTATCAGCATACTTGTCACACGCGTATACGATTTCTTTAATGCCACATTGAATGATAGCCTTAGCACATTCATTGCAAGGAAACAATGTCACATATATCTTACAATTTTCCAAGCTTCCGCCCCTGTAATTTAATATGGCGTTAAGCTCACTATGAGTAGTATAGAAATACTTATTTTCTAAAGGTTCTCCCTCTCTTGCCCATGGAAACTCATCATCCGAGCAACCTACAGGAAAACCATTATATCCCATTGACAATATCTTATTGGAAGGACTGACGATACAGGCTCCTACCTGAGTGCTTGGGTCCTTTGAGCGCATACCTGACAGCGCTGCTACTCCCATAAAATATTCATCCCAACTAATATAATCTAGTCTTTTGCAATACATAGAACCTCCTTTACTGACTTATATATGTCACTAACGCTCTATTTGCTTTATACGACGGATATGTCTTTCCTCATTTGAGAATGGTGTATCAAGGAATGTATCTACAATCTTAAGTGCAAGACCTGCTCCTATAACACGTCCTCCCATCGCAAGAATATTTGCGTCATTATGAAGTCTTGTAGCCTCTGCCATAAAGCAATCTGTACAAAGTGCCGCTCTGATGCCCTCATAGCGATTAGCTGCTATAGAGATACCTATACCTGTGCCACATATAAGAATACCCTTCTCACACTCACCTGAAAGTATAGCCTCTGCTACCTTCTTAGCATACTCTGGGTAATCCACTGACTGCTCGTCATAGCTGCCATAATCCTTAAACTCCAAACCTCTCTCAGTAAGGTGCTTTATAACTTCCTGCTTTAACTGGAATCCTCCCTGGTCACATCCTAATGCTATCATTTTTTAATCCTCCTTATGATAAATTGTTTTTATTTATTAATATTGATGAGCTTATCAGCTAGCTTTTCTATAAGATTTTCTAACTGTTTAAAATTCTCACCATAATCTGCTAAGCTTAATCCAAACGGCATCTCTATATCTCTTGTTTCGCCTACAAACTCTGATATAGTATATACATTTATTGCGTTGGTATATTCGTTGTATAGCTTCTTTTTATCTGCAACAGTCATAACGAGCACCAAATTATCGATACTCAAATCGTCTCCTGTTATCTGCATAGCTATGTATGATTCTAAATCATAACCTCTACTCTTACCTATAGCTACCGCCTTGCCATTAACTGGTTCTGGAAACATAACTGTCATACCCTTTGCCTCTACAAGCATTTCAGCCAATTGACTTTTTTCTAGCAATGTTTTCTTCAATACCTCTGCTGCAACTGGGGCTCTATATGTACAATCCTTACTGCAAAAGATAATCTTTTCGTATCTCATATAACACCACCTTAAGTTACATCTACTAGCTTGTAGCCTGCTGCCTTTATAAGTCTATTCATAATAGCTTGTCCTAGGTCATCATCATAAAATGTCTCGCTGTAGATGACGTCTACCCCCATACTATCAAAATCTCTAAGTATGCTATACAAGCCTCTGGCAATGGTCTCTTCGTCCTTCCTTGAACCTATAGACACAACCCTTCCTATAGGATACATAACTTTTGACTCATCTGTGGCTATTATGCCTACTATATCTCCATTTGCCGCATCCTCTGATGCTCTTATATTAATAGCCTCTACCACCTTTGATATAGGTCCTTCAAACATAGTAAGCTCTGCTTTTGGAGCATAATGCTTATACTTCATACCTGGTGCCTTAGGTGCATAATCTCCTCCAAGTTCTGCTACAGACTTGGCTTCTACTACCTTGTCCACATGTACTGTTCCTACAACGTCCTCAACCATAGATTTTGTTATATAACCTGGTCTAAGTATCATAGGAATATCAGTAGTCACATCTACTATGGTAGACTCAATACCTATGCCAACCTGACCTCCATCTATAATCATATCTATCCTGCCATCCATATCTTCTATGACATGCTTAGCCTCTGTAGGACTAGGTCGCCCTGATGTGTTGGCACTAGGTGCTGCTATAGGTGTGCCTGCTGCCTCTATGAGAGCCAAGGCAACTGGATGTGATGGATAACGTACTGCCACAGTCTCCAAGCCACCTGTTGTACCATAAGGAACTGCTGGCTTTTTCTTGAACACTAATGTCATAGGCCCTGGCCAAAACTTGTCCATAAGCTTCACTGCTGTATCTGGTATCTCAGATGCTATATCTGATAACATATCCATATTGGAAATATGTAGTATCAATGGATTGTCTGATGGTCTACCCTTAGCTGCATATATCTTCGCTGAAGCTTTTGCATCCATACCATCTGCACCTAAACCATAAACTGTCTCTGTCGGAAACGCCACAAGGCCGCCGTGTCTAATGACACTGCCGGCCTCATGTATAGCTTCCATATCTACTTTTTCTGCGTCTATAACTTTTATGACTGTATTCATGGTACACCTATCTTAAAATACTATTATGTACCTGATTTTATCACACTTCACTGGCATTTTCAATATTTCTTGGTTGTGGAATAAATAATATATATTGTTACTCCGCGTCTGTCTACTTGAATGTTCCATTCAAGTAGCACGCGGGCATTTTACAAATGCCCGCTATCAAGAAAAATAGAAGAGGCAGGAATATATGCCAGCATACATTCCTGCCTCTTCTATTTCTCTTGATAATCGACGCTTGTAAAAAAGCCTTCACGATCAGTCTATAAAATCCTTCTCTGTCAGGAGAATTAAACCATCGTCATTCTTTGGTTTTCCAAAGAGCTTTGCAAAGCTAAACTTGTTAGCTCTCTTTATAGCTCCATCTACGAGCTGTTCAATATGATTCTTATGAACCACAAGTGTTATAGCTCTTAACTGGTCTATCTTGGCACTCAGAGCCAGTATACCCATCTCATCAAATGCGTAACCCTTAGACTCAGCATAATTTGACGCCATCTTAGTCCAATCTTTTATCTTATTCTGCTTGATATCTAAGATATTAGCAAAATCTCTATAGGCCTCTGGTACTTTAGCTAAGAAATTCTCTGCCAAAGACTTCTCATCTTCAAAGATAACAAATCTATCTGTTCCCTCTGCCTTTAGCTTATCTATGAACTCTACAAATGTGTCTGGCTGCATATCAGATACTTTTTCTATAAGCACGTCACTTCCACCAAGCTTTACAAGCAATGCATCAATTGACTTTCCGTTAATACTTTCAGCTTTTATCTTAGCTATCCTTTGATCCCTACGTTGCATCATCTTGTTAGCCAGTTTTAGTACATCTATAGCAAGTGTAGTCTTTCCACTCTTGACCTCGCCTTTAACAAATATAAACTTAACTGATGAGTCATCACCCTTAAGAGTATTTTGCATTACTTTAAGTATCTGCTTGTCTAAGCCCTGCACTCCTGAGAATCTAGCTATGAATTTCTTTAGTTCTTCCTTAGCTGTCTCTGACTGTATTACTGGTTTCTTAGCTTTTGTCTGAACTGGTTTAGCTTCTTCTGCAACCGGTTCTTCCTTGATGTCATCATCCTCAGAATCTTCCTGAACCTCTATATCTTCTTCTGTTGAAGCTACAGTTTCTGTAGCAGTTTCGTCTACCACGTCTTCTACTATATCATCTTCTGTGTATTCTGTAGTCTCCTCTTCGAAGTCATCCTTTAGGTCATACATAATTGGTTCTCTCTCCTGAATCTCTGATTCAGCCACCTCGCTGTCTTCCTCTACAGTCTCTTTAAGTTCTGGTTCCTCACTAGCAACTTCTATTGTTTCTTCTACAATATCTTCTATGACTTCGTCTATTTCTTCGGTCACATCAAAGATAATCTCATTAGCTATTATGTCTGCAACAATTTCTTCCTCGTCTACCACACCATCTTCGTCTATGTCAAATTCCTGAGTTTCCTCAACAACTTCGCTCTGAACAACTTCATCCATTTCAGGTTCGACAGTTTCCTCTGCATCAGGCTCTTCCACCTGAAATTCGTCATCCTCGTCAGCATCATCAGTTAAGAATTCTTCCTGTTCTACCTGCTCATCTTCCAATATCTCATCCTCGATATCTTCCAACTCCTCGATATCGTCATCATCTATCAGGGCAACATCCTCTTCTACAATATTGAATCCGTCAGATTCCTCTACTGGCTCTTCCTCCACTGTTGACTCTACAGCTTCTATAATCTCCATAGAGATTTCTTCTATTTCTGTATCTGTCACATTTTCTTCTGCCTCTACAACCTCTGGAACATCCACTTCGACATCTTCCACATCATCTTCTAAAATAGGCTGGTCAATAATTTCATTAGCAGACTCAACAACAGTTTCAGCAACAGCCTCAGCCTCAGCAACGTTTTCTGCAGGTGTAGCTTCTTCCTTCTTGCCAAACTCTCCTGCCTCAAACATTGCCAACACTTCATCCAAGTTCATCTGACCTGTTATCTGGTCATCCGCCTTTTCCTCTACTGGTTCAAATCCCTGTCTAGGTATTGGTCTAAATAACTCTCCAGTATTATCAAACAAACTACTTACGGACTGTGCAAGCTCCTTTTGTATGTTCACAGTATCATACTTATTATTTACAGAATAATCCTTAAAATGCACATTATTTACATCAAAGTCCATTTCACGAACCTTGTCCAAGATTTCTCCGTCAGGGATTTCCTCAGAAGCATCCTGCGTAGAAGAATTGTTCTCTACCACATTATCGTCACTTGATACTGCCATAGTTTCTGGCTGAACTTCTGGCACTTCATCTCTATATAACTCAAGCTCAGGCTTCTTTGCCTCATCTGCTGGTGGTATCACATACATAGACGCATCACCTGCTGTTATCTCAGAAACTGGTGGTTCTGCCTCCTGCTCTATTACCTTTTGTACCGCTTCCTCTATAATCTTTGTAGTAGACCCTGATACAATATCTGCCTTTCTACTTTTCTGTGTCTCATACTTTAAGCGCTGATGCTCTGACAATGGCACATACAACTGTTTAAGTTCCAACGCCTTCTCCACATATTTACCATCTGCAAACCACAGAATTATGGTGTCACATAGCTCTATGCACTTTTCACTCATCTGTGCCTTATGATATAACTTAGCCAACTCAAATGCCCACTTATCATCCATATCTGCTTCGATATAGGTCTCCAATATCTCTATCTGCTTTGAAAGCGGCTGGCCTGAACCTTTAGCCATCTCATACTGCAAGATATAACGTCCTGCATCTCTTGGCGAATTCTCTGTGAATTCCTCATAGAATTCCTGCGCCTCTGTTATATCTCCACGCTTAACAGACAGTCTGCACAGTCTATATGCAAGCTGTCTTCCCAAGCCTGTTCTCTCATAAGCTGTAAGGAGCGCATCTCTAGCAGCGTCATATCTACCTGCTATCTCATACACATCTGCCACCATTATAAGAAGCTGGTTATCTTTAACCTTGTCCCAATCAATAGTATCTGCTATCTTTACAGCAGTTATATAGTCTTTTTTCTTCATCAATTTCTTGATTTGTTCTACTTTAATATTAAATTCATATTTATCCATGCGTACAAACCTCTCATCTTAGTATCCCAAGTACCAATAGTTACTTACACTATATCACACTGATGTGACAATGTCAAAACAAGCTAGTCTGCTCAAATTCAAGCTTTTCATAATCCATCTTCTCATTATCCACATGACTGCTATAATCTACAACAACTGTTTGTGCTCTTCCATCCACAAGCTTTTGACCTAAGATATAATTTACATCAAATCTACCGGTAATAGCAGGTGTAACACCTCTTGCCGGTACAACAAGCTGTACATTGTTCGTCTTTAACAGTTTAAATATAGGCTCCCAGATGTAAATATCTTTCGCCGCACCAAATGGATTATCGATAAATATAACCTTTCTAAGTCCTGTATCCTTATCCTTAGAGTTAATGGATGCTATATAGTTTATTATCGCTATAAGGAACTGTATATATATACCCTGCGACTGTCCTGTACTACCAACAGCTTCTTCATATCTAAGATATCTGCTCTGTTCCTTGATACGCTCTCTCTTGTAGAGATTGAGCTTTATAGCATTCATATCTGTAACTATTACAGAGAAAAGTTTCTTCCAAGCAAGTCGTCCTCTAATATATTTTATGCGCTCAGACTCACTCTTCATCTCGTCTGCCATTCTAGTTGTCTCGTCGATATACTGGCTCATTCTCTGCTTGTATACATCTTCCTTTACATAAGGTATAGCAAGGCTAATGATAGATATAGTCTCATCATCCATATTTATCTTAGACTGCTTTGGCAAACGGTCCAACTCGTTACGGATATTTACACAAGTCTGAATACACTGATTCTCAAAGTTATCCTTGATACGCTCCATATCCTCGATACTCTTACCCACTCTGTCCTTTTCGAGACTTAGGCACTTGCATATCTCCTTCAAAGCTTCCATCAGCTCATCTGTTTCCGCCACATTTGCAGGCATAGTAGAATTTCTCTTTATCTCGTCTGACAATGGCTCTGCTCCAAGCTTTCTAAGCGTATCCGCAAGAAGTTGTCTATCATGTTCAAACTCCTGTCGTCTGTCATTCATATCCTTTACATACTTATCGTACTTCTCTAATACATCACTTATTCTCTCTTGGAAATCTTCGTAGCTTTGGATTTCATTTGTATCTACGTTGTATGCTGACACATTTATGTTAGCCTTATCTATTACCTTCTGCAGATCCTTCTCAAGCACTGCAAAGCGTCCTTCATTCTTCTCTATAATGCTTATCTCCTGCTTAACCTTTTCAAGCTCCAAAGTAATAGCCGCACTGCTCTGCTTCTTATCCTCTATAAACGCCTCGAAATCACCATTTGGAATATCTGCGACTACATACTGACCATACTTTTCCTCCATAGCAACCTTACCATGAGTAATAGCGCCTTCAAGTCTGTCCTTACGGCTTCTGAGTCTAGATATATTTACAGCCAGACCATCTATCTTTGTCTTAATCTGTTCTATACGATGTTTTAATGCCTTAAGCTCATCCTTAGATGTCTCTGCAACTTCTAAAGACTCATACTTTGCCTTAATATCGTCTAAGAAGATACCCTTATAGTCTATAGCCTGCAAAGACTTCTCCATAGCTATATCATAATTTTCTACCAGCTTTTGCTTGTCTGATATATCCGTAGCCTCACTCTCTAAGGCTCTTATCAAGCCTTTAAGTCTTGACTCTTGTTCTGTCTCTGTCAATGTGCTTGCAGGATACACACCCTCTTTGTAATACTTCTTATAGGTATTCCAATTCTGTTCTAAAGCTGACATTTCATTTTTAAGCTTTTCAATATGCTTGGTTCTCTCACCATTTTGCTTTATAGAAGCCTCTAATCTAGCCTCCACATCGCCTTTTTCCTTCAGCGTCTTTTTATAATTTACATTAGTCTCATCAAGCTTTCTTGATAGAATCCTACTTTCTTCCATCAGCTCAAGTAATTTAGTAAATTTATCTAATCTAGTAGTTACTTCTGATAAGCTTTCTGTTAATAAATTGTCTGTATCAGCAAACTCTGTGACTTTCTTTTGTATCTCTTCCAATTCACTTAATATACTTGCCTTATTAGACTCTAATTCCTTAAGTGTATATCTTATTCTCTCAGAAGCCTCCACCACAGCCACAGCCTCTTTCATATATACTGACTCATATTCCTTGGCAAAATCGTAATCCTGCTCAAGTACCTGCGACTTTCCTGCTACTCTTTCTAAACGGAACTGGATATCTTCTATATCTTTCTCTGTCTTTCTAAGTTCCTTTTCTAGTGCCTTTTCATCTGTATACAAAGCGCTATCTTTCATAACATACACAAGATTGACATTATCGATAAGATTGCTACGCTTATCTAATGCTTCTACAGCTACAAGAGGTACGGCATAATTTCCAATGTCCAAGCCCTTTATACCTGCATCTGTTATTACCTTTTGATAATTCTTTCTAATTATGATACAGTATGGCAACACCGGTATTCTCTCAAGTATTATTCCTCTATCAGCGGTATCACATTTCTTTAGATAATCTATACCCATAATAGCTATATCGCCATAGAATCTTTCTATATATTCATATACCTTTTGAATCTCTTCACTTGCACCTATAGGATATCCGTTCTTAAGTTGCTCATAATATGCTTTCTTCTCCACCAAACTTCTGTTTAATGTTTCTTCCTCAAGGTATGCCTCACGACTTCTATTCTTTATCTCTGTGGTAAGAGCAGTGATATTACTCTCACCATATATCTCCATAAGCTTTGTCACTCTCTCGCTAAGCTCTGTGTATTTGCGACGCTGCTGCATATTTTCTGAAAGCTCATTTTCAGCCTCCTCAAGCTTAACCATAACGTCCTTCATAGCATAATCAAGCTCTGTTTCCTTAGAACTCAATGTTTCTCTTGCTTTTACATTAGTTTCAAGTTTTGCCTCTATATCATCTGCTTTAGCCCTGCACTGATTATATTCAGCTCGTATATCTGTTGATAGATATAACTCCAATTCTCCTCTAAGAGAACCTATGTGAGTATTGATATCCTGCTCCTTTTTAGCTATATCATCCATCAGATATTCCATTACAGCTACGCTACTATTATTTTTATTGACTGCATCCTGCAATTCTGCTGCCAAAGCATTCTCCATATCGCAGATTTTCTCTTCTTTTTCTATCTGAGACTGGATATATTCTCTCTTCTTCTTGATATTCTCATATACCTGACCTGTTAGCTCAGTAATATCACTTAATATCTGTCCTTTATCCTTAAGGCTAGCCTCTATAAGCTCTCTTGTGGCATCACGCTCTGTTTTATAATAAACATAGTCTGCATAATCATTGATGCTTTCCTTAAGAGTAAGCTCCTCATTCATAGACTTCCATTCCACAGTTGATAACGCCTGCTCATTTATAAGATTTTCCACCTCATAAGAAAGCTTAGAGGCTTCTAATTCCTTGCTCTGTATTCCGGCACTTTCTATGTGTCTGTCCGCTTCACTACGCGCACTTAATAGAGCTTCCTCTCTTAGCTGAAGCTCCTCTCTTTTTCCTTCATTACCTGCTATCATAGCCTTTAAGCCATGATGACATTTTGCTATATCTGCAGTTATATCCTCTCTGCCAAAATACAACTGCTTAACACTCTGAACTCTGGACGCAAAGCCATCGATAACCTCTATCTGTCTATCATAGCTTAAGATATCCTCCTTCTTGTCAGCCAACTCCAATAGCTTGTCCTTTATATCCAAAAGGGTCTTTGCCATATAGTCATTTTCTCCGTCGCTATCTGTCTGACTAGCAAAAGACTTTTGTATTATCTCCTCTATAAGAAGGTCCTCAACTACTTTTCTAGTAGTCTTATAATTAGTCTCAAAATAAGTACGTACATGACCCTCTGTCTTGTTAATACCTCTTATAATCTCCCATTCACTTTCATAAAGACCATACTGAGCTATAAATCTTTGGTAATCTCCCTTACGCTCAAATATCTTTATCTCTAGACTTAAATCCTTTCTCTCTAAATCACGAAGATATGCCTTAAGTCCATTGTATGTTATACGTTCCTTGCCATTGCTAAGTGGAAGGTTCTTTATATCATTGTCATTGAACTCTCTGTAGAAAATAACATAATTAAAATATTCAATAGACGCATTTTCCTTTACAGGCGCCATAGTCTCTTCTATAGACTCCTGACCATTATCATCCTTCGCCTTTCTAGCACAAAAACCTGTGAGCATATACTTATAGTTATTATGAACGTGTATATCACTTAATCTCCACTCTATAAGCGAGTGAATAGTCTTACTGCCATCAGCAGTTCTAAAAAGTTTCTCAATAGGTTGCTTCTCGTCTAATGTACAGTTAGGAATAAGATTCTGAAGCAACAAAAGCATAAGCACACTTTTACCACCACCATTAGCCAAATCGTATATGGTATTTTTACATGAAAAGCGCATAAGAAAATCGTCGTAATACTGTGTGCCAAAATTATATTTTACATTATTTACACGAATTCTATTAATGTGTGGCATTGTCCTCTTCTCCTCTTAATATCTCATACAAACGACCCTTGTAATGGTCGAAATAATTTTCTATCAGTGCCTTAAACTTATCCTTAGGATAATATCGTCCCTCTGACTCCAACATCAGTCCTTCCTCTGTCAGGAAGTTAAATACAAGCTTAACAAATCCCGATTTTGAACCTCTAGATGCTCTGATGCTCACATCATCACTAGATGCTATAGGCATGTCTTCCCATACTAAAGCAAGCTCTTTAAAGCTTCCTGCCTCAACCTCGTCTAAAGCTAATACGGACAGTTTACTTATAATACCAGAAAGTGTCGAATCTACGCTGGCGATAACATCCTCCTGCTTTACATATTCTACATATGTGTAATTAGCTGAATCATTATAAAATCTCGTTATAATATTATAGATGATAAAGTAACAAAGATATAACTCTCTATTAAGTTTTACACCTATAGCCTTCTTTAATTCTTCATTTGTATAACCAAATGTTTTGTTATTCTCACCTGGACTAATATATAATCCATTATTATATTCATACAGCTCAAGATTCATTTTCTTTAAGATAGTCTGCGCCATATCATAGACTTCACTATTATTTTGATATTCCTCGTAAAGTCCTGCATTTTCACTTTTGCTGTCTACATTTCTACCTGTAATGAGAGCCGACACTATATCTAGAGCTTTCTCCAAATTTCTGCTATTCATCTCATCAACCTTTATCCTTTCTATTGCCCACACCTTTAGAGCCTTGTGAAATAAATATTACTTACCTCAAACATATCCATAAGTGTCACTTTATCGTCATCATCAAATGTAAGGGAGAAGCCTAAATCTGTCATATCTGACGCAACTTCTTTAAGCTCTGCCTCAAAAAATGTATCTGTATTTGATACAACCTCATCTATATAATAGCTCTTCTTCTGACACATATGTACCAGCATAGAGTAATAATCCGCATTCTTATATATACTAGAACCAAATCTTCCAGCCAAACGTCCGTTAAACTCTCTTAAGTCGAAGCCTTCTCCCGGCTGACATTTATAAAGTTTCTCTATAAGCATACGTATAAGTCCTCTATAGTTATCGCTTATTCTTTGCTCTTCTACTTCATCCTCGTAGATATACTCTACCATTTCCTGCTTATCCTGTATCTTTTCACCCTTCTCCTCGGCTACAGGACGGGCAAGCAACAGCTTATCTATCTGTTTCAATGAGAACTGTTTCTTTATATTTAAGTTTAGCAATGGCAATATCATTGCTTCTAATGGACCTGTATCGTTGTTATCCATCATCATACGCAATGCATCTTTAAAGTTAAAGTTTCTCTTTAATCGAGAGAATTTTGCGCCTGCTATAATCTCGTCTGCCTTTATCTGTAAGTCTGTACATGCTGCCAATAGTTCAGAGTGCTTTGTTATAGCCTTCTTTAGCTCTGTCTCCAAATAATATACATCTGCCGCTGATTGACCAGCTATACTATCATCATCCTTATAGCTATCTATACGTCTAGCAGCCTCACCTACAAGCTCCATATTTTTCACAAAGAGCTTTTGTTCGTCTTCAAACCAACGCATACCCGTATGGACAAAATCCTCATATGCTCTGGCTCCTTCAAATACATCATAGCTAAGTATATTCAACACCTCATTCTTTCGTGCCTTTAATCTTCCTACCTCGCTATTGATTCTCTTTATAACTTCAATACCACCTTTAAAGTTGCTGGTGGTTATCATCTTACTTAACAACACCTGCGCCACACTAATAGAGCTTTCATCCTTTATCTCCTTTGTATCTAAGTAAAACTCTATAGCATCGGATGTAATATAATAGCAGATAATGTCGTCCTTGATGCGACTATCTATAAGCTTCATACGAACCGTCTTTCGTTTCTTATCTGCTGGGTCAAAATATGTATATGAGAATGGTCTTCCATCATTCTTTATCTTATCAAAGATATATGAAGTAACCTCTCTTTCTTCCTCTTCATCTAAGGCTATGGCAAAATCTCTCCTGTAGATATCATGCATAAATCTGCCGAATTCTTCATAAGTTACATCCTTCTCACGGAAGTTATTTTCCTCAATAAAAAAGCGCAATACTGCCATCAAAATATAACCCATATCAAGCTCATCATAACGCCCTCCACCAAACTGTGTAAAGGCGCCCTCTGTAAGCTTGAAGTATGGATAATACTTCTTGATATTCAGCATACGCTCACTATGATCCTGTATAATATCCCTAGTCAGAATGTGTTCTTCTGCCATCTTCCCGGTTTCCTCTTCGTTTTTTATTTCTTTATATTTTGTATAAGTTCATTTGTTCTTAAAACTCTGTTCTGCCCTCTAATGCTCTAAGGAGCGTTACCTCATCAATATACTCAAGGTCGCCTCCAACAGGCACACCGCTGGCTATTCTACTAACCTTTATACCTGTAGGCTTAATAAGTTTAGATATGTATACCGCTGTAGCTTCCCCTTCTACACTAGAATTAGTCGCTATGATAACCTCATCCACATCATCCTTTAATCTCTCTATAAGTTCCTTTAGGCGAATATCATTTGGTCCTATTCCAAGCATAGGTGATATAGCACCATGAAGTACATGATACACACCATCAAACTTTCCTGTTCTCTCATACGCAGCTAAATCTCTTGTCTGCTCTACTACCATAATAGTCTTCTTATTTCTCTTATCACTCTGACATATAGGACAATAATCACCATCAGTAAGAGTGCAACAAGACTTGCAATATCGAACATTCTTCTTAGCCTCTAATATTGCCGAGGCCAGACTTTCCGCCTGCTCCTCCGGCATATTTATTACATGAAATGCCATTCTGCTGGCAGACTTAGCGCCTATACCAGGCAATTTGGCAAACTGTTCTATTAACTTTGATATATGACTGCTATAGTAATCCATTAGAAAGGAAATCCTCCTCCTAAGCCTCCTAAACCACCTGTAACCTTAGCCATCTGTGTCTGTGAATACTCTTCAATCTGACGAAGAGCCTCATTTGTAGCTGCTACAATAAGGTCCTCAAGCATCTCTATATCATCTGGATCAACTACCTCTGGTGATATCTTAACAGACTTAATCTCCTTCTTACCTGTTACAACTACCTCAACTGCACCACCACCTGCTGTAGCTGTTATCTCCTTCTCCTCAAGTTCCTTTGTTGTCTCTTCCATCTGCTTCTGCATTTTCTGAGCCTGCTTCATTAAATTGTTCATATTGCCAGGCATACCCATACCGCCTGGAAATCCACCTCTTCTTGCCATTTTGTTTGTTTCCTTTCTTTTTTGTATTATAATTTCTTTATTTAGCATTAACCGACTGATTGGTTTCTTGGAAATTCTCGCAGTCGTAAAATTATTAACACTAAAAATCCTCCTCATCGATATTATCAAATACTATCTTCTTTTTAACCTCTACAAAGTGGTCTTCAAAGTTTTCTCCCTGTTCTAGTAGTTTTACATCTACCTTCACTGACTTTCCTATAATATCTGATATTGATTCCTCGATACTCTTTACCGTATCTGGTCTAGCTACTGTGCCATAGTTGACACCTTCTGTAAACACTATAAGCAATCTGTCGTCGCCAGCCACCGTCAAACGTCCCGCTGTAATGCTGTTACGAACTAGCGGCGACAATCTTGTAATAACCTTTTCCCAGCTATTGACTGCCTGCTGCACCTCTTCTGTAACTGCTGGTTGTAGCACCTTGGGTTTAGAAACAGGCTGACTCATAGGCATTGACATAGCTGACATATTTGCTATCGGCTGTGCTCCTTGCACCACCACACCTTCTTCAACCTTTCTTTCAAGATCACTTATACGATTTATGATAGATTCAAAATCTTTCTCCATAGCAGGCTTTGTCAACTTAATAAGTGCAACCTCTACCAATACTCGTTTTCCAGTAGCATATCTTATCTGATTAGTAAGCTCCGATAACACTCTTATATATCTCATAAGTGTCTCCAGTTCAACCATATCGGCCTCTTGCTTTATAGCTTCTAGTCTCTCCTTTGACATATCAAGCATGTCCGTAGCATCTGCCGTAGATTTTACCAACATAAGATTTCTAAGGTACCATGTGAAATCTGTAATAAACTGAGTCAAATCTCTACCCATGATGATAATATCATCAAGCTTATCTATACATCCCATTGTATCTCCTGCTATTATAAGCCTAAGCAGGTCACTAAATACCTCTGTATCTACCGCTCCAAGCACTTCCAATACATTTTCGTAGGTAAGCTTCTGTCCCAGATAAAAGCTTATACACTGGTCAAGCAAACTAAGTGCATCTCTCATTGCGCCATCTGCTACCTTTGCAATGTATTTTAATGCCTTTTCCTCTACCTCTATGCCTTCTCTTCCAGTTAAATCTCTAAGTCTATCAGTAATAGTATCCACTGTTATACGTTTAAAGTCATACCTTTGACATCTAGACATAATTGTTACAGGAATCTTATGTGCCTCTGTTGTAGCCAATATAAATATAACGTATGATGGCGGTTCTTCCAATGTCTTAAGCAAGGCATTGAACGCACCTATAGACAGCATATGCACCTCGTCGATAATGTACACTCGATACTTTCCTTCAGCAGGTGAATACTGCACCTCATCTCTTATCTCTCTTATATTGTCAACACCGTTGTTTGATGCCGCATCTATCTCCACAACATTCATGGAGTTTCCTGCTGCTATAGCTTTGCACATAGCACACTCATTGCACGGACTTCCATCAACTGGATTTTCACAGTTTACTGCCTTCGCAAATATTTTTGCTATGGTGGTTTTTCCTGTTCCTCTTGTTCCGCAAAATAGATACGCATGTCCTATTCTTCCTGCTTTTAGCTGATTTCTCAGGGTTGTTACTATATGCTCTTGTCCTTTTACCTCGCCGAATTGGTCTGGTCTAAATTTTCTATACAACGCTGTATATGACATATCCAAAATCTCCATAATTCTAATTGCGTAAATGCACAACAATCCACTCTCTATTGTACTACAAAATACGCTTATTCACAAGGCAGAATTTCTAAAACTTATATCGCAAATCCCCCTTCTCAACAAACAATTATCAGTATATATATTCACATTGAGGATATATGAATAAGGTTTGGATATAGCCAAATAAGCTAGCGTAAAATTTTATTCGGAAAATTAAATAAAGACATAGAAAGAGGACACCCCTTTGTGATAAAGTATTTAGCGCTCAAACCAATACAAACAAAGGTAGGTGTCCTCTATGATTAAGAGTATAAAGTATTTTGAAGA
>JBGVKG010000052.1:0-69954 GCA_045123575.1 Lachnospiraceae bacterium
AAGTCTGCCTATATGGGCTATTTGTGTTGCAAAAAAGTAGGAATTGATGTAGAGTAAGAAAAGATGTTTGAACTTAATATTATATCTAAAGGTCTTAGGTGGAATCTGTCTTATTATTTCCGAAGGTAAATTTACGCAATCCACTGCAGTTATTATTCGTTGCATATTTGGTTGTTGCATAGTATAATTATTATATTATGATTTTGTGATTAAATTTAATACGGAAGGGGAATGTGCATGAAACACATATTAATTGTAGATGATAACAAAACTAATTTAACCTTAGCAAAGAATGAACTTTCCAAGAATTATCAGGTAACTCCTGTTATATCTGGCTTGCAGGCATTACAGTTTTTAGAAAAAAAATCAACCGACTTAATTTTACTGGATATGAGTATGCCAGAAATGGATGGACGAGAAACTATGCAACGCATTCGTGCCAACCCACAATGGGTGAATATTCCTATTATCTTTTTAACAGCAGACAATTCACCTGAAACCGAGGCTCAATGCTTCGATGATGGTGCTGATGAATTCATAGCCAAACCATTTGTTCCACAGGTTATGCAAAATAGAGTAAGTCATATACTTGAGCTATATGATTTAAGACAAAAGACCAAAGAATTATCAAAGGAGGATTCGTATGAAAGGTAAATCAACAAAAATCCTTGATGTTCGGACGTTAATTTACTGTAGCTTACTTATCGCTACATTCACTGGCATTATGTCCATTATCAATATGATAATCGGCGATACTACTCTGATTATCATAACAGGCTTAGCTACTATATGGTTTTTGCTTAACGTCATTATCTGTTTTATATTCAAAAATAAAATTCAACTTGTATTCGCTATGATGTTCGGTGTATACACTCTTATGATGTATAACGTCATATGCGGCGGTGCTGATGGATTTAGTATTGTGTGGCTATTAGTAATACCTCCTGCAGTCCAGTATTGTCTCAATTCCAACTACGGAGTATTTTTCAATCTTGTTGTAGGTTTCTCACTGATTATTTATCTATGGACACCATTATATAATATAGGCTATCATTACTCGGATACTTTTAGAATCCGATTGCCTATCGTCTATTTCTTCGTCACATTCATGTGTGAAGTTATACAAGCTAGACTGACAAAATCCCAACAGGAACAAGAAACATTAATCGAACACTTAGAATATGCCAGTCGTACCAAAAATGATTTCTTGGCAAATATGTCTCATGAGATTCGTACGCCTATGAATGCAATCGTCGGTATGTGTGAATTAATCCTTAGAGACGATATAAACGAAAGCGTTCGTGAAAATTGTTTCAATATACAAAACTCAGGTCGTTCTCTGTTATCTATCATCAATGATATTTTAAACTTTTCAAAGATTGAGGCTGGTATGATAGAACTTATAGAAGAGCCATTTAATTTAGCTTCGACTATAAACGATGTTATCAATATGGCTATGACTAGAAAAGGCGACAAGAATATCGAAATCATAGTAAGAGTTGACCCAACTATACCAAAGGGACTTATCGGTGATGAGCTTCGTATACGACAGATTATCATCAATCTGCTGACTAACGCCATCAAATTCACAAATAAAGGTTGCGTAGTTTTAAAAATCTCACAAACTAAACAAGACTACGGCATCAACCTAAACGTATCTATAAAAGATACCGGTATAGGTATATCTGATGAAAATATAGAGAAATTATTTACTAGCTTCCAGCAGGTTGATACCAAGAAGAATCGTGCCGTAGAGGGTACTGGTCTTGGACTTGCTATCTGTAAAAGACTCATTGCTCAAATGCATGGTTTTATTAACGTATCAAGTACATATGGTGTAGGCTCTGAGTTTAAGTTCGTTATTCCATTAAAAGTAGCTGACCAGGAAGCATTCATCCAGGTAAAGGAACCTGAAAATGTAAATATTGCAGCATATATTGATTGGGAAAAGTATGACCACCCTAGCATTGAGAAAGAGTATAAAAAACTTATTCATGAGCTGGTCGATAAGTTAAATGTTAAATTCACAGTTTTCGACACCGTAGATGAGCTAAAGGATGGTCTGTCTTCACAGGCATATACACACTGTTTCACCACTAGAAACGAATATATTGACCACTCTAGCTTATTTGAAGAAATAGCAGACAAACAGATTGTAGTTATTCATGACAGGTTTATGAATATTGACTTGCCATCCCAGTTCAAGAGAGTTTACAAGCCTTTTTATGCATTATCATTTGCTGCTATACTTAATAATGAACAGTATGCTCTCGATATGCATAACCACAGACATTTCACTTCTCGTTTTGTAGCACCTGAAGCAAAAATACTTCTGGTTGATGACAACGCAACCAACCTTAAGGTAGCTGCTGGACTTATGAAGCCTTACAATATGAAGATATATACTGTCCCAAGCGGTCAGGAGGCTATCGACGCTGTATCTTCTGAAGAGTTTGATATAATCTTTATGGATCACATGATGCCAGTTATGGACGGTGTAGAAGCCACAAATATTATTCGTAATATGCCAGGTGAACGTTTTAAAAATGTTCCTATTATCGCTTTAACTGCCAACGCAGTAAACGGTGCCAGAGAAATGTTCCTCAATATGGGCTTCAACGATTTCTTGGCAAAGCCAATCGAGGTTTCGTTACTAGATAGAGTATTGCGTTCTTGGTTACCAACAGAGCGTTTAATCACAACTACCTCTGTGATAAATGAGACTACAACAGATACCCCTAACACTACACCAGAAGATTTAACTCTTCTCTCTAGTGAACTTATCGACTGCAAAAAGGGACTGATGTATGCAGGAAATAACATTCATAACTATGATGACATATTGACTATTTATGCCCAGAGTAGCACTGGATATAGACAAGCTCTTATAGACAATTTTGACTCTAAGAACTGGGCCGAATATACAGTAGGTGCCCATGCTTTAAAGAGCTCATCACTCAGCATTGGTGCATTATCACTATCCGAATTGGCAAAAAAGCTGGAGCTCGCAGGAAAAGCTGAAAACTATGATGTCATAGTAGAGAATCATAACGATTTGATTACTCTATATGACAAGGTTGTAAACCAAGTTAAGAAATATTTAGAAAAAGATATAGACCATGAGAATACTGACAAAGTTATCGCCAAGAATCTAACCGATATATCATTAGATGACCTTGTAGAAAAAGCTGAGCAGATAATCACAGCTTGTGACGACTTCGATGGTGATACTGCACTCTCTCTAGCAGAAGACTTATGTAACTGTAGTGTTAATGGCATTGCATTGTCTAAATATTTTGATGAAATCAAAACATATATAGATGATTATAATTATATGCAGGCAATCGATACTATCAATGCTGCTATTAATAGTGTAAAGGAGGGTGAATAATGGCTAAACTATGGATAACTTGCGATTGCACTTGCGATATGCCCGAGGCATTTCTTGAACAGAATGATGTTGATTTAATTTATTTCCATATCACCACTGACCATGGTTGTTTTAGAGATATGTCAGAGATAACTTCAACAAACATCGTAGAATATTTTGAAGCTGGCGGACAAAACACCCACACTTCATCACCATCTATACCAGAATACATCGAGTTCTTTTCTCACTCGCTTAAAAAGCATGAGAGCATTATACATATAACCATTGGTTCAAAGCTCAGTCGTTCTTACAAATGTGCATTAGAAGCCGCTAAAAATTTCGATGGCAAAATTCACGTGTTTGATTCCGAACACCTTTCTTCTGGTATGGGACACTTACTTATACATGCCATCAAGCTTATTAAAGCCGAGAAAACTGTAGATGAGATATTGAATGAACTAAATGTATTAAAGAAAAATGTATCTACAAGCTTTATCGCATATAATGCCGATTACTTATATCGCAACGCAAAAACTAGCAAGTTTGTAAAAGACATATGTACTCTTTTCAATGTACATCCTGTACTATATATTAAAGATGGTGCTATGAAAGTTAAATCAGTACGAATAGGCGATTTCGATAAGGCAGTTCTAAGATATGCTCGCCACGAACTTCGCAAATCTTCAAAAACAAAGCAAGACCTGCTATTTATAACGTACTCAACATGTCCTGTCAGACTACTTTCTAAGATAAGACAACAGGTACAAGCATACAGCTCATTTCAACAGGTAATAGAAACAAAAGCTTCTGCCACTATCACTAGTAATTGTGGTGCAAATACCATTGGACTGTTGTACGTAAAGGAATAAAAAATAACCAAGAGTTTTCTATACGAATTCTCTTGGTTATTATTAATAAGATATTTACAATCACTGAGCCTGTATCTGTTCATTTAAATCATTTAGATAAATCCAACGTTCCATCTTTTCGTCTAAGGCGTTTTGCACCTTTTCCTTTTCTGCTACTAATTCTGAGAGTTTTACTGAATTGGTAGCATTTTTCATCATCTCTTCATCTAACGACTCTAACATAGCTTCTAATTTTGCTATATCCTCATCTATTGATTCAAACTCTTTTTGCTCCTTATATGTCATCTTCAGCTTATCGCTTTTTTGCTTCCATGAATTTCTATCCTGCTTAACTGCCTGTCCATCCGTAGATACCGCACCTACACTGGCACTAACCTTTATCTTATCCACATTATAAGGGTCTACTCCGCTCTTTTCTATATAATCGTCGTAGTTACCTTCATACTGCGTGATATTTATATCTCCTGTTGACTCGTTTCTTTCGTATGCAAATATACGATTAGCTATTCTGTTAAGGAAATACCTATCATGAGATACACTTAATACAATTCCCTTAAAATTATCTAGATAATCCTCTAATATCATCATAGTAGAAATATCTAGGTCGTTAGTTGGCTCGTCCAATATGAGTACATTAGGTGCTTCCATCAATATTTTCAACAGATATAATCTACGCTTTTCACCACCAGACAGTTTCTCTATTCGCTGATACTGTAAGGTACTGTCAAATAAAAATCTCTCTAGCATCTTAACCGCTGATATAACACCATCCTCAGTCTCCACAAACTCTGCAGTATCTCTAATATAATCAATAACTCGCATATCCTCTGGCAGATATTCGTTCTCCTGAGAAAAGTATCCTATTTTAACAGTCTGCCCTATATCTACTGTTCCTGCATCAGGAGTAATTGCACCTGTTATAATCTTTAGAAGCGTAGATTTACCACAACCATTTTCACCTACGATACCTATACGGTCATCAGCTAAAAATATATAGTTAAAATCTTCTATCAGTTTCCTGCCTCCATATGACTTGCTTATACCGGTCAATTCTATGGTTTTGTTGCCAAGACGACTAGACACCGAACCCATCTGTAGCTTCTCTGTCTGCTTAGGTCCTTCCATATCACGTAACGCCTCATACCTTTGTATATGAGCCTTTTGCTTTGTACTTCTAGCTCTTGCACCTCTTTGTATCCACTCAAGTTCCACTCGCAAGATACTCTGTCGTTTTCTCTCTGAAGCTAAGGCTATGTCCTCACGCAATGCTTTCTCCTCTAGGAACTTTTCATAACCGCCTGTATATCTATATATTTTTCCTCCATCTATCTCCACTATACCATTACACACTCTATCTAGGAAATATCTATCATGTGTAACCATAATAAGTGCCGCCTTGGATTTCTTAAGATAATCTTCAAGCCATGCAGACATATAGCTATCAAGATGGTTTGTAGGCTCATCTAATATAAGAATATCGCAATCACTTAAGAGAGTTGCAGCTAATGCAACCCTCTTCCTCTGACCACCAGACAATGTATCTACTACCTGATTGTAATCGTTAAAACCTAGTATATTTAAGATATTTTTCGCTTCGCCCTCCACATTCCAGTTGTGATGCTCACTGGCATTGGCAGAAATAACATAGTCATATATAGTAGCTCCGTTTGGAAACTCTGGATTCTGAGATAAATATTTTATCTTTGCCTTATTTGCCTTTATAACCTCGCCCTCGTCAGTATCCATTATACCTGCAATTATCTTTAGCAATGTGGATTTTCCAGTACCATTTACACCTATAACACCCAGTTTTTCTCCCTCACCGATAGAAAAATCTGTATTTTTAAACAGTACCTTATCTGTTATTGCTTTAGAAAAATTCTTTATAGTCAATAAATTCATTGTCGTTATCTCCTACTATGTCTACACATACACGATTTCCAAATTTCCGAATACCATCTCGCCTTGGATAACTAGATGATTTTCCCCTTTAGACATACACACGCCTCTCTCATTAGCTCCACCAAATACCTTGGAAAGCTTCATATCCACATTCCACTCCTTTGGCACATACAAAGTTGTCTTACCAAATACACTTTCTACCTTAATAGCTGCGTGTCCCTCACAGAGATTTGCATTATCCATATATATTGTTGTATTGCTAAATACACTCTCTATAGAACCGTACTTAAGATTCTGACTTGTAATATATCGTACACTTGTGCTAAACACAACCTCACTCTCAAATGTTGTATCATTTACATTCATCTCATCCACTGTCTGATGTCCATTCTTGAAGTTTTCTCTGTTAGCTTCCCAATTATCATGTCCTATGAAGCAGCTATGATGATTCTTCTTCTTAAATATCAAGCTTAAACCTATCGTTCCAAAAAGTGCTGCTGCAAGTACCGGCCATGGTGTCAAATGCTCTATTCCAAGTTCTTTGTCAAATAGAATTGCTGCAAATGCAAGTGGAAAAAGCATATTGCCCCAGCTAAGTCTGAGAAGACCACCTACGAACCAAATAGCAAGAAAACCTGCAAACACTATAGTCCACACACTTATGTCTCCAAAATACCCCATACTTCCTACTATAACAAAGGCTGCTATAAGTATAAAGAATATTCCCCAAATTATATTTTTCATTGATTTCATATTTTTCTCCTCTTTTCTCCTAGTCTTTCAACCAGTGCTTTATAATAATTTCTTGATACATACACCAACTTATGGCAATCATTAAATTCTACCACGCTAGCTGATGTAAGATTTCTAGTTATAGAATATATATGATTTAAGTTTACTATGGTAGATTTTGATATTCGCATAAAGTATCCTGGCAATATCTCCTCCAGTTCATATAACTTGTACTGTGTTTCATATATATCATTACTGGTATGCGCTCTTATTTCTTTATTCTCTGTTTCAAAGAACAATATCTTTTCAAGAGGCATATAATATTCTTTTTCATTTTTATGTAACAAAATAGTCAAATCATCGCTTGCCTGCTCTATCAACGCTTGTTGAATTCGTAATATTCTCTCATCAAGCTTATTGCATTTTATTACAATAGTTTCTTCCAAAAGAGCCTCATCCACTTCTATGGTGACCTTCATCTCATGCCCCCTTTCATCCGTTTTGTTTAACAGCTGTTATGTGTTTAGTATAACATCTAATTTTTTATTGTAAATACCTTCACACCAACAGGTTAATTTCGGCTACCAAGATGTAATTTTTCATCACCATATATGTCTTTTGCCCAAATTCATTACCATTTTCCTATGATTTTTGTAAAAAATCCTATTTTACTTTTATATATGGCAGGAGTATAATGTATAAGGTTTTACCAAAAACCACAAATCGCAGCCCTAATCGACTACGATAATAAATATAGAAAGAGGTATTGAAAATGTTACCACAAATTTTTGCTACAGTAATATTTGTTGCGATGTTTATTCTGATTGTAACAGAAATCATCCCTAGACATTACATCACACTAGGTTGCGCAGTACTCACTATAGTTCTCGTATTCGGCATCGGTATGCAGAGCGTAGACGCTATTGTGAATACCTTGAATGTCCATAGCATATTTACTCCAGACTTCTGGATAGCTACTGGCGAACATACTAGCGAACTTTCTAGCGGTATCAACTGGGAAACTATTATATTTATCGCCGGTATGATGGTTATGGTTGAAGGTATGGCACACTTTGGCTTCTTCCGCTGGTTATGTATGCGTATTGCCAAGATGGTTAAATACAAGATAATTCCTATCTTTATTACATTTATGATATTGTCATTTATACTAGCTATGTTTATTGACAGTATCACAGTTATATTGTTCTTAGCCGCTGTTACTATAGAGTTATCACAGTTACTTAAGTTCAATCCTGTATCAATGATTTTAGCAGAGGTATTCTGTGCCAACCTTGGTGGCTCAGCTACTATGTGTGGAGATCCACCAAACATTATCATCGGTACATCACTTGGCTACTCATTTACAGACTTTGTATTCAATACAGGTGTTATCGCATTTGTCGCATTAATATTTGTACTTATTTATTTCTATGTAGTATGCAAGAAGGAGCTTACTACTGGAACATCAGGCACCATTGACCTTTCAGCTATGCCTAGCCCGGAATCAGCTATTACTAATAAATTCGGTTTCACTATGAGTTGCATCATCTTCTTATCAGCCGTTGTCCTATTAGTTACACATGCACAGACTGGTCTATCAGTTGCATTTATAGGCGCAGTTATAGCACTTATCACGCTTATCACATCAGGCAAGGCAGCTTGGAGTCTTATAAAGAAGGTTGATTACGAAACTATCCTCTTCTTTGTTGGATTGTTTGTTGTTGTAGGCGGTCTTGAAGAAACTGGCATATTGGAAATATTAGCAGGTTTTATCGGTGATATATCTGGTGGTAATCTTATGATTATGATTGCTATCATCATATGGATTTCTGCTATTGCAAGTGCATTTATTGACAATATTCCATTTGCAGCTACTATGATTCCTGTTATAAGCAACTTAGCCGCTACTACTCCAGGTATTAGCTTAGACACACTTTCTTGGTCTTTAGCAGTAGGAACAGACATCGGTGGAAGTGCTACTCCTATAGGTGCATCAGCTAATGTTGTAGGTGTGGCTACAGCAGGTAAGGCTGGTCACATAATTCGTTGGGGAAAGTATTGCAAATTAATGGCTCCTGCGACTATAATAGTATTAGTTATTGCAACTGTAATGATTTTTATGAGATACTTATAAAATAGATAAATGGAGGAATATACAATGAGTCAATTGATTATATCTATCGGCCGTGAATTCGGTAGTGGTGGTCATGAGATAGCAGAGAGACTTGCAAAACACTATGAACTACCTATGTACGACCACAATATGCTTAGAGAAATTGCTAATTTTATGAATGTAGATACTGAAGAGCTTCTCGCTTTCGATGAATCAAAGAAGCGTAAACTATTCACACGTACTGTTCGTGGTATGAGCAACTGCCATGCTACTAACGTTGCCGAGCTTCAGTTTAAATTCATAGAAACAAAAGCAGGCGTAGGCGAGTCTTTCGTAATCGTAGGACGTTGCGCAGAAACAGTACTTAAAGACAACGCCAACACTGTTTCTCTCTTCATCTTAGGTGACAGAGATGCAAAATGCCAGCGTATTATGAAGCTGTACAACAAAAACCAAAAGGAAGCATTCGCACTTATGGATAGCCACGATAAGTACCGTAAGCAGTATCACAATGACCACTTCCCTGGCAAGAAGTGGGGTGACTCACGTAACTACGACTTATCCATCAACAGCAGCAAACTTGGCATCGACGAAACAGTTAAAATCATCATCGACTACATTGATGCATGTCGCGCAAAATTCAACGCATAATTCATATTACCAGAAGCTTAGTAAAACACTAAGCTTCTTTTATGTCTTGCATTAAAATATATCCCTAACCACTAGCTATCTACAGATATTTTTTTGTGCTGTTTTCGAGAACGCATATTTTCTAAGCGCTCTCTTGAAACAAGCTTATTAGTCTATATGCACGGTATGTCAGACAGTGTACTTCAGATGATTCGTGTGAATAGAGGACAGCATTGAGGATTTGCGTATAATTTTCATAGAGAAAGGCACGAAAAAGCGGTCGCCCGAACCTGTTTGACGAAGCTTGCCCATTAATAGGGCAAGCGAGAAGTTGTGCAGGGCGACCATCTAATAATAAGCTCTTCATGCCTTTCTCGTATGAAAATAGCAAAGACGAAAAAAGCTGTCCTCTTCACACAAACATCTGCAAGTAACACAGTCTGCCTCGACCGTGCACAATTAATCGTAGTTGCGTTGCAACTGCGATTTGTTAGACGCTTTGTTTCAAGTAGAGCGCGTAAGAAAATGATGCAACCTCTCAAGGCACAAAAAAATATCTGTAGACAGCTTTGTGGTTTGGGTTTTACCAATGCGTCAAGACATAAAAGAAGCTTGAAGAAAATACTTCAAGCTTCTGATAATATGAATTATGCGTTTTATAGCTGCATTGAATATTTGTACTCGCGGGCGTGTTCTCCTGTGCGCTCGTAGTAGCGTGGTCCTTCATATTCCTTGGTCATGCCGAGCTTCTGCATTACCTTAGCCGATGGTTCATTGCGTGTATCACATCTTGCAAATATCTCTGTAACTTTCAGATTGGCTTTGACAAAATCTGCTACTGCCTTTGCTGCCTCTGTTGCATATCCATAGCCACGATAGTTTTTATTGAATATCCATCCTAGCTCACATTTAGTATGGTTTTCCTCCATATATGCACCTACCGCACCGATTAACTTACCATCTAAAATTGCTCCAAACTCATAGTAATCCGGTTGTTCCTTTGCCCACTGTCCTTCCACATCTTTTAAGAAATTCTTAGTGTCTTCCTCTGTGGCATTTGGTAGATACAGCATGTACTTTATTTCCCTGTCTGATGCATACTCATGTACTGATTCAAAATCTGCCAGCCCATAAGGTCGCAACATCAAACGTTGTGTTTTTAATTCTATATACATACTTTTTCCTCATTCTTTTATTTCAAATACTTCTTCACATACTGACCTGTATAAGATTGCTTATTCTTAGCTACCTCTTCAGGTGTTCCTTCTGCGATAACAGTACCACCTCTGTCGCCGCCCTCTGGTCCTATATCAATGATGTAGTCGGCTGTTTTTATAACATCAAGATTGTGTTCTATAACCACAACAGAGTTACCATTTTCTGTAAGTTTTCGCAGGATATCTACCAGCTTGTGCACATCTGCAAAATGCAGACCTGTTGTTGGCTCATCTAAAATATAAATAGTCTTTCCTGTATCACGACGACTAAGCTCTGTTGCCAACTTTACTCTCTGTGCCTCTCCACCTGATAATGTTGTGGACGGCTGTCCTAGACGAATATACGATAAACCTACATCATTCAATGTTTTAATCTTTCTATGAATAGATGGTACATTCTCAAAGAAATGTGTAGCTTCTTCTACTGTCATATCAAGAACATCATATATACTCTTGCCCTTGTACTTCACTTCTAGAGTTTCTCTATTGTATCGCTTACCTTTACATACCTCACATGGCACATATACATCTGGCATGAAATGCATCTCTATCTTTATGATACCATCACCTGCGCATGCCTCACATCGGCCACCCTTTGCATTGAAACTGAAACGTCCCTTCTTGTAACCTCTAGCCTTTGCCTCGGCTGTAGCTGCAAACAGATCTCTTATCTGATCGAAAACACCTGTGTAGGTAGCTGGATTGGAACGTGGTGTTCTTCCTATTGGTGACTGGTCTATGTCTATGACCTTATCAAGCTGCTCTGTGCCCTCTATTCTGTCGTGTTCACCTGCTATAGTTCTAGCCCTGTTGAGTTTCTTAGCCAATGACTTGTAAAGTATTTCATTTACCAATGAACTCTTACCCGAGCCTGACACTCCTGTTACGCAAGTCATTACACCTAACGGTATCTCCACATCTATATTTTTAAGATTGTTCTGTCTAGCACCTATTACCTTTAAGTAACCTGTAGGCTTTTTTCTCTCCTTTGGTACTGGTATCTTCATCTTGCCACTAAGGTATGCACCTGTGATCGATGCTGGATTTTTCATTATTTCCTCGGCTGTACCTTCTGCTATAACCTCTCCACCATGCTCACCTGCACCTGGTCCTATATCTACGATATGGTCTGCTGCCATCATGGTATCCTCATCATGTTCTACTACAAGCAAGGTATTACCCAAATCTCTTAGATGAGTAAGTGTACCTAAGAGCTTATCATTATCTCTTTGATGCAATCCTATGCTTGGCTCATCTAAGATGTATGTTACACCAACAAGCCCCGAACCAATCTGTGTAGCCAGTCTAATTCTTTGCGCTTCTCCACCTGACAATGACGCTGTGGCTCTAGTAAGGGTCAGGTAATCTAATCCTACATTTACTAAAAAACCGACTCTAGCCTTAATCTCCTTAAGTACCTGTGCTCCTATAAACTGCTGTCTATCTGTCAGTTTCATTGTTTCTAGGTATTCATAAAGGTCACGAACAGACATAGATGTTATCTCGTATATATTTTTATCGGCAACTGTTACCGCCAAAGAGCCCTTCTTAAGTCTTTGACCGTTACACTCCTTACAAGATGTGATATTCATATATTGCTCATACTCATTTTTCATCATCTCTGAGGAAGTTTCTCTATAACGACGCTCCATATTTCTTATAAGACCTTCAAACGGAACATCATATACTCCTTCTCCTCTTTGTCCTTTATAATATACCTTGAGAATTCTTCCACCTGTTCCGTTTATAAACGCATCCTTTATCTCATCGCTTAACTGCTCATAAGGTGTATCCAAACTAAAGTTATACTCTTTCGCCAATGCCTCTAGTGTAGCATGAGTAAAGCTGCCACTATCACTTGAAGACTGCCATCCCATACATGCCACAACACCTTCATTAAAGCTAAGACTCTCATCAGGCATCATAAGCTCAGGCGAAAATTTCATCTTGTATCCTAGACCAGCACAGCAAGGGCACGCACCAAATGGATTGTTAAATGAAAAGCTTCTTGGCTCTACCTCATCTATACTTATGCCACAGTCTGGACATGCAAAACTCATAGAAAAGTTCATAGGTTCTCCATCTATGACATCTACTATCATAAGTCCGTCAGCCAAGTGAAGAACATTCTCTATAGAGTCTGTAAGTCGTTTCTCCATACCCTCTTTTACAGCCAATCGGTCCACCACTATCTCTATATTATGTTTAATATTTTTATCGAGATTTATATCTTCGCTAAGTTCGTACAGATTGCCATCTACCTGCACACGGACATAACCTGCCTTTTTAGCATGTTCTAACACCTTCTCGTGTCGTCCCTTTTTTCCTCTAACAACAGGTGCTAAGAGCTGTATCTTTGTTCTCTCTGGAAGTTCCATTATAGAATCAACCATCTGATCTACACTCTGCTTCTTTATCTCCTTTCCACACTGTGGACAATGAGGTATACCTATACGAGCGTACAGCAATCTAAAATAATCATATATCTCCGTAACAGTTCCCACTGTGGAACGTGGATTTCTATTAGTAGATTTCTGATCTATGGATATAGCTGGTGATAATCCTTCTATACTATCTACATTAGGCTTCTCCATCTGACCTAAGAACTGTCTTGCATAAGAAGATAATGACTCCATATATCTTCTCTGTCCCTCTGCATATATAGTATCAAATGCAAGAGATGACTTACCTGAACCCGACAAACCTGTCAATACTACGAATTTATTTCTAGGTATATCCAAGTCAATATTCTTTAAGTTATGCTCAGATCCGCCTCTTATCTTTATAAAATTGTCTTTTTTATTATTTATATTATCTGACATAATCTTGTCTCCTATTTCTATTTACCTACGCTATGCAACACCATATTACATCCATTTTTCTGCTAATGCTATACATTAGTAAGATGTTTCTTTAACTCTATCATCTGGTCACGAAGCATAGCCGCAGTTTCAAAGTCTAACTCCGCAGCCGCCTTTTGCATCTGCTTTTGTATCTTAGCTATAAGCTTATTAAGCTCTTTTTCGTCCATTGACTCTGGATCTTTTTCTAGTTCATCAACTGTCTTCTCTGCAGCCTTAGTTATACTGATAAGGTCACGAACTGCTTTTTTAATAGTTGTAGGTGTTATACCGTGTTCTGTATTATACGCCTCTTGTATAGCTCGACGTCTATTTGTCTCATCTATAGCTGCTCTCATAGAATCTGTTATGGTATCTGCATACATAATAACATGACCCTCTGCATTTCTAGCAGCACGTCCAACAGTCTGTATAAGAGATGTCTCGCTACGAAGAAAACCTTCTTTATCTGCATCTAATATAGCTACCAATGATATCTCCGGTATATCTAATCCTTCTCGAAGCAAATTGATACCTACCAGTACATCAAATACATCAAGACGCATATCTCTTATTATCTGAGTTCTCTCCAATGTATCTATATCAGAATGCAAATATTTTACACGTATGCCTACATCCTTCATGTAATCTGTCAAATCCTCCGCCATACGCTTAGTAAGTGTAGTTACTAATACCTTATTCTTTTTATCAGTTTCCTTTCTAACTTCAGATATAAGATCATCTATCTGTCCTTCTACCTTACGCACATCTATGATAGGGTCCAATAGACCTGTCGGCCTAATAATCTGCTCGGCTCGCAATAACTCATGTTCACCCTCATATACATTAGGTGTAGCAGAAACAAACAGCATCTGATCTATCTTTCCCTCAAACTCTTCAAAATTCAACGGTCTATTGTCTTTAGCCGATGGCAATCTAAACCCATAATCAACCAACGTACTCTTTCTAGACTGATCTCCTGCAAACATACCTCTTATCTGCGGTACTGTTATGTGAGACTCATCCACTATGATAAGGAAATCGTCTCCAAAATAGTCCATAAGTGTATGAGGTGTAGCACCAGGCTCCAATCCTGCCAAATGTCTTGAATAATTCTCTATACCAGAGCAGAATCCTGTCTCTTTTAGCATCTCTATGTCGAAGTTTGTTCGCTCCGATATTCTCTGTGCCTCTAATAGCTTATCTTCACTCTTAAAATATTCAACTCTTTCCTTAAGCTCTGCTTCTATACTATTAGCCGCAGCTTTTATCTTTTCTGGTGCTACAACGTAGTGAGATGCAGGAAATATTGCAACATGATCTAATCTGCTCTTTATCTCACCTGTCAATGTATCTATCTCCGTTATCCTGTCTATCTCATCTCCAAAAAACTCTATACGTATAGCACTTTCATTAGCATTTGCAGGAATTACTTCAAGCACATCTCCTCGTACTCTGAAGCTACCACGTTTAAAATCCATCTCATTACGTTCATACTGAATCTCAATCAGTTTATGAATAACCTCATCCCTATCCTTCTCCATACCTGGACGTAATGATATCATCATATTCTGATAATCTACAGGGCTACCCAATCCATATATGCAAGATACACTGGATATGATGATAACATCCTTTCGTTCAACCAAAGATGCTGTAGCCGACAGACGCAACTTATCTATCTCATCATTTATAGAAGAATCTTTCTCGATATAAGTATCAGTAGAAGGCACATAAGCCTCTGGCTGATAATAATCATAGTATGATACAAAATACTCTACTGCATTCTCCGGAAAAAATTCCTTAAACTCACCATATAGCTGCGCTGCCAAAGTCTTATTATGAGCTATAATAAGTGTTGGCTTATTCAATTTTTCGATAATATTAGCCATAGTGAAGGTCTTTCCAGAGCCTGTTACTCCCAGTAATGTCTGAAACTGGTTGCCCTCCTTGAAACCCTGCACTAACTTTTCTATAGCCTGTGGTTGGTCTCCTGTAGGCTTATATTCTGATACTAACTTAAAATGTTCCATATACTTTCCTCTATAAATATAAGTTGACATTATTATGTGCTGGTTGTATTATGATTATATCAGAACAAATGTTTGTTTGCAATATTTTTTATAGAGAGGCTTTTTATTATGCGCGAGATGTCACCAATAGAAAAATTTTACAACAAATTCAATGAAGATAAACGTTTAAACAGCAGACATGGACAGGTAGAATTTATCACTTCTATGAAGTATATTCACAAATACCTAGAGGGAAAAGATAACCCTAAGATATTAGATGTCGGTGCTGGTACAGGTCGCTACTCAGTGGCTCTCGCCAATGAAGGATATGATGTCACAGCCCTTGAGCTTGTTCAATACAATGTAGGTATCATAAAAAGTAAGGGAAGCACTGTCAAAGCATATAAAGGTAATGCTATGAAGCTAAAACGTTTCGAGGATAAGAGCTTTGATTTAGTTATGGTATTTGGCCCTATGTATCATCTGTCATCTTTTGAAGATAGATTAAAGGCCCTAAGCGAAGCTAAACGTGTTTTGAAGGATGATGGCATTATTATAGTGGCATATATTATGAATGATTATACTATCATATTCCATGCATTCGGCGAGAATGCCATTAATCAATGTGTTGCAGAGGAGCGCTTTACAGAAGACTTCCACTGTATATCTAAAGAAGGTGACATCTACCATTCTGTCCGTATAGAAGATATGGATGAGCTTAATAAAGCCGCTGGACTAGATCGTGTTCAGATTGTATCGGCAGATGGTGCAGCCAACTATATCCGACCTGTACTCAATGCTTTGGATGAAGAAGGTTTTAAACATTTTGTAGAGTATCATCTAGCTACATGTGAGCGTATGGATATGATGGGGGCAGCAGCGCACACTATAGACATATTACGAAAGCAGGATATATAGTTTATTATATAATTAACAAGCCCAAGGAATTTATCTTAATTCAAATTCCTTGGGCTTTTTGTACTTAATTTATGCAGTTGGTTCCTGCTCTGTAGGTGCCGACCCTTTTTCTGTAATAACACCATTTTCATCTATTTCTATGTTGATAGAAATCTTTTCGATATGCTTATATATTCTCTCCTGCTCTTTCTTGTCAGTTACTATCTGCACCTTACTATTTGACTGTATAGCTGGCACCATACTTACTTCAAGAAACTGCTCATCGTCATCACCATGGAAACGAAGCTGTAAAAGCATACTATCTAATGTCTTATTATTAAACCAATAATTACCTAAACTATATATAATCGGTTTGCCTTTGTAGTATTCCATACCCTGCAAGCAATGTGAATGAGAGCCTACTATAACATCTGCTCCTGCATCAAGGTATTCCTTGCCCGTCTGTAGCTGAACATCCTCTAGCACAGTGCTATACTCTGTTCCCCAATGGACACATGCTATAACAAAATCAGCATTTGCATCTGCTTCCTTTATAACCTGAAGGAAAAGCTCTGTATCATAGCAACGAAGAATACCTGCCCCATCTTCTGTTGCTTGTGGAGTTTTCTTATTCTTTTCAGCACGAGATGCCGATACAAAGGCAATAGTCTTTCCATCTATCTCATAATATACTGGTTTCATAGCTTCTGCTAGATTCTTACCTGCACCAAAGTAATCAATATCTGCACCTGCTAAAGTGTCTATTGTATCTAATAAGGAAACCTCACCGAAATCATACGCGTGATTGTTAGCCAGCATCGCCAAATCCACACCCATCTCCTTATATATGGACACCTTTTCAGGATTCGCTCTAAAATGATACAGTTTTCCAGGTATCTTCTGTCCTCTAGTAGTAAATGTAAATTCGCTATTTATACACATAACATCTGCATCGTTCATGATCTTTAGTAGCTCTGGTGATACCACCTTGCTTAAATCATTGCCGTTATCAGCTAATGCCTTCATAGTCACTGCGTCGTCTGCTAAGCTTGTATCGCCAGCAAAACAGAATGTAAAATCATAGCTTGTATCTACAGTAGTAGTTGTAGGTTCCTCTGTTGTTGTCTCTGGCTCTGTACTAGATGTAACATTCGCATCTTCCGAGCTACCTATATTCTCTGAATTATCCGGTTGTTTTGCATTGCTTTGACCACATCCTACAACCATAGCAATCACTATACATAGTGTAAGATATAATTTAAACTTTCTCACTTTTTCTCCTCCACGTATTATAATTGATTTATATTATTTTAATTCACCTTTAATATATTCTACAGCCTCTTGTAACTGAGTATCGTACTCTCTTTTTAGATATCCGTTTTCATACGCATCCTGTTCCTTTGGTAGTTCTACAACTATATCCGGTGTAATTCCCACATTGTGAATATTTCTTCCATTTGGTGTGAAGTAAGAAGATATAGTAACCTTTACACCTGTTCCATCACCTAGAGACATTATACTCTGAACGATACCTTTTCCAAATGATGTTGTTCCTATAAGCTTACCTACCTTATAATCTTGTATAGCACCAGCAAACACTTCTGATGCACTGGCACTGTTGCCGTTTATAAGAACACACATAGGTGCATCCAAGAATTTTGCATCTGAATATTCTATTTCTTGATTACCATTTTTATCTTCAGTATACACAAGCCTACCAGTTGGCAGCAAATCATCTAACATATCCACCACTATATCATATATTCCACCACCATTATCTCTAACATCAAATATATAACCCTTGCAGCCATCTGCCTTAGCTACATCCAATTTCTCCTTAAACTCGTTATAAGTTCCAGAATCAAAACTAGCTATGGCTATATATGCAATATCACCTTCTAATTTCTCGTAAGCAACTGTTGGTATAGTTATCTTTTTTCTAGTTACCCTAAAGTCTAATATCTTTCCATCACGCTTAATATGGACTGTTACTGTCGTACCCTCTTCACCCTTCATATAAGATACAGCTTCGTTTATATCCATACCTGTAAAATCTATATCATCTGCACCTATAATTATATCACCTGGTTGCATTCCTGCCTCATATCCTGGGCATCCCTCGTACGGATTAACTACTGTTATCTCTTTAGTCTGAACATCCTGTGACACCACAACTCCGATACCACAATAAGTTCCTGATGTGCTCTCCATCAACGCTGTAAATGCCTCTTTGTCGTAATATACTGAATATGGATCACCAAGAGAAGCTAACATACCTGCATACACACTGTCTGCCAATACGTTCATATCCACATCATAATAATAGTATTTATCTATTATCTGTTGGATATATTCCATCTTATCCTCTATATCATCCAAATCACCATAATCACCAGAGTTAGACAATCCTGCATTTTGCATAAGCTCATTTTTGTCACTTGTATCTATATATTTCTTAAATAGCAATGAGCATGCAACTATACCAATGATAATAACCACAAGTGTAGTAACTACACCTGTGGCTAAACCTATAAAGAAATCTCCTGTATTTTTTACCTTTTGTTCTCCATTCGCTACATGACTTTCAGACTTTTCTTCAACATTATCAACATCTGACTTCTTTTCTTCTTCAAACATAATATTCTCCTAATTCAATACAGACTATTTAGGTATGGCTACCCAATCTAGAGGGTCTACATACTTTCCATTTTTTCGCACTCCAAAGTGAAGATGATTACCTGTAGAACGACCCGTTGAACCTACCAGTCCTATCACATCGCCCTTTTTAACCATCTGCCCCTCACTTACAAGGCGCTTTGACATGTGCATATATACAGTATATATCCCATTGCCGTGATCTATACCTACCCAATTTCCTGCACTACTACTATAATATGACCACGCTACTTCTCCGTCATAAGCTGCATATATTTTTGTTCCTTTTGGAGCTGCCATATCCATACCAGAATGATACTCCTGTGTCGGCTTACCAAACGGGTCTGGTCTAGTTCCAAAGTATGATGATATACGAGTATAACTAGCAATAGGCCACATCATTTTTCCACCATCATATGTTACCTTGTTCAGCGCCTCTTCCTTACGCTTTCTTTCTATCTCCTCAAGCTCCGCAACTATAGCCTTCTGCGTCTCCAAATCAGATTCCAAATGTTCTATATCATCCTGCGCATTTTGAATACCATGAATATGCCCAGCCAATTCCTTTTGTTTACTAGCTAGCAATACATCTGTAGCTTTTTGTTCAGCCTCTATCTCAGCCAACGTAATTTCAAGTTCTGCCAGTTCATTCTCAAGCTTTGACTGTTTTATATTGAGGTCCGCCTTTGCCAGCTTTAACTTATCTAACTGGTCTCTATCGTAGGACGTAATCTGACCCAAATACTCTGCTCTATGTAGCATCTCAGTCATACTTTCTGACTCAAACAGCATAGACAAGAATGTATTCTGCCCACTTTCATACATATATTGAATACGTAACTTCATAGCTTCGTATTGTGCGTCAACCTCTAACTGCTTAGCAGCCACCTCCGACTTAGCCACTTCAATCGATGCCCTTTTCGCCACGACCTCTACTTCCAGATTATATATATTATCGGCCAATGCATTTAATCTCTCATCTAGAGTCTTAATATATTTTTCCGTATCTCCCTTAAGATTCTCCAGCTTATTTAATAGCTTCTGAGTATCCTTAAGCTCGTTTTGCATCTCTTGCTGCTTCTTCTTCTCATCTTCTAAACTAGCACCATATTTCTCCCCTAATGGCACTCCTGAAAATACAAGAACAGTAAATGCACAAACAAATAACATTTTACATATATTATTTTTTTTAAAGTTCATCTTTTCTCCTCTCCTTCAATTATACATACTCCCATTAATATAATAAGATATTATACCTTCAAGTGCTTACGCATAGTTATCATACTTCCTACAAGTCCAATTCCACCACCGATTATAAATGCGGCTGGCACAAGCACAGCAAATATTTCATTTGTAGATAACAACTCAAATGTAGAACCTAATGTTCCAAACTGAGTTAAAATTTCCTTTATAACCTTCTCATAGATAGCCACAAGAATTAATAATGGTATGGCTGCACCCATAATACCTATCATAACACCTTCTACCATAAATGGTGCTCTGATAAATATATCTCTAGCTCCCATAAGTTTCATTATGCCTATCTCTTCTTTTCTAACTGCTATACCTATCATTACAGTATTGCTGATAAGGAATATACCGACTGCAAGAAGGATAATAATAATAGCTACTGAAATAAATCCTACTATCTTACCAAAGTCAGTAAGTGCATCTGCAGTTGTATCAGAATAATTAACCTTTCTAACACCATCAAGATCCTCTACGAAATCTACGAATTCATCCTGCATAGACACGTCATTCAAAGTCACTCTAAATGAATCCGAATTAGCAAGTGGGTTATCATTTTTAAAACCCTCTGCAAGCTCAGGTTGATCCTTAAAATACTCATTCTTGTAATCCTCCCACGCCTGCTCTGCACTTATATATTCATGCTTATGATACTCAACTCTCTTAGACATAGCTGTAGCTATGGCATCCTTTTCTTCTTGTGTAGACTCATAATCAAAAAATATAACTATAGCAACATTCTGCTCAGCAGCATCAACCATATGATCAATATTGGCAAGCACGGAATAAAATAATCCCATAAGGAATATACAAGCTGCTATTGTTCCTACTGATGCTGTTGAAAACAATTTATTTCTCTTTATATTTATAAATCCTTGCTTTATACAATAAAAAATCGAATTAATTTTCATATGCGTTACCACCTCTCTTTTCGTCACTTACTATAACGCCCTTTCTAATAGTGATAACACGCTTTTGCATAGCATCAACTACTTCTCTATTGTGGGTAACTACTATAACTGTTGTTCCTCTATTATTGATTTCCTCAAGCAGATGCATAATCTCCCATGTGTTTTCCATGTCCAGATTTCCTGTTGGCTCATCAGCCAACAGAATCGGTGGATTATTGACAAGTGCTCTTGCAACAGCAACTCTTTGCTGTTCTCCGCCTGACAATTCTTTTGGATATGAACGATACTTCTCCGCCAATCCTACCATAGATAACACTGCTGGAACTCTTCTTCTTATAATCTTCTCTGGTTTCTCTACCACACGCTGTGCGAAAGCAACATTTTCATATACGCTTCTATCCTTAAGCAAACGGAAATCTTGAAATACAACACCTATATCTCTACGCAAGAATGGTATTTTCTTTCTTCTCATTCTTCCGAGATTTTTACCATTTATAACTATCTTGCCACTAGTTGGCTCAAGTTCCTTAAGCAATAGCTTTATAAGAGTTGACTTACCAGCGCCTGAATCACCAACTATAAATACAAATTCGCCCTTGTCTATGTGAAGATTGATGTTGTTAATAGCTGGTGTACCAGCCGAATAAGTTTTGCTTACATCCTGTATATCTATCACTTTATCTTACCTCCCAGTCCTTATTACTTGTCTATGTTACAGTATCTTATTCTAATAATCCAGTGTTTCCATATATTTCATATACTTGACAACCATTAATGCAATCTTAAATGTAATAGCATCCTCGAATATTCTTAAATCAAGATTAGTAGCTTTTTGTAGCTTGTCCAATCTATATACCAATGTATTTCTATGTATGTAAAGTTGTCTAGAAGTCTCTGAGACATTTAAGTTATTCTCAAAGAATTTGTTGATAGTTGACAAAGTCTCTTCATCAAAATCTTCCAGAGACTTTCCACCAAAAATTTCCTTAATAAACATCTTACATAATGGTAATGGAAGCTGATATATAAGTCTGCCAATACCGAGATTATTGTAAGCCACAACATTCTTCTCACTATAGAATATCTTACCTACATCTAATGCAAGCTTTGCTTCCTTATAAGAACGAGAAACCTCTTTTATCTCGTTTACAATTGTACCCATAGCTATACGCACCTTACTCATAGCTTCTGTGTTAAGCATATCTAATACTGTTCTTGCAACCTTATAGAGATCTTCATATGTTTCATTAGGTTTAACTTCTTTCACGATAATAATATTTTTCTCATCTACTGCTGTAATGAAATCTCTAGACTTTGGTGCAAATAATGTACGTACTGTTTCTAATGCACCGCTATCCTTCTCATGCTTTGTCTCCACAATCATAACGACTCTCTTCATATCAGTTTCGATGTGAAGCTTCTTTGCTCTATTATATATATCTACCAGCAATAAATTATCAAGAAGAAGATTTTTAATAAAGTTATCCTTATCATATCTCTCCTTGTAAGCCACCTGAAGATTTTGTATCTGGAATGCAGCCATCTTGCCTACCATATACACATCATTGTTGCTTCCCTTTGCCATCAATATGTACTCTGTCTGTCCGTCGTCCGATACTTTATAGAACTGGCAGCCAGCCACTTCCTGATTATCAGCAGGAGAGTCACTAAATGCTAAAACAGCCGCCTCATATTCTGCTGTATCGGAAAATGTGCTTGCCAATGCCTTTCCGTCCGTATCATATATACATAAATCTATTCTTGAAATTGCATTAATACCATCTATGGTGTTTTGAAGAATCTGATTTGAAATCATCGCACTACACTCCTTCTAAAAAAATATATAATTACCTTATTGTATAGTACCACATATTGTGGTTAATAGCAAGGGTCGGCACAAAAAACGCTTGTACTATGCTCCTTGTTTTTACCTAACTATTTTGATATACTTCTACATAGATTTATCTAAAATAAAAAGATGACATATTGTGAAAGGACATAAATTATGAGAAAAGAATTATTAAGTGTACTGCTTACATTATGCACAGCTTTAACCATGCTTACAGCTTGCACTGTTCGCGTATCAGATACTACTCACGAAAAAACAGATATCAATATCGCCTGTATGAAAGGCCCTACAGGTATCGGAATGATAAAGCTTCTATCAGATTCTGACGCAGGTAAGACAAAAAATATCTATCATCACTCTATCGTAGGTACTGCAGACGAGATAAGTTCAGCCCTTATAAAAGGCGACTTGGACATCGCTGCTGTTCCTTGTAACCTTGCAAGCGTGTTGTACAACAAAACAGAAGGTGAAGTAGTCACAGTTGCTATCAATACTCTAGGCGTTCTATATATCGTCGAAGCAGGCAACTCAATAAATGCAGTAAATGATTTAAAGGGTAAAACCATATATTCAACAGGTCAGGGAACAACACCTGAATATACATTAAGATACCTTTTATCTTCTGCAGGCATAGACCCTGACAAGGATGTAGACATACAGTACAAGTCAGAAGCATCTGAAGTAGTAGCTACTCTTACAAAGGATACAGACGGTGTAGCTATGCTTCCACAGCCATACGTTACTGCTGCTATGAATAATAATGCCAACCTTCGCATTGCTCTAGATGTAACAAAAGAATGGGAAAAATTATCTAACGGAAATACCGTTGTAACAGGTGTATTAGTTGCACGTAAGTCATTCATAGAAGCAAATAAAGAAACCTTTTCTTTATTCCTTGATGAATATAAAGCATCTACAGAATACGCTAACACTAACGTAGAAGATACAGCTAATCTCTTAGAAACATACGATGTATTTAAGGCTGCTATAGCAAAAAAAGCCATTCCATACTGCAATGTTACCTTTATAGATGGAGCAAAAATGAAAACTCTTGCATCTGCTTACCTTAAGGTTCTCTTTGACCAGAACCCTAAGTCTATCGGCGGCAAGTTTGATGATAAGATGTTCTATATATCACAGTAGTTTTATTGTTACTTTATAATTTTTATAAACTTGGAGATATTAGTTTGATTGCTAGAAAGACAAATAAACATAATCAAAATAATAAAAAGTGGATATTAAACCTTATAGCTATGGTTATATGGCTTTTCATATGGCATTTTGCCGCCATAGCTATAAATATGGAAATATTTTTACCAACACCTCAAAGGGTATTTACTGTACTGGTACAGGATTTAATTCCTAGTAATGACTTTTGGCTAAGTCTATGGTCATCTATCACCAATATATGTTTTGGGTTTACTTTAGGCTGTGTGCTTGGTATTTTATTGGCAGTTATCGCCTCACTAAGCCAGTATATAGAAATCTTTTTATTGATTCCTATTAAGGTTCTAAAATCCATTCCTGTAGCATCTTTTGTTATACTAGTTTTATTATGGTTAGATGCTAAAGATTTAGCCATCTTCGTTCCAGCTATCGTAGTTTTGCCTATTCTATATATAAATACTTTAACGGGCATAAAAGAAACTAGCGGAAAGCTTACGGAAATGGCAACTATCTTTAGAATTTCCTTTATAAAAAGGATAACCCATATATATATGCCTAGTGTAATTCCATACATTTTATCGGCTTGTTCTGTTGCAACAGGTATGGCATGGAAGTCAGGTATAGCAGCCGAGATTATTGGTCTAGCTAAAAATTCTATTGGAAATGAGTTGTACAAGACAAAAATATACCTAATGATACCTGAGCTATTTGCTTGGACTATAGTTATAGTCCTCTTAAGTGTACTATTTGAAACCGTTGTTAAAACACTGATTAAACTTATATCAAAAGGTAGATAATATGAGTAATATTGATATTAAAGATTTGTGCTTTGCATATAATGACAAAACCATATACGACCACTATAGTGTTAGTTTTCCCAAAGGCGAGATTACTACTCTTTCCTCTCCTTCTGGCAGCGGCAAGACTACACTTTTACATATTATCTCAGGCTTATTAAAGCCTGATAACGGTTCTATTTCATTTGATATAGATGAGCCTAGATTTTCTATGGTATTTCAAGATTTAAGGCTTATAGACAGCTTATCAGTATCTAAGAATATATTATTGGTAAATGATAAGTTAAGCTTGGATGATATAGGTACAATACTAAAAGAACTGGGACTGGATAATTACGAGAATAAAAAAGTCTCTAATCTAAGCGGTGGCGAAAAACAGAGAGTTGCTATAGCTAGAGCTTTACTGGCTCCTTATGATATTCTGCTACTGGATGAGCCTTATTCTTGGTTGGACGTTGAAAATAAAGATAGGGTTAGAAATGTTATAGAGAGGTATAGAGAGGGTAGAACTACTATTGTGGTGGAACATTGAGAAAATAAGACCGATAGGATTAGCCTATCGGTCTGTCTTTTTTAATACCCTTATATATATCCGTACCTAACAAGAATTTTCTCCATCTTTTCACCTGCTTTACGGGATATAGCTACATACTCAGACCTTTCTTTAGAATAAAATATGTAGGCATTGCAGATATACAGATGAATATCATCACCTAATGTAAGCTGCATTTCCTTATCCACAGGTGTCTTTACATCAGTTCCAGCATACGGTACGCCGTCAAGTAACTCACAGATAGTCTTTACATCCTGTGGAAATAACTCTGTATCTATTATTTTGTCTTCATACTCTAAATGTATTCTTCCTGTTGTGATACCTCCCGTATGTAGCTTACCTGATTCTACAAATAAATATACTACTATAACTCCTACTGCAATGATTGCTGCTACTAGAAGCTCTTGTATCCACCATTTTTTCATAATTTATCCCTCCTTTGTTATTGAATTTTGCACATCATCATTTAAAGCACAATCACTTTAAATTAACATTATTTTATAAAAGTGTTGCAAATGCTCGCTCATAAGAAACAACAAACCTTAATGGGCAAGCGCTTCTTCTAGGATTACTTTGTAATCCTAGAAGCACGCGAGCATTCTGCAAATGCTCGCTTAAGAAAATAAATGAAACAAGCGTCTTACATTGCGACGCTTCTTCTAGAATGTTTACAACATTCTAGAAGCACGCGGGCATTTTGCAAATGCCCACTATCAAGAAATATAAAAATGGCGGAAAAGTATGCAAGCATACCTTCCGCCTCTTTATATTTCTTGATAATCGTCGCTTTCAAAAAAGCCTTCGCGCTAGTTTGTGATTACCTGCTCTGTTTCCTTATCGAAGATATGGAGCTTGTTAAGGTCAAGTGCGAACTTAACTGTATCACCGATCTTAGCTGTTGTACGAGGGTTAACTCTTGCTGTGCAAGATACACCTGCGAGCTCGAAGTATAAGAATACTTCTGCACCAAGTAACTCGTATAATCTGATTGTAGCTTCAACAACGCTCTCTGGTGAGCTGTTGATCATTATCTCATCATCATGGATGTCTTCTGGTCTGATACCCATAACGATTGTCTTACCTACGTATCCGCCATCAACTAAAGCCTTAACCTTTGACTCTGGAGCCTTAATCTTTAAGTCACCAAATGTTAATGTAACGTCTGAACCTTCCTGACCAACAACTGCATCGATGAAGTTCATAGCTGGAGAACCCATGAAACCTGCAACGAAGAGGTTAGCTGGAGAGTTGTATAAGTTGATTGGTGAATCACACTGCTGGATAACACCATCCTTCATAACTACGATTCTTGTACCAAGTGTCATAGCCTCTGTCTGATCATGTGTAACGTAGATGATTGTTGTCTCAAGTCTCTGATGTAACTTAGAAATCTCAACACGCATCTGTACTCTTAACTTAGCGTCAAGGTTTGATAAAGGCTCATCCATAAGGAATACCTTAGGATTACGAACGATAGCACGTCCCATAGCAACTCTCTGTCTCTGACCACCTGATAAAGCCTTTGGCTTTCTGTCAAGTAAGTGCTCAAGATCAAGGATTCTTGCTGCTTCATGAACTAACTTGTCGATTTCAGCCTTTGGTCTCTTTCTTAACTTAAGACCGAATGCCTTGTTGTCATATACTGTCATATGTGGGTAAAGAGCGTAGTTCTGGAATACCATGGCGATATCTCTGTCCTTTGGCTCTACATCGTTTACTAACTTGTCACCAATATATAACTCACCTGAGCTGATATCCTCAAGACCTGCGATCATACGAAGAGTTGTAGACTTACCACAACCTGAAGGTCCTACGAAGATGATGAACTCCTTGTCAGCGATTTCAAGGTTGAAATCCTTAACAGCTGCGAAGCCGTTTGGATATACTTTATTAATGTTTCTTAATGATAAACTAGACATTTTAATGCTTCCTCCATCTTTCTAATTATTATAAGTTTCGCACATCACTCGCGATAATAGTATTTTACTCCACATGCACAGAAAAAGCCATAGGACAAATATACAAAATAACTTTTCCTTATTTGGTAAATTCGTTCTATGACCTTCTTTTTCACATTATTTTGCACAAAATACAGACATGCTTTTTGTACATTTTCACATATATCTCTTTACTACTTCTTAGAATATTCACCTTTTACAAAAAGTACCATATCAGATGTAGCTGTTATACCTGCATCATTGTCAGGACACAAATACACGCAATACTTACCTAATGTCAAACCATCTGCCACAGCTTCGCCTACTGATATATTTACCAAATCTCCACTTTTAGCATATGCATTGGCACTTCCTGAATATATAAGTATCTCCGTGCCTGTCTTTCCTATAATAGTACTACCCTTTGACATAGTAACCTTTGTATATGATGCATTGGCAGCTCCGCCACTATAGTTGGCCATATATGCATCTAGATATGACTTTGTTATAAGCGGGTCATTAACAGAACCAGGTTCACCGTTATTCGCTGCTCCCACAGTCATTCCAGCCTTAAATATTCCCAATGCAAACACAACTACTATAGCTGCTATAATAGCTACCTTCTTTATATGCTGCTTATTCATTTAATCCTCCTAATTTCACAACTACTATCGTAGGATTATAACCTAAGCAGATACGTCAATATTTCCACCTATATGTGGATTAACTGATGATTCTAATATCTTCTGCACACCTTCACCCATAGTTTCCATATTTTCAAGTGACTTGTCTAGCATAGCCATTCCGAACTGTGTCTGTACATCTGCCATGCTCATCGCTGTTGATAATGCTGCAATATCCATATTTGTCCCTCCTTAAAGTATGAAATCATACATTATAATGTAAACTAGGCATAATCCAATGCCCAACACCAAGTATCCATCAAAGAACTTTCCTTCTCCTTCATCATAAGATGTTCTTACATCTTTTCTAAAAATCATCTTTACACTTTCTATACCGCGATTTGTCTTACATACATATCTAAATAAGAAAAATGCTACAAGTCCACCAACTGCCGCCATAACTGCCAATACACCTATAACCACCACATATGCAAATAACTGAACTTCTGGGCTTACTGGTTCTGTCACAGTTCCTTCCACTGCAGTCATATTAGCCGTAAGATGTGTCATCACCACGCTGTTTCCATTTATTACAAAATGAGCTATCGTAGATGGGATTATACTTCCTGTTGCATAAGTAAGCAATGCAAATATTATACCTATAATAAATGCATACGAAAACTGATTAACATTCATATGGATAAGTCCAAATAAGAACGCACTTAATATCATAGCCATAAGCGGATTTCTCTTCTTGTATCCATTAAATATCAGCCCTCTAAATATAAACTCCTCCACCACTGCTGGCACCAATGCGATAAGTATAAGGTTCAGCCACATTGGATTGTTTGTAACTACTGCTAGCAATGTATCATCTACGCTATTTTCCACAAAGAATGAAGAAAACATATTTATAAGAGATACCAGTGGAATCAAGCAAAATGCCATAAATACAGATATCAACCCTGTCCCTATAGATACCTTAGATAAACCATAACTTTCTACATCCTGCGGTCTTAAAAAAATAACATACATAAGTGAAGGCAGTAACAATATTATCTCTGGCAATACAAGAACCAAATTAAATGAAAGTAATCCATCAGGCAGCAATGATACTGAATGAATCAATATAATATACACCAGTACCGTTGTTGTAAATAAAACATTTGCCTTGGTAGCGTTTTTCATATAAACACCTCGCATTAATTCTTTAATCCAATAGCCTCAATCTCTATAAGAACATCCTTTGGAAGTCTTGCCACCTCTACACATGAACGTGCTGGACAGTCTTTTGTAAAGAACTCAGAATATATTGCATTAATCTTTGCGAAATCATCCATATTCTTAATAAATACTGTAGTCTTTATAACATTCTCTGGGCTAACTCCTGCCTCGCCTAAGAGTGCTACAAGATTACCTATAGCCTGCTTAGCCTGAGCCTCTATGCCATCTGGTATCTCGCCTGTAGCAGGTACTACAGGTATAACTCCTGATGTAAATACCATATTGCCTACTTCGATTGCCTGTGAGTATGGTCCAATAGCTGCTGGTGCCTTATCTGTACTAATTATTTTTTTCATTTCCTATTCCTCCTAAGATTGTTTTATTTCATCTGATATTAAATATAATCTACTTTATAATAAACGAATACTCTTCTCGCCTATCTCTATAGCTCTCGCCTTATAAAGCTTTCCTACTGCACGTTTAAATGCAGCCTTACTCATGCCAAATTCTCTCTCTATAACAGCCGGATCTGCCTTATCGTTAAATGGTAATACACCATCAAACTGCTCTATAACCTTGATGATATGCTCAGCATCTTCTTCCATCTGCATATACGCTTTCTTCATAGGGCTTAGGTTAATCTTGCCATCTTCTCTTATAGATGTAATTCTAGCAGTAATCTCATCTCCTATCGATAGCTGACCATGAACCTCCTTACTAGGTATAAGTCCCTGATACTTTCCATCAATAGCCACAAACGCTCCAAACTTGTCACTGATATCATATACGATACCAGTTACCTCTTGGTCTACTTCGTATCCTTCTCCAACAGGAAGATACTTGTATACACTCATAGTTGCTGCCAGTCTGTTACTCTTATCTATATACAAGGCAAACATATACGAGTGTCCCTTGCGAACTCTAGTTGTCTGCTCCTTAAATGATAAGAACAAATCCTTCTCCAATCCCCAATCAAGGAACGCACCTATAGATGTTACATCATTTACAGTAAGCTTCGCCGCCTGACCTAATGTAATGTATGGCTTGTTCACAGTAGATATAAGTCTGTCCTTAGAATCTCTATAGACAAATACCTCTATACCATCTCCGACCTTCGCTCCTTCAGGTAGCTGCTTAATAGGAAGTAATACCCTGTCTTCATTATTTACGCCATCACTTAAATATGCTCCGAAATCAGTAAATTTCACTATCTTAAGTGTCTGGATTTTTCCTAATTCTATCATGTCTGTCCGTCCTCTCTTTTACATATCTTTTTTAGATTATACCTATTTTAAATATAGCAAATCTACTTATAAATGTCAAACTGCACTGTGGCGTATACGTTGCCCTCTGCATTGTTTAAAGCCACCCAAATATGAGACTTTTCATCTGACTCAGATACGGTATATACAACTGGATAAAATGTATCTCCAAGAACTGCAGACCTCTTATATTCTGCACGGATACGCTCAACCATATAACCTTCTGGTATATACTCTGCTGCACAACCTACATATTTACCATTATTTACGTGTCCATTAGTATCTATAAAGTTCTTTAGCACAGGAACTGTCATCTGTTCAACACCTTCTAATTCCTGTGGAATCTTTATCTTTCTATCAAGATACTCCATATCTAGCTTCTCATCCATATCATATAAATTTATAATATCCTCTGTCAGCTTAACAGGTCGGCCTGTTGTTAAATCCGTAAACACCCAAAGAGTATTCGCCTCAACAACATGCTCTCCCTTCGAATCTAATATCATAAAGTTTCTGTGTCCGTATGCACCCACAAAGTCATATGGCCATGTACAAACAGTTATCTCTTCTTCCTCCAGCAGTTGTCTTTTTACCTCTATCTGCCACGAATTCAATACCCATGCCTTCTTCTCCTGCTTGTAGAAATCTACACCACAACCAACAGAATTGCTATGGAACATAGTGCAATCCTGTAAGAAATTAACTATAGCCTCTGGACGCACTACTCTATTTGCGTTTATCTCACTGTATCTTACCTTCGTCTTAAATGTGTACATAATACTCTCCTTTTATCTAAAATCCCCGCTCTGCCAACTCATTTAACTCCATCTCTGTTTCAAGCATTCTCTCTAACAAAGTTTCCTGATTATGTTCTTCAGCGTCCAATTCGTTCTGCAGTTCCATAAGTTTTGGATAATTTGAAGCAATCTCCGGATTCATAAGCTGCATTTTCAAATCGGCAATCTTTGCTTCACTATCCTCTATCTGCTTCTCATACTTTTCCATCTGCTTAACGAGGCGTGACTTAATCTTTCCTGGATTATAGTAAGTCTTTTTGTCAAATACATCCGACAATGTAGGTGCGCCACTTGTAGCCGGCTCATCATTGCCACCTTTGTTAGTCATTACACCATTTGTTCCTATAAGCCCTGCTGCCATCTTCTCTTTTTCTAACAAATATTCATCATATGTACAGTTATACTGCTTCACTTCATCCTTAGTAAAATCTAAAATATGTGTAGCTACCTGCTTTATAAAGTATCTATCATGGGATACGAATAAAACAGTTCCTGGAAAATCTGCAAGCATCTGCTCCAAAGCCTGTTTACCTACAATGTCCATATGATTAGTAGGCTCATCTAAAATAAGTAAATTTGGCTTTGTCTGAAAAATCTTACAAAGTGATAAACGAACCTTCTCACCACCTGAGAGTTGCCCCATCTTCTTCATTACATCTTCACCAGAGAACAAGAATCCACCTAAAGCACCTCTGACCTCTTCTCTTACAAGCGTAGGATATTCCTCCCAGAAATTATCCAAAATAGTCTGTTCTGGATCTGCATCATCTAATACCGCTTTCTGCTGGTCAAAGTATCCCCATTCCACATTATTACCTATAGTAAACGAGCCTCCCAAGGCATCAATTGCTCCTACCAAAGTCTTTAGCAATGTAGATTTTCCTTTTCCGTTTTCACCGATAATAGCCATTTTATTGCCCTTTTGCAAAAGAAATGTAGCTTCACTCAAAACAGAATCATAACCGATTGCTAAATTCTTAGCATTTATTACATTAGTATAGCTCTCCATTCTAGGACTAAACATGGCTTTAAATGCTCTAGTATCAAAACGTCTTGGTTTCTCTATCTTAACCATATGTTCTATTGCCATCTGCTTAGAACGAGCCGCAGCCACCTTAGTAGGCGTATTCTTCCACTTCTCAATCCATTCAGTCAATCTGGCGATTTCTTTTTGTTGCTCCTCATAGTCCTTTTCCTGCTTAATGAGATTTTCCTCCTTAAGCTTCATAAAAGTACTATAATTACCTGGATATCTCTTGATTCCATGATACTCAATCTCATAAGTTACATCAGTGATTTTGTCTAAGAACATTCTATCATGGGATACAATTACCACCGCTTTATCATATGTTTTAAGATAATTTTCAAGCCATTCAATAGTCGGTAAATCCAAGTGGTTAGTAGGCTCATCTAAAAGCATAATATCTGGGCGGCTAAGAAGAAGCTTAATAAATGCAACCTTAGTTTGCTGTCCACCAGAAAAGGTTCCAATAGGTCGCTCCAAATCTTCCAAAGCAAAACCAAACTTCTGAAACATAACCTCTATATCTCGCTTCCAGGAATATCCTCCAAGTGCCTCCATTTTTTTCTGGAGCTCAGAATATTCCCCTAATAGGCTTCTACTTTCCACATCATCCTTAAGTAATTCTTCAACCTCAGCCATACGCTTTTCACATTCAAATACTGGATTAAATACTTTCTTTATCTCATCAAATACAGACACTTCTCCATCTGTAAAACTAATCTGTCTAAGATATCCTATCTCCTGTTTACCAGCAGTAATAATTCCACATTCCTCATCACTATCTAGATTGTCCATAGTAATATCTCCTGCGATAAGCTTTAAAAGAGTTGTCTTGCCACAACCATTTCTACCTACTACGGCAATTTTTTCTTTATCATGAATTTCAAAATTAACATCTTCTAAGATAGTATCAGCTGCGTAACGAACTATTGCATGCTTTATCTGATATCTCATATACCCACCGTACCTTTCTATATTGCAAAAAAGCTCTTGGAATCTTCCAAGAGCTTTTAACTGGCCCACAAGGATTCGAACCTTGAGAATGCTGGAGTCAGAGTCCAGTGCCTTACCATTTGGCGATGGGCCAATGTCTTAACGACAAGGAGCATTATACTATGCACATTCAAAAAATGCAAGTACTTTTTTAATTTTTTTCTGCAATTTCTATAAGACCATAAAGTAACAGATCTGGCTCATAGTTAAAAGCACTCTCAATACCACTGCTTATAAGCTCAGTATTGCCTCCTGTGATAACAACAGTGCACTCTGTTCCAAGTGTATCATTTATCTTTCTTATCATACCATCTACCATCAATGCATGACCATATACTATGCCACTATTAATACAATCTTGGGATGTATTACCTATAATTGATTGTGGCTTTTCTACGGTATATGACTTTAACTTGGAAGCATTTTTAAGAAGTGACTCCGCACCTGTCATAAGACCTGGCGCTATAACTCCACCTAAGAATCTTCCATTTTCATCTATAACATTACATGTAGTAGCTGTACCTAAGTCAAATACTATGATAGGAAGCTTATCGCTATACTTCTTAATAGCTGCTACTGTATCTGCCATACGGTCTGCTCCCAGCGTCTCTGCCGAATATAAACTTAGGTCGAGACCACAGTTTTCCTTATCCACCATGATAACCTTATCTGTAAGCCTGTCAGTTATCCACTCCAACACCTGCTCATCCTCTGCTACTACGCAAGATACAACAGCCTTTTCAAAAAGCTTTTTACCAGGCACATAATACTTGCCACATAGTTGTGCAGATATGACATTACACCACTGATCAAGCAACAGTTCTCTGATGCCCTTTGGTCTATTGTTGAGCATCTTGAATGCATCTGCCTGCAACTGTTCCTCATCCGTCTTGAAACGTTTCACTATTTGCTTTTTTCCCATATCAACTGCGGCAAACGTTATAGTTGTGTTGCCAGCATCTACTATTAATATCATATAGTGACTCCTGTTTAATAAATCTTTGTGTAAACCTTATTGCTCCATAGCTAAGATATGGTCAAGGATAGCCTCCGCCACCTGTTCCTTTGTCATCTTTTCCAATTCCTTCACATTATCCTTAGTGATAAGAGTTACCACATTGGTATCTACACCAAAGCCTGCACCCTCCACATTAAGATTGTTGGCTACTATCATATCAGCGTTCTTCTTAGCCAATTTCGTCTTAGAGTTCTCAATCAGATTTTCTGTCTCCATAGAGAATCCGCATACTATCTGACCATTCCCCTTATGTTCTCCAATATATTTAAGTATATCTTCTGTTCTCTTTAGGCGAATACTCATATCATCATCAGACTTCTTTAGCTTATGGTCTGCTGTATCTACAGGTGTATAATCTGCCACCGCTGCAGCCTTGATGATAATATCCTGCTCGTCCATACGCTCTTTCACTGCATTAAACATATCTGCTGCACTAATTATATTCACTACATTTACCGTAGCATCAGCCTTTACTCTCACTGGTCCAGATACCAGTGTCACGTCCGCTCCACGACGGGCTGCTGCATTAGCTATGGCATACCCCATCTTGCCAGACGAATGATTGGTGATATATCTAACAGGGTCAATTGACTCCACTGTAGGACCTGCTGTAACAAGCACCTTCTTACCAGCAAGGTCCTGTACAGGTGCAAGTACCTTCTCTATAGCTTCTATAAGTATATCTTCTGATGGTAGTTTTCCTGCACCTACATCACCACAAGCCAGTCTGCCTGTATCTGGCTCGATTATTCTATATCCATACTCCTCTAGACGACTCATATTGTCCCTAAAGATTTTATTGTTATACATGTTTGTATTCATAGCTGGCGACACAAGTATAGGACAAGTACACGCCATAATAGTTGTAGTCAGCATATCATCTGCTATACCACAGGCTATCTTGCCTATTACATTGGCTGTTGCTGGTGCTATAAGCGCCACATCCGCCGCTTTAGCTATAGACACATGCTCTACATTGAACTCAAAGTTTCTATCAAATGTATCAACGAGACACTTATGATTAGTCAATGTCTCAAAGGTTATAGGATTAATGAAATTTGTAGCATTCTTGGTCATAATAACATGGACATCTGCACCTTTTTTCACAAGGGCACTTGCCACATTTGCCATCTTATATGCCGCTATAGAGCCTGTCACTCCTAATAATATTGTCTTTCCCTGCAAATTCATATCGCTATCTCCTCCTAGATGAGAGCATATGCTAACTCCTCATCCCCTGCCTTATGACAGTTTCAACTAAATTAGGTACATTTTAATACAATAAATATTGTAGTGCAAGTTTTTTTATTATAAAGCCTTGATTTTCGAATTGCTTTTCCATTGTCTGTCACTCCCTCATATGCTATTATAGATGTATATTTTCGTATTATTTCATCCCTTTATTTTAAAGAGTTCACAAGTCAGGAGGATTACTATGGGCATAAATATAGACAATTTTATAAAAGATATAAGTGACATAAAACAGCGATATACCGACACTCAAAAATTAAGTGTCTTACAAAAGGATTTATACACATTTTCAAAAAAGTATTGTAAGGTATATGCAGTAAGTGACTATCTGCTTAATATCGGTGAGGAACATATAGCCAATGGTGATTATGAAGCTGGCATAAGTTACATAAAAGCTGTCGATAAACACTTTAAATATGTTGGAAACGAAACTACCTTATATCTAAGAATGGCTGAACATTATATAGAGAACGAGGATATTAGCAAAGGAAGCAAGTATCTGGTAAAACTATGCACCGATACTGTTGACAATTATGAAGAATCCATAGCTTTCAATGAATTAACTCATGTATGGAATAAATATAAGCACCTAGTAATTGGAAAAGTTCCTAAATCAATTTCCATTAATTCTTCTGCGACACCATTACCCCCAGAAGAATGTACTGCTTCAATCAATGATATATTTTCATTAGAACAAGATAATATCTTAAGCGAACTATTTTCACATCTTATGGAATTATGCGGAAATGGGGAATATATGAACAATCTTAATCAATGGGAATCCGTCGTATTCTATACCCTTGAACTATGCACCGAAGTTAATTCTGGTGGATTCGATAGCTACCTATACTACTACGTTAACCATTTCCAAAAAGCTATTGATGCACTCAAAGCCATAGATGCACAGACAATGATATCACTTACAGAAGATATAGTGAATAAATTCCCATGCAAGAAGCTTCCAAAATCTACGGATAGTATTCAAAATGCGCTAGATACTATGGGAGAAAGGGGCATAGATTTTGAGACAGAAGATGACATTTTCTACGAAACTGGTGAGAAGGAGCTACTGAATAGATTGCTTTTATATGCAGTAGAAAATAGGGAGTATTTTAGATAATGAACATAGCCAAAACAATTTTTTCCTAACTAATCAAAAAAGCTTTCAAGAGTTCTCTCGAAAGCTTTTTAGGTAAAACACTTTATCAACGTAATACTAATTACATTACAATTACAAAACATATAAGATATTTATTGCATTTTTTACATGAATTGTTAGTTCCGTGGGATCAATGCTAACATCCATATAGTTCGGATTACTATGATGATATATTTTTGAGTAATCATTTAATTCCTCAATTATTGGTAAATATTCTTTTAAGCGAAACAATGATGAATCCTTCTTCGCATCCCTAATCATAACAATAAAATCTCCCAACCATTGTGTATCTTTAACTAGGCTAAAATATTTTAATCTAAATACACCTTCTATACATGGTCTAATACATCGTACAACTTCTCTTAGAGACTCTGTTTCCCCTTCTGATAAATACTTATTTAAAGTAACAATATCCTTAGATAATCCTGTCATTAATGATTTTTTAAAATCACAGTTAGTAAAAATATACGAATCCTGCTTTCTACATAGTTGGAGTTTTAGCGCAACATCATCATATAATGCATTACAAAAATCATTTGCAAAATGCAAATCGTGCGTAAACACAAATAATTGTCCCACCTTATGTGCCATACGCACCATTTGAGTAATCGTAGTTTGTTTTCTATGCGTATCGAAACTTGTAAATGGATCATCTATAACAATAATATAGTCTTGTGCATTTGGAACAATATCCATTTTAGCTAAAAAGAATGATAATGCTAATGCGTTTTTATCTCCCTCACTCAAATAATACTTTAGCGAAGTACTAGTTGAGGATTCTCTATCCGAAAAGTGAATTTCATGATTATTTATTTTTAATCCATATATTAAACGAATCTCATTTGAATTACTTGGGAATACTACTTTTTGATCAATTATTTTTAAATCATTGCTAAAGGATGATAAATACCTATTTATATTAGATATATACTCATTTACTTTAGGTTGTATCAATTCATGTCTTCGCTTTTTTATCTCAGACACATTTGAGACTAATTCTTCCCTTTCCTTAACTTGTTTTTGATATAAAACATCCTTATTTACATCTTTATTCTCGTTCTTTAATCGTACCTTGCGATTCTTTATTCTCCCCCTAATAATTGATAATTCTCGATTAACATCATTAAGTTCTTTTCTTATCATTCTCGCTTCATCCGGGAAAGATAATTCAAATATATTCAATTCACTTTTTTTATCCTCGATTGAAATTGTATATACATTATCCTCTAAATAAAAACTGTTGAATATTTCAATATTTTTATGATTTCTATTCCAATTTTTATTAGAATAAATAAACTGTTTGCCGTCATCTCCAAGTAGTTTTATTTCTGCTGCACTTTTACTTTCAAACGATGTTTTAGCTTCAATTGAAGAATTATCACATAGAGACTTGAACATTAAAGATAGACTAGTTTTCCCACTACCATTTGGAGCATATATTATGTTTGTTTTTGCAAATACACAATCCCAATCAGATACTGTTCTGTTAAAATTTAAAAACTTATTATAATTTTTTATCGATAGTATTTTTTTTATCATTTTCTCTCTTCTCTTTCGCTCGAAATGTATATAATGCTTTTATCAACATTCTACAATTCTCTAATACTAATTTTAATTATATTTCCCAAATACAATATATATTAACAATATTATTCTATTCCATGTCTTTTATCTATACCTATTACAATATCAGATACCCCTTCATTTTTTACATAGCTATATAATCACTCTTATCTTTACTACCAAAACCAATATCTCTTCTTCACAAATATATATATTACAACTCCCACAACAAAAGCAACCATGGCACCAACTATTGTATAAACCATATACTTCCTATCGATTACATTTTTTGTATGCTGTAATTTGTATTCCCCCGCGGTAGATAAAATTATCTCTTTTGTGTCACTTGTATTGATATATTCATATTTACTCTTGGCATTATTGTATAAATACAGGTATTGTCCCTTTGGTTCATCCAAGCATAAACTAATAGTCCCGCACAAATTGTTGCCTTGATTTAGATTAAAGCTCATTACACCATCAACATTCTTTAGTGAGATATCTGTATACAATTCATTCTTGTAATTAACAATATCACTTCCGTCAATCCTTATGGTATAACCAGCTCCTACTATCTCTAATTCCTGCTTTGTTTCATAAAGATGCTTTAAAATCTTAGAATTTACTACACTTTGCTCAGATGCTAAAATAGTATCTTTATAAACAAATTCACTATCTGCTTCATTATCAGCTACAGTTTCCTGCTGGTCATAATTTACTGCTTGATTAACTATCACAGACACAGCAACAGACTTATCTGCGTTTGAAATCACAATCGTAGTAGTCCCAGTTTTGTTAGCCGTAATTAGACCATTCTCAGTCACAGTTGCTATAGAGGTGTCAACACTTTTGTATTTTAATGACTGTTCTGCTTCATTTGGATACACATTCGCTAATATTTGATAGGTTTCACCAGATTTTAACGCCAAGTAATTTCTATTCAAGGATATGCTGGTTGTTGCTACCTTTACAGTTAATTCGACTTCCTTCTTAAACTCTCCAGCTAAAAGTGTAATAGTTACATTTCCTTTGCTCATACCCTTTACTTCACCAGTAGAGTTTACAGTCGCAATAGAAGTATCTGAAGATGTATATGTTATAGTTGTCTCCGTGGCATCCGTAGGTAATACTTTTCCCGAAAGGGTTATTGTGCTTCCCACCTCTAATACTGATTCATAATCAGTTATCTCTATATCCGTAGCCTCTACATATTCATCTGCATTAATTTGTAATGGAATCAACCGTATTATTGCCATCAACAACACTATACCTAGTTTTCTCACCATTCTTTTTTTCATCCCTTATCACCACTTACTTCGATTTAAACCCTAATTTATCTAAAATATAGTTAAAATAAGTAACTTTGTCATATTGTATTCTAGCCACTACTGACATTCCATTAGTAATGTCTATCTTATCACCGCTTTGACTTATTACATAATCTGCATCCATACTAATCAATATCCTAAAAACTTGAACTGTACTGCCACCATTACGTTCTTGAGTAGTAATGTTACTATCAATCTGCTCCACCGAACCTGATATTGTTCCATATACAGACTGTGATAATCCATCCACAACTATCTGAACCTCATCTCCTGTATGTATTCTAGCCATATCAGAAGTAGATATATAAGCCTCTATTATCGGTTTTGATTTCTCAGGAGTTATAGTAGCAACTGTAGTCATAGTCTGTACAACCATACCACTTTTATAATTTCCAATCATATGCAAGACTCCAGTAGCTGTCGCCTTTACCTTATAATTTGCTTGTCCATTATTTATGGCTGCAAGCTGTGCATCAATGGATACAACTTGTAATTTAGCTTGTTCTATAGTGCTTTCCGCTGACTTAATTGCTGAATAATAGATTTCGTCTATCTTTCCTTGATTTCTTATCAGCTCCGCCTCTATCTGTTCATCTGTATAACCATACATCTGATATGCACTAGTATCCAATGTACTTTGAGTTATTTGAGACTTATACACCTCATATATATGATAATATAAACTATCATCTGGATTAGACTCATCAAAATAGTTAGTATCATCTTTTATAGCTTTAACTAATATCTCATTTTGATATATCTGTAACTCATACGCTTTCTTACTTTCGATAAGTTGTTGCTCCTGCAGATCATACTCCGTACTCTTTACCGTAAAAAGTACATCTCCTTTTTCAACAAGCATACCCTCTCTCATATTGCAAGTATCAATCTGCCCTGTATATGTACTCATAACATAATTAGATTCTTCGCTAGTCACCATCCCTTGTACTTGAATAATATACATCTTCGGTGTATTTATACTCCATATAATAGCTAACACTAAAAATACTCCCACAATAAATATCAGTGCATATCCAAACGCAGGAAGATTTTTATCATATAATATTCTACTGTCCCTCATACTTTCTAGTGTTTTTACCGTCTTCTTCATCAGTCCGCTCGCTCCATAAATACATCAGCTGTAATGGTATCATTTTCTTCATCTCTATCCACAAAGATTGTATAACTATCTCCTTTAAGTGGAATATCATTTTCAAAGGCCTCTAGCTGAATTTTATCATAAGCATACTTAAGCTGGGCAGTTGGTCCTATGTAGCGACAGTACATACAATTCGGGATACGAACAATTGATTCCATAGTGTATGGTTGCTCTACACTATGTATAAATGAATTACACTGTAACATAATGCGAATATCTACAACCATCTCACCATTTTCGTTTATGTAGGAGTTAGCATATTGGACTAATGGCCCTATTTGTACTGCTCCCTTTACCTTAATATGAGACTGAATCTGTTGTACCAGTACTCCAAGTTCTTCTTGTATATGACATTTTTTTATTAAAACATTAGATAATTTCAACGTTCTATTCTTATAAAATTCCATTTTTTTCATATAATTCCCCTTTATTACCGTCTATTAATATCTTTCCTATCGACTCTATTTATAAAAAAATTCTTACCAACGCGCAATATTAGTTTTATTCCTTAGCGTCAAACATAAACATTATCATTTTAGCTACCATATTTTTCGTAGGTCTTAGTACCTAAATACTCCCATACGAAATAATATATATTATCAATTCCATCGTTCATATATTCTGCTGAAAAACTTAATGGTAAATAATCCTTATTTATCTTACTGATATTATCAGTTACATACTGACTAAATACACAAATTATGCGATTGCAATCCTCATCAATCAACGCATATTCATATACCATATCCGATTCAAATACAGTAACATACGCAGGATATTTAAATCCCTTAGTTGCATATGTAACAACATGTGTTTCTCCGTTTTTCGTTAAACTAATATCCTTTATTCTCTTTACCTCTTTTTCATATTCTACATCATCGAGTGTATACGAAAGCACTACCTCATATGTAGTACCAAAAAGTCCAATAGCTTTCTCATAAAAATATTCTTCTATGTTCATAGAATTATATTTAAGTTCTGGAAATACCATAAACAAACCTCGCGTTTCTTCATCCGTTTTCTCTACAAGTATTTCTCTGCCTTTATAGTCCTTAACCTCCGTTATTGTTTCCTCAACATTAAAACTTGTAAATTTAGGAAATAACCATATAAACAAACCTATAAAACTTAAAAGGATTGCCATCATAACGCTTATAACTATTATTACTGTAGTCTTTGTCTTCATCTCTTGTCCTTTCTTTGCTCTCAAATAAATATTGCATTTCTTCAATTTTCATTTATATAAAAATTGTTCTTATATTTTTGATACGTATTTAAACCAAGAATATCTACGCCAGCCACTTTATATTATTTTTATTTAATAGATATGAATCAACTACTTCAGATTAGCTAGGCGTAGAATTCTCAACTCAATTTTTATATTAGTTAATCAATACTTTTAACAATATTTCGAAACTATAATAAATAACATTAACAATAACCCGGTGCTGCCGCAAATATTGCTCGGAATATCGTATATCGCTTTATTCCACATATTTTAGCAGTATCTAATCCATCTTTTACATCTATTCCATTCATAATAGATTTTTTAAATGATTTTACCTCAGAAAATCCTAAAGAACTAGCTAATGATACGAACCCACCCCATTCATAATATGCATACGCATGGGCAAATATTTCAGCGGCTAAATCATATGTCGATATATTTGTATATCCCTTTCCACTTCTATATCCTGAAGCAAAAGCAGTACAATATGCTCTACTTCTCATAAATATATTATACGATATATTCGCACCTCCTTCCACATAAGTCATTTCTTCTTCATCCATGACCGCATAATTGCTAGGCATTACTAACGCCCCATCATAACACATATCCATTGTGTTTCCTCCTTTTTGTTTATTCTCTCCCCGTTTGCAACCAGTTCAAGTCGTTTATGTAAAAGCTTTTTACATCATATTTAGGTATAACTCATTACATCTTCTCCATATTCATCTTCTATATCAAATACAGAATTCTCCATATTCGAGTTATCTCGTACTGTAAAATTTCCTTGTTGCATTTCCCATAGCCGATAATATTGTCCCCTCTTCTCTAAAAGTTCCTGATGTTTTCCCTGTTCTACTATCTCTCCTGCTTCCATAACTATGATTTCATCACAGTTCTTTATTGTAGCCAGTCGATGCGCTATTATTAACATAGTCTTCTTCTTGAATTTATTATATATCATATCAAATATGATATTCTCGGTTGCAAAGTCCAAATTACTGGTACTCTCATCCATTATATAAAACTCATTTTCCTTAAGGAATGCTCTGGCTAGAGCGATTCTTTGCTTTTCTCCACCGCTTAGTCCATTTCCTGCTTCCTCTAAGAATGTATGATACTGCATCGGTAGTCGCCTAATGAAGTTATGTGCATCAGCCGCCTTCGCCGCTTCCTTTACTTCATCTAATGTAGCATTCTGCTTACTCACTCGTATGTTGTCATAGATACTTTTCGAGAATAACTCAATATTCTGTGGAACATAGGATATACCACGTCTTAACGAATCATTGGTATACTCAGATATATCTACTCCATCTATAGAGATTTCCCCCTCTTCCAAATCATAATACTTAAGTAACAGCTTGGCTATAGTAGACTTACCACTACCACTAGCACCAACTAATGCCACTTTCTTTCCCTTAGATATAGTAAAACTTATATCCTTTAGTGCAGGCTTTCTATTACCATATCTAAATGTAACATGAGACAGCTTTATATCTCCATCTACTCCTACAAATTCTTGATACCGTTTCTCTATTTGTATACCTTCTTCCATACCTGCTTCTCGTTCATAATCCATTATCTCCGACAATCTTTTCATAGAGATATTTGCTTCTTGTATAGAAAGCTGAAGATTAACTAAATTACCAATCGGTTCCATAAAGTAACCTGCCAGTGTCATAAAGGCCATATAACTTCCTAGTGTTAAATTACTATCAATCACCTGCGTTATGCCCACATTCATAAGCACCAAGTTCCCTATACCTGATATAATACTTGAAATACTTCCTTGCACACTTGACAACATACTTTCTTTGTAGCCAATGCGAAGAGATTTTATGTACTCTTTTTCTATACATTCCAACTCCACATCTTCGTTAACATTGACTTTGATAGTTTCAACTCCACGTAATCCTTCTATTATTTCAGAGTTGAGAACAGACGCTTGCTGCATCTGTTCTTCATTTATCTTCTTATATGGTTGCTTGAAGATAAACACCAGAAATATGCTAATAATCGTCATAAGCAGAATAATCACAAACAACTTTGGATTCATTTGAAATAATATCACACCGCTTATAAGCGCCATCGACACATCCATTATCAATGACAATGCAATATTAGTAAAAACATTCTTTATAGTGAATGCATCCGAAAAACGGGTAGTTATATCTCCTGTTTTTCTAGTAGCAAAAAACTTCATAGGCAACTTATATATATGTTCAAAATATCCTAGCATAAGCGGAATATCTATCTTAATAGATAAATGTAACAATATCCACTGCCTTATAAAGCCTATTACAGTCTGTGTTATAGTTATGCCTAGAAACACCAGTAACATTATCTTTAACACATCTTTTTGATGATATGGCAATATTTCATCATAAATAATATTGTTAAAAAGCGAAGAAATAACACCTAACGCAGTTAACAAAAACGACGCCAATACAGCATAAGCAAATAACTTCTTTTGCGGTGATAAAAGTTTAATATATCTATCAAACATCTTTACACCTGTTTGTTTTCCTCCTACAAACTCAGCATTCGGCTTCAATAGAAGCATTGCTCCTGTAAAGCTTTTATAGAAGTCATCTATGTTTACTTTTTCTATATCTTTAGCGGGATCACCCATGATTATGTGAGTTTTTGTGATTTTGAAGATAACAACAAAATGCGACAAACCTTCCTTTGTCACAACGTTAGCTATAGCTGGCAGGGTATATTCACTTAATAACCCTTCTCTATCTACACGGACTGCCTGACTAGAAAAACCTAATATCTCTGCACACTTAGAAAGACCTATCAGATTAGTTCCCTTTAAGTCTGTTCCCATAATATCTCTTAACTTAGTAATAGTTGTTTCCTTTTTATAATATAAACAAACCATCGCCATACATGCTGCAGCACAATCTGTAGCATCATGCTGCTTTACAAATGTGTATCTCATATCAAACCCTTTTCCTTTATGTATATTACTAACGCTTATTTTCGGTAATATTTTAGCACTTTGTTGAAATATATGCCTTGACTTTTTAGTTAATATTTTACCCAAAACTATTTACCGAAAAATCAAGGGATTTTTGTCTAATTTTTGATAATCTCCAAATGCAATAATATTTAAAGGAGACTCGCATATGAACAAATTATTTAAAAAAAGTTTAGTTATTTTCGGAGCTTTAGCCGTTATGGCTACAGTTTCTACAACAGCAAATAGGGTATTTATAGGTCCAAATTCACTAGTCGTATCACCATCAGCCATTGCATCATCCAGCTTAATTCGTAGATAAATTATAAAAATCCTCCTAACCCAAATATTGGTAAGGAGGATTTTGTTTTGTAACTAACCTAACATATATCTTCTTTGTACTTATTCATATAAAATTCTGCAATCTCCCTAGCATAAAACGTCTGCATGAATAAATTATACAAATTATAAGATTTTATTAAAAGAGCCTTACATGTATCTTCATCAGCATTCGTGTCAACCATATACGACGCTATAATCATCATTCCATCGCCTAGTCCTGTACCTTTACCAACACCGAGTTCTCGTTTCATCACTTCCTTTGTGTAGAAAATGGTATTCTTATCACACCCATCCTCCAATCTTCTCTCATAATGAGTACATAACAGTATATACGAACGAAATCTATGCTTTGCTTGTACCTTACTTCGCTCATACATTTTTAATACCTTTTCCAATATATCGCGAGCTTTATTTGTTTTATCCATTATCTCTAGTATAGCATCTATTTGGGCTAATAATATAGCTTCATTACGCATAGGTGGTCGATTACTTTCTTTGTCATAGTCATATGTTTCTTTCAGCAATTTTACACTCTTCTCTAATGCATCTTCTAACCTTATATTACCCTGAATCCTATCTAGCATATTTTTAATATTCTCAACAAATCGTCTATTATCCGCGATACTCATATCCAATTTTTTTTCAATCTCTACTAATCTCTTATATGCAGAGTTAATTTCATGTCCTTCTAGATCATCGTCCAGCTCATTTTTCATTTGCAATACATCAAAAGATGTTGTTACTATAAAGGTATTATATTTCGTTTTATCTACATCTAACTTATTCATCAATGCTTCAAATTTCTTTTTTGTCGGTGATGACCTTGCATTTTCTATCCTAGACAGAGTTTCAACAGAGCTATAAACCTCTTCTATTAATTCTTCTTGAGTTAACTCCTTTGCCTGACGCTCACCCTTTACCGTCTCATAGTCTAAATGTATCTCACTCTGACATGGTCTAAAATACAAATAGTCTAATCTCATACTTACTCCCAACTCATCATATAAACTTCTTAACACATCTGCATACTTTTTCCATTTAGTAACCATCTCTTTTTCAGCATTTCGCTCATATCTATATATCAATTCATCCATCAACGGAATCATAAGATATGATATAGACTCTTTTCTTAAAAGCATCAATGCTTCTTCACATAAGCTAATAATTCTCTCATCATATTCCTTTGACACATATAGCCTTGACAGCACATATGCACACTTAGAATATATTTTTGCGTACTCTTCCCTATCCCCAAATCTAGCCGACACATAATCAATACAGTTATCCGTATGACGCTGAGCTTCATTTTCTTTTCCAATTCTGCAAAGTATAATACCATATACCAATAGATTTTCCATCTCATACGTTGATATATAATATTCTGTTAAACACTTGTATTTCCAACCAGGTATCGTTAATTCCAATGCTTTCTCTATAAATGCAATTGCATCCGCATATTTTCCTTGTTGCAATAAAATATAAGCCTTAGTACGATTGTAATACATCTGATGAACATGCATATTATCATCAAAACGAACCTTATATCTCTCTAACTTTTCTTCTGCCTCTTCACACCGTTCTTTACATATTAGCTCATCAATCTCATCTCTGTCACATATTTTTTTATACTCTTCCAATGAAATTATAATCTCTAATTTATCCGGCGACTTTCCCAATCGTTGAAATAATATATCCAATAATAACTTATCTGTTTCACAGTCACTTTCCTCTATTTTATATAGCATTGGTGCTGCACATAATCCCTGACATATTTTTTCACGGCTTATATTTTTTTCTTCTCTTTCATACCTAAGTAACGAACCTATCTTTTGCATACTTATTCTCCCCATATATACATATCTCCCCATAAATTAGATACACACCTAACTTATGGGGAGTTTCTATTTCATCCTAGCTTCAAAAACCAGACAGTTCTTGTCTGAGCAACGTTCGATTGCTTACAGTTTTGTTAACGCGCGCTAAGATACTCATCAATCGAAGCTGCAGCTGTCTTACCAGCACCCATTGCAAGGATAACTGTAGCTGCACCTGTTACGGCGTCACCACCTGCGTACACACCTTCTCTTGATGTAAGACCTGTCTCTTCGTTTACGATGATACCGCCCCACTTCTGTGTCTCAAGTCCCTTTGTAGTAGACTTGATAAGTGGGTTTGGAGATGTACCGATTGACATGATTACACAGTCAACTGGAATATCAAACTCTGAACCAGCCTTCTCTACAGGTCTTCTTCTACCTGAAGCATCTGGCTCGCCAAGCTCCATCTCTAAGCATCTGATAGCACCAACGAACTTCTCATCGTTTGGTAATATCTCAACTGGATTTGTGAGGAGCTTAAAGATGATACCCTCTTCCTCAGCATGCTCAACTTCCTCTGCTCTAGCTGGAAGCTCATCCTTAGAACGACGGTAAACTATGTATACTTCCTCTGCTCCGAGTCTCTTTGCACTTCTAGCTGCATCCATAGCAACGTTACCACCACCTACTACAGCTACCTTCTTAGCCTTCATGATAGGTGTGCAAGACTCATCCTGATATGCCTTCATAAGGTTTACTCTTGTGAGGAACTCATTAGCTGAATATACGCCCTTAAGGTTCTCGCCTGGGATATTCATAAATCTTGGAAGTCCAGCTCCTGAGCCGATAAATACTGCCTCGAAGCCGTACTCCTCTATAAGCTCATCGATAGAGAGAACCTTACCGATAACCATATTTGTCTCAATCTTAACACCGAGGTCCTTAAGTCCATCGATTTCCTTCTGTACGATAGCCTTTGGAAGACGGAACTCTGGGATACCATATACAAGAACACCACCTGCAAGGTGAAGTGCCTCAAATATTGTTACCTCATAGCCCTTTCTAGCAAGGTCTCCAGCACATGTAAGTCCTGAAGGACCTGAACCGATGATAGCTACCTTGTGACCATTGCTCTCTGGCTTAGCTGGCTTTGTAGTACAATTAGCATTGTGATAATCTGCAACAAATCTCTCCAAACGACCGATAGCAACTGGCTCACCCTTGATACCTCTGATACACTTACCCTCACACTGTGACTCCTGTGGACATACACGACCACATACTGCTGGAAGTGCACTTGAAGCTGATATAACCTCATAAGCAGCCTCGAAATCACCTGCAGCTACGTGCTGGATAAATGTTGGTATATCTATCTGTACAGGACATCCTGTAACACATGGCTTATTCTTACAATTTAAACATCTGGCAGCCTCATCCATAGCTTGCTCTTTTGTATAACCTAAAGCAACTTCCTTGAAATTTTTATTTCTTACGTTTGGATCCTGCGAAGGCATCTCATTCTTCTTTAATGACATATTAGGCATTTTTTTCTCCATTCTCCACAATCTTCTGTGGTATTTCATTTTTGTTTAAAAACGACTGTTCCGCTTCTTTGAAGCTCCCACAGTCGCACCATTCGTAACTTCGGGCTATCACCCTACGTTACTCATGATGTTTATTCGCTAAATATAAATATATACTTGTGCAAGCACGTATATATTTATGCTTAGCTCATCTTTTTAAACAAGTTGCATGCTTCATCATGAGCGTGTCTCTCAAATGGCTTATACATTCCGCCTCTCTCAAGAGCCTCATCAAAGTCAACAAGGTGTCCATCAAAGTCTGGACCATCAACACAGGCAAACTTTGTCTCGCCGCCTACTGTAAGACGACAACCACCACACATACCTGTTCCATCTATCATAATAGGATTCATACTAACTGTTGTCTTAACACCGTACTCCTTTGTGAGAGCACAAACGAACTTCATCATAATAAGTGGACCGATAACGATTACTTCATCGTACTTCTCACCTGCATCAAGAAGCTCCTTAAGAGCATTTGTTACAAGACCCTTTGTACCATGACTTCCATCATCTGTCATCATCATCATCTTATCACTAACAGCTGCAAAATCTTCCTCAAGTATAACTAAGTCCTTATTTCTAAAACCTACGATTGAGTGAACCTCTGCACCTAATTCATGAAGCTTCTTTGCAATAGGGAATGCGATAGCACAACCAACACCACCACCTACTACAGCTACCTTCTTAAGTCCTTCTGTATGTGTAGCAACACCAAGAGGTCCTACGAAATCCTGTATGTAATCTCCTTCCATCTTATGATTGAGCTTCTCTGTAGTAGCTCCTACTATCTGGAAGATAATTCTTACCCATCCAGCCTCTCTATCATAATCAGCAATAGTAAGAGGTATTCTCTCACCATCCTCGTCAACACGCAATATAATAAACTGTCCAGGCTCAGCCTTCTTAGCTATTAAAGGTGCTTCAATATCCAGCAATGTAACAGTTGGATTCAGTTCTTTTCTATTGAGAATCTTATACATCTCTCCACTTTCCTTTCCTCTTTTTAAGTGTGTGTCGTTTAACAATGTAACTTGCTAAACTGTCAACTGTTCTTATGATACAATATAAATTGTAATATGTAAAGAGGAAAATAGTTTGATATTCAAAATACTCTTTACAATTAACTATTTTTATGTAATAATCATTATATAAAGTAGGTCTTAACATTAAATAGGAGGATATATTTATGGAGTTTATACTTGAGCTATTATTTGAAATAATTGTTGAAGGTTCTATTGAACTTAGCACTCACAAGAAGGTTCCTATGCCACTTAGAATATTGGCATTTATTATCTGTTTCGGCCTTTTTGGTTTTATCGCCGGCGGCATAAGCGTTGTAGGTTTTAATTATCTTGCAGAAAATAATATTGGTGGTGCTATATTCTTCTTTGCCGTTTCTTTATTGTTAATTATAGCTTTCATCTATGCAATACACAAAACTTACAAAGAGAACAACTCCCTCGTAGATGACAATAGCGGAGAAACACATTTTGGAGAGGCTAAACCTTCTAACAAAAAACAAACTATTATCGCTGGCATAACCGCCATCATATTTGTAATAATATGTGCATATGTTATCTATACTTTCGATTTATAAGAGTGTTCTTTGCCTATATATACAATGTGAAAGCAAAAAGGAAATGAAACTATTATGGCTTCATTTCCTTTTTTATATCTATCTATGCCTTATACGTAAGAAATAATCCTTTATATCCTTCCATCTTATCTTTCTTACGGCTATATCTATTATAAGAAGTATAGCCACTATAATACCAAGGATTTTCCAAGGATTATACACAAAGCTTTTTGCATCCATATCTATAGTTGCGATAACATTTGTATCCTCTGATATAGTGCCTCCAGCATATCTGCATATATTCTCTATGCACTCCCTACCTGACGCTACATACATATCATACTCACTAGAATAAGATAATGATACTGCTGTGTGTTTATAATCCATTACCTGTCCCTTTTCATCTGTCCAGGCTATTATCATTTCGTGCACACCTGTGTCTCGTATGTCTACGCTTCCCTTGTAGGTATTAGAGCCAGTTTTAGTAAGGTCATACATTTTTTCATCTGCGTTAGATAATATATTTACTGTAACTTCACCTTTGTTGTCAATTGTATCCACTACAATATCTACTGTCTTTCCACGCAATGTCATATCCACATCTAAAGATGAATCATTATGTTTCTTTGATATAGTTGTACTTACCATCGCTTTCAGTACTGCCAATCCTGTCTTGTTATTTAGCCATTCATCTGACCATCCAGATATAACACTACCGGTATATGAAGCTACCTTGCCAGCTCCATATGTCCATTCAGCGTATATTGGATGACCCTCATTAGCAGTAATATATGCTGTAGCCCCATCCTTTAGTTCGGTACATGCATAGTTGCTAATTACCGGTAACTTCACTTTATCTGCTTCCTCTATCAGAGGACTATCAGGTGACATCACTGGTCTGTATGTGCCAGACATAATAAGCCCTGTTGTAACCTGTTCCGTTTCTCTTAGCATAATATCTGGAAGTTGTAATGCATCCGCTACATAATAGTATCTTCCGTTGCCTTTATTGGCCATATTCGATAATATATCAGACTCATATCCAAGTCCTATGGTCGAGACAGTTATGTTATTCTTCACCATAGTTTCTACAACTTTGTTGTATCCCTCATCACTAGGATTGCCATCAGACAAGAATATAACATGCTTAATATCAGCCTCAAAATCTATCAGTTCGTTATACGCAAGCTGAAGCGCCTTCACATAATATGTTCCCTGGGCTGTTGTCAGTCCAGAAATAAGTCTAGTAAGGTAATCTTTATTATCCTTATTAGCTTTAATAAGTGGTGATTGAACCTTTGCCCAAGTATTAAAAGAAACAACAGCTACATAATCCTTATCAGTCAACGCCTGCACACACTGGATAGCACCCTGCTTTGCCACCGATAGATACATTTCCGTCATGCTCATACTGTTGGAACAATCAAGCACCAACGCCAATGCAATATTATCTCCTTCTCCATCGTCTGTGCCAAGGGTTACCGGAAGCATTTCCTCAAAAGCTGTATCTTTCATATTTCCACTCATATATGTGCTGCTTCCACCTATTGTCAACAGGCTTCTTCCGTATACACTTACATAGGCTTCAAGTAACTTGTCGTAGTCATCTGGCAATTCATTATTATCCACATTAACCAATATAACCTCGTCATAATTACACAATTCTACAATAGAATCAGGAGCCCTATACGCTACAACTACATCCACTTGGTTTTCTTCAGAAAGTATATTTTGCATAGTCTCTGCATTTGCTATCGTATCCGCTATCACCAATATATTAGGAGCACCTGCCACATTCAGATATGTATATGCCTGATTATTTTTTTCGACAGTATCTTCATCGCTTTCAACTTTAATACGATATGTGTGTCCACCTGCAGTTTCCGCCGCCGCAGACATCTCTATAAGGTTGCTTCCTCCATCTATGGTATGCTCTAGTCGTTGTACCATCTTCTCATTATCATATAGAACCAAAGCCACCTCTGTCTCCATATTACTTTTTAGCTCTACTAGAAATTTCACTTCATCTCCCACATAAGAGCCTTCTACAATACTAAATTCACTTATCTGAACCTCTTTTGTATCAAGTGTGGTTGTATCAAAATACATTGCGTCTATACGGACACCCTGGGTAGCCAAATGTTTTGCCACACTTACACTGTCCCCATCTGTTTCCTTACCGTCAGATAACAGTATAATTCTTCTAGACTTATCCGTTGGCATGAGCGACACCGCATATTCTAGTGCTGCTCCAATATTGGTAGCGTCACACAATAGCTTATCCACTTTCAATTTGTCATCTACATCCAACTTATACACACAATTATCGGCAAAGGCAATTACCCCCACCTCTGTCTTGTCATCTATAACGTTTAATATATCCGTTGCGTGCTCATTTATGATATCCTGTACATTCAAAGTACTATCAGACATATCCACAAGCACCATAACAGAATCCTCATCTGTAGTCTTTACAATCGACACTCCCGCCAAAATGAGTAATAACAATATCGCCATTATACAATGAAGAATTACAGGAATAATCCTTTTCGCACTCTTTCTTCTATTTGCCGGAAGTAATAGATATGGCGCAAGTATAATTGCAATCACTGGAATAATGAACCACAATACCATAGGGTTTTGAAAATGCACACTAATATTGCTCATAATAATAGCACCCCCATTCCACCAGCAACAATATCAACAGTATAATCGCAAGATAATACCACAACTCAGCAAAAGCCTCATCCTCTATGGATGCATCCTCCACCACCTGTATATTAGCCTCCATATTCATAGGTTCCACAATACCTGTTTCTCCATTTGGAATATGCACAAAAAAGTCTGCATATTCTCCACTCTCATCAGTAGTTATAACCGCAGTGTACACACCAAGCTCGGTTGGACTTATGGTGACAACATCCTCAGTTGTCGATAGCTGCCTAACCTGTCCGTCTGGCAATTCAATATACAATTCCTTTGCGTAAGGCATAACAGTCAACTTCACTTTTTCGCCTATAGCATAATCATCTCCCTTTACAAGGGCTGGCACAGAATATTCCACTAGATTTCTTACAAGCAAAATGTAATCTACGAGCAATGGCAGATTAGAATTATGCAAATCAAATGATAGCACTGTAAATTTCTTGCCATCCTCAAGATTCTTGGTAACACAAACAGGTGCTCCATCACATTCTAAAACTGTGCTCCAACGCAGATTATGATTTAACTTGCTATATTTAGATACAACAGCCTCATTTAATGATATACCATCGATGATATCTTCATAAACTTCTTCACTAGCCTTTGTCGATATATGTAGCTCTGTCTTTGCATCAACCGTCTCACTAACATATACACCTTCTGGTAATCTCTCTGTTCCAACTAATATAACAGACCCGTCTTCTGGATACTGTTCTGGAACTATTCCATCAAATATATATAAGTCATATCCGTTTAACTTTGATGGCTCAACCTGCCCCACAGTGGTAACTTTACAATTACCCAGAGCATTTAGAACACTTTCTAAATATAGTGGCGACTTAGATGCCAGATATACGTTGTAGCTCTTCGTCCTCTTTTTGCACACACTATAGCTATTGTCCGCAGACAGTCCGTCTTCTACCTTTGTAAATACTTCCAAACTGTCATACTTCATCTCACTATTTATAGTAAACTCTACTTCTTTTGGAATATTACTTTGTAAATCTATGTATTGCGCTTTCTCCACATATCCATCGAGTCTTAATCCAACCGCAAGGGTAGTGTCACTATTATAGCTTGTCACCATAGCTTTTATAACTGTGTTCTTCTCATCAGTTTTAACAGATACATTCTCTACGACAACATTCCACTCATTTGAATTAAAATCAACTACGTCTACATTTACCGCCTTGTCATACTTTGTATCTGTATATAATAATATTTCTACATTTCCATTTTGCTCAGAGATAAATTCTGCCTTAGACACCGCCTGTACTACATCGCAACCACCCAAGCCACACTTTACACTCTTTAATGCATCTAACAATTTATCAACAGTATCTGCCTCTCTGATCACATAATCAACATTATCTCCAGCCAAAATAACTGTTACGGTATGGCCCTTTTCTATATGCTTGCCTAACTTTTCTATCTCATCTATGGCTCTGTCAAACCTTGTATGTCCATCCTTATCTGCTATCTGCATACTAGCTGATGCATCGAGAATAGCTATATATTCACAACTCATTCCATTGGAAATAGCCGGTCTTGCTATCATAAGTGAAGCTGCGATAATCATAAGCATCTGCAATAAAAACAACAATATTTTATTTATTCTTTGTATCGGAAGCCTTTTCTTCATAAACTTTTCACTTAGCTTCCATATGTATGTACTGGACACCTGACGTTCTTCGTGCTGTGCCTTAATAAGATATATTATAATCAATATAGGCACTCCAAGCAAAAGCCATAACCCAGCCGGATTTAAAAATCTCATTGTATCAACCCTACCTCCGTAGCCTTTTCAAACAGCATTCTCTCTATACCATAATCACTACATACTGTCATAAAACCTACATTTCTAGATGCGCAAAATTGTTTTAGTTCATTTTGATGGTATGCAAATGCTTTAGCGTATGCTTTCATAGATGACTTTGTAAGCTCTGTCCTATAATTTCGCATATCATCCTCATCTTCCGACTCCATATCAAGCATAAGCACCTTTCCCTGCATACCAGGAGCAATCTCATCCCTTGATAATACCTGCAATAAATATACTTCTCTTTTGCGATATAGCAAATAATCTACTGCTGCCTTCCAGTCACTATCAGTAAAAAAGTCAGAGATAATAATCGATATACCATCTCCCTTTCCCGGATTTTCCTGTGAACAAATAGACTTTCCTAAATCTCCTTCTCCATAGAACTCCAGATTATTCAATTTGTAGGCTCCATTATAAAACGCCTCTCTAGATGATACTCCGATACAAATATCTTCACACTTTTCTTTATGTATAGCATAAAAGGACACTCTATCCATCGCCTGAACAGACAAATACCCTAGTGCTGCTGCTATCTGAAGCATAGCTTCTGCTTTATTAGGCTTGCCCCAATCCATAGATGCAGATGCATCCATATATATTCTATGATGTAGCTGTCTTTCATCTACAAATTGCTTCAGAAATAATTTCTCAAATCTGGCATATAGATTCCAATCCACGCGTCGCAAATCATCTCCCGGTATATACTCACGATAATCTGCAAACTCCACAGAACTACCATAGGCATTGGATCTTCGTGTTCCTCCAAACAATCCATTCATAGGTGTGTCAATATATAAATCTCTAGACTCAAGCATACTTATAAAGGCATCATCAATTACCTTTCTCATTATATCTTCTCCATAAATGCTTTTACTTCAACTTTTTTCCTACCTGATTGATAAGCTCCATAATAATATCATCTGCTGTAATCTTACTGGTTACAGCTCCAAAACTCGGCTTAATTCTATGTCTAAGAACCGGAAATGCCAGTGCATTAATATCTTCAAAAGCCACGTTATATCTACCAGCCATAAGTGCTCTAACCTTAGCTGCTGTTATAAGTGCCTGTGCCGCTCTAGGACTTGCTCCTATACGAATATTTTTCTTAGCATAATCCAAAGCATTTGGTAACTCAGGATGTGTTGCAGATACAAGCATCATAGTATATCGCATCACCTCATCTATAACAGGTATCTGCTTTGCTGTTTCTCGCATAGCGAGGAGTTCCTCTCCTGTCAGAACCGGCTGCGCCACCTCATCCATCGTCTTTTGAGTCATATTTACTATATACTGTAGTTCATCAATAGTTGGAAATCCCATCTGAAGCTTAAACATAAATCTGTCCATCTGCGCCTCCGGCAAAGGATATGTACCATCCTGTTCAATAGGATTCTGAGTTGCCAGCACAAAGAATGGCTCATCTAGCTCATAGGTTTGTCCACCTGCAGTTACTGTATGCTCCTGCATGGCCTCCAATAGAGCTGACTGTGTCTTTGGAGTGGCACGATTAATCTCATCTGCCAAGATTATATTACTAAACACAGGTCCCTTTTGAAATTGAAGTGTATACTGGCCATCCTCGTCCTTTTCCATAATATTTGTTCCTGTTATATCAGCAGGCATCAAATCAGGTGTAAACTGTATTCTTGAAAATGGTAATGAAAATGCCTGTCCGAGAGAACGTACAAGTCTAGTTTTTCCTACACCTGGTACACCCTCTAATAAAACATTTCCACCAGCTATAAGTGCTATAACTGTGTTGATTACTACATCTTGCTGACCGACCATATCCTTACTTATCTCTGCAAGTATCTGTTTGCTCTTATCTGCAAAAAACACTATATCCTTCTCTGTTGCCATTTATTTTCTCCTTTACATTTCATGTTTATTTTTAATCTAATGTTCCAAAATATTCTTCTATTATCTCACGAAGTTCCTCTGGCACCTCTCCTGCCTTCAAGGCTTCTAGATATTTGGCAAAATACACTGCATAAACATCTCCATATGGAACATCACCCGAGATAGGATCGTATATTCCCTCATTCATCTCATGTCCGTTAGCGACACCCTCGTCACCTTCTCCCGGCATATTTCCTTGTGCATTTCCATTTCCGTTACTTCCGCCAGCTTGTTCTCCTGACTGTCCACCATTTCCTTGTTCTTCTCCCGGCTGGCTTCCACTATTTCCTTGTTCCTCTCCCGGTTGGCTTCCACTATTTCCTTGTTCTTCTCCCGGTTCACTTCCACTATCTCCTTGTTCTTCTCCAGGCTCTTGATTCTCAGGTCGCTCATTTCCCAAAGCTTCATCTTTCGCAGCGTCTAATATACCCTCTAGGGCTTCCATCAAAGCTTCTAACATCGACTGTTTTTCTAATTCTATTGCAATAGCAGACTGTGCCGCTTCTATATCATCACCAAGAAGCTTCTCTATATCTTCAATAGCTCCTACCCAAGATGAAGTCTCTTTCAAATCTCCTGCGAACTGTTCTAATGCCATATATAGGCCATCCTGCGGCTTTATCCCAGACTGCTGCAGCGCATCTGATACTGCCTGTGCCAATTCCTCTACCAGACTATTATCTGCATTAAGTTTGTCCTTCAAATTAGACAATGCTTCTTTTGCTGCCTCTATATCTCCCTTGCTTATAGCCTCTCCAAGTTCCTTCGTCAAATCATTGTTCTGTAAAGCTTCTCCTATCTCATCCTTAGATATAGCATCTTCTATCTTATCTCGCATTTCATCTTCCGCTTTGTCCATGACTGCTGCTTGGCCTAATCCCTCTTCATCTGTCTCTTGATTTTTATCATTGTTCTCCTTACTATTTTCTTTATCTTCACTATTACCTTCTTTATCTTTATTGATACTATCTTTTAACTCTTCTTCCAACTGCTCTAGTACATCTTCTAATTCTTCTTTTACATTAGTAGTAGTATCAGAATTATCTATAGTTTCTCTTAAATCTTCTATAAGTTTCTTTATTTCCTCTTCTTTCTCCTTATCAATAGCTTCCTGCGTAATATCTGGTACCTTTTTGGCAAATACATTGTAAGGTAAGAGTAGCATAAGTAGCGTCATAAGCAAGCAAATCAATGTGCCTAGCCAATCTCTAAGGCGAAGTGGTTTTGCTATCTGTCTAGAATGGATACTTTTTAAATGCACAAGTGCATCCTGTCTTTGCAATCTATATATTTCTTCATCCGCATAACGATACTCGTACATCGTACTTATTCGTTCCTGTAATCCTAATTCATCAATACGTTTTGCTACTTTCTTTTTTGTAGGGAAATATTTCACCAAGAACATTGGTAGAAAACTAACTATAAATATCACTGAAAAAACCTCAAGAAGAAGCTTATTTGATGGTTCTTCTATGCGCATATGATATATAAATGACACTATAAATACAGACAGCGCTCCATTCATCGCTGAAAACAGACCTGTTTTCAATATTCCTTCTAAAACCATCTGTACTTTAAATCTAAAGAAAAGTTTATTATAATCCATCTTTAACCACCCTCATATACATCTGCATACACTACTTTTCTGTCAACCTTTATAAACTTTAATAGGTTGACGTGTTAATACACATCAACCTATTTTATCACAAGTATAAATAACTTACATTATCATTTATTTTAGATATATATAATATATTTAATTTACGGCAAGTCTATATACCCTATAATGTGATTATCTATTATCTTGTCTCTTAATGACGCACCCAGCTTTTTCGCTAGATGTATAGATATATCATTATCCTTATGTACTATAACTCGCACACGTTTGATACCAAAGTGCTCTGGTACATAATCTAATATGGCCTTCAAACCTTCATATGCATAACCTTGACCCTGCTTATCAGCTCGTATAATATATCCAATCTCTATTCCGTCTGTAGTATCATCTGGAATAATTTCTTCTTCTCCAGGCTCGCTCATTTTATATTCGATGCCACCACGTCCTATTATTTCTCCCGTGGACTTTTCTACAAAAAGCCATATACCAAAATCATAGAAATTATATATATACTTCTGATAATCTGCTATATACTGACGTTCCTCATCCATATCCGGATAGAGATTTTCCATATAACGCAAGTCATTTCCTTCATATATTTTATATATATCCTCCACATCCAAAGGACACATCTCTCTTATGATAAGTCTCTCTGTCTCAAGCACTGTCCATGGAGTGCCAAAATGATGACTATACACCATTTCTACAAAATCATTATCTATACTATTAAATGACTCAAACAAATAATCTGCCTGTGACAAATCCTGATTGCCTGAGCTAGGATTAATGAATCCTAAGCACGCCATACCAGCAGCTACTGCCGCCTTTACACCATTACACGAGTCCTCTATAACTATACATTCTTCTGGCTTAACTCTAAGCTCCTCTGCCGCTTTCAAAAAAACATCTGGTGCCGGCTTAGGGTTAGACACCGACAAACCTGTTACAAGCTTATGAAAATCCTCTTCCAATCCCAGTCTTTGCACATTGTTCTCAATGTTTTTAAGTGCTGAAGAAGAGGCTACTGCAAGTTTATACTTTGAAGACAACATTTTCACAAAATCTACAACACCTGGAATCACCGGATATCCTTTATCAGACACTATTTTTTCTTTTATCTGTTCTGATAACTGGAATAATCCTTCCGCCGTATATCCCAATAGGCCGAAATCTTTTATAATCTTGGTCCACATAGCCATTACTGTACTACCAACATACTGTTTGTAATATTCGTAATCCAAATCCTTGCCAAAATACTCCTGCATAGTTTTTCTATTCACTTCATAGTGAAGGGGTTCACTGTCAACGAGAACCCCATCCATATCAAATATTATTGCTTTAAGCATATCGTAATCTTTCAGCTACTTATTAGCACTTTTCTGGTTCTGGGTACTCAACACCCATAGTGTCTACTGTAACACTCTGCATTCTCTGTGTTTCAAGTGGTCTATCATTGTAATCAACATCAACCTCTGCAATCTTGTTTACATTCTCCATACCCTCGATAACCTTACCAAATGCAGCATACTGACCATCAAGATGTGGTGAGTTCTTATGCATAATAAAGAACTGTGAACCCGCTGAATCTGGATGCATAGCTCTAGCCATAGAGAGCACTCCCTCTGTATGCTTCAATTCATTCTTGAAACCATTGTATGCAAATTCACCCTTGATATCATATCCTGGGCCACCCATACCTGTACCGTCTGGACATCCACCCTGAATCATAAAACCACATATAACTCTGTGGAAAATAAGTCCATCATAATATCCCTTCTTTATAAGGCTGATAAAGTTATTAACTGTGTTTGGAGCTATCTCTGGATAAAGCTCAGCCTTTATCACATCTCCATTTTCCATTGTAATTGTAACTATTGGGTTAGACATTTTTTGTTCCTCCGTCTTTTATATTTTATGTATATATCCTAAGATATTATTAACCTATCTACGTCTTCCGCCACCACCGTGACTTCTGCCGCTACTACTTCTATGGCTAGATGAGCCGCCTCTGCTACCTCCGCTACCAGATGAACTGTCTACCTTATGTGAGGTAGTTGTAGTATGAGTATATCTATCAAACTGGTGTAGCATCTTGAAGCTGTCCTTTTCCATATAGGTCCTTGAATTAACTGTAACTCTTGTAGAAGATGATATGCACATAATAAGTACAGATATACCTGCCACAACTAATGCTATAAGAAAACAAGTACCTGCATTCTGAAGTCCAGTAAACAGATTACCATCATACGCATCATAGATTTCATCCTCGTAATCATACCAGAAATCCTCATAATCGACATATCCGCCCTCATTCCAGGCATCCTCTAGTTCCTCAAATGCATTCTGCTTCTTTCTAGAGCCTACAACATCCTCTACAAAGTCCAGATAATCCCTGGCACTATCGTAATAGTAATAATCTGCAAAATTATCCCACACTGCATCTATGAGATCGTCAATATCATAATCATCTAAATATACCATAGCCAGACCGCATGTAGAAAAATATACTCCACCGCCGTCATCTTCATCTATAAGATACAATATACCTGACTCTTTATATCCGCCATAATCATAAAAATCGTCTGCATACTCAACATCGCTTTTATCACCGCGGTCTCTTGCTGATACAATAACCACATCCATATCAAGCTTCTGGCTTAACTTGTCGCAACGTTCCTGAAGTTCTAGCTCTTCCTCATCTGTAAGTACATCTGCATAGTCATACACATACTGAGTGTTATCTATCTGCCAATCTTCTGGGTTACCACCCCCTGATACATGTGTAAATCCATATACAGGCATTGCAAGCATTGTAGATATAACGCCTACGACCGCACATTTTAAATATTTCTTCATCATCCGAACAGTCCTCCTAACATCATAAGAATGCTGAATACTCCTACGAATATTCCTCCAAACCATGCTGCTATTTTTCCTACTGACTTAGGTAGTTTACCTACTACCTTACCAGTCTGACCGTTCATAGCAAATGTGTACATTTTATTCTTATATTTGTAATTAAGTATCCATACAGGCATAAGTGTATATGAAGATTTACGTCTATTAAGCTTGATATTAGTACCTACAACATTTACACTTGAATATCCCTTTATGGTACTTCTAGCCTCTGCTACTATGTACTCTTTTACTCTATTTTCTACTCTTGGCGCCATCTGTGCAGCATCATATGAGTATTTCTCTGACTGATAACCCGATAAATAAGGCATCTGGAATTCCTTTAATTCGCCATAGTTGTATGGCTCCAAAAGGTCCATAGTCTTATCATCCATCTTCTGTGAGGCATCTGCCGGTATCCTATCAAACTCTGCCGCAACATGTCGTCCTACGTTATAATGCATAGTATGATTGTATATAGTATCTCCTCTACGCTCACTTCTATGCTTCTTTGCAACGGCATTCACATGGGCATCTGTTCCGTAATCGTACAACCAGAATGGTACATATATACCTGTAATCTTCTCTATTGTGCTTTGCTTCTTAAAACCAGAAGGTGTCACCAAACCCGTACCAGTCCACTTCTTATAAGCCTGCACAGCCTGTTCCTTTGGTATCCTAAATGGAATAACAAGCTCCGGCTTCATAGCTCCTGTAAGTCGTCCCTTTATCATACTAGGGCTACCACAGAAGCTACAGAATGTTGCAGTAGTATATTCATCTGTAACTATCTCTGCTCCACAGCTTTCGCACTTGTACCCATCAAAATCGCAATACTCTCTCTCTACCTTTTCCTCAACCACACTATCATCAAATAGGTCGTTGGCATCATCCATAGTAGAGACATCTATCTGCGCTTCACAGTATTCACATGTTAACTTTCCTGTAGTTCCATCGAATGTAATAGGTGCTCCACAGGAAGGACATTTATATGTTTTTACCATATCATCTCTCCTTTTATCCTATAGTATATGTTTCTAAATGTAACTATACCTCAAATATTAAGTCTCCGTATGAAGGCATTGGCCACATTTCCTTATCAACTATCATCTCAAGCTTATCAACAGGCTTTCTAAGTGCCTCCATTGCAGGAACTACATGTTCTCTATACTGCAATGCCTGACCCTTACCTCTCTTAAGCTTTTTCGCTATATCTCTCTGTTCTATGAGAACATTTAACGCAGCCTTCGCCTCCTTAAGATAAGCAGTTACCTCTGTCAATGTACCAGACTGAACGCCTGAATCTGCACCGGCTTCTCTTACAGCTATAACTGTATCTGCAAGGAACTTTGTATACTTTGTAACGGCAGGAATAATACTCTTAGATGCCATATCTATCATAGTACGTGCCTCGATATTAATAGTCTTTGCATATATCTCGTATAATATCTCTGCTCTAGAATGAAGCTCTGCCTCTGTAAAGATATGGAACTTGCCAAACAGATCAATTGCCTTCTGTGTTGTAAGGGCATCAACTGCCTCAACCATACTCTTAATATTTGTAAGTCCTCTTCTATTAGCCTCTTCTATCCATTCATCAGAATATCCATCTCCATTGAAGATAATTCTCTGATTCTCTGTGAGATATCTCTTTATAAGCTCATGACAAGCCTTATCGAAATCCTCTGCCTGCTCTAATTCATCTGCTGCCTCACAGAAAGCTTCTGCCACAATTGTATTTAATGTAATATTTGCACTAGCGATAGAATCTGACGAACCAACCATACGGAACTCAAACTTATTACCTGTAAATGCAAATGGTGATGTTCTATTTCTATCAGTAGCATCTTTTCTGAAGTTAGGTAATGTATTAACACCTGTATTAAATCTTGAACCCTTAAGGAAGCTTGTAGCCTCACCTGTGGCAATCATCTGCTCAACCAAGTCCTCTAACTGTTCTCCTAAGAACACAGATATGATAACTGGTGGTGCCTCATGACCACCAAGTCTTACATCATTACCTACATTAGCTGCAGACTGACGTAATAAATCTGCGTGTTTATTAACAGCCTTAAGTATACATGCAAGTACCAAAAGAAACTGCATATTTTCATTTGGCTTGCTACCTGGATCAAGAAGGTTTACTTTATTGTCTGTTACAAGTGACCAGTTATCATGCTTACCAGAACCACTTACTCTTGCAAATGGCTTCTCATGAAGAAGACATGTAAGTCCATGTCTATTTGCAACCTTCTTCATAGTCTCCATGACAAGCTGATTGTGGTCTACCGCAACGTTTGCTGTGGAAAATATAGGTGCAAGCTCATGCTGTGCAGGTGCAACCTCATTGTGCTGTGTCTTAGCAGATACGCCAAGTTTCCACAACTCTATATTCAAATCCTTCATATATGCGCCTATACGCTCTCGTATCGTTCCAAAATAATGGTCATCCATCTCCTGACCCTTTGGTGCTGGTGCACCAAAAAGTGTACGTCCTGCATATATAAGGTCCTTTCTCTGAAGATACTTTTCTCTATCTACAAGGAAATACTCCTGCTCTGCACCTACTGATGGTGTTACCTTTGTAGCCTCTGTATTACCAAACAATCTTACTATTCTAAGTGCCTGCTCGCTAACTGCCTGATTGGAACGAAGTAATGGTGTCTTTTGGTCTAACGCCTCACCAGTATATGCACAGAATACTGTAGGTATACAAAGCACTGCTCCTACTGCATCCTCCTTTATAAATGCTGGCGATGTCATATCCCATGCAGTATATCCTCTAGCCTCGAATGTTGAACGAAGACCACCTGATGGGAATGAAGAAGCATCTGACTCTCCCTTTATAAGCTCCTTACCTGAGAACTCCATAACCATTCTTCCCTCAGCATCAGGATTAGTTACAAATGCATCATGCTTCTCTGCTGTTATACCAGTAAGCGGCTGAAACCAGTGGGTATAATGTGTAGCGCCATGCTCAATCGCCCAATCCTTCATAGCCTTAGCTATAATATCTGCTGTTTGTAATGAAAGCGTTCCACCTTCATTCATCACCTTTGTCAGCTCTGAATAAACATTTTCTGGAAGTCTTTCCTTCATCTTGCCTAACGAAAAAACATTTGTGCCAAATATCTTCTCTACATTTAACTTATCACTCATATTTTTGTTCCTTTCAACTAATAGAAATCTTACTAATATGGAAATATGACTTACTCAGTCACCTCTTGTGCATCACTAGTTTCTACGTTATCCTCATATACAACAGGATTGCCATATACATCTAGTTCCTCTCCCCTAACAAGCTGAACTATCATACGCATCTCCTCTGTATGAGTACATGTAGACAGTGTAATAATATTACTATCTACAGTAATCTCAGGTGCTTCCGTAAACTTATACTTAGACGCCTTAATGCACCTAGCGATATAATCCATAAACTGCTCATCAGAATCAAATCTATATCTATATACCCAGTTATCAGATACATTTATCTTGTGTATAGCAAAAACATAATATCTGTAATGCGTATCTTCTATCCATATATCAAAGGTTGGATGCTCTTTATAATAATTTGATTTATTGTAATACCAATTCAGGCTTCCAAACATTATTCTACCAGCTCTATCGCCAATATTGTGGCCATGTATTATGCAATTCTTCGCATTCAATCCTTCATCCACCAAACTATCTATATATATAGCACCAATACTACTTTTTCTATGATTTGCAAGATGGGTAAGGTAATACTCATTATTGTTTGTCTGTAAGATAGGATTATCTATATACTCACCATTATCTTGTCGTATGTATCCCTTAGCATCAGAATTGTAACCTAACATTTTTTTGTGGTCATATACAAATAACTTACCATCACCTAGATTTTCAAAACTTATGCTACCTCCATCTTCACCTGTTGGTGGCTCATATTTATCAACCAAATCGGACGGGTCTACCAAAAACAAGTCAGATGTATCGCTTTTCAACGCCTCACCTTCTGCACTTTCTACATATATAAGAGTAAGCTCATACGCGGCATAACCAAATGCGCATAAAGCAATAAGCATCACCGCACATCTAACCAGGCTATCCATTATCCTTTTCTTAAAAGTTTTTGCTGGCTTATCTTCTTCAGCATCAACCCACTCTATATCCAATTCAGCCTCCTTCGCTAACTGAATATCCTTTGGCTCATCATTTAATTCATTATCTGCTGACTCATTACTGGACTCAACATCCACTGCATCTTTTTTATCTTCTTTATTTCTCTCCATATTTATTAAAGATTCTTTGAATGCATTCAGCTCTTCCTCTATCATCTTATCTATATTTTCTTCCCTATTCATACATACTCCTTATGTATCCTCATTATACCAATATCTTAGCGAAGCGTTTTTTCATTGTATAGGAAAGTTCTTTAAACTTTCCTATACAATGAAAAAACAAAGGGCCTAACGGAAAAACCGTACAGACCCTTATATTATACAACAATATATCTATAGTTTCAATATAATACTTTTTGATGAATTTTTGGCTTATGCCTGACCAACAGAACCGAAAAGCTCCATCTTCTCCTTAACAGTAGCCTTGATAGCATCGAAACCTGGTGCTAAAAGCTTTCTAGGATCGAAGCCCTTACCCTGTAAGTCCTTACCTTCCTCAACGTATGTTCTTGTAGCAGCAGCAAATGCAAGCTGACACTCTGTATTAACGTTGATCTTAGCAACACCAAGGCTGATAGCCTTCTTAATCATATCCTCTGGGATACCTGTACCACCGTGAAGAACGAGTGGCATATCACCTGTAAGCTGCTGTACAGCATCAAGTGTCTCAAAGCTTAAGCCTTCCCAGTTTGCTGGATACTTACCATGAATGTTACCGATACCTGCTGCAAGCATTGTAACGCCAAGATCAGCAATAGCCTTACACTCGTTAGGATCAGCACACTCACCCTTACCTACAACACCATCTTCCTCGCCACCGATAGAGCCTACCTCTGCTTCAAGAGACATACCCTTCTCGTTACAAATCTTTACAAGCTCCTGTGTCTTAGCAACGTTCTCCTCGATTGGATAGTGTGAACCATCAAACATGATTGAAGAGAATCCAGCCTCGATACACTTCATACATCCGTCATAGCTACCGTGATCAAGGTGTAATGCTACAGGAACTGTAATGTTAAGCTCCTCGATCATACCATTAACCATACCTACAACTGTCTTATATCCTGCCATATACTTTCCAGCACCTTCAGAAACACCTAAGATAACTGGTGAGTTTAACTCCTGAGCTGTTAAAAGAATAGCCTTTGTCCACTCAAGGTTGTTGATATTGAACTGACCTACAGCATACTTTCCAGCCTTAGCCTTATTTAACATATCCTTTGCTGATACTAACATGATTTTACCTCCGTAATATGTGTTATTATTCCATCGAATGCACTAACAAAAGTGCACTATGTTCGTGGCTATTTTATCATATTACTTTTACAAATACAAGTATTTTAGCATATATCTTCAATTCATAAATACGTTTTCTATTACATAATTTCCATTGCCTGTTCTCTTGAAATAAAGCGTAACACTGTTAATAGACTTATCATAATATATAACATAATCATTTTAAAGAAAGGGGATTATGAAAAATATGAATAACATGAATATGTCAAACCAATGTCCATGTTCTACCGCTTGCAAAGACATTTTTCTAGATAACGTTCCTCTAGGTATGGGATATATTCCTTGGCAGAGATGGGATAGTGTTTATGACTTAAACAGAAGCCTGTCTGCCGGAACTATTTTTCCGTGTCTTGATAAACCATTTTTAGGGAGGGCGATATGGAAATGAGCTGTGAAAATAGAATAAATTTCAATTGCAATAATATGCGTTCTAAAGATGAACTTATGGATCTTATAACTAAGGTCAGCTTTGCAATGGATGACACAAGACTCTTTTTAGATACACATCCAGATTGTCACGAGGCTATGGAATATTTCAATAAAATGAAACTTCTTCGTTACGCGTTAATAAAAGAATACACCGAACGTTTCGGTTCCTTAGTAGCATATTATCCTTCCGAATGTGATCCTTGGGATTGGAATGCAAAACCTCTTCCTTGGCTTTCTAAAAAGAAAGGAGGATGTTAGTTATGTGGAGTTATGAAAAAAGATTACAGCATCCTGTAGATATCAAAACCAGAGATCCTAAAATCGCACAGATTATTATGTCACAGTATGGTGGACCACTCTGTTAAAACCTACAACTTTTTTATGACTATCTTCCTTATAATAATACTGCCGTCTGAATATTTTGATTTTCCACGAAAACTTAATCCATTTTTCGTTTTACAGACCTATCAAATCAGCCCACATCTTAGTTCCGCAGCAGCCATCATTCTTACCCTTAGTACCAAGTTCAACTCCCTGCTTTCTTCGTTTTGCCTGATAGCTATTGATAGCATATTCTGAGTTCCCTCCACAGATGCTATCTATCTTCAACTCTTCACCATCAGCCCCCTTATACCCCTTACCTCTAAGAAGGGTCTGCATAAGAGCTACTGACTTTCCTTTACTGCCTTTTGCTACTGCTTCTGGTGTAAACATATAACCACATCCTTTCTTTGTTGTGTTGCTTGTATTTGCATTAGCAACTGTTATTATTCCAGCTTTAGCTAATGTCTTATTAGCATTAGATCCGTTTGTCAAGCCACATGCTGTGTGATATCCTGGTCTAACATAGATTGCGCCTCTGACACAATATGAACTTTTAAGATATACAGCATCTTCAACTATAATATATCCTGCTGCCTTTAGCATTTCCTTCATAGTGCGTGTGGTCCAACCATTCTTTCCATATGTAACTCCTGGTGCACCCGATACTACTGCGCATAAGTTCTGCAAGCTAGAACAATCACAATTGCAAGGAGTCTTGATATTCTTAATCACATAACCAACCTTCTTAGCCTCCGCATTCGCAGTATTTCTAGTTCCTTGGCCATAACCTATAGCATCATTAGCTACAGCATCCTCATTAGCTTTCGCATGTGCTTCTCTAATCTTCGCATCAGGATGAATAGCCACATAGCCCCAACCAGGTGTATAACTATCAAAGTTCCAAATACACACTTCCTTGCCAGTACTATCTCCCTTTACACCGTTAATAGTTCCTTTCTCGCTAATATTTGCATGTGCAATTTTAACAGCTGCCATACTCTTCCTCCTTTTCGTCTCCAGATGCAACCACATCTGTCTTAACCTCGATCTGTGATTTGATATTCTTAGTAAACTTAAGTAAAAAATCCGGCAATGGCACACCGATATCCTTTATATTTTCTAATATCGATATAAGCTCATTGCATATAAGCCATATTGCTACAACACATGCAAATATAAATGTCGTAGGTATAATCAATCCAATCTGAGCAGTCGAATATCTTATAAGCTCGTCCAAGATTGCACCAACCACTATAAGAAGCCACATACATACCTTCTTTGTGATGCCTCGTATACCCTTATAGCTTGTTATCTGTTGCCCTCTGAATTTAGAAGCTAGTATTCCTGTTGCATAATCAATAATGTTACTTAACACCAATAAAAATATCGGGATAGCTAATACCCCGAATATACCTGTCAATATTCCAAACACCCCTGTCACACCTGCCTTATACTTATTTACTGCATTCATTTGTATCTGCCTCCTGTACCTGAACATCCTCTTCCCAGAGTATCATATAATCAATGCCCATTTCTTCGTTATATGTGCTATCTACATTTTCGAGATGTTTTTCAGATACCATTTCTATCTCAACTGTCACTTCCATATCTAGCATCTGTAGTATTGCATTATCAGCACCCTCTATCTCATAAGCGTTAGTGCTGTCTATCTCTGACAATATTCTCTTGCGTTCCTCATCAAAAATAACATATTCGCTATTAAGTTCCTTAAGATTCTTACGCATTGCTCTGCGTAATGGATACGGAAGCTTATAGTCCTTATTTATGAACGCATATGTGCCATTAATAGCTTCGATGATCTGTTTCATATTCATATTCTTTTTCATTACTGTGTCACCTCGTTTCCTATTGCAAGAGCATCCTCAACCTCTCTGCAATATTTTCTAAACTCATCCTGTTCCGTTCTTACGGTCTTCAAATGTCGCTCATACAATGTTTTCTCCACTATATTATCAGTGTAAGATGCTTTTCCATCCTCTGATATAGAGCAGTGCATTGTTGCAATAATCTCCCCTTCTGATGTTTTACTCGTTCCCACGATTGTTGTTGATTTTGATATCTGTAACATAACAGTTACCTCCTTTTTATTATTTTTTGAGCACAAAAAATGTGCTTTATCAAGCACCCTCGTACGAGGATGTTGGATAAAACACACTTAAATAGTAATTTA
>JBGVKG010000053.1:0-10528 GCA_045123575.1 Lachnospiraceae bacterium
AAAGATGTAATTATTATTCATGTGGAAGGTATTTAGATTATCTTAGGTCTTTGCAACGGAGTAACCTAGCAATTTTTCAACACGATGTTGAAAAAAGCCTCCTCCGAGCCATGGATGGCGAGTAGGAGGCGGTTGCGCATACATATAAAGAGTTCCAGGCAAAGACCTTAGATAATCTTATGCCTGGAACCCAGAATAAAAATTATAGCTTTAATACCTAGCCCTTAGTACGATAAACCAGAATTTACGCTTCTGCTTTATCTGTTTTAGCATAAAGCAACTTCAACAGTATAGGTGTCACTATCGAAGAAATGATAATAAGCAGGATAACGGCTGTAAAGTATTCTGGTGAAATAAGTTTTGCGCTAAGTCCCTTTTGTGCGACGATAAGAGCGACCTCGCCTCTAGTCATCATACCGATACCTATTTTAAGTGTATCAAGACCTCTGAAACCACACATACGAGATACAACACCGCAACCAATAATCTTTGTTATTAAAGCAACTAATACGAAACAGATACAAAAAACAATTAATCCTGATGAAAAAGATGATATATCTGTTTTCAATCCAATACTTGCAAAAAATACAGGGCCAAAAAGCATATAAGAGTTAATGTCCATCTTTTCTGCTATATAGTCAGAATCTTTTAAACTACATAAAATTATACCCGCTACATAAGCACCTGTAATATCTGCGATGCCGAAGTATTCTTCAGCAGCGTAAGCCATAACGAAGCAAAGCGCCAAACCTAAGATAGGAATACGTCTAGTGTGTGGATGCTTCGCATCATATTTTTTGAAGAAATAATATATAACAATACCAATAACTATAGCTAAAACGAAGAAGAGGATAGTATTGATGATAACTGTTTCGGGTTTTGTTGCTGGGTCTTTCATACCGATGACAAATGTAAGTACAATAATACCGATTACATCATCTATAATAGCTGCACTCAAAATAGTAGTTCCAACAACACCTTTTAACTTACCCATATCTCGTAAGGTCTGAACTGTGATACTAACTGATGTGGCAGTCATAATCACACCAATAAATACAGCCTTATAAAATTCTGTTGAGCCAATTGGAGAAACTCCGTACATAGCCATATATAACAATGTTCCGCCTACAAGTGGTACAAGTACACCTGAGCATGCTATAAGAAAAGCTTTCGGACCAGTTTTTAAAAGGTCTCTAAGGTTTGTTTCAAGACCAGCGGAGAACATTAATATAAGTACACCTATTTCCGCCATCTGTACTATAAAAGTTGATTGATCTACTAATCCTAATATGCTAGGTCCGATAATAAGACCTGCTACAATTTGTCCAACAACCTGTGGCGCTTTAAGAAATCTTGCTATAATACCAAAGAGTTTTGCAAATACTATGATTATGGCAAGGTCTAACAAAATTTCATAATTCATTCTTACATCCTTCTTTCTATTACTATAATATTATTAGTAAGCGTTTATATTTAATATAAGGAACGCAAACGTCTTAACATTACATCTACATAAGTAGAATGTCAATACAGAATTATGGCATTTTATGTATATTTTATGGGTAAAAAGTAGACTTTTTTCGTGTTTTTTAATAAAAATGATAAGAAAGTGAAAATTTTGATAGTAAAGTTCTTGAAAATATTATTGTTTTATTTTATTATATGCGTGGAGTTAAAAACTTTATTAGATTATACTTTATTAAATAAAGTGATACTAGGAGGTACATAAAATGGCAACAAAGACATCTAAGGTAAATACAGAAACAGCAGCAAAGGAAGTAAAGAAGACTACAAAGGCTGCAGCTGAGAAGACAACAGCAACAAAGGCTACAACAGCTAAGAAGGCTACAGCTAAGAGCGAGACAGCTAACAAGAATAAGTTGTTCGTAGAGTTCTACGGTTTACAGGTTTCTTATGAGGATATGCTTGAGAAGGTTAAGGCTGATTATGCAGCTAAGACTGGAAAGAAGAGAGTAACATCTACAGAGCTTTATGTTAAGCCAGAAGATATGAGAATTTACTATGTAGTAAATGGCTCATTCTCAAGCGATGTAGCTTTAAACTAATTTGATTAAAGTTAAGTAACAAAAAGATAGTGCCCAGCATACAAGTTATCTTGAAGCTGGGCACTATTTTTTTATAAAGGAAAGTTTACAACCAAACTTTCCTTTATAGTGTCAATTATTATTTACATATATGTTTGCACATATTGTGGTTGCTCTGGATGCATACCTAGATCTTTGTTTCTAACAGCGAATATGAAGAATGCCTGTATACCAAATATAATTGATAATACAATAAATACAACTTTCTTATCTGGGTCGCATGATGCAAAAATGTCATATAACGCCATATAGTAGAATATCAATCGTACGATGGATAAACCGAGCATTGGCATATATAGCAACGTTATAATAAGGCTTAATGTGACAATAGTAGATGCATTGTCGCTGGACAAACCTTGGGAAGCTATAGTAGCTGAAGCTTCTATACTTATAATTATAATGCCTAATACAATTATGATTGTAGAGACTATAAGTGTAGATGCATCTATCCATAGTAACAATTTGCCTCTATTATTTCTCTTACCTTTGGTAACCCACTGGTATTGATCTGATAGACGTCCAATTAACCATGAATTTGCAATAGGAATCCATGCATACCATGGACGGTCGAACCCTCTTCGCTTGGATATATTATATAAACCTAAAGACTGAATAATATAGCAAGCTATTGTAAATAGAAATAGTATTCCATAAATAATGAATAATATTACGATAGATGCAGCAAGAATATTCATTTCATCACCTGAATATGAAGGTAGACCATTGCCGTTAGGTAAACCCGAGCCATCATTAAAATTACCCATAAAGTAAACCTCCTTTTTAATTTTATTATAGTGTATCACAGTGGCAAAATGTTTGCAATATATGTATTATGTGGATATAATAATTTGTGAAATCTTATAAAAAGATAGAAATGTATAGGAATATGCATAAAAATTGTATTTAAAATTAATGGAATAAAGTGTATTATACTTTACATAGAGACAAACAGATAAAGAAGATGAAAATAAAAAAAGAATGGAGAAAAAAGATGTATAAGAATTATATTTTTGATTTATATGGTACGTTGGTTGATATAAGGACTGATGAGGGGAAAAATTCATTGTGGAAGAAGATGAGCGAGTTTTATAGATTATATGGAGCTCATTATACTGCTAAGGAGTTACAGGATGCGTTTTATGAAGCTATAAGAGAGCAGGAAAAAAAGGTATATGCCAATATGAAGAAGAAGGGGTTAGATGACAAAGGGCATGTGGAGATAAAAATAGACAAGGTATTTTTGAAAATGTTTACTGCAAAGGGTGTGAAAGCTAATAAGAGCTTGGCTGTTCATGCAGGTCAAATGTTTAGAGTGCTGTCTATGGAATTTGAGAAACTTTATGATGGTGTTATAGAATTCCTTGAGGCCCTTAAAAAGCAGGATAAAAAAGTATATCTGTTGTCTAATGCACAGTATATATTTACATATTATGAGTTGCAGGCTTTGGGGTTGTCACCATATTTTGATGGAGTGGTTATATCATCAGAAGAAGGATGTAAGAAGCCATCAAAGAATTTCTACAATGTAGTGCTCGATAGATATAATCTTAATCCATCGGAGTCTATTATGATTGGCAATGACCAGTATGCGGATATACAGGGAGCTAAAAATGTAGGTTTGGATGCACTTTATATACATCAAGAGATTTCACCAGAATATATAGAGGAACAGTGTCCAGCAGATTATAAGGTGCTTGATGGAGATTTTACAAAGGTTGGAAAGTTGTTAAAAGTTTTGTAAAAAAACTTGTGACTAAAAGACTATGGAGTTACTCCATTTTATGGGAAAAGTAGGGTTGATTAATTCTGTACGTAGGGATATAATCAAGATAGAATAGTGTCGATATTAATAGTAACAAAAGTTGTTACATACATAGAGATAAAGATTACGAGAGGAGGGTACATATGAATATAGGTTCATGGAATTCAGATAGCATAGGTATGTTATTTTCGTCTGTAGGAAATAGAAATGCGAATGCAAATGCAGATAACCTTTCATCACTGACCAGTCTTTTGAGTGATTACAATAGTATCAAAACAGGTGCGTATGGAAAAGTAGTCAAGGCTTATTATGCAAAGGGTGAAAATAATGATACAACATCTTCTAAGAAGGATAAGGTAAACAGTTCGACATCTACAGCAGAGGATTCGACAAAGACATTAAATGCCATACAGACAGCTACAGATGTATTATCTGAGACTACAGAGAATTTAAGAGACAAGGCTAAGACTGCTGACAGTATGGATGATTTATATGATTCTGTATCAGCATTTGTAAAGGATTATAACTCAGTAATAAAAGCAGCGACTAATTCTAATACAGATACTATACAAAGTAGTTTGGCAGATTTGACATTTGCTACATCGACTAATAGTAAATTGCTTGGCAAGATAGGTATAACTGTTGAAGAGGATAATACTTTAAAGTTGGATGCAGATAAGTTTAAGGCAGGTTCGCTTTCGACAGCACAGACTCTGTTCAAAGGTGTGGGTTCTTATGCTTATGGTGTATCATTAAACACAGCTATGATGAATGGCAATGCTGATTATCAGGCATCTAAGGCCAATACATATGAAGCTAATGGTAGCTATAGCAACAATTATACAACAGGCGATTTGTTTGATTCATTATTTTAATTTTGTCGAAGTCACTTGACAATTTTGCAGCACTCGCCTATTATAATTAAGCATATATATTAAATGCTATGACGAAGAGGAGTAAGTGTTAAGCCCTAAAAGAGAGAGCGATTCACCGGCTGAAAGGTCGCTTAAGGAAACTGATATTGAAGGTAGCTTCCGAGCAGCATAGCCCAACACATTGTAGTAGAATTGTTAGTAGGTTATGACGATTCATCCACGTTACAGGATATGATAAGATAAAATAAAGGTGGTACCGCGTACCTTGTATGGACGCCCTTTGTATAGAGATACACTCTATGCAAAGGGTGCTTTTTTAATATTATAGGAAAGTTCTACAAACTTCCCTATAATATAAAAAACGCTCCGCGAGGATGCGCAGAAACGCATAAGGAAATTGTCACTTCGTGACATGCGTTTCGCGCCAAAGCGGAGCAAGTCCCTCTAGATAGAGGGATTTAGGGAGTTGATGCGGACTTGTCCGCTTTGTTTTTTTAATATAGTTATCCATAAAGTATTTGGTTGCAATAGGAAAGGAGATTATTTATGGCAGACAAGAGATTTGAAAAAGTATATGAACAAGGTGTAGTAAATATGATGGAAATATGGGTTGATAAGATGACGGGTGTCAATTATCTAGTTCATAGCACAGGACAAGCTGGCGGATTAACACCATTATTAGATAGAGATGGTAAGCCTGTCGTAACAACAGTTACATCTAATGTAACATTATAGAATATAAGAAAAAATAATATAAAAGGAGAACAAAAACATGCAGAAGGAATTAGAAAAAAACTATAACCCTGCCGACATAGAAGGCAGATTGTACGACAAGTGGATGGAAAAGAAGTACTTCCACGCAGAGGTAGATAGAAGTAAGAAACCGTTTACTATCGTGATGCCACCACCAAATATTACAGGACAGCTCCATATGGGACATGCTCTTGATAATACAATGCAGGATATCCTCATCAGATACAAGAGAATGCAGGGTTACAATGCACTCTGGCAGCCAGGTACAGACCATGCAAGTATTGCTACAGAGGTAAAGGTTATAGAGAGCTTAAAGGAGCAGGGCATCGACAAGGCTGACCTTGGTAGAGAAGGTTTCCTTGAGAAGGCTTGGGACTGGAAGAAGGAGTATGGCGGAAGAATCATTAACCAGCTTAAGAAGCTTGGTTCATCAGCAGATTGGGACAGAGAGCGTTTCACTATGGACGAAGGATGTTCAAAGGCTGTTGAGGAAGTATTTGTAAAGATGTATGATAAGGGACTTATCTATAAGGGTTCTAGAATCGTTAACTGGTGTCCAGTATGTAAGACTTCTATATCAGATGCTGAGGTTGAGCACGAGGAACAGGCAGGACATTTCTGGCACATTAACTACCCAGTAGCTGATGATAACGGAAATGCAGTACCAGGTAAGTTCGTAGAGATAGCAACAACTAGACCAGAAACACTTCTTGGAGATAGTGCAGTAGCAGTTAATCCAGATGATGATAGATACAAGGAGCTTATAGGCAAGAGTGTTATACTTCCACTTGTAAATAAGACAATTCCTGTAGTTGCTGACTCATATGTAGATATGGAGTTTGGTACAGGTGTAGTTAAGATTACTCCTGCACATGACCCTAACGATTTCGAGGTTGGTAAGAGACATAATCTTCCAGAGATAAATGTTATGAATGATGATGCCACAATCAATGAGAAGGGTGGCAAGTATGCAGGTATGGATCGCTACGAAGCTAGAAAGGCTATGGTAGCAGATCTTGATGCACTTGGTCTTCTTGTAAAGGTTGAGGATCACAGCCATAACGTAGGTATCCATGATAGATGTCATACAACAGTAGAGCCATTTGTAAAGCAGCAGTGGTTCGTTAAGATGGATGAACTTATCAAGCCAGCTGTAGAGGCTGTAAAGACAGGTGATATAGAGCTTATGCCAAAGAGCATGGATAAGACATACTTCAACTGGACAGATAATATCCGTGATTGGTGTATATCTAGACAGCTCTGGTGGGGACATAGAATCCCAGCATATTATTGTCCTACATGTGGTGAGATGATAGTTGCTAGAACAGGTGATGAGCCAAAGACATGTCCTAAGTGTGGATGCGACCATATGGAGCAGGATCCAGATACACTTGATACAAGGTTCTCATCAGCATTATGGCCATTCTCAACACTTGGTTGGCCAGACAAGACAGAAGATCTTGATTACTTCTATCCAACAGATGTACTTGTAACTGGTTACGATATCATTTTCTTCTGGGTTATCCGTATGGTATTCTCGGGCTATGAGCAGATGGGCAAGAAACCTTTCGGTAAGGTACTTTTCCATGGCCTTGTAAGAGATTCACAGGGTAGAAAGATGAGTAAGTCACTTGGTAATGGTATTGATCCACTTGAAGTTATAGAGAAGTACGGTGCAGATGCGCTTAGATTTACACTTATCACAGGTAACGCACCAGGTAATGATATGAGATTCTACTGGGAGAGAGTAGAGGCGTCTAGAAACTTTGCTAATAAGGTATGGAATGCTTCAAGATTCATCATGATGAACTTCCCAGAGGGTGGTATCAAGGATGTTCCAATGTCAGACCTTACAGATGCAGATAAGTGGATACTCTCTAAGTGTAATCAGCTCATCAAGGATGTAACAGAGAACCTTGATAAGTACGAGATGGGTATAGCTGCAGACAAGCTTAACTCATTTATCTGGGAGGAGTTCTGTGACTGGTATATAGAGATGGTTAAGCCAAGACTCTACAGTGAGGATAACACAACTAAGGCAGCAGCTCTTTGGACACTTAAGAAGGTACTTATCACTTCTCTTAAGCTTCTTCACCCATATATGCCATTTGTAACAGAGGAAATCTTCTGTACACTTCAGGATGAGGAAGAGTCTATAATGGTATCTGAGTGGCCAGTATATAGTGAAGAGTTTAACTTCACTAAGGAAGAGCAGGCTATCGAGACTATAAAGGAAGCAGTTAGAAATATCAGAAATGTTCGTGCAGAGATGAACGTTCCACCTAGCAAGAAGGCTAAGGTATACGTTGTATCTGAGAATGCTGATATCAGAAATATATTTGAAGACGGTAAGGTATTCTTCGCAACACTCGGTTATGCAAGCGAGGTAGTAACACAGGCTGATAAGGCTGGTATCGCAGATGATGCTGTATCAGCAGTTATACCACAGGCAGTTATCTATATGCCATTTGCAGAGCTTGTAGATATTGAGAAGGAAATCGAGCGTCTTACAAAGGAAAAGGAAAAGCTTACAAAGGAGCTTGCCCGTGTAAACGGTATGCTTGCTAATCCTAACTTCGTTAATAAGGCACCAGAGGCTAAGCTTAATGAGGAGAAGGAGAAGAAGGCTAAGTACGAGCAGATGATGGCACAGGTTGAGGAGAGACTTGCTCAGCTTGGTTAATAAAGGAACCGGTCTAGGAGTAAATTCTAGGCCGGTTTTGTTATAAAGAAAACACGTTGATTTATCGCGCGCAAGGGAAAAGGAAGCGACTGCGAAGCAGGCATTTGCTTTTCCAGGCGCGATACCGACAAAATCGTGAGTGCGAAGCACGACAGACGCGAAGCGGATGGATTTTGGAGGTGACGGTGGAAAATATGAATTAAAATCTGCCGATCGTTTTCTTTTATAACAAAATCGTCCTATAATATATACTGCTTCGACCGATTTGTATATTTAAGACAGCTGAGCAAGTATCTTCTCAACCTGTTTGAGAATGTGTGTGGAATATTGGGTGGGGATATGGTATGATAGAAAAAAGATTTTAACAGAGGTAAAGAAGGATTGGTAGATTATAATGAGTTTAAAAATAATTACATTAGCATTTATGGCGATATTTTATATTTGCTATTTTGCGAAAATGATTAGTCAGAGAAAACAGGGTATAAAAACAGATCAATTAGGAAAAGGGAAAGTAGGATTTGTAAAATTTATAGAAGTCACTCTTAAGATAACAACATATTTACTTCCTGTAATACAAGTTATTAGTATTGTGTTATATTCGGGAACGGCTCATATTGCGCTACGAATAATTGGTGTTGTGATAACAGCATTGGGTGTTTTGGCTTTTATTATATCAGTAGTACAGATGAAAGATAATTGGAGAGCTGGTGTTCAGAGGGAGGAGAAGACCAATTTAGTAACAACGGGAATATATTCGATTAGTCGAAATCCTGCTTTTTTAGGTTTTGACTTAATGTATATAGGAATATTGTTTACATTCTTTAATTGGTATCTATGCTTTGCCACAAGCTTTGCATTGGTATTTTTCCATTTGCAGATAGTAAATGTGGAGGAGGAATTTTTGGTAGAAGCTTTTGGACAAGAGTATCTGGAATACCAAAAGAAAGTGTGTAGGTATTTGGGAAGGAAAATTTGAAGTTGGTGGTGAGAGTATGAAAGATGTTATTAAAAATTGGAAAGGTATTTTATTATGCTTTGCGATTGCAGTTCCATCATGGTTTTTGGGAAAGCAATTTGAAATTATTGGTGGTGCTGTAATTGCGATTATCGCTGGTATGATAATCACTTTGTTTTGGAAAGAGAAAGGTGTATTTGAAGGAGGTATCAAATTTACTTCCAAGAAAATATTACAATGGGCAGTTATATTGCTTGGATTTGGTTTAAACTTGGGTGTGGTATATCAGACGGGAATACAGTCGCTACCAATTATTGTGTGTACGATAACTATCTCGATTTTGATAGCATTTGTGTTACATAAGGTGTTACATATTCCGGGAAATATTTCAACATTGATTGGTTGTGGTTCATCTATTTGTGGAGGTTCTGCGGTTGCGGCAACAGCATCCGTAATTGATGCGGATGACGAGGAGGTTGCACAGGCAATTTCGGTGATTTTCTTTTTTAATGTATTGGCAGCAATTTTATTTCCACCATTAGGAACAATACTTGGTTTTTCTACGATTTCAGGAGATGCATTTGGTATCTTTGCAGGAACAGCAATAAACGATACATCTTCCGTAACAGCAGCGGCTTCAACATGGGATAGTATGAGGGGTCTAGGGTCGTTGACTTTGGATAAGGCTGTCACGGTAAAATTAACCAGAACACTCGCAATTATTCCGATTACATTAGTATTGGCATTTTTCCGCACAAAGAAGTCTGGAAAAGAGGGAAAGAAAGTGGAGTTAAAGAGAATTTTCCCATTTTTTATTCTATACTTTATAGGTGCATCACTTATTACTACAATAGCTGTTGGTTGCGGAGTGTCAACTAGCTTTTTTACACCATTTAAAGAACTTAGTAAGTTTTTTATTGTAATGGCGATGGCGGCAATAGGATTGAACACGGATATCATTAAACTTATTAGAACTGGTGGAAAACCGATTATTATGGGAGCGAGTTGTTGGATAGGAATAACAATTGTCAGTCTTGTATTACAAAGTGTCATGGGAATATGGTAAGAGTAAAAGTTTTAGTAATATAGAGCGATGAATTTGAATTTTCAGGTCAGATTGGATGTTATTTAATGCGGTAGGAGTTGCAAGTGACGTTGAAATAATTTGATAAAATAGGTTGAATTTATCCTAGATAAAGTGATATACTATCTATATAAAATAATGGAGGTGTTCATATGACAGTAGATACAAAAACAATGGTTTCAATTACAGAAGCAAATCAGAACTTTTCAAAAGTTGCAAGATTAGTAGATGAGCTTGGCTCAGTTGTTATACTTAAGAATAATGCACCAAGATACTTGGTAATAGATTTTAGCAAAGCAGATGACAGTGCT
>JBGVKG010000054.1:0-41124 GCA_045123575.1 Lachnospiraceae bacterium
GAAAAGGTATACTTTTTAAGTTGGATTTACCATTTTTTCTTACTTTTGCATGTGATTTAGCTTGTATGGGTAGAAATGATAAGCCATGCCACTGGTTACATAATACACCTGCTTAATGATGTCATCTATTTACAGGCGCAAGTTATTAAACATTGCCCCTTGACTACTTTCCACATCTTAATTCTGATTTATCGTACTAAGGGCTAGGTATTAAAGCTATAATTTTTATTCTGGGTTCCAGGCATAAGATTATCTAAGGTCTTTGCCTGGAACTCTTTATATGTATACGCAACCGCCTCCTATAAAATCGTAGTTGCTTCGCAACTACGATTAGTTTCGCCATCCATGGCTCGAAGGAGGCTTTTTTCAACATCGTGTTGAAAAATTGCTAGGTTACTCTGTTGCAAAGACCTAAGATAATCTAAATACCTTCCACATAAATAATAATTACATCTTTAACACCTACGCCATGTACATAAATAGAATTTATAAGGGTATATAGCGCTGCGCTTGTAAACAGGAACAAGTTACTTAATAGCTGAATGTACACTCTTGTTTAACATATATAAGCGACAGATTAAAATGTATATTTTTAGTTCCTGTGGAGAGTGTTTAGATTACCTTTGGGCTTTGCAGCTAAACAATATAGCGATGTTTCAACACGATGTTGAAACAAGCCGCGTCGGTCCACGGATGGACCGTACAAGGCGGTCGCGTATGTATAGAAAAGGTTACGAGCAAAGACCTTAGGTAATCTTACACTCGTAACCGAGAACTAAAAATATACTTTTAATTTGTCGCTTTTACTACGATAAACCAGAATTTAAATCTCCACATCTGCTGCGTAGTCCACGCCATCTATTCCAAATCCGAACATACGCAAGAAGTCACTATGATACCCTTCTGTATCTGACAATTCCTTTAGATTCTCCGTTGTAATAGTAGGCCAAATATCCATTACAGCTTTCTGCACATCCTCACGCATCTCCCAATCATCCAGACGAATCATTCCATTTTCATCAGTCTTAACACCTTCATCAAAAAGCTTCTCTGTGTAGAGTCGTGACATCTGCTCTATGCAACCTTCGTGTATATTCTTCTCTTTCATTATCTTGTAAAGAATAGAAAAATACAACGGTACAATAGGTATTGCACTGCTTGCCTGTGTAACTAATGCCTTATTTACTGATACATATGCCTTTATGCCATTAGCCTTATGTGCTTCGTTTATCTTAAGAGATGATTCATAGAGATTTGTTTTAGCTAAGCCTATTGTTCCCTCTGTATATATTGGATATGTGAGCTTTGGTCCAATATATGAGTAAGCTAACGTGATAGCGTCCTTAGCCAATACACCTGCTTCATCCAAAGCATCAATCCAATCAGCCCAATCTTCACCGCCCATAACCTTTACAGTTCCTTCTATCTCCTCAGCTGTTGCCGCCTCGATAGTTACTTCTGATATAGTGTCCTTATCAACATTCCATGTCTTCTCTGTAAATGGGGCTCCTACCGTCTTAAGTGTTGACTGATATACTGTTCCGTCTGCCATACCTCTTCTAGGTGCTGCCAATGAATATATAACCATATCCACCTGTCCCATATCAGACTTAATAGTTTCTATTACTTCATCTTTAATTTCCTTTGAAAACGCATCACCATTTATAGTCTTAGCATACAGACCATCTCCCTTGGCAAATTCCTCAAATGCTATTGTATTATAATAACCTGCTGTTGCTGTTCTCTTACCATTTGATTCCTTCTCAAAGCACACGCCAAGTGTATCTGCTCCAGCAATATAAGCTGCTGATATTCTAGATGCTAGACCGTATCCTGTGGAGCTACCTATTACTAAAACCTTCTTAGGTGCTTTCTCCTTCTTTGCCTGTGCCTTCGCATATTCTATCTGCTGTCTTACATTTTCCTTACATCCAACTGGATGTGCTGTTATACATATAAACCCTCTTACCTTTGGCTCTACTACCATAGTGATTTCCTCCTAGTATTTGTTAAATTGAATCCATTTATCTTTTTAAAATAGTTTGATTGTCAAAGTATATATTAGCACACACCTTCTTATTAAGCAAGTACATTTTATAAAAGAGCATCAGACTATAAGATTACCAATTTCCATAACCTAATAGTATGACACTCTTTTTCATATTTCCGTTATCTATAAACCTTTTTATACACCAATACGTATTCTATATATCTATATATCTATATATCTATATTTCTATATCACAATAAACCTATATCTTATATATTATTTATTATCATAACCATATATACCGTAGCGATAGATACCACTATCTGTATGATAGCAAATCTAAATACCGCCTGTGTATTAGACCAATTCTTTACCTTTCTTACATGGTCATGTAGTGGTGTTCTTGTATTTTTTAATATATGGATTTTAGTAGTTCTAAGTAATGCTACCTTTACAAGGCCCAAACCGCCATCCAGTATAAGCACTATAGCTACTGGAATGTACAAGAATGGACATCCTGTTTTCAATATAGCTATGGCTATAAATAGACCCATTGCTCTAGAACCTGCATCGCCCATCATCAGCTTACTTGGTGTAGCATTGAACCAGAGGTATCCTAAGATACATACTACAAACAGCAAGATGTAGTAGCTAAACTCTCCACCAACTTCTAATATTTCTGTTATAACATATATAGTCATAAGTGTTGTCATAGTCAATGTTCCAGACAATCCGTCCACACCATCAGAACAGTTAGTTACATTGATAGAAGTCCATATAAGAATAACTGCCAATATACCATATACCACTGGATTCATCGTAAATGTCATGTCTAAGGATACGATTGTAACTGTTGTACCATTGAAGTTAATGATAGTTATAGCAAGCATTACCGCTATTACAAGGTCTAACAGTCCCTTCTTCCACTCGCCCCATGGTGCCTTTGCACAATCATCTAAAAATCCTGTAAGCATTGCTGCGAAAACCAATATCAGGAAAATGATATTTTCTGTGTTGATATATCCAAACAGAACCGCCACCAATATAAATACCATTATAAATACGAAGCCTGCGCCTCTTGGCTTACCTGCTGAAAGCTTTCCATCATGTGCAAAATCTCTTCCTTGATCTGTTGGAAGCTTGGCATAAAATAAATGAATAAAGAGGCATGTAAATGTAAACGCCGCCATTATTCCCAAAAATGCTGTTAATTGAATATTACTCAAAATCTGATTAATCATTGGTTCTCTCCTGTTCTGTAATAGTTATTTTTTTGTGAGTTATCTCTATCTTGTAACCATTTTCAGTAGCTGCGTTCATATCTACATATGCGCCGATAGTAATAACATCTCCATTTTTATATGTATTCTGTTGGCTTTTTATGAAGAAATCGACATTATCTTTAATAAAATTAGCACATTTACTATCATCAAAGATTACCTTGCCCTCTTCTACATACACTTGCACATCTGCGAATACATCATATACATGCCCTTCCTTAAGCCTGTCTACCGTGTATACTCCCTCACTTTTTATGACCTTTACACCTTTATTTTGCAATGTGTCTGCTTTCTTGAATTTTACAGTAAATTTATCTCCGTTAGACAGATTGTTAGGCTTACTAACTTCTGCAGCTATATCTTCTTTGGCTAGGGATATACCTGTTTCTATAATATATGCTTCAAAGTAACCCTCGTCAAGAGTCAAATCCACATATCCTTCGCCCTGCGTACCATATATATTCACTTTATACAACTGGGTAATATCTATGCCATCAGGCTTAGACTTAACCATTCCATCATCAAATATTCCCCATATAAGTAGAGCTACTATGCCTATAAATGCTATCGCGCCTACAGATATAAGCAACATAATTTTCTTATTTTTCACTTACATCTCTCCATAATTAGTTTGCCATAGAGAGTATACACCCATATCCAAACATCGTAAACCTCTTTTATTGTTTTATTGTCACATTTTTGCGAGTTTTTTTTACAAAATATTTTATTATTTTAATGCGTTGGTGTGTAATATATGATATAATAGCCACATTAAAAATATGATAAAGACATATTTATGAACAATCTAGGTCAATCTAGGTAATAAGTAATATGAACGTAGGTGCAAATATGAATAAGAATACAACTACAAATACAAATACAAATACAAATACAAATACAGATACAACTACAAATGATATTAGTACCATGACATACGGGTTTATCGGTTTAGGTCTAATCGGTGCATCTATCGCCAAAGCTCTTCGCCGTGTACATCCAAATTGTACTATCGTTGCCTTCAATCGCAGCGAAAATGCTAGAACTATGGCATATAATGATGGTGTCGCCAATATAGTCACTGGTCAGATAGATTCGTCATTTTCAGACTGTGACTACATATTTTTGTGCACTCCTGTCGAATACAACTGTCAATATCTTGAGAGCCTTAAAGATATTATTAAGCCTTCATGCATCATAACAGACGTGGGCAGTGTAAAAGCAAATATTCATGAAACAGTGATAAAGCTTGGTATGGAAGCCAACTTTATAGGTGGTCACCCTATGGCTGGTTCTGAGAAGACAGGATATGAGAATGCAACTGACAGATTATTGGAGAATGCTTTTTATGCTATTACCCCTACATCATTTACTACAGATGATAAGCTTGCTGAGTACAAGACTATCGTTGAATCTATAGGTGCTATATCTGTTATACTAGATTATAACGACCACGACTACACCGTAGCAGGTGTAAGCCATCTGCCACATATTATTGCGTCAGAGCTTGTTAATCTTGTAAAGAATTCTGACTCTGATGCTGGCTATATGAAACTTATGGCTGCTGGTGGTTTCAAGGATATTACTCGAATCGCTTCCTCTTCACCTAAAATGTGGGAGCAGATATGTATGACTAATACGGATAATCTTATAACAATGTTAAACGATTATATAGATATGCTTCGACACGTTAAAGATAGACTTGTTGCAAGGGATGGTGCTTTTATCAATCAAATGTTTACAGAAAGCCGTGCCTACAGAGACCAATTTGCAGACAGATCTTCTTCTGCTATATTAAGCACATTCCGCTTGTATGTTGATATAGCCGATGAAATAGGTGCCTTGTCAAATGTTGTAGCTCTTTTATCTAGTCATGGACTTAATATTAAAAACTTACAGATTGAGAACAACCGAGAAAATGAAGAAGGTGTTCTATCTATAAAGTTTAGTGATAACCAGACACTTGATGCAGCTTCCAAATTGCTGACAGAGGCAGGATATAACGTTTATATTAGATAATATCGATAATATCAGATAATGTTAAAAAGTCTTACATATTCGCTATGTAAGACTTTCTATTACCTCAAAATACTCCTCAAATGTCTTTTTACAGCACATAGGATTGAGTATGGTCACATCTGCACCATTTAAACCTGGCAATGCAAATGACATAGCCACCCTATGGTCCTCAAATGTCTCGATATTTGCTGGTTTCGGTGTGCCCGGATATATAGTTATGCTATCTACACGTTCCTGACACTCAATGCCCATAGCTGCTAGATTGATAGCTATAGCATTTAATCTGTCGCACTCCTGACCTCTTATGTGCTCGATATTGCTAATAGTAGTCGGTGCATCTGCATATATTGCAACATTTGCCAATGTAAGTGCCTGATCCGAGAAGTTATTCATATCAAGATTATCTATACCCTTTAACTTCTCTCCCTTTGACCTATCTGGTCCTATCACAACTATCCCTTCCACCGTATCCTCTACCTTGCAGCCCATCTGCTCCATAAGATTTATAAATCTTATATCACCCTGTGTAGAGTCTAGATGAACATTTCTAACTAATGCTCTCGCACCACATATAGCTGCCATACCATAGAAATAGCATGCTGCCGACACATCTGGCTCTATCTGATAATCCATTTTACCGTACGGTTTGTTGGCTACTTTGTATGTAGCTCCATCAAATGTTATCTGTCCTCCAAATTTGCGCACCATATCCATAGTGATGTCTACATAAGAGCCACCCTTCTTCTGGCTGGTTATCTCTATGTTAAGACCACCATCACACATGCAACCAATCATCAAAAACGCGCTCAAAAACTGTGTACTGGACGATATATCTAATCTGACGGTAACGCCTACATCACCGTTCGTATCTTTTGACTGACATTCCTTGTAGAAGCAGCCTCTTATCTTAACTGGCAAAGAATCCTTCTCTTCCAAAAATTCTATCACAGCTCCCATGCTTGTAAGTGCATCAAACAGTGGCTTCATCGGACGCTTTTTCATCTGTTCTGAGGCATCTATTTCATACTGTCCATCAGACATACCAAGCATAGCTGTAAGAAATCTTGCTGCAGTACCTGCGCTTCCTACATATATTTTGCCAGTCTTTTTAGGTATCTTTCCACCATATCCTGTTACTTTTACCACCTTAGTCTGTTCATTATCATCTACGATAAATCCCAAATCCTTAAGTGACTGAAGAAAATGTCTTGAATCATCACTGAAAAGAGCACCCCTTAAGATGCTCTCTCCATCAGCTAGTGCCGCCAATAACAAGGCTCTGTTCGTTATGCTTTTAGAGCCTGGCACTGTCACTTCAATATCTTTAGTTTTTAGCGGCCTAACCTTGTATCTTTCCATTATTCCAATCCCTGCAATGTCTCATATATCTGTATCTCAAGTTCTTGAGATGGCTTCAATCCTATGAATTTACAACCGTACATTATGTCGTCGCCATCGATGCTCTCCATACGCACAACCTCTATAACTGAGTCAAATGAAGCCTTTGTCCACAGCACTACGTGAATATCATAATATGTATTGAGACGTAGCTCCTGATTACACTTAAAAGCTATACCGCCTCTTGATACATTAAGAACCTGTACATCAAATGGCTCCTTTGCAAGTCCATCTACACTTTTCTTTGTCTCCACTTCGTTGAGTTTTAATACAGCATTTAATTCCAAACGTGCTGCTCTTCTTTTCTCTGTCATTGCTACTTTCCTCCTATGAATTTTGTCTATATCAACACCATTGCATCTCCAAATGAGAAGAATCTGTACTTCTCCTTTACAGCTTCCTCATACGCTGCCATAATGTTGTCTTTTCCTGCAAATGCTGAAATCAACATAAGTAATGTTGACTCCGGCAAATGGAAATTCGTAACCAGTCCATCTATAAGCTTGAACTTATAACCTGGATAGATAAATATATCTGTCCAACCGGATGTTGCCTTGACTCTACCATCATCTGTCGCTGCTGACTCTAATGTTCTACAACTTGTTGTACCAACAGATATAACTCTGTGACCTGCATCCTTTGCTGCATTTATCTTAGCAGCCTCTTCTTCCTCTATAATAAAGAACTCCGAATGCATATGATGCTCAAGTATATTTTCCACCTTAACTGGTCTAAATGTTCCTAAGCCTACATGTAACGTAACATTAGCTATAATTACACCCTTATCCTCTATTTTCTTAAGAAGCTCCTTTGTAAAATGGAGTCCTGCTGTAGGTGCTGCCGCCGAACCCTCATGCTTAGCATATACTGTCTGATATCTATTTTTATCCTTAAGCTCATGAGTTATGTATGGTGGCAGTGGCATCTGACCAAGTTCGTCCAATATCTCTTCAAATATACCATTATAATAGAATTTTATCAATCTATTTCCTTCTTCTACCACATCCAATATCTCTGCTTTAAGTAGACCATCACCGAATACAAGCTTAGTTCCCGGTTTACATTTCTTACCTGGCTTAACTAATGTCTCCCATATATCATCTTCTCTACGCTTTAAGAGAAGTACCTCTATCTTACCCTCAAGTCCCTCTCTTGTTCCAAAGAGTCTCGCTGGCAGAACCTTTGTATTATTGATTACAAGACAATCTCCAGGTTGAAGATAATCTATAACATCACTAAAAACTTTATGTTCAACTTGTCCACTTACTCTATCCACATGCATCAAACGGCTTGAAGAACGGTCCTCTAATGGGTCCTGTGCTATAAGCTCCTGTGGTAAATCATAATAAAAATCATGTAAATTCATGACGTTTTATCCTTTCATATTCCATAATCTAATCTTTTAATTTATCAATAAATCTCCGCACCTGTAAAATAATGCTTTAATATCTCCTTATAAGTAAAGCCTGCCTCTGCCATTCCCTTAGCTCCCGACTGACTCATACCTATACCATGACCATATCCCATTCCGGCTATATAATATTCGTCATTGCTAGACGGTGCTTTAGCTGGATAATTTATAAGATTATCAGCTGTCATAACAACAAATTGCTCCAAGCTACCACTAGCTTTCTTTACATTAAAACTACCAGATGCAATATAACTATCTGCTATATCTACGGCATAGCTTCCATTTCCAGTCAATACTGCCACATAGTCAGGGTTGTCACTATATTTTACCACTTTATATTTCGTGCTGTAAAGACTTAATATTTTTCTAAGCTTGCTGCCTGTGATAATTTCCTTTTTATCCCCTGTAATCTCAACCGAGTAAACTCTACCTGAGGCAGTTAAAATAGATGGCCTAATATCCTCTATATTATTCATAGATATACCATTTTCAGCCAATACCTTTAACATCTCGCTCTCCGTAACCTTGATTATCCAAGGCTTAAGCTCTGGGTCAAGCTCATATATATCTGATACCTGTCGTAAATATCCATATGGTGTTCCCCATACATCCTCTACATTTTCTGTACTACCACCACTTGTAGAAGAGTAATATGCTCTGACTGGTCTTCCGTTATAATACACAAGTTCTCCTGATGTCTCATCTACTGCTTTATTGGTCTGTTGCCTTTCAGCACCATATCCCTTATAAACCTGACTAGATGTGGTATCACATATTTTATAAGGATTCACAGCGTTTGAATCTCCGCCATAGCCTGCCATATACGCATAGCTCCTTGCACATATAGCCTGTGCCTTTAATGCTTCTTCATGCCATGCATATACCATCTCGCAAGGCACCACTCCATACAGGTACTTCTCCATAGTTACAATATTCACAGCTTTTAAACTGTTAGCACCGCCATATCGACCTATCTCCATTCGCCCCCTGTACTGTCTCTCTCCCAAATCTATAACAAATACACCATTTTTATTTCCAGTTGCCGCCACAAGCTGAGGATATCCGTGCTTGCTATTATCATTCACTGTATATATAATGCCATTTCCAGTACTATCGATAAGTGAAACTGCGTACTTATCGGCAACACCTTCACCTACAATAGCTATAGCCCATACACCTCTATCCATTAGACATGGATACACCTTCTCGCCCTCTGCTGCCTTACTAACAACTATCTTAGATACTTCATCATAACTATCATATCTACCTTCCAGCTTAAAGTTCTCAGTAAATGGTTTTACTGTATACCCACCACCAGTTAAGGTCACTTCCTCATAATATGTATTGGCTACGGAATATCCTACTATTATATCCGTATTCCTAACTGTTATAGATGACTTATTATAATATATGCCCTCTAAGCCTATTCTTAAAAGCTCATCATCTTCTGTAGATGCCTCCACAACAGCTAATCTTTGTCCATAGAAGCCTTGACTAAAGATCATAACTACAGTAAGACATAGCGCTACAACAGCCATATATTTAATTTTTCCTAACATTCTGCCTGGTCTTACCATATTTCTCCTATCTACTATACATACACCGAATCACTAAAACATCTATTTACTCTTATTATACTTATATTCCGCCAATAAAAGGTCAACTACCATACCATAGCTTTTCACTCCGTCTTCCTGACCATTTACTTGCAAATACGCATTATTAACTGATGTAGACACATTGGAAACTGTCTCTCCAATTGGTGTTTCAAACTGCTCCCAGTATTCACTATTTGCTACCAAATCAGTAACTACACCTTCTGACAACAAAGCTCTTACATCACGATATTTTTCTATATCAGTATCATACAACTGATTAGTTGCATGAATATATGCCATCATATAGCCACTATATACAAAATCTGGCCTGCCAGAAGTTACACAAGCAAGATATGCCACGTAATTAGCCTCATCCTCTGGCATAATTCCTCTAAGATGGGCAAGCTCATGCAATGTATCTGATGGTGTATTATACTCCACTACATCTACGTTTACATTGGCCTCCATTGTAAATGGTATGTATATACCCACAATATCTGTATAAGACATATAGTGTGATGCTAATATAGGTTTTGCACTGCCTGTACTCCACTGATACGCTGGATAATCCTGTACGAATTCGTGCATTACTTCTTCGGCCTCTCTCATAAACTGATATGTACCATCATAGCTTAAAGCCATAACTCCATTCTTATCTACTGTAGTTATGTCTTCTCTTGCTGCATTTACCTGATTGGCCAAATAAACACACAACTCATATAATTCATCTTTATCTGAAGCTGCTCTCTCATAAGGCAGATATGTTTCTATGCCGTATCGATAATAATTTGTACCACATAACACCACAAACATTGACGATACAATAGTTGCTGCGCACAAAACATTGACTACCGCCTTTAAAGCCACTAGACCTCTTCTGCCTTTACTTTTAACCATATGCACCATAAACCATATGGGTATAACTATGGCAGATATGCATATAACGTACAAACCTATCTCTGCCAATGAAAACGGAAACCATCTAGTTACTGCCCCCAAAGGAATAGCCAGTATCCTAAATATTCCTCTTGCAAATATATATTCAGATACCCATGCACTGGCCCTACACACTAAAATAATCAATATTTCTACAGGTATAAGCCATAATATGCGGCATCTTTTTAGCTTAAGTACTTCCTTCATATCAATCTCCACTAACCTCTATAACTACAAATCTTCCCTGTCCTATATCTACTGTTGCCTCAGCGTCAGCAAATTCATTGGATGAACCAGTTCTATAATCACCACTCATACAGAAGTCATAATGGCTTACATTATATTTAAAGCCTGTAAATGTTACATCCTTAACTACTGGTGTTAGCTGCATAAACGATATATATTTGCCGTAGGTGTCATCCCTTTTTAGAGTCGTTTTCCCCTCAATTATATACATTTTATTGCACTTATCATATATAGTAGCATTTACTTTATGGTCACAGGCTAGCTGCAACATATAAATATTTGCCAAAGTGTGATCCATACGACTTCCGATAGCACCTATTATATCTATATCTGTAGCCTTGTTATCAATAAGCCACTTTACGGCATACTGTGTATCCGTATCATCCTTCTCTGGCTTAAGTCGAATTATCTTCGCCTTAGCATAACTATCCAACAAATCCTGCCCTACGGTATCAAAATCACCGATTATCACATTTGGATATATATTTAATAAATTAGCAGCAGACAGTCCCCCATCTACTGCTATAACAAGGTCATATTTATGAAGTTTTACAAATCCCTGAGCCCACTGTATATCTACGTGTCCTCCTGTGATAAGTAATGCTCTCATCTATAATCTACCCTCATATTCCTTAAATATATCAAGGAACTCCTGCACGTTTGCCTTAATATCATCCTTAAATACTGCAGAACCAGCTACGATAACATTTGCTCCTGCATCTAAGACTGTTCTGACATTTGATGTATATACACCACCATCTACCTGAATATCTATATCCAGTCCTCTTTCAGTCACTATCTTTCTAAGCTCTACTATCTTATCTGTCACTGCATCTATATATTTCTGTCCGCCGAAACCTGGCTCTACTGTCATAAGCAATATCATATCCACATCATCAAGATATGGTACTATTTTCTCAACTGGTGTACCTGGCTTTATAGATACTCCTACCTGCATACCCAGTTCTCTTATCTTTGCTATAGTAGCACTTAAATCGCTACAAGCCTCCTCATGAACTGTTATGATGTCTGCACCAGCATCCTTAAAATCTGCCAAATATCTTATAGGCTCCTCTATCATAAGATGTACATCAAACACCTTATCTGTCACCTTTCTTATACTCTTAACAACAGGCATACCCATAGATATACTAGGAACAAAGGCTCCATCCATTATATCTACATGAACATAAGGTGCTCCTGCCTCATCTATTTTCTTAATATTGTCTCCAAGATTAGCAAAATCTGCTGCTAATATAGATGGTGATAATTTAATCATTTTTCTTTATCCTTCCAGTTATCACTAATATTTTTTTCTATCCTTTATCTCATTAAAGAATAATGTGTAATTCTCATATCTAGACTGACCAATATCGCCCTTTGACACAGCTTCCTTAACTGCACAATCAGGCTCTCCAATATGGACACATCCATTGAAACGGCATTTACCCTCATACTCATATATCTCTGGAAAATACATTTTCAAATCTTCCTTTTCACATGGACATGTATAAATAGAGCTAAAGCCTGGAGTATCCATCAAATAACTACTTCCACCCAAACAGAATATTTCTGAATGTCTTGTTGTATGCTTTCCTCGCTCTATTTTGCGACTGATATCGCCTGTCTCCATAACGGCTTCTGGAACTAAAGCATTAAGTAGCGAAGATTTACCTACACCAGATGGTCCAGCAAGGGATGTGGTCTTATTCTTCAATAATTCCTTTATCTCATCCATACCTTTTCCATCCTTTACACTTACAAGCATAACCTTATAACCAGCCTTCTCATAAGTGTCTTTTAACTCGGCTATCTCATCTTCATCTGCCAAATCCATTTTATTAAAACAGAGGATGCTTTCCATCCCCTGTGTTTCCATCATGACAAGGAATCTGTCCAACAGATTTCTATTAGGCATAGGACTCTTAGCAGCGAAAACAACCAATGTCTGGTCAATATTTGCCACTGCCGGTCTTATTAGCTCACTTTTCCTATCCAATATATCGGTGATATTGCCACGTTTTTCCTCTCTGTCGATAATGTCTATCTCAACATCATCACCTACGAGAGGCTTCATATTTTTATGTCTAAATATACCTTTAGCCTTGCAGGTATATATACCTTCATCTATTGTATGAACGAAATATTCACCTGCAATGCCTTTGATAATCTTTCCTGTCACTATTCTGTAACCTCTACCTCTACTTCAACCTCTGAACATGAGATTCTATCCTCTGTGTATATTACATAAGGACTCTGCAACTCATACTCTTCTGTTTGCTCATTGTAGCTTTCATATGACAATGTAAGTGTAAATGTAACATCAGTAACATTTAACTCTTCTATAAATATCTCCTTAGCTCTCTGAGTATAACCAGTAGCATATACCTCATTTATCTGGTTTGTAACATCTAAAGTTGTAGTCTTTCCATCATGCTTAACGATAAGAGTAGCTTTAAGTGTTCCTTCTGAAACAACCTGCTCAACAACCTTTTTGCTTGTCTCAAGCTCTCCCGATTCGTTTTCTACCTCTTCTTCCTGTAACACCTTTACAGTAGGTAACTTGAAGTAGCTATCTCCAAATGCCTTAAGTGGAACCTTAGTCTTTGTAACCTTCTGCACCTCAATCTGTTTTGGTCCCTTACTTACTGTTACTGCAATAGTTGTTCCCTTTGGAACCTGCTGACCTTCCTTATATTCAAGATTGATAACTGTTCCTGCTGACTCTGTCTCGCTTTCAACTTCCTTAATGCTTACTACAAAACCTAAATCCTCAAGTGATTTAACAACTTTATCCTTATGGGCACCCACAAGTCCTGTTGGTATAGCTACAAGTGGCATATCCTTAACTGTAGCTACATAAAGTGTAATATGTGAGCCATATGTTAACTGTGTAGGAGACTGTGGACTTGTTTTAATACAGTAATTAGCCTCTACATCATCAGTTTCCTCAAACTGAACTGATACTTCCAAGCCATATGTTTCATTCTGAAGTAATGCCATAGCCTGCTCCATAGTCATTCCCTGAACTGATGGAATATCAAACTTCTTAGCACCATTGCTTACATAGATTACAACTGTCTTATGCTTATCTATAACGTTTCCTTCTTTTTCACTCTGTCTTATTACATAATTCTCTGGAACAGTATTGTGATACTCAAACTCAAATCTTACACCTAAGTAAGCTGCCTTAAGTCTCTGCTCTGCCTCATCCATATGAAGATTTGCTACATCTGGAACAACTGTCTTCTGATTGCTTATGCCTGTATCTTCTACTGAAGGTGTTGTTGTGTTATCATATGGATTATCTGTATCAGTACCACAGCCCTTAAGTACGTTTACAAGTATAAGAATAAATACTATAAGTACAACTACGCTGGCTACTATAGCTCCTATTGTTACTATTCTATCAAGCTTTGGATTAGTTGCATCTATATCGTCATCATCTCCAAATACATCGTCCTTCTTAGCTCTCTTTACAACTGGTGCATCTATGTCATCCATATCATCAAAATCATCGCTCATAGACTTTGCTCCCACTGCTGGTACAGCACCCTTATTAGCTCTAATCTGTGATACTTCATCATCTGTAATCATAATAGTAGCATCTGTGCTCACATTTGGAACCATTACAACAAAATCATCATCAGGAGTAACCAAAGCTCTCTTAAGGTCAGCTATAAGTGTCGCAACCTTAAGATATCTATGCTCTGCCTTCTTCTGTGTACACTTTTCTATAATTCTCTCCACGCTTATTGGAAGTTCTGGCACATCTATCTTTGCCGATGGAATTGTCTCGTTTATATGCTGTAATGCGATAGTTACTGTAGAGTCTCCCTCAAATGGAACCTTTCCAGTTATCATTTCATAAAGAGATATACCAAGTGAATATATATCACTCTTCTCATCAATATATCCACCTCTAGCCTGTTCTGGTGAGATATAGTGAACTGAACCCATTGCATTAGAGTTAATTGTGTTGGCAGATGCAGCTCTTGCAATACCAAAATCTGTTACCTTTACCTTACCTTCTCTAGAGATAATAACGTTCTGTGGCTTAATATCTCTATGTATAATATGGTTATTATGAGCAGCCTCTATACCCTGTGCAACCTGTATAGCAATGCTTACAGACTCCTTAACAGAAAGCTTGCCCTTCTTTTCTATATACTTCTTAAGTGTGATACCCTCTACTAACTCCATAACGATATAGTAAATTCCATTATCCTCACCTACATCATATACATTAACGATATTTGGATGTGTAAGTCCTGCTGCAGACTGTGCCTCTACCTTAAACTTTGACACAAAGCCCTTATCCTCACTAAACTCATCCTTAAGAACTTTTACAGCAACATATCTGTTAAGCTTATGGTCAAGCGCTTTGTATACATCAGACATACCGCCTGAGCCTACCTTATCTACTATCTCGTATCTATCTCCGATAAACATTCCTTTTCTAATCATCATGATAATAACTTCCTTCCTTATATCTCAGCTAAAACTACTGCTATATTATCTAGTCCACCATTGCTATTAGCTGTATCTATCAACTTATGTACTGTACATTCCAATGTATCCTGTCCACAATCCTTAATAATAGCCTCTAGTTCCTCATCATCAACCATGTTACTTAAACCGTCTGAGCACAGAAGAATCTTTGTTTTCTCTTGAACCTCTACCTCAAAGAAATCTGCCATAAGCTTCTTCTCTACACCAACAGCTCTCGTTATGACATTTTTTCTAGAATGTGTTTTCGCACTTTCTTTATCAAGCTCACCTATGCTGACCATTTCCTGAACCAGCGAGTGATCTCTTGTTATCTGCTTTATATCGTCGCCTATAAGGTACAATCTCGAGTCTCCAACATTGGCCACATAGAGAATATTTTCAACTACAGTCGCCACAACTATAGTGGTTCCCATACCCTTGCACTTCTCATCGCTTGCCGCCACCTGCAAAACTTTTTCATTGGCTTCTGATATTGCTTGCTCGATTATTGTTATTTTATCCTTTTTCTTATTTGACCTAATTGACTCTAGTACAGCATTAACTGCAAGCTCGGATGCAACCTCACCTGCTTTATGACCTCCCATGCCATCGGCAACAATCAATATATTTGGGAGATTTCCGATTTTCTCTTCAGAGACATACACAAAATCCTGATTGGTATTTCTCTGTACACCCACATTTGTCAATGCATATGCTTTCATTATTCTCCCTCCTTCTGTAATATTTCATCTTTATAGCTTTTCCTAAGCTGTCCACAGGCACCATTAATATCTCTGCCCATTTCCCTTCTAATAGTAACATTTATTCCGTATTTTTCAAGTTTATTTTTAAACTTTTGTATAGCAACCTTGTCAGATTGCTTGAAATCTCGCTCCTTTATAGGATTAACAGGTATGAGATTTACGTGACAATTTAATCCTTTTAACAGTTTTCCCAACGCCACAGCGCCTTCCTCGTGGTCATTTACGCCTGCCACAAGAGAATACTCAAAAGTAAGTCTACGTCCCGTCTTATCAAAGAAATACCTACATGCCTTAAGTAATTCCTCTATGCTATACGCTTTAGCTACCGGCATAAGTTCCTTTCTTGTCTCATCATTTGAGGCGTGAAGAGATATGGCCAATGTTATCTGCATATCCCTATCTGCCAGTTCATATATCTTTGGCACCAGACCACAGGTTGACATTGTAATATTTCTCTGGCTAATATTTAATCCATTCTCATCTGATATAAGCTCTAGGAATTTCATTACATTGTCATAATTGTCAAGAGGCTCGCCACTTCCCATAAGCACTATATTAGAAATGCGTTCTCCTATATCCTGTTGTATGCAATATATTTCATCTAGCATTTCGCTTGGTGTAAGATTTCTCTCCAACCCATCTAAAGTAGAAGCACAAAATCTACATCCCATTCGACAGCCTACCTGTGTAGATATACATACAGAGTTGCCATGATTATATCTCATAAGCACACTTTCTATTATATTTCCATCAGCTAATTCAAAGAGATATTTCTTTGTGCCGTCTATCTGTGATGTAAGCACCTGCACAGCCTTGTGTCTTGTCAATATGCATCTTTCCTTTAGCATCTCTCTAAGGCCTGCTGAGAGATTGGTCATCTCATCAAATGAGCCAACAAGCTTCACATGAAGCCACTGGTATATCTGCTTTGCTCTAAATGACTTTTCACCTAAAGATATTATTAAATTGTTTAATTCCTCTATATTTAGAGATTTTATATCTATCTTCTCACTCATCTGTATTACCTTTACCAGCTTAGCTATCCCTTTTGTATTAGACATCTATACTATTTACGTCTGAACTTACATATAAAGAAGCCGTCTGCTCCATCTATACCTGGTAGCATCTGTAAGTATCCTTCTTTTGCTGTGCCTCTGCAAAAACCTTCTGGCACATAGGATGAGATATCCACTCTCTCCATAGGATAATTCTCTTCTATATACTTCATATTTTCTATATTTTCAGCCTTGTTAAGTGTACATGTACTATATACTAATGTTCCGCCCTTCTTTACATACTGCCAAGCATTATCAAGCATCTTACGTTGTAATTCCACTAGTTCTGCCTCTTTTTCTAGTGTCATATTATACTTAATATCACTTTTCTTACCCATTATGCCCAAACCTGAACAAGGTAAGTCGGCAATTACTATATCGGCTTTTTCTATCATTTCTTTATCTAATTCTAATGCATCATAAACTTCAGCTTCAACACCATAGCTTTCTGTTCTATCTACATTCTCCTCTATAAGTCCTACCTTATAGTCACTTATGTCACGGGCAATGACCTTTCCTTTACCCTTCATAAGCTCATAGAGATGTATAGCCTTTCCACCAGGTGCCGCACACATATCTATACACAGATCATCTTGCTTAGGGTCTGCTACTACAGACACAAGCATTGAGCTTAAATCCTGTACACTTATGAAGCCTTCATTGAAAGTCTCTGAGTTCTCAAGAAAATCTATGTCACTTATGTACAATGCATCCTGGTATACATTTGACCTTTCAACCTTGATATTTTCTTGCTCAAGCTTAGCCATAATGTCCTCTGCTGTTGCTTTTGTCGTATTCATACGGACACATATGCGTTCATCATGCTTAGATACTCCCTTGATAATACGGGAAGCATCCTCCACACCATAATGATAAACCAATTGTTCGATAATCCACTTTGGCATAGAGTACATCACATGCATATGCTCTACCAAATCAATGGAAGCATTTGGGAACTTCATTGTGTCAATGTTTCTTATTATAGCTCTAAGCACTCCGTTTACAAAACCCTTGAGCTGTCCAAAACTTCTCTTTATAGCAAGCTTAACCGCCTCATTACATGCGGCGGCACCCGGTACTGAATCCATCATAAGCACCTGATATACTGACATTCTGAGAAGGTTTCTTATAAGTGGCTTCATCCTTTGTACCTTGATATTTGATACTTGATTTATAACATAATCAATATAAATCCTATTCTCCAAAGTACCTTCCACTAATCTTGTCATAAAAGCTCTGTCTCTTTTATCGAGATATTGATATTTACGAAGTGTTTGACGAAGAACCACATGACTATAGGCTCCCTTCTCACATATTTCCATAAGCATATCTAAGCATATCTCTCTTGTATTTATTTCGCCTGCTCCTGCGTGTTTATTAGTCACGTCTTTTTCCTCCAAAGAGAATAATTAATCTTAATAACTGTAATATTGCTGTAGCTGCACTTGCAACATATGTCAGTGCTGCTGCATTTAAAACCTTTCTAGCTCCACCTATCTCATTGTCATAGAGTATACCGCAATCTGCCAAAACTCTAATAGCTCTGTTTGATGCATTGAACTCTACTGGCAATGTTACCAAATGAAATAACACTGTGGCTGCAAAGCATATAATACCTGCTGTAAGCCACGCCTGGCTAGATGAACCTGTAAATAACAATCCTACCAATATAAGTATCCATGATGCATATGAGCCTATGTTGGCTACTGGCACCAATACAGAACGAATTCTTATAGGTGCATATCCTCTAGCATGCTGTATGGCATGACCAACCTCATGAGCTGCCACACCTGCCGCTGCTATAGATGTGCTGTTATATGTTGAATCCGACAAACGCAGTACCTTACTTCTAGGGTCGTAGTGGTCACTCAGATTACCACTTACATGCTCAATACTTACATCATAGATTCCCTCTCTATGGAGTATTCTCTCTGCCACCTCTGCTCCAGTAAGCCCTGCCATATTTCTAACCTTAGAATATTTATTAAAGTTTGAATTAACTCTCCACTGTGCCCACATAGTTATGATTAAACCTATGATAATCAATATATATGTTGGGTCAAAATAATAAAATGGACTATAAATATAAAGTAACATATTTTCTCCTCCTTTAAGCTTTTATCCCTTTATTTTTAGCTATTTTCCTAATATTATTCCATCCTCAAATGTAGCTCCACACATATAACTTTCTGTAGTCATACGTTTTTTACCTTCCATCTGTAATTCTGTAATAGCTAAGGCTCCCTTTCCAGTCTTTACTATGATAGCCTTCTTTGTCTTATCAACAATCTGACCACACTGACCTTCATATTCCTTATCTAATACCTCAGCTCTCCATACCTTTAATGTCTTACCATTATATTTTGTATAAGCACTAGGCCATGGATTTAATCCTCTTATAAGTCGCTCTATGGCTACAGCCTCCATATTAAAGTTTATATTGCCAAGCTCTTTTGTAAGCTTCTTTGTGTGTGTGCTCTGTGTATGGTCCTGCTCTGTTCTAATAGCCGTACCTGCCTCAAGTTTCTCAAGTGTAGATACTATAAGCTTTGCTCCTGCTTCCATAAGCTTGTCGTGAAGACTTCCACCAGTCTCATCATCTGCTATCTCTACCTCTACCTTTTCAAGCATATCGCCTGTGTCAACGCCATCTGCCATAACCATAGTTGTTACACCTGTGACCTTCTCACCCTCAATAATACTCCACTGAATAGGAGCTGCACCTCTAAACTTTGGTAAAAGTGAAGCATGTATATTAATACAACCATATTTAGGCATATCCAGTAACTCCCTAGAGAATATCTGTCCATAAGCCACTACTACGAACACGTCTGCCTCATAGCTTCTAAGCTTAGCCATAGCTTCATCAGTCTTTATTCTATGTGGCTGATATACCTCTATGCCGTGCTTTACAGCAGCCTCCTTTACAGGTGTAAACTGCATCTCCTGGCCTCGTCCCTTCGGCTTGTCCTCCTGTGTAACTACTAGAACCACCTCATGACCAGCCTCAACTATTGAATTTAATGCTCCCACTGAAAAGTCAGGAGTTCCCATAAATATAATTCTCATTTTTATTCCTTTTTTCCGACAATCTTTACAGATTGTCGGTCTGACCTTTTTACACTTCTACTGTATCTAAGTTACTCAGCGAAATTCCCATTGGGAATTTCGGTCTATTCTACGTTTAATAATTCACCTTCAACAAATTCTGTATAAAGATGTCCATCTAAATGGTCAAGCTCATGACAGATTGCTCTGGCAAGTAACTCCTCACCCTCGATGATGTATTCCTCACCATCTTCATTTATGGCTTTTGCCTTAACATAGTTTGGTCTAGTCACAACACCGACCTTGCCTGGCACTGAAAGACAACCCTCATTATCTGTCTGCTCTCCGCTTCTCTCCAGTATCTCTGGATTAATCATTACGATTGGTCCATCACCAACATCGATAACTACTATTCTCTTCAATATACCTACCTGTGGTGCAGCCAAGCCAACACCCTCTGCCTCGTACATAGTATCTATCATATCCTCAATAAGTATTCTTGTTCTATCGTTTATCTCTTTAACTTCCTTACATACCTTTGTGAGACATTCATCTCCAACTGTTCTTATACTTCTGATTGCCATTAGTTTATCTCCTTTCTGACCTTATAACGCGTTACATAAATCCTACATAACCTTTTAATTATACCAAATTTCAATTTGTTTTACAACGACCTTTATATTGTCCACGTAATTGTTTACATTATATTGTTTAACTAAAATCCTGACATAGGATTAAAATCGAACTGTATTGATGCTTTCTTCATCTCATCAATACCTTCTACATATTCCTCAACCATATTTTTCACATCCACAAGCGCCTGATAATCTGTATGCTTTACATATATCACCTTGCGGTAAACATCATTTATTCGGGATATACTTGCATCTGCAGGACCTATAATTCTTATCTTCGGCTTTTCTGATAATAGTCCATCTACTTTAGCTTTTATCTTATCTGCCAAGCTTGCCAATATTGTCTCATCCTTTGATGTCATAAGTATAGCCATAAGCGAGCTTACTGGTGGATACTCTGACACAGTTCTATATAATATCTCCTGATTATAAAACTCAGTGTAATCCTGCCTTGAAGATGCCTGTATGCTGAAATTATCTGGGTCATAGGTCTGTATAACCACCTGACCTCTCTCGCTTCCTCTACCTGCTCTACCTGCAGCTTGTGTTAATAGCTGGAAGGTCTTTTCTGTAGAGCGATAATCTGAGGCATACAATGATAAATCTGCCGCTATAACACCAACTAATGTTACATTAGGAAAATCATGTCCCTTAACTATCATCTGTGTACCTATAAGGATATCTGCCTCTCCATTGCCAAAGGCACTTAAGATTTGCTCATAGCCATCCTTCTTAGATGTAGTATCCAAGTCCATACGAAGTGTTCTAGCAGTTGGATACATCTTCTTGACCGCTTCCTCCACTTTCTGTGTTCCTGTTCCAAATGCCGCAATATACTTGGAACCACACTCGGGACAGGTCTGTGGCTTATCTATATCATACCCACAGTAATGACATTTTAAATGTTTATCTCCATGTAATGTTAATCCCACATCACAGTGTGGACACTTAATGGCCTTACCGCAACTTCTACATGAAACAAAGCCTGCATAGCCTCTTCTATTTATAAACAGCATTATCTGTTGCTTTTTCTCCAGTCTGTCCTTTATCAGTTCATCCAGTCTGGCACTAAACATAGTTCTATTGCCGTTTTTCAATTCCTCTCGTAAATCCTCTATATACACCTCTGCCGGTACAGCATCCTTGGCTCTATTTTTTAGGGTATGGAGCATATATTCGCCCCTAAGTGCCTTGTAATACGAATCTATCGATGGTGTAGCAGAGCCCAATACCACTGTCGCTCCCTCCGACTTTGCCCTAAATATAGCTGCCTCTCTGGCATGATACCTAGGAACTGTCTCACTTTTGTATGAGCTTTCATGCTCCTCATCTATTATAATAAGTCCTAAGTTCTTAAATGGCGTAAATATAGCTGACCTAGGCCCTATCATTATTTTTACATCACCATTTTTTGCTCTCTCAAACTGATCATAGCGTTCTCCTGCTGACAGCTTCGAATTAATAATCGATACCACATCACCAAACTTCCTGTAAAAGCGCATAACAGTCTGATATGTCAACGCTATTTCAGGTATCATTACTATAGCTTCTTTACCGTCTGCTATAACCTTTTCTATAAGGTCCATGTATACTTCTGTCTTACCGCTTCCAGTAATACCATGTATAAGATGCACACCTGCATAGGCTCCCTTATTGTTATCTATATAATTTTTAATAGTTTCCGAAATATTTTTCTGTTCTTTATTTAGTACTATATCGTAAGGCTTAAGGTCAGAAAATCTCACTGGATTTCTATATACCTTCTCCTCACTTACTTTTAGTACACCTTCTTCTTCCAATGCTCTTATAACTGTAGATGTCACACCTAGCTTAATAGCAAGCTCCCATGACATTTCCTTATTTTCCTTAAGAGCATCTATAAGCTTAAGTCTGGCTGTAGCGTGCCTTTTTTCATACCTTTCTACGATACGTTGTAGCTGTCCCTCTTCAGCTATAAGCATTATAGTCTTCTTAATAACATCCTGCTTTGTCTCTTTGATAGGTATGACTGTTTTTAACGCCTGATTCATCGTAGAGCCATAGTTTTCCTTGATAAACCATGCCAACGCAATAAGACGGCTCTCTATAGGTATGCTTTTCGAGGACACTTCAGCTATATCCTTAATCTTATCCTCATCATACCCGGCCGTCTCTTTTATCTCTAACACATATCCTTGAATCAGACGATTCGCCTTACCAAAAGGGATGCTAACCTGCACTCCTGGGTAAATCTTGTCCGCCAAATGTTCAGGGATACGATAATCAAAGCCTTTATCTAGTTTTTCATGTGATATATCTACGATAATCTTGGCATACATATACTATTATTATGCCCCAAATTTTACAATTTGGGGCGATGACCTCTTTATATTTTCTTTATATTTTCTTTATATTTACGGTTTTCAGCAAAGTTACTTCGTAACTTTGGTCAATGACTCTAAGCAGTTCTTCATAAGCATAGCTATAGTCATTGGTCCTACACCGCCTGGAACTGGTGTGATAGCAGATGCTATTGGCTCTACCTTATCAAAATCAACGTCACCGCAAAGTTTGTTGTTCTCGTCTCTGTTGATACCTACATCGATAACTACAGCACCTTCCTTAACGTATGTATCATCTACAAATCTAGGCTTGCCGATAGCTGCTATTAATATATCCGCCTGCTTTGTAATTTCCTTGATATTCTTAGTCTTTGAATGAACTGTTGTAACTGTACCATTCTCACGAAGAAGAAGCATTCCCATAGGCTTACCTACGATATTACTTCTACCGATAATTACACAATGCTTACCTTCTATCTCTATGTTTGAACGTTTAAGAAGCTCAATGATACCATATGGTGTACATGAGATAAAACCTTTCTGACCTGTAGATAATGCACCTACATTCATAAGATGGAAACCATCTACGTCCTTGTATGGTGATATAGCATCGATAACTTTGTTCTCATCCATATGCTTTGGTAATGGAAGCTGAACCAAGATACCGTTAACACTATCATCATTATTAAGGTCGTCGATAAGTTTAAGAAGCTCTGCCTCTGTTGTCTCCTCTGGTAACTCATGTGATACGCTTCTAAAACCTACATACTCACATGCCTTCTTCTTGTTGTTAACGTAAACGCAAGATGCTGGATTATTTCCTACCTGAACTACTGCTAAGCATACTTCAATTCCCTGCTCCTTGAGTTCTGCAACCTTTGCCTTTACTTCATCCTTTATCTCTGTAGAAATCTTCTTTCCATCTATTAAAAATGCCATATATTTCTCCTTTCGTTAGAAAAGTCCTGTGATTACTCCATTATCGTCCACGTCTATGCCGTCTGCTGCTGGCTTCTTTGGTAAACCTGGCATAGTCATGATAGCACCTGTAAGTACTACTACAAAGCCTGCACCAGCTGATACATATACCTCTCTGATATTGATATCAAAACCTGTTGGTCTACCAAGCTTAGTTGCATCATCTGACAATGAATACTGATTCTTCGCCATACATACTGGAAGATGTCCAAAGCCCATATCTTCAAGCTTGGCAAGCATCTTCTCTGCTGCTGGATTATATGTTACATCGTCTGCACCATATATCTTTGTAGCTACAGCCTTTATCTTATCCTTTAATGAAGTCTCATTATCATAAAGCACCTTGAAGTTACTTTCCTTTGTCTCAAGAGTGTTAAGTACCTTCTCTGCCAATGCTATACCGCCTTCTCCGCCTTTAGCCCATACATCTGCCATAGCAAATTCACAGCCTCTGCTCTCACAGAATTCCTTTACAAATTCCTTCTCTGCTTCTGTATCAGAGATAAATGAGTTAAGTGTAACTACTACTGGTACTCCAAATAACTGAAGATTCTCAATATGCTTCTCTAAGTTTACGATACCCTTTTTTAAAGCATCTAAATTCTCATTATTTAAGTCTGCCTTAGCCACTCCACCGTTATACTTTAAAGCTCTAATAGTAGCTACAAGCACTACTGCATCAGGCTTAAGGCCTGCCATACGACACTTGATATCAAAGAACTTCTCTGCACCAAGGTCCGCACCAAAGCCTGCCTCTGTTATAACATAATCAGCCATCTTAAGAGCGGTCTTTGTTGCTCTAGCTGAGTTACATCCATGTGCAATATTCGCAAATGGACCACCATGAACAAGTGCTGGTGTATGTTCGAGTGTCTGTATCATATTTGGCTTCAATGCGTCCTTAAGAAGGGCTGCCATAGAACCAACTGCATTAAGCTCCTTAGCTGTAACTGGTTCACCTGCATAGTTGTATGCAACTATGATTCTGCCAAGTCTTTCCTTCAAATCCTGCATATCTGACGCAAGACAAAGGATAGCCATAATCTCTGTAGCAACTGTGATAACAAAATGATCCTCTCTAACAAAACCATCCATCTTTGAACCTAAGCCAACCACAACGTTTCTTAAGCTTCTGTCATTCATATCTAGACATCTCTTCCATACTACCTGTCTAGTATCTATACCCAATTCATTACCCTGCTGTATATGATTATCAAGAAGAGCTGCTAAAAGGTTATTTGCTGATGTAATTGCATGGAAATCTCCTGTAAAATGAAGGTTTAATTCCTCCATAGGTACAACCTGTGAGTATCCGCCACCTGCAGCACCACCCTTTATACCAAAGCACGGTCCTAAAGATGGCTCTCTTAAAGCAATAATCGACTTCTTACCAAGCTTTCCAAATGCCTGTCCTAAACCTACCGTAACTGTTGTCTTTCCTTCTCCTGCTGGTGTAGGATTGATAGCTGTTACCAATATCAGTTTTCCATTGTTATTACCTTCTATTTTTGCTAAATACTCATCTGATAATTTAGCCTTGTACTTTCCATATAACTCAAGGTCATCCTCGCAAACTCCAATGCCTGCTGCAACTTCCTTAATTGGTAGCATCTTTGCTTCCTGTGCGATCTGAATATCAGTTTTCATATTGTCCTCCTTAGGTTTATTTTATAAGTTATCTAAATCTTCCAGAGTCATCAAAACCTTTCTTGGCTTTGTGCCTTCCTCTTCACCTATAACGCCTGCTTCACACATCTGATCCATAATACGTGCCGCTCTGTTGAAGCCTATCTTAAATACTCTCTGAAGCATACTTGTAGAAGCCTTATCCTTCTCTATTACAAACTTAGCTGCCTCGTAGAAGTATTCGTCTCTTCCATCACCGTCATCCTCTGTCATAGCCAAAGACGCGCCATTACCACTAGATTGCGATGCCTGACTCTCTACATATTGACTTATAGAGTTATCATACATCTCTCCTGTAGCCTGCGCTTTCCAGAAATCTACAACCTTCTGAACCTCGCCATCAGATACGAATGCACCCTGTAATCTTACTGGCTTTACATATCCAGATGGATAGAATAACATATCACCATTACCTAAGAGCTTCTCAGCTCCGTTCTGGTCTATAATAGTTCTTGAGTCAACACCTGATGAAACCATAAGTGCCACTCTAGATGGTACATTTGCTTTGATAAGACCTGTTACTACATTTACAGATGGTCTCTGTGTAGCAATGATAAGATGGATACCTGCTGCTCTAGCAAGCTGTGCCAGTCTACAGATAGACTCCTCTACTTCCTTTGCTGCCACCATCATAAGGTCTGCCAACTCGTCTATTACTATAACTATCTGTGGCAACTTCTTTAACAGCTCGCCATCTGGACCTGCCATACCTACAATCTTTTCATTGTAGCCCTTTAGGTCACGCACATTGTACTCAGCAAACTTCTTATATCTATCTGACATTTCTGCAACTGCCCACTTAAGTGTGCTTGATGCCAGCTTAGGGTCTGTCACTACTGGCTGTAAGAGATGTGGTATACCGTTATATACACCGAACTCTACAACCTTTGGATCTACGATAATAAGTCTAACCTCATCTGGAGTAGCCCTGAAGAGAATACTCATTATTATAGAATTCGTAAATACTGACTTACCTGAACCTGTTGTTCCTGCTACAAGCATATGTGGCATCTTGGCTATATCGCCGACTATTACTTGACCTGCTATATCCTTACCTGCGGCAAATGCCAGCTTAGAAGGATGATTCTTAAGCTCTGCCGACTCAATAAGCTCTCTTATAAGAACTGCATCTCTTCCTTCATTTGGAACCTCGATACCTATAGTAGATTTACCGGGAATAGGTTCAATACGAATATCTGTTGCTGCTAAATGTAACTTAATATCATCTGAAAGTTTTGTGATATTCGCAAGTCTTGTACCTATCTCTGGCTGAATCTCATATCTTGTAACAGATGGACCTCTGCTATAATCAACAACCTCTGCTGTGATACCGAAATTCGACAATATATTTTCAAGTCTCAGTGCTGTATCTCTCAGCTCTAATTCATTAGCTCCTCTAGATGTACCATTACCCTTATTAAGTAATATTGTTTTTGGAAGTTCATACGCTTTCTTTTTCTTTGTTACACCTGTCGACATAGTTGGATTAGGCACTTCAGTTGTTGCTGGTGCAACGCTACTGCCCACTGTCACATTATCAACGTCGGCTGTCGGTCTGCTTATTAGTCCTTTTCCAGCAGTCTGACTACCTGTCGAGAACGCAGGACGGTTCATAGTCTTTTTAGCTTCCTCACTAACTACGATACGCTCCTTTGGTTTAAAGAAGCCCTCTTCATCAGTAAATGCCTCCTGCCCTTTATTCTCTATAGGCTTAACTATATTTTCTTTTTCAACTCTTTTTTTCTCAAGCTGTCGTATTTCTGATATATCGTGATGTATATCCTTGAAGCTTTCATTATCTGGAGCTACATACTTATCTACATCAACGTGACCTCTGTAAAGATGGGCATTTTCTGGAAGCTTACCTGCAAACTCCCCAGTTATCTCATGAATTTCCTCATCAGCCTCTACGCCATCCTTAATCTTTTGCATAGACACGCCTTTAACCTTTTTATGTATACGCTTGTTCTTCTCATACTCTTTGTCTTCTATATGAGTTACAACACTGTCCTTTATCTTAGACATATCCTGCTTAGCGTGAGTATAGACCTTCTTACTGCCCTTCTTTACTCCACCGATAAATGAACGCTCTGTCATAAGCACAATAGCTATAATTGCAAGCAATATCAATATAAAATATGTACCTACCATACCTACTATGCCACCAAGACCATATACAATCATAGCACCTATCAGACCGCCACCGCTTTTACCTTTTCCACATTTATCGTAGAAATCAAACATCGGTACTGTCTCATTGTAGCCATAAAATACTATCTGTATCAAAGCACTGATTATTATGCAAAGAATTACTCCTGCCACAAATTTTCTCACAGCCTTAGGATTATTCTTGTTGGATATTATAAATGCAACACCTAAAAACACTATCACAGGCAATGCATAGGAAATAAATCCAAATAATCCAAATAGCAAATGACTAACATAATCACCCAATGGTGGTAACAATCCAAAATTACTAATAAACACAAGTATCATAGCAGCCAAAGCTATGAGCAGTTTGATTTCATTTTGAATCTTTATATCATGCTCACTTGGAACATACTCTGGTCTAGTTACCTGTTCCTGCTTTGTCTTTGCCTGAGTAGTTTTGCTTGTAGTCTGCTTACTAGAACTAGCTTTGCTCTTGCTATTTGTGGTGGTTTTCTTATTGTTTGTTGTATTTTTCTTCGCTGTCGCCACTTCTTACGCCTCCACGTTTCGAATTTTTATCATTATAACATTACAAAATAACCTATAATAGCTGTTATACCCATAAGAGCGCAATATAATGAAAAGCCCTTAAACTTCTTCTGTCTAACTACCTTAAGCATAGTCTTTATACATATAAATCCTACAACTGCTGCGACGATCATTCCTATTATATAGTATACCCACTCTATTGCCGGTATAGACTCTGTAAACATATCTGGTATATCAAGAACTGCCGCTCCAAGTATAGCTGGTATAGACACTATAAACGAGAACTTAACTGCAAATGCTCTGTCTAATCCTGCTGCAAGACATGCTGTAATAGTAGTTCCAGAACGTGATATTCCTGGTAATGTAGCTAATCCTTGGCATACACCTATAAATCCTGCTTTCTTGAAGCTAGTTGTTCCCTCTGTATCGTTTCCATCCTTAGCGTTATCTGCTATAAGTAGTAACACACTTGTTATAAGTAAACATATACCTGGTATAAGTAATGCTGCTGATACTCTCTCTATAGTATCCTTAAGTAAGATACCCATAATACCTGTTGGTATCGTTGCTACTAATATAAGCATTACATATCTTCTATATGGTGTATCTACAATCTTAAGATATTCTTTCTTTGTGTAGCCTGACTTCTTGCCATTAATAAGATTGCCAACAAATCTGCCTATATTCTTGCAAGCATCAACGATAATGCCTATTCCATTAACTATCAGCTCCCAAATATCACTCCAGAAACATATGAACACTGCAACTAATGTTCCTACGTGCAAGAGGATATCATAAGATATTCCTACTTCCTTTAATCCAAAGAAATTTTTAAATATAGCAAGATGACCAGAACTACTTACTGGTAAAAACTCTGTGACACCTTGTATAAATCCTAAAATTATTGATTCTATTAAGCTCATTTTCGCATCTCCTATTCGAAGTTTATATTTTATATATTATTGCATAGTTAGCTTATTTTATTCTACTAAAAAATTATAGGTTTTTCAAGGGATATATTTTTCTCGATTGAGCGAGCATTTGTTTAGCTGTGCAATCTCGATTTCGTGCGTCTGCGCCGCACTACATCTCGATTGAGCGAAACGCTCTATATCTCTACTCTTTGTTCAGAACAAGTCCATAAGAAGCTTCGCTTCTTATGCGACTCGCAACAATCTCGATTTCGCTTCGCTTCATCTCGATTGAGCGAGTCGTAACATATATATAAAATAAGCGCAGATGACAAGCAAGCTTGCCTCTGCGCTTAATTTTATATATACGTTACTTGTTCTGAACAAAGATAAAGCCATCTAAATCTTTCGACTAGACAGCTTATCAGGGGGATAAAAGGGGGTTTAATATTGTGTACTATGTGCTACGGGCGTATGCACATCTTGTGTACATCCTTAGTATAGCATATATTTTTATTTTTGCAACCCCCTTTTTATATTTTTTTCAGAATTTATATGATTATATCCATTTAATTCAGTATTATTTTATCATACTATACAGTTTACCTATCGCATCCTTGATGCCACCTACCTCATCTATGATACCTTCCCTAACTGCTTCTTCTCCAACCAAAATAGTTCCCAAGTCTTTGGTGAATATTCCTGTTTCCATCATCATCTCTTCCAATCTTTCTTTAGATACCTTTGAATGGTCAGAGACGAATTTAACTATTCTGTCTTGAATCGATTTAAAATAGTCATAGGTCTGTGGCGCTCCTATAAATAATCCATTCATCCTTACTGGATGCACTACCATCGTTCCTGACGGTACGATATATGAATAATCTGTAGATGCCGCTATAGGCACTCCTATGGAATGAGATCCACCTAACACCAATGATACCGTTGGCTTAGACAATGATGATATCATCTCTGCTATAGCAAGACCACTTTCTACATCTCCACCACAAGTCTGCAACAAAACTAACAAACCATGAAGATTTTTATCATCCTCAAACTCTGCCAGTCTTGGCAACACGTGGTCGTATTTTGTAGTCTTTTGATTATTTATCGTTTCATGTCCTTCTATTTCGCCTATTATGCATAATAACTGTATCTTCTTCTCATTTCCCTGCCCATTAAGCACAGTCTGACCACTAGCATCTATCTCCTCAGTCTTCTTAATGCGTTCTTCTATATCATTATTCTTATTATCATCTTCCACTACATTATCGCTTATTTTTCTATTTTCATCCTGCTGCTTTCCATCATACGACATATATCTGTACATAAATAATCCTCCTATTCATAATAGATACATTAAAAATAACTATTTCTATTATGAACAGAAGGACTTTATATATACATTATATTTTATAAACCTAAAAGTATTGATGCTACCTGGAAATAAATAATCAAGCACACTGCATCAACAACTGTTGTAATAAATGGACTAACAACCACCGCTGGGTCAAAGCCTATTTTCTTAACTAATATAGGTAAGGCACAACCAATAATCTTAGCTATGAGTATAGTTACGAAAAGTGTGATTGATACAACTATGGCAATCTCCAATGTAGTACCATCTATAACTAAAAGTTTACCTATACTTGCAACTCCTAGTGTTAATCCTATAACTATAGATGCTTTTAACTCTTTCCAGATTATTTTAAGAGTATCCTTGTACTCTATCTCTTCAAGTGATAAGCCTCGTATGATAGTTACTGATGCCTGGCTACCTGCATTACCACCAGTTCCCATAAGCATCGGTATAAATGCCGTCAATGCCACACAGGCTGCTAGTGCCGCCTCAAAGCTCTCTATTATCTTTCCTGTAAATGTTGCAGAGAACATCAAAAGCATCAGCCACGGTATACGGCTCTTCCATATCTCCCATGTGCTTGTCTGCATATATGACTTCTCTGATGGAACGATAGCCGCCATAGCCTGAATATCTTCTTCATGCTCCTCACGCATAACTTCCATAGCATCATCGACAGTAATAATACCTACTACTCTATTTTCCTTATCTACAACAGGAAGTGCAATAAAATCGTATTTGTCGAACATATTTGCAACTACCTCTTGGTCCTCATGTGTATGAACAGATATAACATTTGTCTCCATTATATCCTCTATCACATCCTCATACGAAGACATAAGCAACTGTCTTACTGTAACAAGACCGATAAGGGTTCTATTGCTGGTAACATAACAGGTATAAACTGTTTCCTTGTCTACACCCTCTGCTCTAATATGCGCAAATGCTTGCTCTACAGTCATATTTTTCTTCAAAGCAACGTACTCTGTAGTCATAATACTACCGGCACTGTCCTTTGGATAATGCAACAGGTCATTTATAGCCTTTCTAGTATCACTGTCTACACTCTTAAGAATACGATTAACCACATTAGCTGGCATTTCCTCAATAATATCTACTGTATCATCAAGATATAACTCCTCTACGACCTGACGAAGCTCCACATCAGAGAACGCCTCTATAAGTGCTCTCTGCATATCTGTCTCAAGATATGCAAATGTCTCTGCCGCCAACTCCTTTGGAAGCACTCTAAAAAGTAGTAACCAATGTTTCTTATCAACCTCATCGAATACTACTGCTATATCTGCAGGGTTTTCCTCTGCAAGAATATCCTTCAATTTTGTAAACTTTCTCTCAGAGATTAGCTCCTGAATCTCCTCGATATTAATCTGCTCTTGCTGATTTACAATTATTTCTTCTGACATTTCATAATTCTCCTTCCCATCTATCTAAAACAGGAACGAGCATAGAATACGCGATATTGAGAAATATATGACAAATCTATCTTCTAATAAGAAATCATCACATTAGAACAGTCTATCTTTGTCAGTATTATATTTCTCATATTATTCCCTCGGGGTTCTATGCCGCCCTGACTACTCGAACAACTGTCCATAGTATGACTCCTTTCTTTCAATAATATATGATAAAAAATATAAGCAACCTTAACTATTATAGCTAAGATTGCCTATAAAATGCAAGCAAAATATACTCTTTATATGAGATTTTATATACTATTTTGTATTGATGTAGTTAATAAGACCCTCTGCCTTGATAATCTTCTGCATAAACTCAGGGAAAGCCTGACCTTTGTAGCTCTCATTCTTAGTTTTATTGTATATCATACCATTATCAAAGTCGATTTCTACTGTATCGCCTTCCTCTATTTTCTCAGAAGCTTCCTTACACTCAATGATAGGCAAACCTATATTGATAGCATTTCTGTAGAAAATTCTTGCAAATGTCTCGGCGATAACACAGCTAACACCTGCTGCCTTAATAGATATTGGTGCGTGCTCTCTAGATGAACCGCATCCGAAGTTCTTTGTAGCTACGATAATGTCACCTTCGCTAACCTTATTAACGAACTCTGGGTCTATATCCTCCATACAATGCTTAGCCAAATCTGCTGGGTCTGGCGCATTTAAGTATCTAGCTGGGATGATTACGTCTGTATCTACATTATCTCCAAATTTAAAAACTTTTCCTAAAGCCTTCATAATTGATTCCTTTCTGCGAAATTTTAATCTATACGTTATCTGGTCCTGTTATCTTACCTGTAAGCGCACTAGCTGCTGCTACTGCTGGGCTTGATAAGTATACTTCTGACTCTGGGTGACCCATACGACCTACGAAGTTTCTATTTGTAGTAGCGATAGCTCTCTCACCCTTTGCAAGGATACCCATATGTCCACCTAAGCAAGGACCACATGTTGGTGTACTAACTGCTGCACCAGCCTTTATGAATGTTGTCATAAGACCTTCCTCTATAGCCTGAAGGTAAATCTTCTGTGTAGCTGGGATGATAATACAACGAACACCCTTAGCCACGTGCTTGCCTTCCATAACCTTAGCTGCTATACGAAGGTCCTCAATACGACCATTTGTACATGAACCGATAACAACCTGGTCAATCTTTACATCGCCAACCTCATCTATAGTTCTTGTATTCTCTGGAAGATGTGGGAATGCAACTGTTGGCTTAAGTGTACTTAAGTCGATTGTATATGTCTCATCATATACAGCATCCTCATCAGCCTCAAATATCTTGTACTCTCTAGTGCTGTGCTCTTTCATATATTCTATAGCCTTCTCATCTACTGGGAAAATACCATTCTTTCCACCAGCCTCGATAGCCATATTTGTGATAGCAAATCTATCATCCATAGAAAGGTACTGTACACCCTCTCCACAAAACTCCATAGACTTATACAACGCACCGTCTACACCTATCATGCCGATAATATGAAGGATAACATCCTTACCACTCACCCACTTAGCTGGCTTTCCTACAAGCTCAAACTTAATAGCGCTAGGCACCTTAAACCATGCCTTACCTGTAGCCATACCTGCTGCCATATCTGTAGAACCTACACCTGTTGAGAATGCTCCAAGAGCACCATATGTACATGTATGTGAGTCAGCTCCTATAACTACATCACCTGCTACTACGAGACCTTTCTCTGGTAACAATGCGTGCTCAATACCTACCTCTCCTGTCTCGAAGAAGTTTGTAATATCATTCTTATATGCAAATTCCTTTGCGCAGAAGCATAGCTCTGCTGACTTAATATCTTTATTTGGTGTGAAATGGTCAAGAACGATAGCTATCTTGTCCTTATCAAATACTGTCTCCTTATTGAACTTCTTCATCTCCTTGATGGCAACTGGTGCTGTAACATCATTGCCAAGCACAAGATCCAAATCAGCCTCTATTAACTGGCCAGCCTCAACATAATCAAGACCGCAGTGTGCTGCTAAGATCTTCTGTGTCATAGTCATTCCCATGATAAGTCCTCCTTTAATATGTATAAACTATTTAACAGTTTAACACATTAAAGAGAATAATGCAAACAATTAATTAAATTAATTTTTAAAGACAGCTAGTTCCTTAACTAACTGCCCTTTAAAATATGTCTATTTGTATACTTTTATAAACTTATACACATTTATCTAACTACCGCAACATTGCTAAAGTCTGACAGATTAAATGCATGCACGCCATCACCCGGCACTACAAGATATAAATATTCATTTATATAGAGACCTCTTATATCTTCATAGTTTACAGACTGCTTAACCCTATATGCTATAGCCAAGTCAAATCTTCCATCTACATACTTGTATACTCTGTATTGACGTCTATTAACATAGTAATCGCCTTCTAAAACAAAGCCTTCTGTAGCAAAGCCCAATAAGTTCTTCTCTGTGCTTATAAATGCTGCTCTATGATCATATAATGCTGCACTATCACTAGCATCTTCTATACTCTCTACATACTTTTCTGCCACATTATACTTATCAGAAATGTCGTAGGTTGATATCTTCACTCCTCCGTTCTGATCATATCCCAATCCTAAAAGAGTATTATCATCCCATACATGGAGATATTCAGAGAAGCCTGGTATCTTCAATGCTCCCATTACCTTTGGACATGTAGGCTCTGATAAATCCACTGTAAATAATGGATCAGTCTGTCTATATGTAACAACATAGGCAATATCTCCATCAAAGCGTACACCGTACACCTCTTCTTCCTCCTGAAGAGTCACCTCACCTACAAGCTCCAAGTTCTCATCTAGTACGTACAGTATACTGCATCTATTGAATAGCCCCAATGACCAAGTAGTCTCCTCCATTGTTTCTACCCATTTACTGCCATCATAATATATATATTTTTCCTTGTTATAATTTACATATGATTCACTTTTTGAAACAGCCATACGCAGATAGCCATTATACTCATCTATATCAAATTCATCACCAAGCTCTCCAGCTATCTCTGTTCTGCCTGTAGTTTCAAACATTCCTTTTTCGTAGGATACTCTCACTATTTCAGCTTTATTAACACAGGATACATGTCCACTTTCCTTATCATCATTATTCTGTGTGACATATTCATTATATAGATCAGAAATAATATATATATTCTCTGCGCTTACATATACATTGGTATTACTGCTTTCTCCAATAATAGCCTTTGCATCCTTAAAGGTTCCTGGATTGTTCAAATCAAGGCTAACCATAACTTTATAATATATATAATCTTCTGCCTGCGCAACGTACACCTTCGAGCAATCAATATACTGACCATTTACCATAGGTGCGAACATTTCCTTAGCCTCATTCTCAGTGTATGACTTATTCTTTATATCTTCATCTCTATACATTTCTGTAAATACATATACATATCCATCTGTATATTTACATGATGTATACTCACCCTCTGCATATAATGCTGAAACATTCTTTGGCGAATCAGGCTTTTCTACGTCATATACCAATATAGCTGTGTAAGGTTTAAATGCATAATGCTTTACATTTGTCTGTCTTTCTTCTAAACCATAGCGCACTATAATAACTAAAGTGTTCTCGTATATAAGCAAATCGCTTGCCTCTATATATCCACACTCATGCCCCTTTGGCAACGTTTTCTCAACCACACTATCTATGGCAAATGTAGCAATATTTTTTGTATCTTCTCCATCTGCCTTTACTATCGTTACAGTATTTTCTTCATCATAAGAGCTTATATAGTAAATATATTCCCCGTTTGTTTTTACTATATCTGCCTCACCTACACCCTCTGTTCTAGAATTGGTATCAGAATATTGATTCCCAGATACCTGGTTCATATCAACCGAATCTTCCCCCTTTGAACTTTCCATCATACCATTTCCAAGCATAAACATATCTTCAATGGATACGATAAACTTATCTACAAGTTCTCCAAATGTCTGTTTCTTATACTTAGATTCCTTAGCTACCGTATATGCAGCTAAATCCTTGTAACTAGTAAGTACATTTACTCCCTCCGTATTCTGTGTACTCACATTCATATGTAGTTCATGTAGGCGGTTACTTCCACCATTAACCGGTATTCTTGATATACCTACAACTGCAATTATGGCAGCTACCGCAACCGCGCCTAAACATGCTGTAAGCTTTATTATCTTATTCCTTCTATTCTTTCGTTTAATACCCTGTATATTATTTACTCTCTCGAAATAGCCTTCTTCCTTCTTTGTGGCCAGATACTGCATCATATTCTCAGGCTTCACACTATCTGGTATCTCCACCTTGGATGCAGCATCCTGTATTTCATTAAGAATCTCTTTATTAATGTACTCCTTACTCATACATACTCCTCCAGTTCTACCCTTATTTTCTGTAACGCACGACTTAGCTTTGAGCGAACCGTACCATGCTTAAGCCCCAACAGCTTACTTATCTCATTGCAATTAAGCCCTCCTATAGCTGAGCTAACCACAATAATCCTCTCCTCATCCGTTAGACTCTCCATAGCCTTTTCTACATCGTTTTTCACCATAGACTCGATAGCTATATCCTTCTTATCAGATTGCTCTCCCACAGCATCTAGCTCCACATTCTTGTGGGTATATTCCTTCATCTTTGCCTTACATTTCACCCACAAAATCTTCATTGCCCATGATTTAAAACTGCTCGCTTTCTTTAACTTATCTATGTACCTGTACATATCCAGCACCGACTCTGCTACAGCATCCTCGGCATCCTCCTTCTGACCTAGCATATAATAGGCCATCCTGTACATATCCTCGTACACAGATTGGTAAAGCGTTGCAAAGGCTGTATCATCGCCATTTTGTGCTCTTTTTACGATTACCTCTGTTATCATCTGCGTTCCCCTTTATAGTCTTCTTACATAATTTTGATGCATCTGTATAATAAGTAACAATAATTTCCAAAAGTGTTGCATACATTATAAAAAATTTTATTAAATAAGGCAAGCTACCTGCTATAAACAGATATCCTGCCTCATTCCTTCTATCTTTTATATTTTTTCACTATTTGCTGTTTTTAGTTTACTCTAATATACCTCATTAACCTTACTATAGTTATCTATGCTGTAAACCACTACACCATGACCTGGATTGACAATATATATGTACTCACCGATATATAAGCCTCTCATCTCAAAATATGTATGGTCAAAATCGCTGTTTATAACCTCTGTAAGCTTGCCATCTACATAAGAGAATATCTTATACTGCATTCTCAATCCACCATGACCTGTCGCATCATCCACAACATACCCCTCTGTTGCAAATCCAATCAAATTTTTCTCTGGACTGATAAATAGAGCCTTATGGTCAAACAAAGCATCACTGTAGTATTGAGACTGAAGCTGACATATATCCATTTCCTTTACATCATACTTGTCTGTAATATCATATGTAGATATTTTTATCTGTCCCCACTCATCATAGCCTATACCTACAAGCTTATTATCATCCCACTTATGGAGGTATGTAGAGAAGCCTGGTATCTTTAGCGCTCCCATCACTTTAGGATTAGCTGGGTCCGATAAATCCACTGTAAATAATGGGTCTGTCTGTCTATATGTTACAATATAAGCAATATCACCATCAAATCTAACTCCATATACCTCTTCTTCCTGCTGAAGCTCTGGTATAGAGCCAACCAATTGAAGATTGCTATCATATATGTACAGCGAGCTCTTACGCTTTCTCGCACCATAAGTAATGCTATACAATTTATCTCCAGATATTGCCCATTCAGGACTATCATATACTGTCTTTTCAGTATATGTTACCTCATTAGTCTCGGCACTAACAGCTAGACGAAGATAGCCATTGTATTCATCTATATCGAATTCATCGCCTATATTACCATTTACATTCACACAGCCTGTTGGTGATATAACACCCTTATCATATGAAAAACGCATAATCTGCGACTGATATATCATCTCTATAGGTGTATTCTCCTTGCCGTATTTCTCAATATTACGGTAATCATAGCCTATATCCGCTATAAAATATATATTACCACCACTTACATATCTCTCTATGCTGTTACTAGCACTTAGCACAGCCTTCACATCAAAGAACTTGCTCATATCGCCAGTATCCATCACTGCCACAATATTATATGTATTGTAGGCTGTACTTGGAGCTACATATACATCCTCCGCTGGCAATAATCTATCACATACCTTTGGTGCATATATGTTTGCAGCCATATCCTCTGTATCTACTGTGCCCTGTGCATTCACATACTTAGTAAGCTCAGCAAATATGTATATATAACCATCTACCAGTTTGCATGAATCGTAAGTGCCCTCAAGAGAAAGACTTGAATATAACTGTGGTTTGCTTCTATCACTTATATCGTATGTCAATATTACTGTAGAAACATGGCTTACAAAGTAATCTAGCGATGCTACAACCATAAGCTTATCTCCGCAAACTAACATATCAATATTATTTGTAGTGACTTTTTCTGTTTCTTTTTGCATTTCCCCACCAAATGCAACTTTTCTTATATCATCGGATATATCTACTTCTGACATCTTACAGGTTTTCATCCCGTCTGCCTTCATTATAGCCACGGTAACATCTATAATATATTTATTGGCGCGTCTTATATAATAAATATATTCCCCGTCTGTCTTTACAATGTCTGCTTCTCCTACACCCTCTGCTCTAACATTGGTATCTGAGTAATCCTGATTTCCTGTATCTTCTGGCCCTTCGCCTTCTGGTTTTGAAATCGGAGGGCTCTCTTGTACCATATCATCTGACGGCTGCAGTGTAGGCAATTCTTCCATACTATCCCCATACAGTAAGTTAGAATCCTTTATATTGTCATAATAATCTTCATACTTCACTCTGCTAGCTGCAATATAATCGCTCAACTCCTTATACCCCGAAAGCGAATATATACCATTGCCAGCTGCTACTTTCATCTGTTCTGCATACTCACTTAAGCTTTGGTTAATTACCGGTACATTATTTTGTTCAGTTCCATCCCCTATATTGGGACGCAGAACCGTACCCGTACCCATATCTCCTATTAGCAATGTGATTACTAAAACAGCTGCTGCTATAGCCCCTGTCGCACCTGTACATATAGCAACCCAATTCTTTTTCTTACTCTTAATACCACTCTTATGCTTACTCTCCTCAAAATAGCGTACATTATCTGCGTGTTTCTCACCCTCTACCTTTTTCATCAGATTTTCAAAGCTGATACTTTCTGGCACTTCTATTGCGTCTGCATCTGCTTTTATGATATCAATCTGCTCTATCAACTCTTTATCAAGTCCACTCATACTCCTACCTCCAGTTTCTTTTTTAGCTTTGCCAATGCTCTTCTTAGCTTTGTTCTAACCGTTGCATTTGGAAAGCCTGTTATACAACCTACCTCTTCACTACTCATACCTGCTACTGCTGTGCACACAACTATCATTCGTTCCTCTTTACTTAAGATATCCATTGCCTCCATGATATCTGTTCGCATATTTACTTGTGATATATTGTCTTGCTTACATGGTACATCATCCTCGATTAATTCAGCATAATTCCCCACAGCTTCGTAATGCTTTTTCATTTTACGCTTACACTTGGCAGTTAATATCTTCATAGCCCATGCTTTATATGCACCACAGTCCTTTAAATTATGTATCCCTCTATACATATCCATAAAAGCTTCACTAACTGCATCCTCTGCATCCTCTCTGTTTTGGAGCAAATAATATGCTGTCCTATACATATCAGTTTTGATATCTTCATAAAAAGTCTGAAACGCTAGCTTATCACCTGCCCTAGCCTGTCTAATTGTATCTTCCGTCACCATAGTGCCCCCTTTTATCATTACCAGAATCTGATTATTCTTAAAAATGCATTTCTATATATTAAGTGTCCTATTTTCCATTTTCTGTTTCAATTTTTTTCCAGTACCTTAGTACTAGCTATGTATGTGTACTTTTTACGCTGTTATTATGTATATCTATTTGTGGGTATAAAAGAAGATTGGTGACTGTACATCACCAATCTTAAATAATTCATATATAATAGTTTCCATCAGTTCGCGCATTCTTTTCGCTTGCGCTCAATGACCTTGTTAAATTTTCTATTTATTGACATTCAACAGCAAAGTTACTTCGTAACTTTGGTCACCTTAGTTGTTGATGAGCTTATCTTCTTCGTTGTTCCAGCTGTAAAGCTTTCTGATTTCCTTACCAACTACCTCTGATGGATGCTCAGCCTGAAGCTTTCTCATAGCCTTGAAGTGTGCCTGGCCACCTGCCTCTGACATATCTAAGAGGAAGTCCTTAGCGAATGTTCCATCCTGAATATCTGTAAGAACCTTCTTCATAGCCTTCTTTGTCTCTTCTGTGATAATCTTTGGTCCTGTGATGTAATCACCGTACTCAGCTGTGTTAGATACAGAGTATCTCATTCCCTCGAAACCTGACTGGTAGATAAGGTCTACGATAAGCTTCATCTCGTGGATACACTCGAAGTAAGCGTTTCTTGGGTCGTAACCAGCCTCTGTAAGTGTCTCGTAACCAGCCTGCATAAGTGCACAAACACCACCACAAAGTACTGCCTGCTCACCAAAGAGGTCTGTCTCTGTCTCTGTTCTAAATGTTGTCTCAAGAACACCAGCTCTTGCTCCACCGATAGCTAATGCATAAGCTAAAGCCATATCCTGAGCCTTGCCTGTTGCATCCTGATGTACAGCAACAAGTGAAGGAACACCCTTACCTGCCTGATACTCGCTACGTACTGTA
>JBGVKG010000055.1:0-10293 GCA_045123575.1 Lachnospiraceae bacterium
TCTTCAGCAGGTATCTAAGCAGAGATCAGATCTCGGTGCTGTTCAGAACAGACTTGAGCATACAATCAACAACTTAGATAACGTAGTAGAGAACACAACAGCAGCTGAGTCACGTATCCGTGATACAGATATGGCTGAAGAGATGGTTAAGTTCAGCAACCTTAACATCCTTGCTCAGGCAGGACAGTCAATGCTTGCTCAGGCTAACCAGTCTAACCAGGGTGTACTCTCACTTATCAGATAATCTGAGTAAAAAATATATATTTAGGTATGAAAAAAGTTTATTAACTGGATTCGTCCCTAGGCATAGAGGAGCACCTCACCATTTTGGTGGGGTGCTTTTTAAATTAATAAATTTGTAAAAAAAATTGTAAAAAGTTCAAAAAAAGCTAAAGTCTACAAGAAAACTTCCGATATAAATAGTAGCAGGAGGATGGAGACATTGCCTAGGATGTCACATCTGCCTACAAAAAAAGCAAAAAATAAATATTTTATATGACTACACAAATGGCAAGGATGCCATTATTAAACCTGACGGAGATACCGCAGGGAGAATTCAAGGAGGAATTATTATGGTAGTACAGCACAATTTAACAGCGATGAACGCTAACAGAATGCTTGGTTTAACAACAGGAGCACAGGCAAAGTCAACAGAGAAGTTATCTTCTGGTTACAGAATCAACAGAGCGGCAGATGATGCAGCAGGTCTTTCTATCAGTGAGAAGATGAGAAGGCAGATTAGAGGTCTTGATCAGGCATCTACAAACGCTGAAGATGGTGTATCAGCAGTTCAGACAGCAGAAGGTGCACTTAATGAAGTGCAGGATATGCTTCAGAGAATGAACGAGCTCGCAGTACAGGCAGCTAATGGTACAAATTCAAAGAATGATCGTGCATATATCCAGTCAGAGATTGACCAGTTAGTAACAGAAATCGACAGAGTTGCAGAAACAACAAAGTTCAACGAGACATACCTTTTAAAGGGCGATGGCGTTGGTGGTAAGTATGTAGATCTCGGTGTTACAGATGATTCAAATGCAGGAGGAATTCAGATTTCAGGAGATGATCAGGAAGATCCAGCAAGTGCTAAGATAACATACTCTACAGACAGAGATGTAGCATTTGATGTTGCATCCACAACAGACTTTAGTGCAGATTCGACAAACACATTAACTGTAGCAGGCGCTAGCTATGCATTGAAAGATTATGCTGATATCGAAGATTTGGCAGCTGCTATTAGCAGTAACACAAATGTAAATAGTGTAGATATCACATATGCTAATGGAGAAGAAGCAGAGATTACAACAGATACAGCTAAAAATAATGGTGGTCCTGATTCATTCTCATTGACACATATGAATAAGTCAACAACAGTATCTGGTGATGTAACATTTAAGGTTGCTTCTTCATACACGGGAGATTCAACAGCTAATAACCGTATTACAGTTGGAGATGTTGTTATTGACTTTACACTTGCAACAAAGCTTGATGATGAAGGTAATCTTGTATACGATGAGGAGACAACAAATCAGTCTATCGCATCAGCATTGACAGCAGCAAACTATAGCTTCACAGAGACAGATGGTGTATTCTCAGTTAAGCTTGCATCTAAGATGACAGTTAATGCAGCAGCAACTGTTGATAATCTTGAGTTTAACTTACATGTTGGAGCAGATTCATCTGTGACAAACAAGATTGGTGTTTCAATCGCATCTATGAGTGCAGACGGTTTAGGAGTATCTGGTATTAAGGTTACATCAGAGAAGACAGCTACAGATGCTATCGATGTAATAGCAGAGGCTATTCAGAAGGTATCTAAGCAGAGATCTGACCTTGGTGCAGTTCAGAACAGACTTGAGCACACAATTAACAACTTAGACAATGTAGTAGAGAATACAACAGCAGCTGAGTCACGTATACGTGATACAGATATGGCTGATGAGATGGTTAGATTTAGTAATCTTAACATACTTGCTCAGGCAGGACAGTCAATGCTTGCTCAGGCTAACCAGTCTAACTCAGGTATCCTTTCATTACTTGGCTAGTAATAGGAATCTAAGGTCTTATGGGCCTAAGATAAAAATTCCTAGGCGCATAAGATTTGCCCCGCTCACAAGAGCGGGGTTTTCTTAAAAGAATATATAGAATAAGGTTAAGGAATATATTATATATGGAAAGAAAGCTTAAACTTACAATATCTATATTAGTTTCTAATAGAAAGGACACTGTACCAAAGTGTCTTGAATCATTACGTCCTATATTAGAGAATGTGGACAGCGAACTGATTATTACAGATACGGGTTGTGACAATGATTTGGTAGAGTATATGAGAAAGTATACTGACAATATTGTAAAGTTTAAGTGGTGTAATGATTTCGCAGCAGCGAGAAATGTTGGTCTGAATATGGCTCGTGGTGAATGGTTTATGTATATAGATGATGATGAATGGTTCGATGATGTTACAGAAATCATAAAATTCTTTAACAGTGAAGAAGAAAAAGATTATGTGGCTGCAAGTTATGTGGTCAGAAACTATTTTTCTATGAGGGGCGATTCCTATAGTGAAGGTGTAGTGGGAAGAATCTTTAAGGTGTTTGATAATGCTCGTTTCGTTGGAAAGGTACATGAATGTGTGAGGAAGGCAGAAGGAAAAGAAAAACAGTTTCATGCATTTGTACACCATTATGGATATGCTTTTAAAACAGAAGAGGAAGAAAGATTGCATTTCGAAAGAAATACATCACTTTTAATAAAAGAAATAGAGACAAATCCAACTGATGCAAGAAATTATGCTCATATTTATCAAGAATATAGAAAGAGTAATGATACTGATATGCTATTAAAATATGCTATGGAAGCATTGAATAAAGTTGATGAGAGTAATAGAGATAATCAGGTAAATTTATGCTCTACATATGTTGGCATTTTGTGGGCATATACAACTAGGGAAGAATATGCAGAAGTAATTAATTGGGGAGATAAGTTCAAAAAAAACAAGCTGATGACAGGACTGGCTAAGGCGGCTATTTTGTCCTATATGGCAGAAGGGTACATGCGTCTAGAGAAATATGAGGAATGTATAAATTGTACAGATGAATATATAAAGATACACGAAATATACAAACAAGACAAGGAACGTTTTTATAAGGAATTAGCACCTATGCTTAATGATACTTTTAGAGAAAAAGCTATTGGTAGAGTGTTAAGCTCAGGGGTTGTTGCATCAGTAAATATTAAAAACTTAGAAAAGGCACTTTCATATTTACTGGCTTATGACTGGTCTAAAAAGGTGATGATGCTTGAACCAAAATATATAGGCTATTTTATAGATATGTTAGCTGACTGTAAAGTACGTGCAGGTACAGAATTGTTTGAGGATTCTGTAAGAACATTAGGTAAATTATTTACTAATATAGAAGCAAGTAATATTATTATCAAGAGAATTAATAATATTAAGGAAGAAAATCCAGATGGATATATAGTGGTTTGCAATATTATGGCTGGTGTAGCTGGACAAATAGGATATAAGGAGCTTGTTGACGTTATTACAGCTAATAGGACAGGTGATATTACAAAATTATATGAAGTATATGAGTTAGTGCTGAAGAAAGATGATTTGCTATTACATATGGAAAAGGAATTTTTTGAGGTTGCGTTAAGCAATAGTATAGATTTGGAAAGAATGATTTCTAATGTTGGCGTAGAACATTGGATGAGGATGCTGAGGAAATGGTCTACTATAGCAAGGAATAAAGATATTGTCTATATAAAAAGATATATGGACAAGTTACTACCTAAGGATTCATCATATATGAAAATGCTGGATAATCAGATAGTTACTATATTGGATAGTAGAAGAAAATAGCATCTTTAAATAATAAATGTGATGAATGAAATAGCTAGATTTATAAGAATTTATGAGAATTTATAAGTCTAGCTAATTTTTTAAAAAATTTTTGAAAATCTTTCCAAAAGGTATAAAGTATATTTTTTATTTGTCGATATATAAGACAGGTAAGTGATAAAGGATTTGTTATCTAGGCAATCTCAAATCTCTCTATCGCCTGTATTCGCAAGGAAGTGGATATTAAAATTGAGCATGGATGCTGAAACAAAAATAAAAATTATAACATGAAGGAATCTAAAAGGATTTTCAAGGAGGAATTATTATGGTAGTACAGCATAACATGACAGCGATGAACGCTAACAGAATGCTCGGTTTAACAACAAGCAAGCAGGCAAAATCAACAGAGAGATTATCATCTGGATACAGAATTAATAGAGCGGCAGACGATGCAGCAGGACTTTCAATCAGTGAGAAGATGAGAAAGCAGATCAGAGGTCTTGATCAGGCTTCTACAAACGCAGAGGACGGTATCTCATGCGTACAGACAGCAGAAGGTGCACTTAACGAGGTGCAGGATATGCTTCAGAGAATGAATGAGTTGGCAGTACAGGCAGCTAACGGAACAAACTCAAAGAATGACCGTTCATATATCCAGTCGGAGATTGATCAGCTCTTAACAGAGATTGACAGAGTATCAGAGACAACAAAGTTCAACGAGACATATCTTTTAAAGGGTGACGGTGTTGGCGGAAAGTATACAGACCTTGGTACATTAACAGATGGTACATTTATTACATTATCAGATGACCAGACAGGGGATGTAACTGGTGAGACATACAAGAGCGATAGAGATGCAGTATTTGTAGCAAAGAATAATACAGTATATGGTGAGGATGCAGTAGATACACTTGTTATCGGTGGTGCATCATACGACCTTAAGGATTATCAGGATCTTGAGGATCTTGCAGGTGCTATCAGCAATAACTCAAAGGTAAATAGCGTAGAGTTAAGATATACAAAGGATGTAGAGGCATCAGCATCAGCAACTGGTAACTTCAAGCTTACATCTACAAATAAGACAACAACAGTTTCTGGTGATGTAACATTTAAGATTTCATGTAACTACACAGGTCAAACTGTTACAGAGTCTATCACAATCAATGATACAACACCTATGACAATTAGCTTCCAGTTGGCAACAAAGACAACTGCTGATGGAACACTTGAGTACGACGAAGCTACAACAATGAACAACATCAAGGCAGCATTAAAGAATCAGGGTTATAGCTATACAGAGAACGATGGAGTATTCTCTATCAGAACACAGGCTACTATGACAGTTAATGCTGGAACAGTAATCGGTGACTTAAACTTCAACCTTCACGTAGGTGCAGATGGAACATCAAGCAACAAGATTGGTGTTAAGATTGAGGCTATGAGCGCTGACGGACTTGGTATCTCAGGACTTAAGGTTACATCTGAGAAGAATGCAACAGATGCTATCGGCGTTATCGCAGATGCTTTACAGCAGGTATCTAGACAGCGTTCAGATCTCGGTGCTATCCAGAACAGACTTGAGCATACAATCAACAACTTAGACAACGTAGTAGAGAATACAACAGCAGCTGAGTCACGTATCCGTGATACAGATATGGCTGAGGCTATGGTTCAGTACAGCAACCTTAACATCCTTGCTCAGGCAGGACAGTCAATGCTTGCTCAGGCTAACCAGTCAAATCAGGGAGTTCTCTCATTACTTCAGGGTTAATAATGCAATAATGGAGAGTTGATACTCTTTAAGAAGATAATTTAAGATGCAAGGGCTTGTCAGAAGAGACAAGTCCTTGTGCGTTATATAATATTAAAACATACTTGACATCTACCCTTGAACGGTGCAATAATATATATGTAATAGTGGATAATTATCCCTTTTTTACATATTTCAAGGATGAAAGAGTTTAATATTCAAAAAATCGTTAGTAATAGTAATGATATACATAAATCTGATGACAAGGAGGTGAATCGGATGATAAGTACTGTCTATAATTATTATTTGTCTACATACGGTAACGGGCATGTTACCAAGTATGACACCCACAAAAAAGAAGAATTAAAAAACATATATAATACGATGGTCAAGGTAAACAAGAAGTCGCCTCTTTATAAGTTTGAGAAGATAGAGGAGGCTCAGAAGTATGCCATTGACCTAAAAGAGACTGCTAGAAATATAAAGCAGATAGCTAGTAGTTTGTCTGATGATGATGGTACTATTGCCGCATTCACCAAAAAGAAAGCTGATTCAAGTAATCCACGTGTGGCCTCTGTGAAGTTTATAGGAGAGGATATAGATACATCTGAGGATGGAAAAGAGGTACCAAACCTAAAGCTTCATGTTGAGAATCTTGCTACACCACAGATTAATACAGGTACATTTTTAAAACCAGATAATATGCACTTGGATACAGGTACATATTCATTTGACTTAAATGTCGGAGAATATACTTATGAATTCCAATTCAATATAGGAAGTGAAGATACTAACAAATCTATTCAAGATAAATTGGCAAGACTCATTAATCGCTCTAATGTTGGAGTTAAAGCAGGTGTGATAGCTAATCAGGAAGGTGAAACAGCGTTGCAGATAGTGTCAGAGGATACCGGCATACCTGCATTTAAACAGCACCAGTTTGTTATATCATATGATGGCAGCGGTGGTGCAGGAGATGCTGTGAAGTATTTTGGAATTAACAAAGTATCCGAAGAAGCTAAAAATGCTCATTTTACCATAAATGGCCTTGAGCGAACTACAGCAGGTAATGTATTCACCGTGGAGGGTATGTACGAGATTACATTGAATGGTGAAAGTGTTACAGAAAATGATGTAGCTGATATCGGTTTAAAACCTGACTTGGACACTATACTAGAAAATGTTAAGGAGCTTCTGGATGCATATAATTCTATGGTAGATTTGGCTGTAGAGAAGGATGATGGTTCTTATGAATCAGGAAGATTGCTTAGGGATATATCAGCTATGGCTCGTTACAATAAGAACACATTAGATTCAGCAGGATTTATTGTGGAGAAAGACGGACATATTAATATAGAAGAATCTTTGCTTATACAGGCAGCGAATGAAGGCACCTTGGAGGATAGCTTACATAAGCTTAATGGATTTAGAAAAGTAATGATAGCTAAGGCTGACAGTATTTCTATCAATCCGATGAGCTACGTGGATAAGAAGGTTATAGCCTATCCTAATCCTAATTCACAGCGTAACTTTATTAGTCCTTATATAACTAATCGTTATAGTGGAATGATGTTTAATGCAGTTGTTTAAAAAAGTATAATATATTTGATGAAGTTGTATAAAAAACACTTGAATTTTGGGGAAATTATGCTATAATTAAAAAATAGAAAAACGTGATTACATATGGATAAAATTTGAGATTACTAAAGATTATTATCCTAAATATAGATAAACTTCCCAAACTCCTATGAAATACAGTTGTGTACCCTAGCACAGCTGTATTTTGCTGTGTACTGTTTTGCAGTACTAGCAAAATATATATGCGCAGTTTGCCATAAGGAAGGTGCCTCAAAAAATCTAGTTGACTTACTTGACGCTCTATGCTATATTGTAGTAGCAATGGAAGAAGTCTTTTTTTTTTGCGCCAATTTTGGGGCAGGTAAAAAAAGACATAAACTAACAAAAAAATACAAGTGGAGGTGGAAGCTGTGCGCGTAAAAATCACATTGGCATGTACAGAGTGTAAGCAGAGAAATTACAACATGACAAAAGAAAAGAAGACACATCCGGACAGAATGGAAACAAAGAAGTATTGTAAGTTCTGCAAGTCACACACTATGCACAAGGAAACAAAGTAATAGGAGGTAACAGTATGAGCGAAGCTACTTCAGTAGAGAAGGCTCCAAAGAAGAGCTGGTTCAAGGGTCTTAAGTCAGAGTTCAAGAAAATCATCTGGCCTGAGAAGAAGCATGTTGCTACCCAGACAATCGCAGTTACTATTATTATAGTAGTTTTAGGTGTAGTTATTAGTGTTATGGACAATCTTATTATGATAGGATTGGACCTGTTATTCTAATAGGTAGAGGGTGATTATATGGCAGAAGCAAATTGGTTTGTAGTCCATACTTATTCTGGTTATGAGAATAAGGTTAAGGCCAACATCGAAAAGACAATTGAAAACAGACAACTTCAGGATCAAATCTTAGAGGTTTCCGTACCGATGGAGGATGGCTTTGAGGTTAAGAACGGCGTTAAGAAGCAGGTTTCTAGAAAGATGTTTCCAGGCTATGTTCTCGTTCATATGATTATGAATGATGATACATGGTACGTTGTTCGTAACACAAGAGGTGTAACAGGATTTGTTGGACCAGGTTCGAAGCCAGTACCTTTAACAGAAGCTGAAATGAAGAATCTCGGCATCAGTGCTCCAAAGGTAGTTATTGACCTTGCTGTAGGTGACAACATCGTTGTAACAGATGGTGTATGGAAGGATACAGTAGGTGTTATCAAGGCTGTTAATGAGCATAAGCAGAGTGTCACAATCAACGTTGATATGTTTGGTCGTGAGACACCAGTTGAGATTGGTTTTGGCGAAATCAAAAAAATTGAGTACTAGTTTGGAGGAAACCAATGTCTGAACCACAGGTTCGAGACATGGGCAGAGGCTCCAAACAATCTAGTTTGGAGGAAACCAATGTCTGAACCGCAGGTTCAAGACATGGGCAGAGGCTCCAAACAGTTTGAGCGGAAGCGAAAACCCGCTCACCACGTGGGAGGATGACAGGATAACCTGATAAATCTTCCGATATTACCACATTATTAAGGAGGTCATTAAAAATGGCAAAGAAAGTAGAAGGATACATTAAATTACAGATCGCTGCCGGTAAGGCTACTCCAGCACCACCAGTTGGTCCAGCACTTGGTCAGCACGGTGTTAACATCGTTCAGTTCACAAAGGAATTCAATGCAAGAACTGAGAGCCAGATGGGCATGATCATTCCAGTTGTTATCACAGTTTACGCAGATAGAAGCTTCAGCTTCATCACAAAGACTCCTCCAGCAGCTGTTCTTTTAAAGAAGGCTTGTAAGATTGAGTCAGGATCAGCAGTACCTAACAAGACAAAGGTTGCTAAGATCTCTAAGGATGAGGTTAGAAAGATCGCAGAGTTAAAGATGCCAGACTTAAATGCAGCTTCAATTGAGGCAGCTATGAGCATGATCGCTGGTACAGCTAGATCAATGGGTATCACAGTAGAGGACTAATCTAGAAACTGTAAAACAATGAACGTGGGAGGCGTGAATGTGCATACATTCTATCCCGATATTACCACTAGGAGGTTAATTTAAATGAAAAAAGGTAAGAAGTATCTTGAAGCAGCTAAGTTAGTAGACAAGGCTACTTTATATGATGTAGACGCAGCAATGGAGCTTATTAAGAAGACTGCCACTGCTAAATTTGATGAAACAATCGAGGCTCACATTAGAACAGGTTGTGACGGTCGTCACGCTGAGCAGCAGATTCGTGGTGCTGTAGTTCTCCCTCATGGAACAGGTAAGTCTGTTAGAGTATTAGTATTCGCTAAGGGTGACAAGGCTACAGAGGCTGAAAACGCTGGTGCAGAGTTCGTTGGTGGTGAGGAGCTTATTCCAAAGATCCAGAACGAAGGCTGGTTCGAATTCGACGTTGTAGTAGCAACACCAGACATGATGGGTGTTGTTGGTCGTCTTGGTCGTGTACTCGGTCCTAAGGGATTAATGCCAAACCCTAAGGCTGGTACAGTAACAATGGACGTTGCTAAGGCTGTTGAAGAGATTAAGGCTGGTAAGATTGAGTACAGACTTGATAAGTCAAACATTATTCACGTGCCAATTGGTAAGGCTTCATTTGAGGAAGCTAAGTTAGCGGACAACTTCCATGCACTTATGGACGCTATCATCAAGGCTAAGCCATCAAGCTTAAAGGGACAGTACCTTAAGAGTGTAACTCTTACAGCTACAATGGGACCTGGCGTTAAGTTAAACGTAAACAAGCTTTTAGGCTAGTTGATAGATATACAGTAAGTTATCTAAAGGAAGAAGGGAAACCTTCTTCCTTTCTATATTGAAAAGAGAATATAACATTCATAATGGCATCCGTCCAATATGAACGGCAGAATAAAAAAAGATGAATTGAAAAGTTAGCTTTTCAATTCATCTTTTTTCTATGCTGTCAATGCTGTTCATTTTGCCCTCGGTAAATTATGAATGCTGTTCATTTGACAAAATTTGAACATTACTCGCTAGCGTAAAATTTTATTCGGAAAATTAAATAAAGACATAGAAAGAGGACACTCCTTTGTGATAAAGTATTTAGCGCTCAAACCAATACAAACAAAGGTAGGTGTCCTCTATGATTAAGAGTATAAAGTATTTTGAAGAG
>JBGVKG010000056.1:0-57566 GCA_045123575.1 Lachnospiraceae bacterium
TGATAATTTGTAGCATCATCATCGACATTAGCTGTCAAACCGCTGCTATAAATGTATACCTCAAGCTCACCACAGGTTCTTAAAAGTATATTTTTAACAGTATTCTCACTTATAGACATAGATGCAGCGATGTCTTTTATATCATTGTAGCAACAATATCTCTTTATAAAAACCTTACGGTTTGTAGTTGATAGACTATCTATAAAGTTATTTAGTAGACTAACAGACTGTTCATTATTTGCTAAATATATCCTATTAAGTTCTTCCATTGTAGTTTTTTCAAAATCTGTGTTGTTCACAATATTACCCCTTTCGTACTTCTCCTAAATTAGTTATATTAAGCTAGTTCAACTAACTCGCCATCTTTCCAGATTCTTTCCAAATCATAGAAAAGTCTATCATCCTGATTAAATATATGTACGATAAAATCATCGTAATCCATAAGAATCCAGTTGCCCGATGGATATCCCTCAACCTGTCTAGCATGAATACCTAATTTAAGCATCTCTTCTTCTACATTATCCGCCAATGCCTGAACCTGATTCTTATTTGAACCACTGGCAATAACAAAATAATCTGCCATAACTGATATCTTGCTGATATCAAGCACTTTTATATCCATACCCTTCTTGTCATCAAGGGCCTTATATACTACATTTATTAAATCCTTATCTACAACGTTGCTCATATTGTTTACTCCTATTTAATATAATTTGACTCGTTAAACATTTAACTAATATTATTAATTTTTTGCATCATGAAGCTTTTTATAATACAAATAAGCCTCATTAGTTGCAGGATCTATCTCACCTTCACCAGTTTCAAGATACTCAAGACTATCCCTTAGTATCATATACATAGCCTCGTCAATATTCTCAAAGGATATGCGTCTGATTTCTACAAGATTTTTTGCTTTATTTCTACCAGGCTCTATATAATCAGCTATGAATACTATCTTTTCTATAAAGCTCATATCTGGGCGCCCTGTAGTGTGATAAGTAATAGCTGACAAGATTTCTTCATCATCTACACCATACTTTTCCTTTGCATATACAGCTCCGAGCTTACTGTGTATGAGGAATGGATTACGGCGCTCTACATCAGATATATCTACACCATACTTTTTGCACTCATCAAGCTTCTCTTCATCATCTATACATTTCGCACAGTCATGAAGAAGCCCTGCAAGCTGCGCCTTCTCTATATCGGCGCCAAACTTCATAGCCATAGCTGCAGATGTAAATTCTACACCTAGAGTATGTTCATATCTTGACTTAGACAACTCATCTTTTAGTTTTTTACGTATCTTTCTAAATTGTTCTCTATCTATCATTTCAACTCCTGATTCAAGTTAGACTTCGTATAGGTGATGCTCTCTGATATAATTAGCCACTTTAACAGGGACATCTTCTAACTGACCTGCTCTTACATCTGTTGATGATATATCCATATCTTTTAGCTTAACAGGTCTAATATCACTATTATAGTGCTCATTTAACTGATTTATCCTAGTCATAAGCTTCTGGTCGAAAAGTTCATCCCTTCCGGCCGCCAGCAACACACATTTATCCAAAACAATTTCTGGATGATACCATTTATCAAGGCATTCTATAGAATCACCACCAACTATAAAATAATACTGGTTTTCTGGATGCAATTCATTTAATAATGTTAATGTATCTGCGGTATATATATATCCGTCTCTGTGCTGTTCAAAATCAGAAAATTCCATATATTCATAAGGCTCTATAGCCAATTTGACCATTGTATTTCTATGAGACACATCAGCTATGACTTTACCAGCCTTATGTGGTGGATTTGGTGATACCATTATAAGGACCTTCTCTAATCCATACTGCTCATAGGCTGCCTTTGCCAGCTCTAAATGTGCCAAATGTATAGGATTAAATGTTCCACCCAGTATACCTATCTTATGCTTGTCTGTCGATAACTCACTATTCATTATTACACCTGCCTACTTAGGTAATACAATCTTGCTATTCTCCTTGCGTGGTCTATATAATACTATCTTTCTGCCTATAACCTGTACAACCTGTGACTGAGTTCTTTCTGCAAATATCTCAGCAAGAACCTTTGGATCATCAGCACAATTTTTAAGAACGTTCATCTTTATCAGTTCTCTAGCTTCTAACGCCTCATCAATAGCCTTTGTAAACTCAGGTGTTGCGCTAGACTTGCCAATATGAAGAATTGTGTCGGTTGTCATAGCTATAGATTTTAAATATGCTCTCTGCTTACTTGTCATTATAAATTCCTTTCTTATCATAAGATTATTTCATTAATGGAAATATCTCATATATCAATAATTGTTCAAAGTTTCATATATATCTATTTATAATATTCAAATTCATGACCGTATATCTTAACTGTATCGCCTTCTTCGATACCGAGTTCTTCAAGTTGGTCTAAGATACCATTATCCTTCATAAACTTCTGGAAGAAGATAAATCCCTTCTCAGAGTCAAGGTTAGTATAACCAAGCATCTTGTCGATACGAGGACCTTCGATATGGAATACACCTTCCTCATCCTCATCAGCAAATACATAGAATGGCTCCTCTGGATTATCATAGTACTCTTCTGGGTCAATTTCCTGCTCAAAGAATACTGGTGTCTGATCCATATTATCGAGTATGCCCTGTACTTCCCATAAAAGTTCCTTCAAACCCTTACCACTTACGGCTGATATAGGGAATACCTTTATACCCTTTGGCTCAAATTCTTCTCTAATAAGGTCTATATATGTTGTATCGTCCTCTGGTAATGCATCAATCTTATTGGCTGCGATAACCTGTGGACGAGTAAGAAGCTCTGGATTGTACTTCTCTAACTCTTCATTAATAGCTTTGATATCTTCAACTGGATCTCTACCCTCAACGCTAGCTGCGTCTACCATATGGATGATAACCTTTGTTCGCTCAATATGCTTTAAGAACTCGTGACCAAGACCGATACCTTCGCTGGCACCCTCGATAAGACCAGGAATATCAGCTATAACAAAGCCCTTGCTTCCATCCATATCTACCACACCAAGATTTGGTGCAAGTGTTGTGAAGTGATAATTTGCAATCTTTGGACGAGCATTTGTTACTCTTGAGAGCAATGTTGACTTACCTACGTTAGGGAAACCTACAAGGCCTACATCAGCGATAACCTTAAGCTCTAAGCGTACCCAAAGCTCCTTTGCCGGTTTACCAGGCTGAGCATACTTTGGAACCTGCATAGTAGCTGTAGCAAAGTTCATATTACCCTTGCCACCTCTACCGCCGTGAAGTATAGTTACACGCTTATTATCACCAGACATATCAGCGATAACCTTACCAGTCTCATCATCCTTTATAACAGTTCCCTCTGGAACCTTTATAACAAGATCCTGACCATTCTTACCATGCATCTTTGACTTGCCGCCCTCTTCTCCACTCTGGGCAACATATTTTCTAACATGACGGAAATCTGTAAGTGTATTTAAACCTAAATCCACCTCGAATATGATGTCACCTCCGTCACCGCCATCACCACCATCTGGACCACCAGCAGCAACGAAAAGCTCACGGCGGAAACTTACATGACCATCTCCACCTTTACCTGATTTTATAAATATCTTAGCACTATCTGCAAATGCCATAATTTTCCTCCTTATACTCAATAAGTACAAAACATCAAAATAATTAGTTGTCAAAAAAAGACATAACCCCGTTTATTTTATAACAAAACGTGGGTTATGTCTAGTAAATTAAGTGTTAGTTAAACACTACTCATATATTTAGTTTACACTGATATATCAAAAATATCCGAAGCCTCTATAGTTAGTAACACTTCGTTAGTAATATCTGTTGGATTGTTCTTTAACATTCCAGCAATTCTCACATTTTGCTTACGTGTAATACTATCTATAATATTTCTAACACCTCTGGCATTACCAAAGTCTGCTTTCGTATAGTTATCCTCTATACAACACTTAAGAGTCTCTTTAGCATCTTCCGTTAATACAAGCTTCTTTGAGGCTAACATAGCATATGCTATACTACATAATTCGTCTACATTATAGTCCTCAAATATTAAGTCCTTAGGAACTCTGCTTCTTAATCCAGAATTAGTCTTAAAGAATTGGTCAATATCATCTGTATATCCAGCGAAAATAACAACAAAATTTTTTCTATTATTCTCTATCTCCGCCACAAGTGCATCAACTGCTTCGTGGCCAAAGCTGTCATTTTCATTCTGGCAAAGTGAGTATGCTTCATCTATAAAAAGAATACCACCCATAGCAGACTCAACAACTTTTTTTACATTTGCTGCTGTATGTCCTTGGAACTTGCCGACCAAATCTGCACGTGTACATTCTACAAATACATCTCCACGTTTCAGTATTCCTAAACTTGCGTAAAGTTTTCCTATAATACGTGCTACAGTTGTCTTTCCTGTACCAGGATTACCTTTAAATGCCATATGGAGTGTTCCTAAGTCCATGGAACTTTCCATACCTCTTCTTTCCATCTCCTGCTGTACTGTTATAAGGTTAATAAGTGATTCAACCTCCTGCTTTACAGAAGAAAGTCCTATAAGGTTATTAAGTTGATGGAGATATTTATCTACGCCCTCTTCTTCATATTCGCCCTGCCAGAAATCCTCTGCCTTCAGTAGGAACAACTCTTCATTTTCATATGTTCCCTGATTTGTAAGTCGATGTGACTGATTCTCAATAGCTCTATTGACAAGCTCTCTAATGTATCTAGCATTACCAAATGTATGGTCTATCTTGTCATGCGCAATACATTTCTTAATAGCTAAATCAACTTTATCATCTGCTACAAACTTCTGCTTTGCTATATGTGTATAAGCAATTTCTATAAGTGATTCATCTGAATAGTCTGGAAGTTCAATAGTATATGTAAATCTTGAACTAAAGCCTGTATTTGCATTCTTGATCATATTTAGCATAGGCTCTCTGTATCCAGCCATGATAACAGAATACGAATTGCGCTTATCCTCCATATCCTTCATTAGAACATCAATAGCTTCGCGACCAAAATCGTTATCTGAATCTTCTTTGTATAGAGAATATGCCTCGTCAATAAACAGCGTTCCACCATCTACCTTTTCTAAGATTTCGCGCATACGTTTCTCGGTACCGCCTACGTGGTCACTTATTACACCCGAGCGCTCTATCTCTATAAACGAATTGTTTTGTCTAATGTTTATATCATATAAAATTCTAGCAATTATACGAGCTACAGTTGTCTTTCCTGTACCAGGATTACCAAGAAGTATAAAATTGTAACCCTTTCCACTATCAACGACTTCTTCACCTCGCTCTTCCAGTATTTTATTACGTAGAATTTGCATTTTAACAGCCTGATATATCTTCTCAAGCTGTTCTTTTACTGGTTCCATGCCTATCATACCTTCAAAATATTTGTCGAGGTTTTCAGGCATAGTATCTTGTTCAGATGTTTCAAGCTGTCCTACCGCTATATCAGAATCTAAATTGTATTTTGCTGATACAATATTGTCCCAAGGCATAGCTAACACCTGATTCCAGTCCACTCTCAAACCAGAATATAGATTTCTATAGAATAATATTGGTGCAATCTGACCTTTATTTTTCTTTTCATGTGCTCTACGATAATATTCATTTATAAGCCATCTTTCCTCTGGATAATGAGATTTCTCAAGATAATATGCATATCTATCAAAACAGTCTACATATTTATCAATATATTTCTGATACTCACCAGCTTCCATCTCTACACTACTCTTTGCACACTCATATATATCATCAAAGTTTTCCATTACATTTTCTCTGATAAAATCACCTAATTTGTCGAATATCTTTATAGTAGTTTGAATATCAAATGGTAAACCACGACCATTTCTGAATGCTTCGGCTATCATACATATAGCTATTGGATGTCCATGTGTTGCAGCAATTTTATAGCACAATATCATAAGTCGAAGATTCTTATCAAGCTCATCAACTGATATATTCTCTTCACTTGCGGCCTCATCATACATGTATCCCAATTCGAATAATCCATCGAAATCTTCTGCTGCTTCAAGTTCTCTAATCTTACTAATCTCCTCATCAAAAGGCCCATTTTCAGTAATAGATGCTAACGCTAGCTTGTTATCTAACGGATGTATCTCTGTGAGATTAAGGCTATTTACCAAATATTTTATATCCTCATAAGGAGTCCAATCGCTATAATCAGAATAACCAAATATTGCACTATCATCTATGATAATTGAACCTTCTTGCTCTGGCACAACAGCTGTCTCTTGTTCTACAGATACATTATTTTTTGTAACTTCAGCTTCAGATTTTGCCTTTTTTTCTTTTTCAGCTTCCTCTGCCTTCTGCCTAGCCTCCTCTACCAGTTCATTCCATATATCATTAATATTTTCGCACCCCATCTCGACTGCACCTTCAGCACATATACGGGCATATTCTATAAGTCCATTACGGTAAAATCTCTTACATAAGCCTGTAACCTTACTCATTTCGAGAAAATCATAACTTGCTATATGATACCAATTGTAAAGATGTAATACCAAACCGGCAATAGATGAGCGATATATCATAGCTGCAGCTCTTGGATTAGGTGAATTATTCACAGTATTTTTTGCTACATCTATATAGTGAAGTGCTTTATTCAAGTCAACTGGAACACCTATTCCTGTTGCATATATCCATATAAGTTCGCAACATGAGCTAATATGTGTACTATTTACGCAGAAGTCATAGCAATGTATAGCTCTTGCCATATCTCGATATCCATATCGTCCTTCTTTACAAGCCTCAGCCTCCTCATAGGCGTTGCTGTTTTTTATACTTGTATATCTTGCGTTCATATACTCATTAACTGTGTTATATGGTACATCTTGAGATGTAAATTTCTTGAATAAATTAAAGTAATAAGACGCCTTGTTTTCGTCTTTATTTACACCTTTGCCTAATGCATACATAGAACTCAAACAATAATACTCTAAACCAAATGGCTCTGTACCATGTGCTGCATATAGCAGTAAGGTCTTACCCAAATAATACAGCGCATTTTCGTAATTAATCTCTGTACCTCTGCCATAAAAATATGCATATCCAGTCTGGCAGTTAGCATCTATATGTCCATTATCAGCAGCTAACTTGTAATATGTAAATTGCATACTATAATCAACCATATTATAGCTGTCCTGACCTACCATAACAGCTTCCATAGCCTTATCCTTCTGCTGTTGTGGTGTTAAAACCATACGATTTTTCAAAAACTTTATAAGTTTATCAGCTGATTCGTGACCAGCTTCCTTTGCTTTTTCAAAATAATATATTGCATGTTCATAATCTGCTAGCACACCTTGTCCTACCATATACATAGAAGCAAGATTCCAGTAGCCATATTTATTTTCTAACTTAGCCGAGCGTCTAAACCAATATATTGCAGATATATCCTGCCCACTTCTAGCAAAGTCTAAACCTTTTTGATTTGCTGCACTACCTTTTGATATAGAAGCAGACGAATCTGCTAGTTCATCATACAACTGATTATAGACTTGCTGTGCTTCACAACAGCCTCTTCTGACGGCTCTATCAAAATATGCCCATGCTAATTTCTTATTCTGTGATATCCCCTGACCATTCATATAGCATAAACCTGTGAGATAGTCACCATATCCATCTCCATTGTCAGCGCATAATCTAGCCCAAAACCATGCTTGTGTCATATCTTGGGCAACACCCTTACCATATGCATACATTTCATATAGTCTAAGCATACATGGTGCATCCAATCTATGTGCACCTTCAATAAAGAATTTATATGCCTTATCAAATTGACCACTACTAAGCATTTCATTTCCACGTCGACATAATTCAATATTTGTAAGTTCTGAATAGTTTGTAAAAGAGAGCTTAACATCTTTTACAACATTTGTAAGCTTGCTAAATATTGAAGAATTGCCAGTTGTATTATTCGTGTTTTCATTAGTGTTTCCACCCTGAAATCCAAAAAAATTGTTCATTTTACTACCTCCTACTACATTTTATCCGAATAATTTTATACATATAAGCAAAGTAGCGAGTGTGACAGCAAAGCCTATGGCTACTATGGTTTTTAATCTCAATGGTTTTGTTGGCATTTCTGTTTTTTGTTTATATTCTAAAACTCTTTGTGGGCTTACGCCTCTTGAAATCTGTTCTATATTGTACATATCATTTACCTCCAATATACTTTCTTATACTAAATAACGAGATGGGATATCTGTTCGTGTCTGCCAGCACATGCCATCGCCAGAAGAAATCTGCAGCTGTGTATATACATTATTGTATCTTATGATAGCTGGTTCACCAGGTGCTGTAATCCCTGAAATACCATTACTTATTACATTCTTCTTAAAAGTATAGAATGGTATTCTTTTTTGCTCTGCTAAAACATCACGCTGTCTCATCATCGACGCCCTCTCCTCTGTAGTATAAAGCGCATATGGAAGTAATGCATCATAAACCTCCATCATAATTCCTGAAGTATCTGTACCATCATCGAAATTCTTATCATTTTTCTCTATATATTTCTTTATGAACTTCATATCTCCGAAGATGAAATCTAAAGGAACTCTATCCAAGGAGAGCTTCATATCACCTACTGAGAATACAGTGTTTATGCAAACATTTTGACCATTCTTCATAATCCCCTTCTCTAATAGGAATCTATCGATAGCCATAGTATGCTTTTGATTTTGCTCGTATATATTGCCGGAATCATGCTCCTGATTACCTATGTACTGCTTCCACTTTTTGTCATCTATATTACCTACAAATACACCACCACGATTTTTACACTCCAAAACATATATAATATTTCTAGTTATGATGATACTGTCAATCTCCTGAAAATTACCATTTGGCATAGGGAGACATACATTATATAAAATCTTATGCGGAATCTTTAAGCTTCTGCTAAGTACATAGCTTTTGTACTCACCTATAAGACCTTTATTCGCCTTTAAATCCTTCTTCTTAATACCAGATGCTAAGCTGTATGTTGATTTCTTATATCCAAAGAAATAACACTCTGTTGAATCCAAGTCCAAAGCGTATAACATAGCTAAACATATAAGATAAATATATGAGCAAGTCATAAGTAATTTTGGTAGTACCTGATTCACAAAGAATCCTGCTGTTTCATCTGGTCTAAAATCAAGTACCCATAAAATCGGTGCTATAGCTATAATATATAAGACCAGTACAAATCCTCTATAATACATATCTGCATTATGTCTTGTTTTTAATGATATAAGACGTTTTGAACCGATGATAGGTCCTATTCCTCTCTCAAACTTGCTTTTTTCACTTTTTGCGGCAGCATTAAATGCTCTGTATGCTAATGACATATCTTTTGTCCTCCTTAAAATGTTTTCTTATGTAATATAGTTCCATTATCTATACAAAAAGTTTTATACTATTTAAATTTTTTATAAAATTTTGAAACGCTCACAATATTCCACTTAAGATGAATTGTACCACAAATTCAGAAAAATTGCTATATGAGAATATATAGGAAAGAATCTCGCTTGCGAGATTCTCCGCCTGCGGCGGGTTGCTTTAGCAACATCTACATCTCCGCCGCAGTGCGATCCTTAGCGGAGCGTATTTTTATCGAATAGGTTAGTTTGAAGAACTTTCCTATTCGATAAAAAGGACTTCAATCATACGATTGAAGCCCTTTAACATGCTTAATATAATTATTCAGCTACTGGGTAAATAGAAACCTGCTTCTTATCTCTACCCTTTCTCTCGAAACGAACTACACCATCTACTAAAGCAAATAATGTATCATCACCACCACGACCTACGTTAACGCCTGGATGGATCTTTGTTCCTCTCTGTCTGTAAAGGATGTTACCAGCCTTTACGAACTGTCCGTCAGCTCTCTTCGCGCCTAATCTCTTAGACTCAGAATCTCTACCGTTCTTTGTAGAACCAACACCCTTTTTATGAGCGAATAACTGAAGATTCAACTTTAACATGACTTACACCTCCTTATAGGATATCTTAATATAAGTATCTCCATAGCTTTCCTTTATACTCTCTAAACCGAGAACTAAGGAATCAACTAGAAGCTTTGATTCATTGCTTATCTGTTTATCGCTAAAACTCATACTAAGTAAACCAGTTTTCTCGTCTACATTGCAAGAGAAATCATCATCAGTAAACTTCTCTATGGAATTTACTGTGTTCATCGATAGCATAGATGCTGCTGCGCATATAATGTCACTTCCTGACTCTGCATAGCCTGCATGACCTACCAATGAAAAACCGCGATATTCATCTGATGAATCTTTAAAAATTGATACGTTTATCATAACTGTATCTGCAATAATTAAGCGTTGATCTTTGTGATCTTAACTGCTGTGTACTGCTGTCTGTGACCATTCTTCTTATGGTAGCCAGTCTTTCTCTTGTACTTGTAAACGATAACCTTCTTGCCCTTAACGTTGTCAATAACGTCAGCCTCTACTGAAGCACCAGCTACTGTTGGAGCACCAACCTTAACGTCATCGCCACCAACAAGGAGAACCTGATCAAAAGTATACTTGTCACCAGCGTTAACACCGAGTAATTCTACATTGATGATATCGCCCTCAGATACCTTATACTGCTTTCCACCTGTTGCAATAATTGCGTACATATTCGCACCTCCTAAACGTCCACTCCTCATGGACAATACTCGCCAACTTCGGTGATGTCCTACCTAGGTAAACCTAAAATTGGGCATACTTATAACCTCATTGTGCGGCAAACAAACAAATATTAACATAAGAAGGACGCCATGTCAATGTTTTTGTGAATATTTTTGCCAAATATTTGTGATTTAAATTTATCCATTTATTCCCATAATATTTCCTACATTTCTACCAATACTATACTTATCCAATGATTTAAAGGAGGGATAAACATGAACACCAAAGGTTTAGATTACACAATCCTTACTATCGCTATCATCGGCGCTATAAACTGGGGACTCGTAGGCTTCTTCAAGATAGATCTTATCGCACTTCTTTTTGGAGAAATGTCTTTAATATCTCGAGTTATCTACTCTATTGTAGGCTTATGTGGATTATACCTTGTAAGCTTATACGGAAGAGTATCAAACGCTATGACACGATAACTACCTGTTACCTAAAAAGGAAGGCCGGATTTATTCATTTAATCCAACCTTCCTTTTTATATTAGCCTAAAACAAACTTATCTATACATTTCTCTCCACTCAAGGTCGCCTCTTTCAAGGGCCTTTATAAGAAGTTCTGCTGTGGCTAGATTAGTAGCCAATGGTATATTATTCTCGTCACACGCCTTGAATATATTTTTTATATCCGGCTCATGCTTATTGGGACGCACTGGGTCTCTGAAAAAGATAAGCATATCTAACTGATTACTAGTTACCTGTAAGCTTAGCTGCTCCTCACCACCTAAATGTCCTTCAAGATATTTGTGGATATTTAGATTGGTAACCTCCTCGACTAACCTTCCTGTTGTGCCTGTAGCATAGATTTCATGCTTGCTTAATATACCTCTATACGCAATGCAGAAGTTCTGCATCAGCTTCTTTTTCGAATCGTGTGCAACTAATCCTATATTCATTCCAATACACCTCTCCATATTCAAGTTAAAATCTTTCGTCATTAAAATAATTTCTTATGCTGTAATCCAACATTCATCACTACACCCATACCTATCATCAGACTAAGCAATGAGCTAAGTCCATAGCTTACAAATGGCAATGGTAAACCTGTATTAGGCAATAATCTTGTGGCAACACCCATATTGACAAAGCTCTGGAAAGCTATAATGCCACCTACACCACAACATATTATTCTGCCTCCTATATCTGGTGCGTGAGCACCCATATAAAAGCACTCGATAATAACAAGCAAAATCAATACTATAACTGTCATAGTTCCAACAAATCCCAGTTCTTCACCTACTATAGTAAAGATAAAGTCTGTCTGTGCCTCTGAAATATAATTACCATTCTTAACACTGTCTTCTCTGTCATTATGAAGACCTTTTCCCCATAGACCTCCGGAGCCTATGGCCATAAGCGAATTAGTCTGCTGATAATTGATAGCCTCAGCAATCTCATTGTCCTCATCATAGAAGCCTATAAGTCTGTTATACTGATAGTCATCTAATATCTTTTGATCAGGTTGCATTAACAGATATATTAATATTACCACAGCAGGTATAGCCGCCGCCAGCAGTCCACCTATTATCTTATAGCTTAGTCCACCTATATACATTATAACACAAAAACTAATACATATAACAATACTGGTTGATAAATCTGGCTGTTTTAATACCAATAGCAGCGGTATGGCAAAAGACATAACGAAAAGCAACAATATCTTCGGAGTATTGAGCTTGTGCTTATACTTTAACATTAGTTTTGCAAAAAACAGTACTAAAAATATCTTACAAAACTCTGATGGCTGTAGCTGGATTGGACCAATATCCAGCCATCTCTGAGCTCCTTTATGGTCCTCACCAAACAACTTTACCGCCAATAACAATCCTAAATTAAATAAATATATAAGCCAGTAAAATTTAAGTACAAAATGATAATCAAAGAACATAAGTATGAGCATCACTATAGTACCAACTACTATACCAAATATTTGCTTTCCTTCGTAATTAGTCTCACTATTTACGGTAGCACTTGATATTACATTAAGTCCTAAAATAAGCAATGCATATACCCATATAAGCAGTCTTCCATTGATATGCCTATAATTATAACTTTTCAATTTTTCTATTGCTTTAAGAAAAAGTGCCTTCATACTTAATTAATACTTACTCCTTGTAATTTACTACAGTTTACTAATGTCTTACTTCTTTGATAGGGATATTTGCAACGAGAGCTGGTCCGTTACCTATTCCACCATCTGCATCAGTAGTTGTAATCTGAATATCTAAGCCCTCGCAATCTATTTCCATATATTTTGCGATAACCTTTATAATATCATTCTTTATCATTTCCATAACTTCTGGTGAACAGCTTGCTCTGTCAGATACAAGCAAAAGTTTGAGTCTGTCTTTAGCAACTGAACTAGAAGTTTTCTTCTTAAATATATCAAATACGCTCATAACATCCTCCAACTAGTTCTTCTTAAATAATCCTGCAATCTTTGAGAAGAATCCCTTGTTGCCATCTAAATCAAGCATAGGTACTTCTTCACCGATGATTCTCTTACAGATGTTCATATATGCCTGTCCTGCAAGTGATGAATTGCCTACAAGTGGCTCACCCTGGTTAGTTGAGATAACGATGTTCTCATCATCTGGTACAGCACCGATTAAGTCAATTGCAAGGATATCTACTACGTCCTCTATAGACATCATATCACCTTTCTTAACCATATCCATTCTGAGACGGTTTACGATTAAGTCAATCTTCTTTATCTCCTTTGCATCAAGAAGACCTATGATTCTGTCTGCATCTCTAATAGCTGAAACCTCTGGTGTTGTTACAACTAATGCTCTGTCTGCTGCAGCTATAGCGTTCTGGAAGCCCTGCTCGATACCTGCTGGACAGTCAAGAATTATGTAATCAAATTCTTCCTTAAGTTCCTCAACAAGCTTAACCATCTGCTCTGGTGTAACACTTGACTTATCTCTTGTCTGTGCTGATGGTAAAAGGAAAAGATTAGGATATCTCTTATCCTTTATCATTGCCTGCTTAGCACGACAGTTACCTTCTACTACATCTACAAGGTTGTACACTATTCTATTCTCAAGACCCATAACTACATCAAGGTTTCTAAGTCCTATATCTGTATCGATAAGTACTACCTTATACTCTAATTTTGCAAGTCCTGTTCCTACATTGGCAGATGTTGTAGTTTTACCAACTCCACCTTTTCCGGATGTTACTACGATTACTTCACTCATTTCTTTGTTCTCCTCCTACATAGTGCTTTCTAAAAATTTAAATCGCTTAGAACCTCTCGGTTAAGAGGCTCAATATATATATTCTTCCCATCCACATAAGCAATCTTTGTTTCTGGTGTAGATACCTTTTTTGGCTTATCTGCACATCTTGCGATAATATCTCCTATCTTTATCTGAACAGGGTACATCTCTAACGCCACAACAAATGCGTTTGGGTTACCCTTTATACCAGCATAAACTGTTCCTTTTAAAGAACCTAAGACAACTACATTGCCTGCCGATAATACCTTAGCTCCAGGATTAACATCACCTAATATAATTATACTTGAATCACTTTCAAGAACCTGTCCACTTCTAAGAGTTCCCTTGTAGAACTGACCACCAGACATATCATTCATATCTTTACTAGCTGATTCTACCACTTTTTTGAAGCGTTCTTCATCCTGATTATCTAATATACATGCAATGTTAAGCTCTGTATTCTCCTCAATCATATCCATTATCTGACGCTGTTCTTCTACGGAAAGCTTCTTACCTTCAAATGAAATAGCCATAGATGATGAATTATTAAAAAACTTAGAAGACTCTAAAAATTTAGCCTTAAGTTCTTCAAGTAGTTCTTCAAATGCTTTACTCTCGTCAAGCACTACAACTATACCATATTTGTTACCTTTTATCATTACAGAATTTTTCAAATAGTCACCTTCCTCCCTTTAGCTATTGTGCATTATTAGCTGATGCTACATATGGTCCATCTGCTGTTCCTGCTAAAATCTGTTCCAATGTGTAGTCACCATAATATAACTTCATTACCTCTGCACCTATCTCAATACTATATGCCGATGTATAACCATTCTGCACAACGATTGACATACTTACCTCTGGATTATCATAAGGTGCGTATGCAATAAGTGTAGCATGGTCAGGCTTTGTTGTACTCTCCTGTGCTGTACCTGATTTAGCTGCTATCTTATAACCGGTTGCTTTCAGTGGTGCATAACTGTTACCAGCGTTTTCCATACCTTTTTTTGCAGTATTCAAACTTGAAGTTGCTACATCCATCTGAACCTGAGATTTCTCAGGTTTCTCCACTGCATTACCCTCATAATCTATAATATCCTTAACAAGAGTAAGCTCTCTATTTACTCCATTTCCAGCCAATGTATTGACATATCTTGCAAGCTGAACACCTGTAAAACTGTGAGTACCCTGTCCAATAGCTGAAGCAACTACGTTTGTATCTGAGAAATGTGGTACATACTCTTCTACTTCAACACCAGATTTGTCTGTTAAACCAACCATTGAACCATAATACTTAAGTTTTGATAATCCGTTGTTATCAATATAATTTCCTGTTCCTTTACAAGCCAGACGATATCCTACCTCATAGAAGAAACAGTTACATGATACCTGTATAGCTCTAGTAACATTGATACTACCATGACTTCTTGGATAAATCCAACATTTTGGTGACGGCACAACAGTTGTAAATATACCTTCTGTCTTTATAAGAGATGAAGCCGTGATAACGCCTTCCTCCAAGCCTGTTATAGCTGATAATGGCTTAAATGTAGAACCAGGCGCAAGTCTCATCTTTGTCGCTCTACTATACAGAGGGCTTGACAAATCTTCACTTAACTTAGTCCACTGCTCATAGTCAATTGAACCTGAGAATACATTGTTGTCATAGCTAGGGTAAGATACCATAGCTAATACATCACCTGTATCTACGTCTACTAGCGTAACAGATGCCGAACATGGTGTTAAAGCAATCTGCGCTGGTGTTATCTTTAATGCTCTTATCTGATCAATTATGAAGTTATAAGGAGATAATCTTCCCCTTGACAATCTGTTGTATGTGTCAGCATCAAAAGCTAATACATTTTGATCAAGAAGTAACAGACATATCTCTTTACCACTTATTTTACCAGTAGAAATAAGATGTTCATATATAAGCTTTGTAAAAGTTTTGTCATTTTCTGTAAGCTTTTCTATAATATAATCTACTAATGCGTTATATACACTCTCACTATCAGCATAATTCTGTTCTATGTCAAGTTTTGCAACATTGATATAATTAGACGCTACACAGTGAAGTAATATTTCTCTAAGTGATAATTCATCATTACGCCAGCTCTTATATACCGTATCATCTGATGTAAGATTCGATTTTGATATAATATTGAGCCCGTAAGCACTATCTGACAGCATATTAAACACAAAGTTGTAGTAGGCTTTTTTCTCATCTGTCAACTTGTTTAATGGCTTTGATGCCGTATTATACAGCTCTGTTTTTATCTCACTTATAATCTCTGTCTTGCGGTTATTCATCTTATTAAAGATATTCTTTTCGTTTTCAGATGAATCAGCCTCATTAAATGTTTCAATATCTACAACATTGTTATTTATCATCTGGAAGTATACATCTTTAATAGGAATCTTATTATCTTCCTTATCCTTCTCAGTCAAATCTCTATTTACAATATTATCTATTAATATTTGTGCAAGATTTTGCTCTAATAAATGATAAATACCTACCTGTAAATCCGACTTTATAGTAAGATAAACATCTTGTCCTGCTGTAGCTCCAACAGACTCACTTATACTTATAACTTTACCGGTATTATCAACGATAACATTCTCATATCCTTTATTACCGCTAAGAATCAGCTCCATAGAAGATTCAATACCACTTTTTCCTACGATATCGTTAAGAACATACTTGTTAGTTTTATCATCTATCTGCTCATTTAAAGACAGCATCTGTTCTTCTGATATTTTACCAGTATATCCAACTATCAACGAGTAATATAGAGCATTATTATATACTCTTCTTGTATCCTCTGATATTTTAACACCTGGTATCTCGCCCTCATTTTCATATATAGCTGCAACTGTTTTTTCCGAAACATCCTTGGCAATAGTTGTAGATATATATTTTTGATAACCATTTAATGATAAATTATATCTTATCGTAGCTATCTTAATAGCTGCCTCTCTTGAATATATCTCGCTATCAATCTGATATTTCTTATTTCCACACAGATACTGGAAAACATCTTCTGCACTTTCTTCAGATAACTTTTTATCTTCTGTATCTAAAACATTTGTACCGTATATATCCTTAAGGAATCTTTTCCTAGTACTCTCTGATATTTCAGTTGAAAATGACACTGTTCCTTCATCATCCATAACAAGAGGGAAATCAGAAATTATGGAATCGCCATACTTTTCTATCAATGTGATAGTCTTATATATAATTGCATTTAATGTTTCACTTTTATATTTACCACTATCAACAGTATCTTCCATAGTAACTGAATATACAGTTTCATTGTATGCAAGAAGATTGCCATCCGCATCATATATGTCGCCTCTTGTACCTGTGAAATACCTTGTTTTCTCAGACATTTGAGTATAACCTACAGCGTATTTTTCTGAATTAACTATCTGTAACTCAAATACTCGTACTACAAGAACACTAAACATACCTATAATCAACATGGTCATTATAAATACTCTGGATTTTATGAAATTGAAAACTAATTCGAGAATTTCCCTAATCAATCTCTTTTTCACCTCTATTCTCAAAAGCTTCTAGCTTTTTATTAATAAACATAATAATTCGATATACGAAAATGCACACAAAAATAGTATAGACAAGCTCTGGCAATATTATTGACTTTATGTAGCTTACTATATCCAACCTGTTTCTAAGTGCAAAAGTAATCACGTAATATATAAAGCTATATACGAAATCACACACTCCAACCGCTATAACTGGTATAAGAATATCCTCAAGATACAAGTAATTATGAAATATTCCTACTAATAAGCCTGCTATCATAAATAAAAGTGCATTTATACCAATTACCTCATAGTATCCATAGAACAAATCTACTATGAGACCAGCAAAAAAACCTACAATAAGTCCTTCCTTCTTGCCTCTAAGTAGCGCATATGAGCATACTATGATTAACATAAGGTTAGGGGCAACAACACCCAATGTTATCTCCTGAAACACAGTAGTTTGTAAAACATATGAAATTATAATCATAAATCCAACAAAAGCTACTCTAAGCATCTCTTACTCCTTACCTGTTTCCTTTAATCTGGTTATTACAAGTACCTCTTCCATGCGTGTGAAGTCTACAATAGGTGTAACCCAAGCTGATTTCGTCAATTTATTACCATCATCCTTTATGTCTGAGACATAACCAATAATAATACCTGGAACATACTTATCTGAAATCTGTGATGTTAATAAAACATCTCCCTCACTTACATTGGCATCAACACTTATATTTGTAACCTTTAACATACCCTTTTCATATTGCTTTAGGTCACCATTAACTATACATACATCCGATGTAGATGCAAACTTAGCACTAACATTAGAACCGTCATTTATGATGGTTGTAATCTTGGCATAATTCTTTCCGGCATATGTTACACAACCTACTAATCCGCCATCTGCAATTACATTCATCCCTACTTCTATTCCATCAGCAGCCCCCTTGTCAATGGTAAAGATAGAAAACCAATTTCCTGATTCTTTACCTATAACCTTGGCCGCAACCTTTGGATAATCAGAATAAACATCATCGAGTTCCAAAAGCTCTCTAAGTCTTTCAAGCTCTGCTGATTGCTGAGATAATATACCATTTTGCAGTCTAAGCTCATCATTTTCAGCCTTTAAAGCTGCGTAATCCTCTTGCAACTTAGAATATGCCTTTATTGTATCACTCTTATCTGCAAACCAACCGCCAATCTGATTAATGCTCTTTTGTATTGGAAGAACTACAGTTGATGCAGCTTCTCGTATAGGTCTTGCAATATTACTATTAAACATAGTAACTCCTATAAAACCTACACATATTACACATAATGTGATAAATATATATTTAGTTGGGATTTCTTTTTTTCCCATTTTCTTCATACTTTAGTCCATCCTAATTATTCATACTGCTTCTCTCTTGGAACATAAGCAAGCTTTGTAAGTTCTGGCTCTGATAAAATCTTAGAGATACCTCTTATTACAGACTCTGAAGGCTCATCTATAATATTAACCTTCAAACCAGTTTCCTTTGTTATCAACTTACTTAAATTCTTAATATTAGCCGAGCCACCTGTAAGGTATATACCTCTTGAAATAATATCTGCTGAAAGCTCTGGTGGAGTTCTCTCTAATATTACTTTAATGTTCTCAATAATCTGTCTAAGAATATCTGACATAGCATCATGCACAAGATCTCCAGTAATCTCTCTTGCATTTGGGAGTCCTGTAACAATATTTCTTCCGTATGTCATAGCCACCTTATCTGGCTCTTCATTCATAGCATCAGCCAATTCCTTCTTAACTGCTTCTGCTGAACGATTACCTATTATAAGATTATATTTCTTTCTTATGTTACCAGCTATTGCCTCGTCGAGCTTCATACCGCCTGTCTTGATAAGCTTGCTAAGTACGATTCCACCCATTGATATAACAGTAATCTCTGTTGTGTCTGCTCCAATATTGACAAGAAGATGACCATTTGGACTCTCAACATCAATGCCAACACCTACTGCATCTGCTATTGGCTTATCAACAACAAGAATTCTCTTTGCCTTTACCTTAGCATCCATTATAACATCGTAGAAAGCTCTCTTCTCAACTTCTGTTATATCTGTAGGAACAGCTATACAGAAATCGGCTCCTGTAACCACCTTATTATTGTTAATCTTCTTGTAGAAACATCCAAATAAAGTCTCCATATTTTGAATATCAGCAATAACTCCAAACTTTACTGGGAATGTAACATTAATATTTCCAGGTGCCTTTTCATACATCTCAAATGCAAAATCACCAAATTTTATAATCTCTGTTCTGTTCTTTATAGCGATAACATTCTTTTCATTTAAAATAGTATCGCTTGCAAGTGAGTACATCTTTATATTGCTTGTACCCAAATCAACTCCATAAAAATGCTGTGCCATATTTTACTCCTTTCATATAAATCTGCTACTATAGTAGATTTTTCTCTTTTAAACTAACATAAATATTATCACCAATAATTATGTGGTCAACCAACGATATATCCAAAAGTTCACCGGCTTCCTTTATCTTTTTACTGATAAATATATCTTGATGACTAGGTGTCGGATCGCCACTGGGATGATTGTGAAGCATAATAATACCAACTGCCTTGTTCTGTAATGCTTCTATAAACACCTCTCTAGGTGATATTAACGAAGAATTCACTGTTCCAACAGATAATAATTTCTCGCCTATCAATGCTCCCTTTGTATTAAGTGAAAGAATTAGCAAATTCTCCCTATCTTCATGCCGCAAATCCTCCATATAGTATTGGGCAATTGTATCTGGACTATTAAACGTCAGACGTTTTTTTGCAGTTTTCTTTGCCATTCTTTTTGCAAGTTCTGCAACAGCCTTTATCTGTATAGCCTTAACTCGACCTATGCCTGGATGTTCCGTCAATTCTTTGATGGAATATCTGCACAATCCTAACAGACCGTCATCTCCTGCATGCTGCAATATACTTTCTGCCACTCTTACTACATTTAGGCCTTTGTGACCAGTTCGCAAAAGAATAGCTAAAAGCTCTGCGTCACTTAAACTCTCTGGACCATAGTTTACAAAACGTTCATATGGTCTTAACTCTGGTGGTAACATTTTCATTTTGTATTGTTGTGTCATATAACCTCCTGCACTGGCAATCGGTTACTTTCCGCTATTATGCTGACATATAAAAAAATGCGACAGCATACAATCTAGACTTGCGCCTAGATTATATTATTCTATCACATTTTTCCAGTAATGTATAGTAAAAAAACTTATAACCTAACAATTCCTGCATCTATTAACTTTTGTAATGACATCATTATACCTACCTTGGCATGATACCATGTAAGACCACCTTGGAAATATACATTGTATGGCGGTTTTATTGGTCCATCTGCACTTAATTCTATAGATGAACCAGACACAAATGCTCCTGCAGCCATTATAACTGGTGCATCGTAACCAGGCATAGCCCAAGGTTCTGGTTCTACATGACTATCTACTGGTGCAGCAGCCTGTATACCCTTACAGAATTCTATTACACCTTCTGGTGTGCCAAAGGTAACTGCCTGTATAATATCGTGGCGCTCCTCTGTGCTATTTGGAACTACCTTGTAACCAAGCTTTTCATAGATATTTGCCGCAAAAATAGCTCCCTTAAGCGCTCCTGCTGTAACTGTAGGTGCAAGGAATAATCCTTGGAAAAAGCTTTTATTTACTCCTAATGATGCTCCTACTTCCTTTCCTAAACCAGGTGTTGTAAGACGAAATGCTGCATTTTCAACACACTCCTTTGTACCTGCTATATATCCACCTATAGGAGCTAAACCGCCACCTGGATTCTTAATAAGAGAACCAACTATCATATCTGCCCCAAAATCAGAAGGCTCAACAGTATCTACAAATTCACCATAGCAGTTATCAACCATTATCTTTATATCACTTCTGATAGACTTAATATACTTAACTACATCACCAATAGCCTGTACACTTAACGTTGGTCTTGTAAGATATCCCTTGGAACGTTGTATAGCTATAAGAGCAGTTTTCTCTGAAATAGCAGTTTTTATACCTTCATAATCAAATGAGCCATCCTCTAGCAAATCAACCTGCTTATAAGTCACTCCATACTCAGCTAAGGAACCTCTTGATGGTCGTATACCTATAACCTCCTCAAGTGTATCGTATGGCTTGCCAGAAACTGATAACAATTCATCACCAGGACGAAGATTACCTGATAATGCTATATTTAATGCATGAGTTCCACAAGCAATCTGTGTTCTAACCAATGCATCTTCTGTATGGAATACATCTGCATATACAGACTCTAATGTATCTCTTCCTAGGTCTGTATATCCATAGCCTGATGATGTCTCAAGATGCATCTCAGATACTTGATTCTTCTGCATAGCATGAAGAACCTTCATCTGGTTGTATTCAGCCACTTCATCTATCTTTTCAAATCTTTCCTTTAAACCAGCTAAAATATCGTTGGAGAAATCTAATACAGCCTCTGATATTCCCATTTCTCTATACATATTTTTCATTGCCTTACTTTCAACCTGTCTCATATATCTTTCCTTTTCCTCTTTAAGTTTACATAATACTATTATGTATATCTTCTACAATATAATCTAATATTTTTTGTTTATCATTATTAAAGTCCTCATGATTTATCCAAGTCACTTCTGGCTCTCGTCTAAACCATGTTAGCTGTCTTTTGGCAAAATTTCTTGTATTTTTCTTTAATAAATCTACGGCATCCTCATATGATAGTTCCCCATCAACAAACTGGCGTATCTCTTTATAGCCAATACCCTGCATAGATACAAGATTTTTGTCATAACCCATCTCTTTTAGCTTTTCAACTTCCTCAACCAATCCATTTTCAAGCATAATATCTACACGCATATTGATACGGTCATATAGCTTGTCCCTGTCCATATTTAACACAAAATACTTGTAATTATATGGAGAGTTTTTTGCCTTTTGCTCCTCGTTATGCTCAGATATTCTCTTTCCCGTCTCATTATAATACTCTAATGCACGTATAACTCTCTTTAAATTATTCTCATGTATCTGTTCTGCTGCTTTGGGATCTATCTCTTCTAGCATCTTATGTATAACTGATACACCTTCTAGTTCTGCCTTTGTCTCTAGCATATGACGATATGTTTTGTCGCCTTCTTCCTTGTCAAACTCAATATCATAGAGTATTGATTGAATATAAAAGCCTGTACCACCTGCTATAATAGGAATTTTACCTTTGGCATATATTTCCTCCATAGCTGCTGTTGCCATATCTTTGAATACGCAAATATTAAATTCATCTGTAGGCTCCAATTCATCTATAAGATAATGCTTAACACCATCCATCTCATCGTCAGTAACCTTTGCTGAACCAATATCCATATATTTATATATTTGTATTGAATCAGCACTGATTATCTCACCATTTATAGCCTGTGCAAGCCTTATGGACAGCTCTGTTTTGCCAACAGCTGTAGGGCCTGTGAGAATTATTAATGTTTTCTTCTTATCACTCATTATTCATCATCCTTTTATTTTACATTAAATAATACGCTTAAACTTCTTTTCCAGCTCGTATTTACTCATACTGATAATAGTTGGTCTGCCATGAGGACAATTATATGGATTATCCAGTGTAAGCAACTCATCTATAAGCTTATTTGCTTCCGCCATAGATATTTTATTATTGCCCTTTACAGCCGCTTTACAAGACATAGACGCAATCTTTTCTGTGATAATCTCTGGTGTTATATGACCTACAGTCTCATCGCTAAGTGTATCTAATATCTCCATAAGCAAATCTTCCTTTGATATAGAGTATAAATCATAAGGAACCGCTCTGACAGCGTACTCCTTACCACCAAAATGCTCTATCTCATAACCAAACTCAGTAAATATATGCATATACTTTTTTAGCATGTTTTCTTCATTCATATTCAAGGTTAATATGATTGGCGGCATAACTGACTGAGATGTAGGTTTTCTGTCTCTATATCTTGCCATCATACGCTCATATAATACCTTTTCGTGAGCCGCATGCTGGTCTATGATAAACATTTTATCTCCAAATTGTACTATCCAGTAAGTATCAAACACCTGACCTACTATAATGTGTTTTTCTCTAGCTTCCTTAGATAAAAGCTTGTCGTCAAACATTGATAACTGGCCATTTTTCAAATCAATATTTGTTTTCTCTGTTTTTTCATTTACAACGTAGTCAACCTTTTCTTCCTTAACTACATTTTTAATCTGACTAACATCCTTTTGTATAGGAGCAGATATCACTCCACTTAACATTGATTTAGCCTTAAATCTATTGTAACTATCATTATCTACATTAAGTGGCTTAATAGAATTGTTGCTACTTGTTGCCAGATTATCTCTACGTTTTACTTCAAAAGGCTCTGGAAGTGGCTTATATGCCACAAGTTTCTTTTCTTCCTTTATCTTAGCAGTCTGTTCTGTATGTTTTTCTTTCTCACTTCCACATACAGCTTCTGGAATAAGCTCTCTTCTAGCTATCGCATCATCCACCATTTTTAATATAAATGGATATATCTGCTCTTGATTTCGGAATCGTAGCTCCATCTTAGTTGGATGTACATTTACATCTAACAATCCCGAATCGATAGATATATGCAAAGCAGTAAATGGATACTTGTGTTGCATCATATACGGCTTGTACGCATCTTCAATAGCTCTAGATATAAGCGAACTTTTTATATATCTACCATTTATGAAATAGTTCTCATAATTTCTGTTTCCTCTGGATATTATTGGCTTACCTATATAACCTGTAACCTTCATAAAATCACATTCTGTATTGATTTCTAAAAGGTTTGACGCTATATCTCTGCCATATATGGTGTATATCACATCCTTCAACTTGCCGTTACCTGCTGTGTGCAATTTATTTTGGTTATTAACAATAAATCTAACACTAATATCAGGGTGTGATAACGCTATTCGCTCAACAATATCCGATATATATCCGCCTTCTGTTACAGGTGATTTAAGGAATTTTCTTCTAGCTGGTGTGTTAAAGAACAAGTTTCTAACTATAAAAGTTGTCCCCTCTGGCACACCTATTTCCTCAATACTCTTTTCGACACCACCCTCTATTACATATCTGGTACCTGTGAGACTACTTTGTGTCTTTGTTATAAGCTCAACCTGTGACACAGCCGCAATACTTGATAATGCTTCACCTCTAAAACCTAATGATGAAACAGATACCAAATCTTCGGCTGTACGAATCTTACTTGTAGAATGTCGCAAAAACGCAACTTTAACATCTTCTCTGTCGATACCACAACCATTGTCAGTTATACGGATAAATCCAATACCACCTTCTTTTATCTCTACAGTAATAGCTGTAGATTTGGCATCTATGGCATTTTCCAACAGTTCTTTTACAATGGATGCAGGTCTCTCTATCACTTCACCTGCCGCTATTTGATTGATTGTAGCTTGGTCTAAAACCTGTATGTTAGACATTGTATGTTCTCCTTACGTTTTTCAGAAATTTCGGTCTGACTAGCTTTTATATCTGTTATTTAACTTGCCCTGTAGCTTATACAATGTATTAAGTGCATCTATCGGTGTCAAGTTTCCTATATCAAGAGATTTTATCTCTTCCAATATATCATCATCTGTCACAGTCTCAAAAAGCGACATTTGCGCTAAATCAACCTCGTCATATTTGATAGCCTTCTTCTTGGTTGTTCCAGCACCTGTATACATAGCTATCTCCTTAGCCTTTTTAGAAATATCAGCATCCATAAGCTCTAGTACCAGTTCTTTAGCTCTTGTTATAACACTTTCTGGTACACCTGCAAGCTTAGCTACTTGTATACCATAACTCTTATCAGCGCCGCCCTTTACTATCTTTCTTAAGAATACTATATCATCACCTTGCTCTTTGACTGCTATACAGTAATTATTAACACCTGGTAATGTTCCCTCAAGCTCTGTAAGCTCATGATAATGTGTTGCAAACAGTGTCTTTGCACCTAATATCTTTGTGTTACATATATGTTCAACTACAGCCCAAGCAATACTTAATCCATCAAATGTACTAGTACCTCTGCCTATCTCATCTAATATAAGTAAGCTTGATGATGTTGCATTTCTAAGTATATTGGCAACCTCTGTCATCTCTACCATAAATGTAGATTGACCGGAAGCCAAATCATCTGATGCACCAACTCTAGTAAATATTCTATCACATATACCTATATTGGCACTTTCAGCCGGTACGTAGCTACCTATCTGTGCCATCAAAACTATAAGTGCTGTCTGACGCATATAAGTTGACTTACCTGCCATATTTGGTCCTGTTATAATAGATACTCTGTTAGAACTATTATCAAGGTATGTATCATTTGACACAAACATATCGTGCTGTATCATTTTCTCAACAACAGGATGTCTTCCATTTTTGATGTTAATAACACCTTTTTCGTTTATCTTAGGGCATACATATCCATTTTTCTCTGCCACATACGCCAAAGATGCGAATACATCTATCTTAGCTACAGCTTTGGCCGTATCCTGTATACGCACAACCTCTGCTGCTATATCATCTCTGATACCTGCAAATATATTGTATTCAAGAGTCGCCAATCTATCCTCTGCGCCAAGAATCATATCCTCTAACTCCTTAAGCTTTGGAGTTATATATCTTTCAGCATTTGTAAGCGTCTGCTTTCTAGTATAATCTTCTGGTATATCAAAGCTGTCCTTATACGCATTGGTTATCTCAATACAATATCCAAATACCTTATTATATTTTATCTTAAGGCTCTTTACGCCAGTTCTTTCCCTCTCATAAGCCTCTAGTTCTGCTATCCATTCCTTACCTTTAGTCTTAGCTTCTCGAAGCTTATCAACTTCCTCATTGTAGCCTTCTTTGATAATGCCACCTTCTCTTATGGCAATAGGCGGCTCTTCAACAATCGCTCGCTCTATAAGCGTAGCTATATCTGTCAAACCATCCATCTCTTCATTGATTTCCCTTATAAGTTCACTATCAAACTCACATAATATGCGTTTAATATGTGGTAGCATCATAAGTGAACTTTTAAATGCAATTAAATCTCTAGGACCAGCGGATTTATACGCTATACGTCCTATAAGTCTCTCTAAATCATATATTGGATTAAGATATTCTCTTAACTCATCTCTGTCAATCAACGACGAATTAAGTGCCTTTATTGCCTTCTGTCTACTCTCTATCAATTCCTTTGACAGTAACGGTTGCTCTATATAGCTTCTAAGAAGTCTTGCTCCCATAGCAGTCTTAGTCTTATCCAGTATCCACAACAAAGAGCCTCTCTTTTGCTTTTCTCTAAGTGTCTCTATAAGCTCTAAATTCCTTCTAGTAAATGTATCTATAATCATATATTTACCAGTTATATATGGAGTAATCTTTGTAAGCTGTGCTAGAGAAGTCTTCTGTGTTTCGTAGAAATACTGTAATAATGCACCAGCTGCAACAATACCCATAGGATAATCAGCTACTCCTAAAGCTTCCATAGATGCCACCTTAAAATGTTGCATAAGCAATCTTCTACACACATCATCATCAAAGTAATATGGTTCCTGTGGAAATACACAAATGCCCATTCTTTCCCTTATATCATCTACATCTAAACCGCTTACGTAAAGTGATTCATTGCATATAATTTCTGATGGATTAAACTTATACACCTCATCTAACAAGGTTCTAATAGAATCCACCTCTGTCATATAAAAATCACCTGTTGAAATATCTGCAGTTGCCACGCCATATCCACTACCTACATACACTATACTCATAAGATAATTATTCTTAGACTCATCTAGTGCTGTAACATTCATATTTGTTCCAGGTGTTACTATACGCACAACTTCTCTCTTTACAAGTCCTTTTGCCTGCTTAGGGTCCTCTACCTGCTCGCCTATAGCTACCTTATATCCTTTAGATACCAGCTTATTGAGATACATTTCAGCAGCATGATGAGGAACACCACACATAGGTGCTCTCCCATCTAAGCCACATTCCTTTCCTGTCAATGTAATCTCTAATTCTTTAGATACTATAATTGCATCCTCAAAGAACATCTCGTAGAAGTCACCCAGGCGGTAAAACAAAATACAATCTTTATATTGTTTTTTAGTCTCCGCATATATTTTCATCATAGGAGATAATTTTTCTATATCTACATCTTTAAGTGTCACCGTCTGTTCCTCTACTTTCTTATGTCTTCTAATAATTTTTATTCTATAATAATTTATGCTGCTTTATCATATTCTCTAGCAAGTGCTACCGCTTCGTCTATATTTCTACAGAAATTCTTTTCACCCAACAGCTCCATATATCCACTTTTCTTCATAACTTCCATAGGTTGCTCATTTACATGAGAGAAAATAAGATTAATCTTATGTTTTTTACATGTAGCTATAACATCATCAAATGAATGAATAGCTGATGAATCCATGGCATTTACACCTCTCATACGAAGTATAATAGTATTTACATCAACATTGCTCACTATATACGAAAGCTTGTCACAAGCACCAAAGAATAATGGTCCTGTTATTTCAAATACAAGTGTATCCTTAGGAAGCTCCATATAATTGTTTTCTTCACCTTCTGTATGGTCAACATAAGTCCAGCCCTTTATTTCAGTTACCTCATCCATTCTCTTAAGGAACAGTACACATGCACAAATTAAACCAAAGGCTATAGCATATATAAGGTTCAATGCAATAGCTGAAATCAATGTTACAAACAATATTATTGTATCACTCTTTGGTGATCTCTTTATAACATTAATAATATTTCTAATACCGCTCATATTATATGAAACTATAAACAATATCGCACCTATAGTAGGCATTGGTATCATTTTTGCATAAGGTATAAGTAAAACCAACATTAGCAATAATGAAATCGAATGAACCAAGCACGCAATAGGTGTTCTTGCACCATTCTTTGCATTTGCTGTAGTTCTTGCAACTGCGCCTGTTCCTGGTATGCCACCGAAAAAGCTTGTTGCAATGACACCGACACCCTGACCTACAAGCTCCATATTTGAATTATGCTTACTACCTATTAACGCATCAGTAACTACTGCGGATAAAAGTGTTACAATAGCACTTAAAATAGCTATTGTAAATGCAGTTGGCAGCAGTTCCTTAACTAATTCTAACGAAAACTGCGGTACAGCAAACTTAGGTAATGCTCCTGATAAATCAGGATACAATTCGCCAATTGTCTTAACAGAACTTAGATTAAAAATCTTTACTATAGCAGATGATATGACAACTACCACAAGATAACTTGGTATTTTTTTACTGATTTTTGGCCATACAATCAAGATTGCCAATGATATAACACCTACCAATAACGCTATAGGGTCAAATGTTTCAATACATGCAACCAATGCCTTAATCTTATCAGCAAGTTCTATAGTTGGTCCTTTATATCCGCTTGTGTCAACACCTATAAATGATGCAATCTGACCTACAAAAATCATTACTGCAATACCTGCTGTAAAGCCTAAAGTTATGGTATATGGGATAAATTTAATCAAATTACCCATCTTAAACAATCCCATTACTATAAGAATAGCACCTGCCATAACTGAAGCTACCATTAAACCTGTTATACCAAATTCAGCTACAACACCTGCAATCATTGTTGCTAACGCTGCTGTTGGTCCTGTTATTTGAACACGACTACCACCTAAAAATGTTGTAACAACACTGGCTATTATCGCTGTATAGATACCAAGCTGAGGCTCTACACCTGATGCTAATGCAAGAGCCATAGATAATGGTAATGCAATGATTGCAACAATAATTCCTGATATTACATCTTTAACAAACTGTTCTTTTGTGTAATTTTTCATAACTGAAAATAGCTTTGGTTTCAACTTATTCATATCTTTTGTCCTTCTTTCGTTTTATATTTGTCTTCCTTGAAAGTAAAAACCCTTAGCCTCTGTAAGCTCTACATCTACTATTTTGCCTATAAGTGACGCATCACCCTCAAAATGTACAACCATACTAGATTCAAGTCTGCCTGTCACATAACCTTCCAACTGTGAATTGACATCCTCTACAAGGGCTTTTTGTATCTGACCCTCAAATCTTCGTGTACGCTCATTGGCACCCTTTTGTACTTCTGCTAACAATCTATCAAATCTTTCCTTTACAACATCCTCAGGTATCTGATCCTCCATCGCTGCAGCTGGTGTTCCACTTCTCTTTGAATATATAAATGTAAATGCAGAATCATACTGAACCTTGCGCACCACATCCATAGTCTCTTCAAAGTCTTCCTCAGTTTCCCCTGGAAATCCTACTATAATATCTGTTGTCAACGATATGTCTGGAATCACCTTCTTTATCTTATCAACTAAGCCTAAATAATGCTCTTTATCATAACGTCTATTCATTATCTTAAGTATACGGCTACTTCCGGACTGTACAGGTAAGTGAAGCTGCTTACATATCTTTTTTGACGATGCCATAACCTCTATAAGCTCATCAGATAAATCCTTTGGATGCGACGTCATAAATCTGATACGCTCTATACCATCTATCTTCTCAATCTCTCTAAGAAGCTCTGCAAAACTCATTGGTTTATCAAGATTTTTGCCATAAGAGTTAACGTTTTGCCCTAAAAGCATTATCTCAACAACTCCATCAGCCGCCAATTTCTTTATCTCATTTATAATATCCTCAGGTTGTCTGCTTCTCTCTCTTCCTCTTACATAAGGAACTATACAATAGCTACAGAAATTATTGCATCCAAACATAATATTGACACCTGATTTAAATGGGAACTTTCTCTCTATAGGAAGTTCTTCCACTATCTTATCTGTATCCTCCCAAATATCTATAATCATAGATTCATTGGATACTCTGTCATATAAAAGCTCTGCAAACTTGTATATATTGTGAGTTCCGAAAACCAAGTCAACAAACTTGTAGCTTTTTCTTATCTTTTCAACTACATGGGCTTCCTGCATCATACAGCCACACATACATATCAACATTTGTGGATTTTTCTTCTTGTAGTTTGATAATAATCCCAAATGTCCATATACCTTAAGGTTAGCATTTTCTCTTACTGTACATGTGTTATATATAACAAAGTCAGCTTTTTCACTTTCCGTTGGCTCATATCCTATGATTTTAAGTATACCTTCAAGCTTTTCGGAATCTCTAGCATTCATCTGACAACCAAATGTTTTTGTACAAGCAGTAAGCGGTCTTCCGATACTTTCCCTTGTCTTACTTACGTATTCTTTTAACTTTGCTATGAAGTAATACTGTCTCTCTGGCTCATTTTCCGGCGCAGCCATAAGCTGTCCATTACTGATTTGTTCCTCTATTTTAGCTATTTTTTCTAAAATATTATCATTCATAATATTTGTATTCTCCTATCTAACCTGACCACTACCATATATAATAAATTTAGATGTAGTCAATTCTTTAAGTCCCATAGGACCTCTTGCATGAAGCTTCTGTGTTGATATACCTATCTCTGCTCCATAGCCAAACTCAAAACCATCTGTAAATCTTGTAGACGCATTTACATATACACATGCTGCATCTATCTCATCAAGGAACTTATTAGCATTGTCATAATCCTTTGTAACAATAGCCTCACTGTGCTTTGTATTATGCTCATTTATATGCTCTATTGCTTCCTCGATGTTCTTTACAGTTTTAACAGAGATAATGTAATCAAGATATTCTGTATAGAAATCTTCTTCTGTAGCTTGAATAAGCTCTGGACATATCTCTCTTGCTGGCTCATCTGCTCTTATCTCAACATTCTTTTCATTAAGTGCAGCTACAGCCTTTGGCAAAAACTCACCTAATATATCCTGATGAACTACCAATGACTCACAGGCATTGCACACACCTATACGCTGAGTCTTTGCATTCATAAGAATATTTACAGCCATATCTACATCACAATTACTATCTACATAAATATGACAATTGCCTGTTCCTGTCTCTATAACTGGTATAGTAGCATTCTCAACTGTAGCTTTTATAAGTCCTGCACTACCTCTAGGTATAAGCAAATCAACATATTTATTCATTCTCATAAATTTAGTTGTTGTCTCTCTATCTGTTGATTCTATAAGTTGAACTGCATCCGCTGTAATGCCACACTTAGTAACAGCCTCTCTTATGACCTCTACTATTTTCTTGTTTGAATTGATAGCATCGCTACCACCTTTTAATATGACAGCATTTCCTGTCTTAAAACACAAACCAAAAGCATCTGATGTTACATTCGGTCTAGCCTCGTAGATTATACCTATAACACCCATTGGAACTCTACGCTTTCCTATTATCATTCCATTCGGACGCTTAGTCATATCTGTCACCTCACCAATAGGGTCTGGTAAATCAGCTACCTGCTTTAAACCTGAAGCCATATCCTCTATACGTGCAACTGAAAGCATAAGTCTGTCTACAAGTCCTTGTGACATTCCATTAGCCTTACCAGCTTCCACATCTATTTTATTGGCAGCTATAATAGAATCTACATTTTCTATAAGTGCATCTGCTACAGCCACAAGCACTCTATTCTTTTCACCTGTACTTAACTTTCCCAATGCCCTTTTAGCTGCACAGGCATTTTTACATAAAAGTTCTAAATCCATTGTTACTTCCTCCCTAACTCTAAAGCTTACAATTAGTTATATATAGCCTTCTGTGTAACTATAACATCTGGTCTAACATCATATTCTGTACTATCGTCTATATTATCAACTTTTTGCTCATCATAAGCTATTCCTATCTTATAGGCTACTTTATGACTATTTAAATATCTGTCATAAAAGCCTGCTCCATAGCCTACCCTATTTCTTTTAGCATCAAAAGCCATAAGTGGCATTATCATCACACTACCCTCTGTATCATAATCTGCTACAGGAAGTTTTTCCTTTGGCTCTCTGATACCATTATAGCCCTGCTCTAAGTCTTCCATTGAAGTAATATAATGAAATTTCATATAATTTCTATCTATTTCTTCTTTTGCTAAATCCTGGTTATATACCTTAGGTAATGCGACCTTTTTTCCTGATTTAAGGGCATCTGCAATAATTGTAGATGTAGGTACTTCTCTATTGTAATCAGCATAAATGAAAATGGTATCTGCATTCTTATACTCTTCCATTGCCATTACCTTGTATCCTATAACCTCACCTGCAAAAGATATCATCATAGGCTCAAATTCATTTTTAACAGCCTTCATCATTGTTCTGATTTCGCTTTTATTTGCCATATTCTCTACCCAACCTTACTTCTTTCCTTTATATCTGTCCTTAACATTTTCAATTGTTCCATCTGGACGCTGTATCTTCATATTGTCAAGATTTCCTCTCATATTGTTATGAAAAGCTTCAACATAAGCTTTTCTAAGTGCAGCCTGCTCTGCTTTTTCCTCTTCAGTTAAGCCTACTTCCTTAGATTTTCTATATAATTCATTAATTCTATCTATCTTTAAATCCATTGTAACCTCCTAATTATACAGGGTTTTTCATGCCCCAACTACGATATATAATGTTTTATTATCAGCGATAAAGCTTGTGATATAGTTTCCTTTCTCTTTATGCAAAATCTTTGCTGTTGGAGTTTTATATACAGCCACATATGACTTTTTCTTTCCAAACAATCCCTTATCAAAGCCAGAAACTATTATTACATTATCGATTATATTTCTAATATTGTCTGAGGGATTAAGATAAAATGCATTTTTCTTTCCCTTAACATCTATAAATTCATAACCTTTATCGCCTTCATGAACAACATATGGCATACCTTCCATTATACAGGTATTTGTCGATGACTTATTGTCTTTATGAGAACTGTTTATACATATCGTTGCGTCTTTTGATGCAAAATTATAAAATACGATTTCTTCTTCAAGTTCTCCCTCCAGCTTAATACGTGAATAAATAATATATTCACCTTCTATCTTAACATAAGGTATTGTTGCCGTATAAAAAACGCTATCAATTATATTAAATACTAATTCCTGCTGACTAATCAATATATCTGATACTAGCTGTCCGATATTTACTAAGCCTACACTTTCTTTTGCTGATTCATTTTTCTTTAGGATAGTATATCTGTCATCTTTTAGTAAATCATATCCTAGCTTAAGCACACACATATTAGTGCTTATAGGCTTAAATTCCATAATGCCATATCTAGCAAATCTTTCATCAGTAATCTTGTATTTCTTGTCCTCGTTTACACTATATAAATATTGCTCAAAATCAAAATAATCTGCATACTCCTCCGTAAGATTAGCTCTTAAAAAGGCATTTTGAATAATGAGATAATATTCATTTACTGCATATATGGTTGTTTTCATATATTCACTATACTTATCGAGCTTTTCAGAAAAAGTATACACCGATGTACACTCCTTAGTCGATATGCAATATCGATATATGATAATCTTATGTTTTTCACCGTCATCCTTCTTTATGCCACAAAAATAAACATAATCCGAACCATATTTTATATCTCTTATATCTATTAAATTGTACTTAAGAATCGACGGCTCTATTTCAGTACTTTCATTTTTCTTAGGGTCATATAGAATATATTTTACTGATTTAATATCCCCATAACCGCTGTCATCTGTCTGTACCTGTATCATATATCCGTTTTTTACAAAAACATCAGTCGATTCTGTTGTGTTTTTAATAATACGAATATTCATTTATCTATTTAATCTCCTCTACAAGATCGAAATTATCATCCTTATGTGCAACAAACAATGTTCCAACATTTTCACCTTTTATTATATCATTAATGATATGAACATCCTTTGCATTACATATAACCATATCTGTTCCTGAATTTGTTGAGATCTTTGCTGCAGTGAGTTTTGCGCTCATTCCACCTGTACCGACATTACTACTGCTTGTAGCTTTGCCCATTTCAAGATACTCGTCATCAAGATTTTCTACAAGCTCAACAAATTTAGCATTTTTGTTTATATTTGGATCATCTGTGTATAATCCGTCAGTATCAGACATAATTATAAGTAAATCCGCTCCTGATAATGCCGAAACGATGGCTGATAATCTATCATTATCACCAAACTGTATAACACGCTGTATCTCATATGTAGATATAGTATCATTTTCATTTACAATAGGTATTACGCCCATCTTAAGTAGTTCATTAAATGTATTGGTTGCATTATGTCTGCTCTCTTCGTTGAGAATAACATTTTTAGTCATAAGAATCTGTGCTATCTGCTGATTGTACTCGCTAAAAAGCTTATTATATGTCATCATAAGCTGTGCCTGTCCAACAGCTGCACATGCCTGTTTCTGTGCCAACTCCAATTCCTTATTCATAAGACCGAGGGCCTTGCGACCTATGGCTACAGCACCAGATGAAACTAAGATAACCTCTTTGCCCATATTACATAAATTCGTAAGTACTCTTACAAGATGCTCTAACTTTTCAAAATCAATTTGTCCTGTCTGCTTATGTGTAAGTGATGATGAACCAATCTTCACTACTATTCTTTTTTTATTTTTAAGTTCTTCTCTATAATTCATCTTGTTGCTCCTAATCTTTTTGATAAAACTCATTTATAGCTTCATAAACCTTTATGCCATCCATAGCTGCAGAAGTTATACCTCCTGCATATCCAGCACCCTCACCACAGGGGTAAATGCCTTTAATATTAGACTGCAGCATATCATTACGACACATTCTAACTGGTGAAGATGTTCTACTTTCAACACCTAACATTAAAGCGTCTGGATGATTAAAGCCTTTTATTTTCTTGCCAAAACCTTCAATACATTCAGATAATGCATCACATATATATGTTGGCAAGATATTGTGCATATCACCAAAGGCTGTCTCACCTTTTGTTTGTGGTTCTATTGTTTTAAAGCCTTCAGACTTCTTACCGTCTCTAAAATCACCATATAGCTGCACAGGTATTTTTCCGCCCCCTTCTACATAGGCAGCTTCCTCAAGCTTTCTTTGAAACTCTATCCCGGAAAGTGGACTATTATCATCAAAATCTTCCGGTGATACAGTTACTATAATAGCACTGTTAGCATTACGGCTGCCTCTATCACTATAACTCATACCGTTTACTACAAGTCTTTTATCTTCTGAAGAAGCATTAACCACATATCCGCCTGGACACATGCAAAATGAGTAAACGCCTCTTTCGTTTGATGCCTGTCCTGTCAACTTATAATCTGCCGCTCCCAATATATTCTCTATACTATCCTGATGTAGTATACCATACATACTCATATCTATAAGCTCCTGTGGATGCTCCATTCTGACACCTACTGCAAATGCTTTAGGCTCCATATGTATATTTTTTTCATCAAGCATATAAAATGTATCTCTTGCGCTATGCCCTAATGCAAGCACCAGATTATCAGTCTCTATTCTTTCATTATCATTAACTATGATCGCTTTAATCTCATTATCACTTACTTCAATGTCTGTAAGCTTCGTCTCAAATCTAACTTGACCTCCAAGTTTTATTATTTCTTTTCTCATATTTGAAACGATATGACATAGCACATCCGTTCCTATGTGAGGCTTATTAACATATAAAATTTCTTTATCAGCACCAAACTTTACAAAGGTTTCAAGTACAGCTCTGTTTCTTCCTGATTTGTCCTTAACCATAGTGTTTAGCTTGCCATCAGAAAAAGTACCAGCTCCACCTTCACCAAACTGAACATTAGATTCAGTGTTGAGTTTTCCTGTTTCCCAAAAAAACTCAACGTCCTTTGTTCTATCTTCAACACATTTTCCGCGTTCTATAATGATAGGCTTGTAACCGTTTAAAGCTAAGAAATATCCACAAAAAAGACCTGCTGGTCCCATACCAACTACAATAGGGCGTTTATTAGGAGTTGTACCCTTCGTATTGGCAGGCACATTATAGATAATATTATTGACTTTTGATATATTACCTTTTATGATGCTTTCCTTTATTCTGCTTTCATCCTTTATCTGTACATCTACAGAATAAACGTTATATATATCTGGCTTTTCTCTTGCATCAATAGATCTTCGAACAATCTCGAAATCCACTATTTCACCATCATTTATACGCAGAAGCTTTGCAATTTTTCTATGTAAGATATCATACTCTTGTTTTTGTTGTTGATATGGTATCTTTATCTGATTAATTCTAATCATCTTAATTCCTCTATCTTTATCTAAACTTGAGATTAAGTTATATGTTTCTAGCTGCTACAATACCTGACTCCCATGCGAAATGTAGGTTATAACCACCACATACACCATCTACATCCAAAAGTTCACCAATAATATATAAATCAGGAATGTTTTTTAACTGGAATGTATCGTCTATCTCAGACAACTTTACGCCACCTGCACATACCTGCGACTGGTCATAATCATTGGTACCTACTATAACCGTGTAATACTCCTTAATGTTCTTAACAATCTCTAAAATATCTTCTTGGCCCATCATCTCTATAGTAAGATTTTCATCTTTTCTACTATATGTTAATAGCATTTTAGCAAGTTTACTGTTAAGTATACCATTTAAAACTTCACCTATTGTTTTCCTTGTCTGTAATCCAACTTCAATAAAATCAACTATTGCAGTTTCATTATACTCTGGCATAAAATCAATAACACAATGAACCTTACATCCATCTGCTATGCCATATGATGCATATCTTGAAATCTGAAATACCGGAATACCAGATATGCCATAATCAGTAAGCTGCAATTCTCCTTTTTCAGTGGCTTTAAGTTCATGATCTACATACATTTTAATATTGGCTGTAGTTCTTACACCTGCACCAGTAGTGTATATCTTTTCCTTACATTTTAGTCCTGTCAATGCTGGTACTACATCAATAAGCTTAATATTAAGCTTATTTAACATACTATATCCCGAACCATCACTTCCAAGTCTCGGATATGCTTTGCTTCCACATGCAAGAACAACTACATCTGCTTTAAATGTCTTTCTTACCTTTTTTCTATTACCAGCCTCATCTACAGCTCCACAGGACACATTAAGAAAAAACTTTTTCTCATCAGATATCTTGGTACATTCTATATCTATAACATGGGCATCAAATATAAATTCAGCTCCACCTTTTAGACATTCATTAAAAAGTGTATCATTTACTGTAGATGCTTGTCCTGAATAGGGATAAACATATCCATTCTTTTCAGTACATAACATACCCATTGCTTTGAAGCGCTCAATAATTTCCTGTGGCGTAATACGTCCAACAAGCTCAGCCATTTTGTCCATATCATGACTTCTATAACACTCTGCACTCATAGAAAGGTTTGTAAGATTGCATCTTCCATTTCCTGTTGCAAGTATCTTCCTACCTGCTGATACATTGTGTTCCAATATGACAACATGTGTATTTTTATTGTTTTTTAATATCTCGATGGCGCACATCATTCCTGATGCTCCACCACCAATTATTACAATTTCTCTCATAAGAAAGCACACTTCCCCATTTTTGATATAAAACATATATATTCTAGCATATTTGCATCGTAATCGCAAGCAACTTCCCTAATATACTAGCTGGTTATACTTTCTAGATAGCGATATAATGTTGTGATATTTTCAATCCATATACCTTGTTCAATATTTTCTCTAGTCTCCACATCTACCATATCATATGTTATGCCAGTCTCTATAAAAACAGTAGTCTTGTCTTTCTTAAACACAACAACTTTATTATCTTTGAACCCAATATAATAATTGTACTCCTCTGACTCACCTTTTGGATATATAACTACTTGTCCTTCTCTTACATTCTTTCTTAATACAATCTGTTCATCAGAAAAAGACATAAGCATTATGTTTATAAGTTCCTCATCCTCGTCTGTGAAAAAATCTCCGTTATTCTTTACATATTCTATTACATCTGACCTGGATAAACCTATCAATTCTATAGGTATATTCATTTCTATAGTTTCAAATGCTATATCTGGCTCCTCGTGATTTACTTCCAATATAAGCTTTGCATCTCTTTTTATAACTTTATTTTCAACAGCAACGTCAAGTGAACCACTTGTAGGTGTCTGTACATTATTGTTATATGAATTGTCAGTGATCTCATCTTGCACTTTTATTGTATTATCTTTGTCGTCAATTCCATATCTATAACCAATAACATATGCCGCAACAAATCCTACTACAACACCAAAAACGCAGATATACTTTTCTGTTTTTCTCATACTCTCACCTCAATAGTTAATTAGTATTCTTAAGAAAAGTATCTGCGTTTTTTTATACTTTATACAAATATTTAATTGAAAAATTATAATAGACCTGTTTTCTTTAATACGTTAGCTATGCTCTTTCCTTTTGGAAGCATATTTATCTCTTCTTCACTAACGCCTTTAACAAGCAATAAGCTTAAGCAATATACAATACAAGCTACAAGTATAGCTATTACACATGAGATAATATTAGATTTAACTAATAGATTCATCACATAGTACACTCCTATAGCCACAGCACCCATAATAGCTGCTGATACTAATGGTAGAACAAAGGTCTTTATTATCTCTTGCTTGTATCTTATGAATTTATATACTGCTGATGAATTCAATATACATACACTAAATGCGTATATCATATCTGCAACAACTACTACGTATATGCTAGGTCCTACCACAAATAAACCTGCGATAAGGACTACGTAATGGATAACTATTGCTATAGCTGAATTGATAATAGGCACATGCATTTTATCTATACCCTGTAAAAAGGCGTTGCTTATAGTAGACATTGAATAAAATACAACTGTAAGTACTGCAAATCTCATTATGTTTGTAGATTCTACAATAAGTTCATTTCCAAAAAGCATCTTAATTATAGGCTCTGCCAATACAGTTAATCCCATACCTGCTGGAATTGCAACTATCATTGTAAGTCTCATAGATGATTCAAGCTTTCGTATAGTCCCTCTTCTGTCTCCAGACATAACTGAGCGTATTACACTAGGTATTATAGCTGATGATAATGCTGACGCTATAGCTATTGGTGCTGTTGTTAATAACTTGAAATGTCCAGAATATACACCATACACTGCAGCATAATCGGCTTCCTTTATGCCATACATCTTTTCACAAATATTGCCATATACACCGCTGTCAAACAAACCACTTAGATTGTATAAAGTTGTACTAAGAAGAACTGGTGCTATGGTCATAATCAACTCCTTTGATAGACTACCATAATCCTCTTCTTGGACACCTCTGTTCTTTGCAATCTGTCTCTTTAATACTGGTAAATATATAACAAATACAAACGACAGGAATATAAGGGCTACTGCAGCGCCCGCAAGTGTTCCCATAGTAGAACCTGCCGCTCCGAGCATTGCTGACTCCGTAGCATTTCTTCCTACACCAAATAAATACATCGCTCCTACAATACTTACAACAGCATTGGCAACCTGCTCCAATATCTGAGAAATAGCTGTTGGAAGCATAGTCCCTATTCCTTGAAAGAAGCCTCTAAGAACACCAAGTACTGACATTATAAAGACTACTGGTGCAAGCACTTTTATAGCAGGTGCCGCTGATGGAAATCCCCATAATCCAGCCCAAAAATCAGCACCCAAATACATAAGACAAAAGGTGAAGATACCTAACACTAAACCTATGCCTACTGCTCCTGTAAAGGCTTTATAAGCATTTTTGATTTCTCCTTTTGCCAGCTTAGCAGATACAATTTTTGAAACTGCTAATGGCATGCTCATTGATGATATAAGCAGAAATAATGAATATACATTATATGCAGCACTGTAATAAGCCGCACCTGTTTCACCAATAATGTTATTTACCGGCACTCTATATATAATTCCTATAATTCTTACCAATACACCTGCAATTGCAAGAATACTTCCCTGTACAAGGAAGTTAGTCTTTTCTCTGCTCATATAGTCGTCCACCTTTACATTTTATAAATTAATCTCTTGTAATTCCCAATCTTTCAAGAATATCTCTCTGTTTTTGCTCCATTTCCTCTCGCTCAGTATCATCTATATGGTCATAACCAAACAGATGAAGCATACTATGCGCTACTAAAAAAGCCATTTCTCGCTTAACTGAATGTCCAAATTCCTCAGCTTGTGAATATATTCTATCTACAGATAATACGATATCACCCAACATCAACTCACCTGTATCTGGTTCAAAATATTCATACGCCATATCATCATCCATTTCCTCGAGAAATGAAAAATCTCCTGCTTTCTCATAGTCTATAAGCGGAAACGACAGTACATCTGTAGGACTATCAATATCTCTTTGTTCTCTGTTAATATCTCTAATAACATTATTGTCAGTTATAGATACCTCAACATAAACCTCATATGGACATTGAATATATTCAACAGCTCCATTTACAACGTTTTCTATTACTTCTTCATAATCAAAATCAAATTTTGCATTTATCTCATTTTCAATAAAAAGTGACATGTTACTGCTTCTCCTTTATCTTCAATAACGATTCTTTTACTATAGAAAATTCTTCAATACTTAACCCTGACTTATTAAGAGCTCCTGATAACATTCGCTTATTAAGCGCATTTTCTATAATAGCCGACTCGCTCATATCCTTTTTATCCATAGTTGCTTTTAGATACTCAACTGCTGATACTGCAGTATCACATAACATAACTATAGCCGACTCCTTTGTACGAGGCAACCTTGATTTTATATTATGCTCTATCATAATATTTCTAACACATTGAGGAAGCTTGTATTTTTCTGAAAGGGTTATTCCCTCTTTTATATATTCTTGTCCCACAAGCTTACCAATATCATGATAAAAAGCTCCTGTATATGCTAATTCATAATCAGCACCTATCCTTTTTGCTGCATATCTTGATAATTCAGCAACCTCCATCGAATGATAATATAAGGTGGTTGATTTCTTTTTCATAAGTATTACTGCTGGGTATGTATCATCAGTAAATCGTTTAAGATAAAACGAAGGAATGACTTTACCTGTTATCCAATTTACTCCCATTCCAACAACATTTCCCAATACAGCCGCTATAATAGCTGTTAATACAATAGAAAAAGCAAAACCTGCTGTTTCATACATAGTTCCTGATTCTTTGCTGTACAGACCAAAAAATGCAACATAAATAATAATTGTTGTTAGAAAAATAATTATTCTTCCTATATTTTCAATAAGTTTGTTCTTCTTCCAAACACAAAGACATGAAGCCACGGATATAACCATTGGTGCTGCTCCAAACATATATATAGGATATAGATCATTATTTCTAAACATAAGTGTGCATCCAATAGTAACACCTACAGCCATACCAACCTTAATATCATAAATAATAGTAAATAACACCGGTGCAAATACGAATGGTGTAAACGGATACTTAACCAAAACACATACAACCATAGCCACTATGATAAAATGATATGAAATCATTAGTTTAATAATATTCTTTTCATTAAACACAAGAACTATCAAAGATACTAAAAAACCTAAGGAAATAAAAACTGTTATAGCCACTCGCTCATTATCCCACAAATTTGGCATATATAGCTTTGATATATAATATGATACTGCTATAGTAACAAATATCATATATAGGCATGCGCCTATTTTTATACACAAGTCTTTTAATGTTTTAGCTTCTGTCATTTCTCTTTCCTCGCTGCTCGTAATCCTCGTATGCCTTTACAATCTGCTGTACAAGTGGATGTCTCACAACATCTCTATTAGTTAGCTTAGATATGCCTATACCTTCTATATTTTCAAGAATCTTAACGGCTGTCTCCAAGCCTGATATTGTTCCCTTTGGTAAGTCCTTTTGAGTCAAATCTCCTGTAATAACAATCTTTGAACCAAAGCCTATTCTTGTAAGGAACATCTTCATCTGCGCTGGTGTTGTGTTCTGGGCCTCATCTAATATAATATAAGCATTATCCAAGGTTCTTCCTCTCATATAAGCTAATGGTGCCACCTCGATTAAACCTTTTTCAGAATTATGCAGAAAACTATCCGCTCCCATTATCTGATATAATGCATCATAAAGTGGTCTTAAATACGGGTCAACCTTGCTCTGTAAGTCACCTGGAAGGAAACCAAGATTTTCCCCTGCCTCTATGGCTGGTCTAGTCAATATAATTCTATTTACTTCGTTATTTTTAAATGCCTCAATGGCCATTGCCATTGCAAGATATGTCTTACCTGTTCCTGCTGGTCCTACACCAAATACTATTGTGTTCTTCTTTATATTATCTATATACTGCTTTTGACCAAGCGTCTTAGGTTTTATAGGCTTTCCACTTATAGTTCTTGTTATTATTTCATTGTCTATCTCTAACATTACATTTGTTTTGTCCTCATAAGTTAAGGCCAATGCATAATCTACATTTTGTTCTGTTATGACATTTCCTCTCTTTGATAACTCTAATAAATCATTCAATACAGCTTCACAACGTTTTACATCTGTAGGTCCTCCCACGATTTTTACAGTTGAATCTCTGTATATGATTGATACATGCAATGTTTTCTCTATCTTCTTTGCATATTGATCCATACTACCAAATACATTTGCACCATGTACTGCAGGCATATCAAATATATTTCCTATTTCACTCATACGTATCTCTTACGCTCCCTATATATTCTAAAACTGTAATATCTCCTGATATTAAACAGTAATTCTCACTATTTTCTATTTTAACATTATTTTCTATAATTTGAATAGTATTTTCCTCTATTTTTTTTAAAATATACTGTAATTTTTTATTTGCTTGTTCTGTAAGCTCATCATCTGTATATTTATCTTCGACTATTGAATATTTTTTATACACAATATCTTTTAAACTAATCGGTAAATAGAAGCTTTTACCTATTGATATTGGCACATTTTTATTTACTATATCATATTTTTCATCTTTGTTTTTTAATAACTTTGTTATATCTATTCTTCCTTTACTCCAGTTAATTTCTTTTGCACATATAGTTTCTCCTGTGTATGTTTTTTTGACATAACATCTGTCTATTTTTTCAGATATATTATATGTTATTCTCGCTACAATATCTCCGTCCGCCTGTACAATCCTTTCTTCTATTACACTCATATCATCAGCTACAATGGAATATTTACCTGCCACAAGCAAATCGCCCTTTTTTACTTGTGTACCTATCTTAACAACAGGCGTACCACTTCTAGTAAACATAGACACTATTACACCGTCCTTTTTAGCTACTATGTCAGACTGTTCCTTTATTTTATCTTCTTCATTTTCAATACCAACCTGACTACTATTCTCTCTTATATGTATTTTCAACATTGTTCCAGATATTTCTACAGAAGACCAAGTTATATCAAAATATTGATTTCTTATGCTTTTTTCTATATCATCAGGTTTTATATTTTTCTTCTCAATGCCTTCTACTATGCCAATTGACTTCATATATTTTAACAGTTCATCGTCTGTGTGTGTAACATTTCCTTCAAAGCTTATATTCCATATATACAATGACATTATATATACAAGAAACCATCCTGTTACCATACCTGCAATAAACATTTTTCGTTTTCTATTTAAAAACAAAAAGAAAGGCAGACCACACCTTTCTATTATTTTAATGTTAGTTTTGGTCTTCCTCATTATTTCTTTTAATAACTTCACATCTTTTGCATACATATAAAACTGTATGTTATCATTAATTCTTGAGATATTCCATATACTTATCTCTCTTGCATTTATTAAATTCAAAAATCTTTCTTGATTCACTCCTCTTACTTTTATCAAAACAAACCCTTTATATCTTTTATAAAACCACTCAAACATATTTCACCTACATTATATTATTTAAATATACTAATAAAACGTAATCTGACATATAAGCCCTTTGATTCTCATATCGTCCTTGGTAAAATATGATATCTTAAGATTTTTACCTTGTATCTTAACCCTTGTATTTTTCCCTTGTAGTTTTATAACCTCATTGCCATACTCAATAATACATTTATAATTCTCTATCAATGCCTCATATTGTCCAATAAGCTTTACATTTAATGCACCTAAGCATAAATCTTTGGGAAGTTCCAATGCCTCAACTATTCTTTTCATACATATATACTCCCACCATTGTTTATCTATATATATGAAAAAGGACTGGTAAAAATACCAGTCCTCTCATTTAATAATCATCTTTTCGATTAGTCTACAGCTTGTAAAGTCAACTATTAGTTGTACTTTCTCTTTCTTGCTGCCTCTGACTTCTTCTTACGCTTAACGCTTGGCTTTTCGTAATGCTCTCTCTTGCGAATCTCCTGCTGAATACCAGCCTTTGCGCAATTTCTCTTGAATCTACGTAAAGCACTATCTAAACTTTCGTTTTCTTTAACGATAACATTTGACATTGTCTCACCTAACCTCCCCTCCAGTTGCGTATTGTGCATAATACAACTGTAAGGTTTTATTGCACAAATGCTATTATATCACATAATTTACATTCGTCAACATATTTTTTCAACTTCTCGAAAGATTATTTTTATAACTGTGATGACAATACGTTTTTAGCCTCTGCAAGTGCCTCATCAATCTTCTCTGGAAGCTTACCACCAGCCTGTGCCATATTTGGTCGGCCACCACCGCCACCACCTACAATAGCTGCGATGCCCTTTATAATATTTCCAGCATGAGCACCACTAGCCTGTGCTGCATCTGTAGCCATAGCTAAAAGGTTTACCTTTCCATCTAAAGCTGAAGCGATAACGATAACGCCCTCTCCAAGCTTATCCTTTAACTGATCTCCGAGATTTCTAAGACCATTCATATCAACGCCATCAACCTTAACAGCAAGAAGTTTTGTACCATTAACATCTGTTACCTGATTCATAACATCACCAAGAGCATCATTAGCCATCTTGCTCTTAAGCTTCTCATTCTCAGAATGAAGTGACTTAAGTTCTTCCTGCATAGCCTCTATCTTCTTAACCAGACCTGCCACATCAGACTTAGCTGCCTTAGCTGCCTTATTAAGCTCTGCCTCAAGATCAGCATAATATTTAACTACACCTGCTCCTGTAAGAGCCTCAATTCTTCTAACACCTGCGGCAATACCTGACTCAGATATTATCTTGAAGTTAGCTATATTGCCTGTATTCTTAACATGTGTACCACCACAAAGCTCAACAGAGAAATCACCCATAGTTACTACACGAACCTTCTCGCCATACTTCTCACCAAAGAGCGCCATAGCACCAGTTTTCTTAGCCTCATCAAGAGTCATCTCCTTAGTAACTACATCGATACCTGCTGATATCTGTTCATTTACTATAGCTTCTACCTTTGCAATCTCATCAGCGCTAAGTGCTGCAAAATGAGAGAAATCAAAACGAAGTCTATCATTATTAACTAACGAACCAGCCTGCTCTACATGTGAGCCAAGTACTGTTCTAAGAGCCTTCTGTAAAAGATGTGTTGCACTGTGGTTCTTGCATGTACCCGCACGATTAGCAGCATCTACTGTAAGTGTAACAGTATCACCTACTTTAATCATACCTGATACAACCTTACCTACGTGACCTACTTTGCCGCCAAGAAGCTTTATAGTATCAACTACTTCGAACTGGCTATCACCAACTGTAATGATACCCTTGTCGCCTTCCTGACCACCCATTGTAGCATAGAATGTTGTCTCTTCTACTATAATAGTTCCTACATCTCCATCTGCCAATGCCTCTACAACCTCTGTCTCAGTTGTAAGTGCTGTAACCTTAGATGTAGTCTCAAGCTTATCATATCCTACAAATGTTGTTGTAAGCGATGTATCTAACTCTTCATATACAGTTGCGTCTGCACCCATATAGTTAGTAGTCTTTCTTCTATTTCTAGCATTTTCTCTCTGCTCTGTCATACAAGCTGTAAAACCAGCCTCATCGAGAGTCATACCCTTTTCTTCAAGAATCTCAGCTGTAAGATCAAGTGGGAAGCCATAAGTATCATAGAGCTTAAAGGCATCCTCACCAGCAAGAACCTTCTTGCCTTCTGTAACCATCTTGTCCATCATATCAGAAAGAATACTAAGTCCCTGATCGATTGTCTTATTAAACTTATTTTCCTCTTCAGTTAATACCTTGAAGATAAACGCCTTCTTTTCGTCTAACTCTGGATATCCGTCCTTACTTTCGTTGATAACAGTCTCTGAAAGCTTAGCAAGGAACTTATCCTCAATACCAAGAAGTCTGCCGTGTCTAGCTGCACGTCTTATTATTCTTCTAAGAACATAACCACGCCCCTCATTTGAAGGCATAACACCGTCTGAAATAAGGAATGTTGATGAACGAATATGATCTGTTATAAGTCTGATAGATATATCCTTCTTCTCATCTGTCTGGTATGTTACATTAGCTATTCTACATATTTCATCTCTAATAGCCTTCATTGTATCAATATCAAATACCGAATCAACGTCCTGTACTACAACTGCAAGTCTCTCAAGACCCATACCTGTATCGATATTCTTCTGAGCAAGCTCTGTATAGTTGCCGTTACCATCGCCTTCGAACTGTGTGAATACATTGTTCCATACTTCCATGAATCTATCACATTCACAACCAACCTTACAATCAGGCTTACCGCAACCGTACTTGATACCTCTATCATAGTAAATCTCTGTACAAGGACCACAAGGACCTGCACCGTGCTCCCAGAAGTTATCACACTTACCGTTCTCATCACGGTAGAATCTTGTTATCTTCTCTGCTGGAACGCCAACCTTCTTTGTCCATATCTCAAATGCCTCGTCATCATCATAATAGATAGATGGGTATAATCTGTCTTCTTCAAGACCAATTACCTTTGTAAGGAACTCCCATGACCAGTCGATAGCTTCGTTCTTGAAGTAATCACCGAATGAGAAGTTACCAAGCATCTCAAAGAAAGTAAGATGTCTTGCTGTCTTACCTACATTCTCAATATCACCTGTTCTAACACACTTCTGGCATGTTGTCACTCTATTTCTTGGTGGAATCTCCTGGCCAGTGAAATATGGTTTAAGTGGTGCCATACCAGCATTTATAAGAAGTAAGCTCTTATCATTGTGTGGTACAAGTGAAAAACTATTCATCTTAAGATGTTCCTTGCTCTCAAAGAATTCAAGGTACATTCTTCTTAATTCATTAACGCCGTACTTTTTCATTTCTTCCTCCAATTCAACCATTATTCTGTAATGGTTGTCTCCTTTTCATCGATATTTATCTTCTTTGCATCTTTTCTGTCTCTAAGCATCTTGCCAATGAATATACCAGCAATCATAACAAGTGTTAAAACTACAGCTAGACACGCATAATATAATACTCCGCCCAAAAAGCCTGTAAATCCCAAAAAATTCATACTTTTCTCTCCTTCTTTCCTAATGCTTAACATATAAAACATCATCTTTAAGCTTACCACAAATAGTGCCTTTTTTCAACAACTTAATATTGTCCTGTTTTTATAAATCTATCCGCTCTTTCTCTTGCCCTTAATATAATGTCATCATCATATCCCATAACTTTAAGCAACTGTATAGCATTTCTACTAGTAGCCCTGCCTTTGTTTAATTCATAATTAAATAAAACATCCTCATCTATGACCTGTTCTTCAAAATGATAATTGGAATATATCTCTTCAAGAAGATATGTTAATTCTATGTCGTGAGTCGCCGCAAAACACATTATCTTTTGTCCAAAGTTTGAAGCCAAATATCTAAGAATTTCTGTAGATGCCGAAACTCTCTCCACAGTATTTGTACCTCTAAGTACCTCATCTACAAAACATATTATTCTTTCATCTCTTCTAGCTGCATCCACGATACGTTTAAGAGCTTTAATTTCTACCATATAGTAGCTTTCACCACCAATAATATCATCTTTTAAGCTCATAGAAGAATAAACCTTGCATCTTTTAAGACTAAATGCTCGTCCCGTATTTGTATATATTGTTTGAGCCAATATAGCATTTATTCCAATAGTCTTAAGGAAAGTGGACTTACCCGATGCATTACTACCTGTAAGTAGAACGGATTTACATTCATTTATGGAATTAGCCACAGGCTTTTTAAGAAGTGGATGATATAAGTTGTCTCCGTTGATTCCCTCTCCTGTGAATATTGGTTTGCAATAATATCCATACTCACGCTCTAAATAAGCTCTGTACGATGCGACTGCACAAGCTGATTCTAACATACCTATTAACACATACATCCTTTTTAGCTTATCCTCGTGTTTCTTCACATCACGCATCATAGTGTTGAATCTCATAATATCAACATGACATAACATTCTTATATATTCCATAAGTGAATCTGCCAGCGAACCACTCATGTTGTTACCTGCAATAAGAAATACACCCTTTGTCATTCCTATGACATCACTATATATGTTGTCAAGCTCATCAGATATCTTTGGTGATATATCTTTTGATTTTTGGATTATATCCTTGCTGCATACTATCATATTCATTATATATGCAAAACACGTAAAATAATCCTCTATATCCTTCTTTACTCTGTAATATCTTATTACATTGGTTGATACCATTATTACAAGTGCTGTTATTCCAATAAATGGCTGAACAAAAAGTAAACCTATAGAAACTATTAACAATATACAACGTATAATATGTTCTGTATTCTTCTTTTCCTTCAGACTTGCTAATTTAGAAATAAACTCATATATACATACCGACTTTGTTCTTCCTAAAGCCATAAAGCCTTGCTGTATATCCCTTGAAGCATCCTTATTATTTGCCATATTGTCAACTAATGAATCAAACTCATTTAGTTCTTCATCACTGTAGTTCATATGTCGGAGTCTATTATACAGACAATCCTCTCCTATAGATGACCATGTGTGATTGATGCTTTTAAATACATCATCCATTCCCATATCATTCCATGTGATATCATCGATATATGACTCCTGCTTTTGTAAATCAAAATATTTTCTAATCTTTAAAAGCTCACCTGTTTTATAGACCCTGTCTGGCATTGTGCCAAAGCTTTTATCTATCCTATCATTCATCTCTTTTAGCTTATTCTTTTTCGATACGTTTGACTGATATGCAAAAAACACCAAAAGGCACACGCATATAGTCACGTAAATAAATATATCCATATATATTCCTTTCATCCTTATTCATAATCTTATTCGACGTATTTATGCTATCATTTATACCCTATTACTTTACCACACATTGTCTATAACTTCCATAATAAATTAAGGTCATATTCTTAGACATAAATCTAGAAAATGACCTTAATTTTGTCAATTTTATGTACAATTCAACTTTAGCAACACGAATAATGAATAGAATTATGTCAAATTATAATACATATCACTCCACCTTTGCTTTCATTAGTTATTTTTTGCAAGGTTTCTTGCATCTTTGTTTGAGTTTCATCAGACAATTTTTCAATTTTCATTCTGATACCATCTGTAACTGTCTGTTCAATAGTTTTTCCAAAGATGTTGGTATTCCATATTCCTTCTGTTCCTGTTTTACTATTTTCCTTAATAAAATTCATAAGATCCTGTGCCTGTGCTTCATCTCCAACTATAGGTGCTAGCTCAGTTTGAACATTTGCTTTAATCAAATGTATGGATGGTGCTTCTGCCTTAATCTTTACACCATATTTCGCTCCATTTTTTATCACTTCTGGCTCATCTAGTATAATCTCATTTCTACCAGGCAAAACCACACCATATCCTTTTGCTTTTACTTGTTCTAGAGCGCTTGCCACTCTCTCAAACTCATCCTTTTTTGATGCAAGATTTCTTATAGTTGATACAAGTTCTAATTCGTTAGTAATATTTTGACCAGTAAATTCGCTCAAAACCTCATAATAATACTTATCAAAAAGCTTTATTGCAACCTTTACAATTCCTGTAGCCAAATCCCTCTCAATAATTGATACATCTTCGATGTACGGGTTATCTCCAATAAAATCTTTAAAGCCAATATGTTCAAAATCTCTCATAAATTGACCTTTTTTTATAATATTTCTTCCCAAGCACACAATCGAGCCTTTAATATCATGATCTATTTCTAGCATTTCAGCATAGCTTGGCATAAAAAACATAATTTCGCTTACAGGAAACTCCATCAAAACTCCGTTGAGTATTCTGTTAATATCATCCTTTTTTAACTGACTACAGTTTACAGGCATTACTGTTACACTGTATTTATCTTGCATATTTTTTGCTAGTGTTAATGTTCTATCATCATCTGGTCTAGACGTATTTAAAAGTACAATAAACGGCTTATTAAGAGCTTTTAACTCTTCTATGGTTTTTTCCTCTGCCTCTATGTATTGTTCTCTTGATAAATCTCCAAAGCTTCCATCTGTCGTCACAACAACACCTATTGTAGAATGGTCGTTGATTACCTTCTTTGTACCTATTTCTGCCGCTTTTGAAAATGGTATCTCATAGTCAAACCATGGCGTTTTAACCATTCGTTCCACATCATTTTCAATATGTCCTGTAGCGCCATCTACCATATAGCCCACACAATCTATAAGTCTTACCTTAACTGATGTATTGCCTGATAAAATCACGTTAGCAGCCTCTTTAGGAATAAACTTAGGTTCCGTAGTCATAACTGTTCTTCCTGCAGCAGACTGTGGCAATTCATCTTTTGTTCGCTCTCTATTGTGTACATCTTCCATATTAGGTATAACAAGCAAATCCATAAACTTTTTAATAAATGTTGACTTTCCCGTTCGTACTGGTCCTACTACACCTATATAGATTTCTCCGCCTGTTCGTCCTTCTATATCTTTATATATGTCCATAAAAAAGCTCCTTGCATTTTTTATACATATTATGCCAAGGAGCTTAAAAATATTCTTTTACATCTGTGGAAGAGAAAATTGTTTTGATATCTGTACAAAAATCTTTGTAACTTCAGGATCAAATCTACTTCCAGACTCTTTTTCAATAGTTTCTACCGCTTTTGCTCTCATTTCTTCTTCAGATATATCAGGATTATCCTCTGCTAATATAATACATAGATACTCAAAACGATTACATATAGCCAGTATTCTAGCTGAAAGAGGAATATCATTTCCCTTCAAACCTAATGGTTTACCAGAACCATCCCATTTTTCATTATGGGCCTTTGTTACCTCTATAGCCAATTTAATCATATCGTTATATTCTGATAAGAATGATAACTCTTCTAAATACTTTCCACCATTTAACTCATGTAAATCTTTATCTCCACCAGGTCCGATAGATAACTTTCCGATATCATGTAGTTTAGATGCACCACTAATACAATCTAAAAATGATGGCGTAATCTGACTTTCAAATTCTGTCGTAAATTCAAGTGCCTGCGCAAGGAACTTACAATTATATGCGATATTTGCCAATCGTTTTTCTTCTTTAGGATAACGTAAATAATACATCTTTAATACAGATATAAGACTGTTTCTCTGCTCTTCCTTTATCTTTATCGCATGGTCCTGAATAAGCTTGTTAAGATTTTTATTATAAGACTCCATATTCTTTTGCATCTCATACATCTTAACATGGTTATTTACACGTAGAGAAACCTCCTGAAGTGCAAATGGCTTGTTAATAAAATCAACTGCCCCCAATGAGAAACCTTTGACTTTATCTTCCTCTGACATTCCTGCTGATATAAACACTATAGGTATATCCTTTGTCTTTACATCTGATTTTAAGATTTCACATAGCTCAAAACCGTCCATTTCTGGCATATACACATCTAACAGTATAATTTCTGGCATCTTGATTTTTATCATATCAAGAGCATCCTTTGCACTAGACGCAGTCATAGGAACATAGCCACACTTTTCCAACATTTTCTTTAATATAAGCAAATTCTCAAAAACGTCATCCACCACGAGAACGACCTTTTCCTTATTCATATTTATATCCATATCATTCTCCTATCCCTACCTAAACTCCTCACCAGTAAGTTCAGCTAGTTTTTCTTTGGTGTTTTTAAGCATCTCTATTGATTTCTCATAATTACTCTTTCTAAGAGTCAAAATAAACTTAAATAAATATCTATCAAGCTCTTCATTCTGACCAGCTACAAGTTCTTTAACATTAGATGCAAAATTTTCAGCCTTTTCGAAGTTATTCAATTCTATGGTAATAGCAAGCTTTTCCATATTCTTGTGTATTTCATTTATATTTGCGCTACTTCCAAATTCATTAACCGATGTAAGAGACGAAGTTTCAACCATATGTCCTATTTCATATGATGCAATATCCGCAAATGTAAAGTTGTTTTCATTAAGATTTCCAGTCTTTTCAGACTTCTTAAGAAATACATTGAAAGAAAATGTGCTTCCTTGTCCCTTAGTACTGTCCACATATATCTTACCACTCATAAGCTCGACTAATTGCTTTGTAATAGAAAGTCCCAGTCCTGTTCCACCATATTTTCTCGTTACAGATGCATCTACTTGTGAAAATTCTTTAAATAACTTTGTCTTTTCCTCGTCTGATATTCCTATACCTGAGTCTATAACCGCAAAGAATAGCTCAACATACTCTTCGCTTTCACTAGACTTGGTAATCTGTAGCATTACATTTCCTACAGAGGTAAATTTAACAGCATTAGACAAAAGATTATTAAGTATTCTGCTTAATGCTAATTCATCACATATCAAATACTCTGGAATATCATTATCTACATTTACAATTAAACGAAGACCTTTTTCATCAATTGTTTTTATATGTGTTGCCACTATATTATCGACAAAACGGCTAAATTCACATTCCTGCTCATCTAAAAGATACTTTCCAGCCTCCAGCTTAGAAAAATCAAGAATATTATTTATAAGCTTCATCATATTATCTGAACAATGTTCAATGATTCTAATAGACTCTAACTGTTCACTATCAAGGGCTGTAGCCTTTAAATCTTTCACATGGCCTATTATACCATTAAGAGGTGTTCTAAGCTCATGTGTCACATTTGCTACAAACTCTGTTCTAACCTGTTCAGTTTTCTTTTGCTCTTCCTTTGCAATTGTCATCTGCTTTTCTGCACTTTTCTGTAAAGATGTCTCTATAGCACTGACAGCTGCAGTATAAATGTTATCCTCTGAAATTACAGCTCGAATTCTTGCTTTCACATCAAAGCAAGTCCTATTTTTTCTGTACATAACACCTGATATAGTGTTTTCGAAATCATTTTCAGGAAACTCCACATTGCCATTTTCATCAATAGAAAACACATCGGTGAGAATCTCACCGATGTACTTTCCTACTATTTCATTTTGTGAATATCCTAACTTCATTCGTCCAGTAACATTGCACTCTTGTATAATACCCTTTCTATCAAAGAAAATAAATATTTCCTGAGTAATACCCTGTGCAAGTTCACCATACGCCTTACTTATAATTATATCATAATCATTCACATACATAAACTAATACTCTCTAGTCTTAATACTTACCAAAATCGTTACCTAATGAAATAATCTGTTCGTTATCCTCAATCATTTCCTCAATTTCTTCTTTATAGTATGACTGAGTCTGATTTTTAAGCTTAAACACTGATATAAGCTCTCTAAGTCTCATTGCCTGATTTGAAAGCTCTTCGCTGGCCGCTGCGCACTGCTCACTTGTAGCAGAATTGCTCTGTACAACCATTGATACTTGACCGATAGCCTGGTCAATCTGTGTAACTGCTGTAGCCTGCTCATTTGATGCAGTAGCTATCTGACTTATTATAGATACAATACTATCAATATTTTTAACTATTTCCTCTAAAGCATTTCTTGTGTTTTCAGCAAGTTTTGAGCCTTTATGTATTTTATTAATTGAATTTTCTATAAGCTCTGCTGTCTCATTTGCTGCCTGTGCACTCTTAGCCGCCAAACTTCTTACTTCCTCTGCAACAACTGCAAAGCCCTTGCCCTGTGCACCTGCTCTAGCTGCTTCCACAGCCGCATTTAGAGCTAAGATATTTGTCTGGAAGGCTATATCATCAATAACCTTTATAATCTTTGAAATATTCTCTGATGACTCATTTATTTCATTCATAGCCATCATCATTTCCTTCATCTGTTCGTTACCTTTAACAGCACCAGCCTTAGCGTCCTTTACAAGCTTGTTTGCATTATTTGCCTCTGATGCATTAACCTTAGTTCTATGAGCAATATCGTCAATTGAAGCTGATATCTGTTCAAGTGCGCTTGCCTGCTGTGTCGAACCCTGTGCAATAGCCTGGCTAGCTGATGCAACCTGTTCAGAACCAGTAGTAACCTGCATTGACGCCTCACGAATATTTCCTAAAATGTGGTTATTATCATCGACAAGCTTCTTAAATGAATTGCCTAATACATCCATATCAGACTTAGGTACAACTTCCATAGTGAAATCTCCATCTGACATTGCATTGGCAATCTCTGCATTAGCTTTTACATTTGATATAGTTTCGTTTAATGCATCAATAATCTCACCAAATTCATCATTATTGATTTTAACAAGTTCTACATCAACACTTCCTTCTCCAACAAGCTTGATTGCTCTAACCACTTGTTTTAAAGCATCATTGATGCTTTTGGATACAAATCTACCAATCAAGACTATTCCTGATAAGCAAAATACACCGATTACAATTGAAAATACAGAAAAACTTCTAATATAGCCTTCTGCCGAATCACCTGTAAAAAAATCTTTTGCATTTGTCACAAGTAAAAAAATCAAACCAGTAAGTATAACTATAGCTGCTGCAGCCTCAAGAATTAAGAATTTAACCTTTGCGTTTATTGACATATTTTTCAAAAACTTCATAATCGCACCCCTCCTATTCGCTATCACTTTCTATCTGGGCTTCCTCTGCTGCAGCCTCCATCATCTCTAAATCATCATCCTTTATGAGCTTATCTGGGTCCAATAATAATTTTACTGAATCTGCTGTCTTTCCAATTCCCCATACATACTTGTTGAGTGCATTGCCATGTATCAATGTAGGTGGTGGGTCAATATCCTTATCATCAATATTAATAACCTCTTCTACCTTCTCTACAATCAAACCAACTACTGTTGACTGAACATCTATAATGATGATACAAGTTCTATCATTATACGCCAATGGCTCCTGCTTAAATCTAAGTCTTACATCTATAACCGGTATAATCTTTCCTCTAAGATTTATAAGACCTTTAATATATTCTTCTGCCTCTGGAATAGCTGCAATAGGAGTTATTCCAATTATTTCATTTACATAGCTTATAGCTATACCAAAATGTTCTTTTCCTGACTTAAAAGTCATATATTTACCCTTTTGAGTATCTTCTTCGTAGATTTCAATATTATCGCTCACTTCTATTCCTCCATTCTTATACTATTTCTTCTCCTAAGCTACGTAACTGGAATCTAGCTATCAGTTTCTTAAGTCTATATGCCTGATTAGAGAGTTCCTCACTAGCTGCTGCGCACTGCTCGCTTGTAGCTGAATTACTTTGTACAACCTGTGACACCTGACCTATCGCCTGATCAATCTGTGTAACTGCTGTTGCCTGTTCGCTAGAAGCAACCGCTATCTGACCGATTATTTCTACTATATTATCAATATTTGCAACTATTTCCTCTAACGCATTTCTTGTGTCCTCAGCAAGCTTTGAGCCCTTATTAACTTTACTAATAGAATTTTCTATAAGCTCTGCTGTCTCATTGGCTGCCTTTGCACTCTTAGCTGCAAGATTTCTTACTTCCTCAGCAACAACTGCGAAGCCCTTGCCCTGTGCACCGGCTCTAGCTGCCTCTACCGCTGCATTAAGAGCTAAAATATTTGTCTGGAATGCTATATCGTCAATAACTTTAATAATCTTTGAAATATTCTCTGATGACTCGTTGATTTCATCCATAGCCACCATCATTTCCTTCATCTGTTCATTGCCCTTAATTGCACCAACCTTTGCATCTCTAACAAGTTGCTTAGCATTGTTAGCTTCCTCTGCATTAACTTTAGTTCTCTGTGCGATATCATCAATAGATGCTGCTATTTCTTCTAATGCACTTGCCTGTTCTGTTGAACCTTGCGCAATAGCCTGACTTGCTGATGCCACCTGCTCAGAACCGGTTGTCACCTGTGATGATGCTTCACGAATGTTACCTAGCACATGATTGTTATCATCCAACAACTTTTCGAAAGATTTTCCTAGTACATCAATGTCTGACTTAGGCGATACTTTCATTGTCATATCTCCATCTGCTATTCTAGTTGCAATTCCTGCATCTGTTTTAATCGTATCTGCCACTTCATTAATTGCTGTGATGATTTGTCCAAATTCGTCATTTGAATCCTTTACAAGATCAATATCTACACCACCATCACGCAAAATATTAAGTGCTGTTATTATCTTTCTTAGGTTAGTTCTAATTGTACGTGCAACATAAATACCTATAGCAATTATAGCGGCTTCCACTAATACACCCATAAATATTATTTTTCCCATAAATGGATTGGCCTTATCTGCAATAATTTCTCCATTTGCACCTACAAAATCATTAACCTTGAGAAGTAATTGCGCTAACTGTATCGCAAATATCAAAATCGAAACACAGGCTATAATTATAAGCGCCCTTACTTTTGTACTTACTTTCATATTCTTCATTATTTTTGTTGTTGGTAACATTGTGTCCTCCTATTATCTCCTTAAATTAAACTTAGCAATCAAACTCTTTAATCTCATTGCCTGATTTGATAATTCCTCACTAGCCGCAGCACATTGCTCACTTGTAGCGGAATTACTCTGAACTACCTGTGAAACCTGTCCTATTGCCTGGTCAATTTGAGCAACCGCTGTTGCCTGCTCATTTGATGCTGTAGCTATCTGACTAATAATCTCTACGATATTATCAATATTTGCAACAATTTCTTCTAACGCCAATCTTGTATCTTCAGCAAGCTTAGAACCCTTGTTAACCTTACTAAT
>JBGVKG010000057.1:0-53141 GCA_045123575.1 Lachnospiraceae bacterium
CTTTAGCTTCTCTCTTGTCTAAGGCTAAGAAAAAGCTAGGTGCTGTTAAGTTGTCGCCAACTATCACTGGTTCTGGTGGACTTACTCTTTCTAAGCACCTTGAGGTTCCTTTTGTACAGGAGGTTGTGGCTGTAGCCACAGCTTTAAATGACTATGCTCCACAGACAGATGTAGCCATAGAGCTTGGCGGTGAAGATGCCAAGATTATCTACTTTACAAATGGTGTTGAGCAACGTATGAACGGTATCTGCGCCGGCGGTACAGGTTCATTTATTGATCAGATGGCATCTCTTTTACAGACAGACGCTTCTGGTCTTAATCAGTATGCCAAGAATTACAAGGCTATATACCCTATCGCTGCTAGATGTGGTGTATTTGCCAAGACAGATATACAGCCACTTATCAATGAAGGTGCTACTAAGGAAGACTTATCAGCATCTATCTTCCAAGCTGTTGTTAATCAAACTATATCAGGTCTTGCATGTGGTAAGCCTATCCGTGGTAATGTAGCATTCTTAGGCGGACCACTTCACTTCCTCTCAGAGCTTAAGCTTGCATTTATCCGCACTCTTAATCTCTCACCAGAGCAGGTTATTGCACCAGACCACTCACATCTTTTCGCTGCTACAGGCGCTGCTCTCAATTACGATGAAACTGTTTCTGTAGACATTGACGCTATTATTGAACAGCTCTCGAATGGTATCGAGATGGAGTTCGAAGTTAAGCGAATGGATCCCCTTTTTGCCACTGAGGCTGATTATGAGGAATTTACAAACAGACATAATGCTCACCAGGTTAAGAAAGGTGACTTATCTACATATTCAGGTAACTGCTATATGGGTATAGATGCAGGTTCCACTACTACAAAAGTAGCTCTTGTAGCTGAGGATGGAACATTATTGTACTCATTCTACAATTCAAACAATGGTAGTCCACTTGCTACTACTATTTCAGCTATCAAGGAGATATATTCTCTTCTCCCTGACACAGCAAAGATAGCATACTCATGCTCTACTGGATACGGTGAAGCACTTATTAAGGCTGCACTTATGCTGGATGAAGGTGAGGTTGAGACTGTATCTCATTATTATGCAGCTGCATTCTTTAATCCTAAGGTTGACTGTATCCTTGATATCGGCGGCCAGGATATGAAGTGTATAAAGATTAAGAATAACACAGTAGACAGCGTTCTCTTAAACGAGGCTTGTTCTTCAGGCTGTGGTTCATTCATAGAGACATTTGCCAAGTCATTAAACTACTCTATCATCGACTTTGCCAAGGCTGCACTCTTTGCAAAGAATCCTATCGACTTAGGTTCAAGATGTACAGTTTTTATGAATTCAAATGTAAAGCAGGCTCAGAAGGAAGGCGCTACTGTTGAGGATATTTCAGCTGGTCTTGCTTACTCTGTTATCAAGAATGCCTTATACAAGGTTATAAAGATTACAGACCCTAAGGACCTTGGCTCAAATGTAGTTGTACAGGGTGGTACATTCTACAACGATGCCGTTCTTAGAAGTTTCGAGCAGATATCAGGCTGTCAGGCTATTCGACCTGATATAGCAGGTATAATGGGTGCCTTCGGTGCTGCACTTATTGCCAAGGAAAGATATGCTGACGCAGAAAACAAAGAAACTACTATGCTCTCTATCGAGGATATCAATAAATTAAGCTTCGACACATCTATGGCACGATGCAAAGGCTGTACAAATGCTTGTTTACTTACTATAAACCGTTTCAGTGGTGGTAGACAGTTCGTTACAGGTAATAGATGTGAGCGTGGTATCGGTGGCTCAAAGAATAAGGAAAATGTACCAAATCTTTTCGAATACAAAAATAAGAGAATATTTGGATATGAGCCTCTGGCAAAATCAGAAGCTAAGAGAGGTACTGTAGGTATCCCTAGAGTATTAAATATGTACGAGAATTACCCATTCTGGGCTACATTCTTTAAAGAACTTGGCTTCCGTGTAGTTTTATCTCCACAGTCAACCAGAAAAATATATGAGCTTGGTATCGAATCTATCCCTAGCGAATCAGAATGTTATCCAGCCAAGCTTGCACATGGTCATATTTCATGGCTTATAAAGAAAGGTGTAGAATTCATCTTCTACCCATGTATTCCATACGAGCGTAACGAGACAAAGGATGCAAACAACCACTACAACTGCCCTATCGTTACATCTTATGCTGAAAACATAAAGAATAATGTAGAGGAATTAAAGACTGAAAATATTAAGTTTATGAATCCATTCCTCTCATTCCGTGATGAAAAGACAGCTACAAAGCGTCTTGTTGAAGAATTTAAGAAGGAGTTTGGTATTCCTTCTTCAGAGATAAAAGCTGCCGCTAGCAAAGCATGGGCTGAGATGGCTGCCGCCAGAGAAGATATTTCTAAAAAGGGTGAGGAGACATTAAAGTACCTTGAAGAAACTGGTAAGCGTGGTATTGTTTTAGCTGGTCGTCCATATCACATAGACCCAGAAATCAACCATGGTATACCAGAGCTAATCAACTCATACGGTATCGCAGTTCTCACAGAAGACTCCGTATCACATCTTGCAGAAGTTGAACGTCCTCTTATAGTTATGGACCAGTGGATGTACCACTCACGTCTCTACAGAGCAGCCAACTTTGTAAAGACTAAGGATAATCTCGATATGATACAGCTTAATTCCTTTGGTTGTGGCCTTGATGCCGTTACAACAGACTGTGTAAATGATATTTTAACTAATTCAGGCAAGATATACACAGTATTAAAGATAGATGAAGTTAATAACTTAGGAGCTGTTCGTATCCGTATTCGTTCACTTCTCTCAGCACTTCGTGTACGTGAGAATAAGAAGTTTGAGCGCAAGATAGTTCCAGCCAATATACATAGAGTTGAATATACTACACAGATGCGTGACTCTGGCTTCACATTACTTACTCCACAGATGTCACCTATTCACTTTGAGTTACTTGAGCCAGCCGCTAAAGCAGCGGGCGTTAACTTAAAAATGCTTCAGGCTGACACAAAGAGCCCTGACTACAAGTTAAAATGCAAGAACGCTGTTGATGTAGGTCTTAAATATGTAAATAATGACGCATGCTACCCTTCTCTTATCGTAGTCGGTATGATGATGGAAGCTGTTCTCTCTGGAGAATATGACACTAATAAAATTGGTATCATTATGACACAGACTGGTGGTGGATGTCGTGCCTCAAACTATGTAGGTTTCATCAGACGTGCACTTGCCAAGGCTGATCTTGCCCATATCCCTGTAGTATCACTTAGTGTACAGGGTATCGAAAAGAATAGCGGTTTAAAGTTTACTCCAGAGCTTGTTGTTAATCTGATTCAAGGTGTTATATATGGTGATTTATTTATGCGTTGCTTATACCGTATGCGCCCATATGAGCTTGAAAAAGGTTCTGCTGACAGACTTAATGAAAAATGGACTAAGATATGTATAAACTCGCTTACAAAGAAGGGCTTTAACTTCCGCGAATTCAATAAGAACATAAAGGGAATCATAAGAGATTTCGATAATCTCCCTATTGATGAAACTCTTGTAAAACCAAGAGTTGGTATCGTTGGTGAAATCCTTGTTAAGTTCCTTCCATCAGCTAACAACTATCTCGTTGAGTTATTAGAGCAAGAAGGTGCCGAGGCAGTAATGCCTGACCTTATAGACTTCTTCTTCTACAGCTTCTACAACTCAAACTTTAAGACAGATAAGTTAGGTATGTCTAAGAAGGGCAAACTTATCTCAAATATAGGTATCAGAGCTATAGAGTCACTGAGAAAGACAGTTGTAAAGGAATGTAAGAAGAGTAAGCACTTTGATGCCCCTTCTGATATTCGTGAATTAGCTAAGATGGCTGATGAAATCGTTTCTCTGGGTAATCAAACAGGTGAAGGATGGTTCCTTACCGCAGAAATGCTTGAGCTTATACATAGCGGTGCTCCAAATATCGTATGCGCACAGCCATTTGGTTGTCTACCTAACCATGTAGTTGGTAAGGGTGTTATAAAGGAGCTTCGCCGCCAGCATCCAGAAGCAAATATCGTAGCAGTTGACTACGACCCAGGTGCCAGCGAGGTTAACCAGTTAAATCGTATTAAACTAATGCTTGCAACAGCAAACAAAGCAATCACACCAAAACAATAAATAGCTTAAATATTAGCACCCATCCTCGTGATGGGTGCTTTTACTTTACTTAACCACGCCTTTAACAAAGGTAAATAGACCATATACTATCTACATATATTTTTTCGCTAGTGACAAGAACCTGTATTTCTCTAAGTCCTCAATTTTAACTAGTTTATTAGTGCGTGATATTTTATATAAAAAACACCTACGCCAAATGAGGATTTGCGTGGATGAGTACAGCATTTCAGATTTTCGTTAAGTTTTCATAGCCCCACTCCACAAATAATGCAGCCTGCCGAACCTGTTTGAAGGAGCTCGCCCTCTATTAATAGGGCGAGCGACTGAGTTGTGCAGGCAGGCTACTTGTAATAAGCATTTTGTGGAGTGGGGCTTATGAAAATAGAAAATCGAAACCGCTGTACTCACCACGCAAACCTCATTGGCTAGTTGTTTTTTTGATAAAATACACGCACACTTTGTTAAAATTGAGGACTAAAGAGAAATATCAGAACCTTGTCAATGCAAAAAAATATATGTAGAAAGCCTTATGGTCATAATAATTCTTAAATGCGTGGATATAAAAAGCACCCACAATGAAAATGGGTGCTAATTTAAGCTATATATTGTCTAGAGTCCAATCAATTGGTGATAATCCATTTTTTATTAAGAATTCATTAGCCTTACTAAAGTGCTTGCATCCAAAGAATCCTCTATACGCTGACAATGGGCTTGGATGTGGTGCCTTTAATAATAAATGCTTTGGATTGTTTACGCTTGCTGCCTTCTTCTGTGCAGGTGAACCCCATAAGAGGTACACTATCGGTCTGTCCTGTTCATTCAATATGCGTATGGCTGCATCTGTAAACTTTTCCCACCCGATACCTTTGTGAGAATTTGCTTCATGAGCACGAACTGTCAGAACAGTATTGAGCATTAATACGCCTTGGTCTGCCCACTTCTTAAGATAGCCATGATTTGGTATAGTAAAACCTATATCATCATGAAGCTCCTTATATATGTTCACAAGGGATGGTGGAACATCTACTTCTGGTTTTACCGAGAAACATAATCCATGCGCCTGACCTACATTGTGGTATGGATCCTGACCTATGATAACACATTTCACCTCTGATAAAGGTGTATAATTAAATGCATTAAATATATCATCAGATGGTGGATATACCGGAGTTGTCTTATACTCCTCTACTACTTTTTCATATAGTTCTTTATAGTAAGGTTTCTTAAATTCTTCTGATAATGGCTTAAGCCAATCATTACTTATAGCTGCCATGATTTTCTCCTTGTACTTCATTTTCTATTTAATCTATATGACCGAAATCCATAAAAGATTTCGGCCTATAAATTTACTTTCATTATTTTATTACGTATAACTATAATCGAACTGGAATATTCTTTCCTGCAAGATACTTTTTCAGTTCATTTATCTCCATTTCCTTGTAATGGAATAATGATGCTGCCAATACTGCATCCGCTCCACCATCAGTCAATGCATCGTAGAAATGCTCCATAGTTCCTGCTCCACCTGATGCAATAACAGGTATAGATACACGGTCGGATACAGCTTTAGTAAGCTCTATATCATAACCATTTTTTGTACCATCACAGTCCATACTAGTTAAAAGTATCTCTCCCGCTCCTAGTTTATAGACTTTCTCTGCCCATTCAACAGCATCTATGCCCATATCTACTCTACCACCATTCTTGTAGATATTCCATCCACCGTCTGGTCTTCTCTTTGCATCTATAGCTACAACTACGCACTGTGAGCCAAATTTTTCAGCAGCTTCTGCTACTAGATTAGGATTCATTATAGCAGCCGAATTCACAGCTACCTTATCAGCACCTGCACGTAGGATTTCCTTAAAGTCATCTACTGTGCGGATACCGCCTCCTACTGTAAATGGTATAAATACATTGGCAGCCACCTTTTCTACCATATCTACCACAGTCTTTCTGCTATCGCAAGAAGCTGTAATATCAAGAAATACCAACTCATCCGCTCCCGCTTCGCCGTATGCCTTACCTACCTCTACTGGATCGCCTGCGTCTCGCAAATTTACAAAATTTATACCCTTTACAACTCTATTGTTATTTACATCCAAACATGGAATAATTCGTTTTGTATGCATCCTATTATCTCCTCAATATATGAAATTAAAATTCCAATTTTACAGATTTGCAAAATTAGACAAAATCTTTAGACCCACATCTCCACTCTTCTCTGGATGGAACTGACATGCAAATACATTATCCTTCTCTACTGAGGCATGAATATGACATCCATACTCTGTAGACGCCTTAACTATGTTCTCGTCCTTAGCCTTTAAATAATACGAATGTACAAAATACACATATGATTGGTCTGCCAAATCCTTAAATAATTTACCATCTGGCACAATATCAAGCGAATTCCATCCTATATGTGGTACCTTTAGACCTGGTGTATCTGGTATGCGGATAATCTCACCATCTAATATACCAAGACCCGGTACCCCCTTTGTCTCATCACTGCTTTTAAACAAAAGCTGTAATCCTAAACATATACCAAGAAAAGGTGTTTTCTTATCACATACATCATTTATAGTTGTTACAAGCTCGTACTTTTTAAGCTTGTCCATAGCATCTCCGAAGCTACCAACCCCCGGTAACACTACCTTATCTGCATTTAAGATAATATCCTTATCCCTTGTTACGATTGTTTCCTGACCTAAATAATTAAAAGCATTTTCTACACTTCTTATATTACCTGCGTCATAATCAATGATTGCTATCATATTACTTTGCTCCCTCAGTGCCTTTACTTTCTGTTTCCACTCTATTAGCCGCAGCAGCCTCTGCCTCTGCAGCTATAGCTCTTACTATTGTTGCATATTCTGTATCATTAGCTATCATATAGATTTCCCTAGCTCGACTTACTGATATGCCATATACACTATTAAGCTTAGCATCTACCCAACCAAGTATAACTGTCATATCATCAAAGCATCCTAAATCTCTAGCTGTATTTTGATGTTTGTCATACATTTTAACCGCCTTAATAAGCGAATCTAAACCATGGTTGTAATCATCGAGCAACATATAGTTTTTATACGATTCATAATGTATATCCATAAACATTATTGTTTGTACCTGATTGAAGAATACTTTATGGTCTTCATCTCTCATAGTTAATCCCGACATAAGACTATATGCTTCGCTATATCTTTTTTCGTACTTATCTATATCAGTCTGGTCAGTGTCTACATATAGCTTAACAGCTTCATATACCTTCTGCTGGTAATTATAATAATCACCGCCCATACTTGCGCCGAGCACAGCTACCAATACAAATGATACAAGGAATATAACAAATATTAATGGCACCTCGATAATCTCATCTGGTTCCTTAGGTTTCTTTTCCTTTGGTGCCTTTGCCTTCTTGGCATTTTTACCCTTGTCTTTCTTGGCGTTCTTGCCCTTTTTATCTTTCTTTTCTTTCTTTTCCTTCTTATCCTTCTTTCCCTTTTTTCCCTTCTTATCTGATGGCTCATCATCATCATCATTTCCAAAGAACGAATCTGCATCCATTTCGCTAAATGGTGGGTCTGATGAAGTATCATCTGAACTACCTAATGCATCAAAAGCAGAATCATCTAGACCAAATGCCGAATCAAAGTCAGTGAACTCCATACCATCATCGTCACCTTGATTATTAGCATTTTCATCCTGCATGCCATCAAACATATCAAAAGCCGAAGATAAGTCTATACTATTATCATCAAGTCCCTCTGATGATATTTTTATGTCTTCTTCGTCTCCAAATATATCTGCAAGTGCTGACGTTCCATCATCAGGCTGTTCATCCTTATTTGCTGCCTTATTCTTCTTTCCTGAAGGCTTGTCCTTTTTATCCTTTTCTTCCTTCTTACCAAAAAGCTTTGCAAAAAAGCCCTTCTTCTTTTCTTTTGGTGCTAAAACTGTTTCTGGTATCTCTTCATTAGCGCTATTAACGCCTAAAATATCATACAGACCCTTTAAGTCATCTTCAATCTGCGCATCACCTTTATTGACAGCCTCATCTACTAACGCTACACCTTCATTCATCTCATTGATGTCATCAAACTCATCAAATCCATCAAATAAAAGACTTACATCCTCATCTATATCATCTAACTTCTGTGGCTCATTAGCTACAGCTTGCTGCCCAACCTCAAGCTCTGGTATAGCTTCTTCTTTAGGCTCATCAAACATAAACCCATCAAAATCTATACTATCTAAAGACATCAGATTATCATCACTATCATGAGCAGGTTCCGGCTTCATCTCACTTTCTACCTGTTTAACCTCATTCATCAGTTCTGCCATCATTCTTGTCTCTTCATCATCAAAGAATTCCTTTTCGAAATCAGATAAAAAGTCCTCTTCTATATCCTTTGACCCCATAACATCATCCAAGCCAAAAGGATCGTCGTTTTTTACATCTTCAGTTGTATTATTTGAGGCTGTAGTACCCTCTTCCTCGCCCATAATAGAACGAAGTAGACTATCTAGATAATCTTCAGCCGCTATATTATTCTTATCAGCCATTTGTCAACCTCCATACAAACTCTTTTCCAGACATTTTAACCGGCAAAGCTTTGCCTTCTATATCCTCCGCTATCTGCCAGAAATTCTTATTTACTCTAATAAGTGTAGACTTATTATTAACAGCCGCCACCTTTTCAAATGGCCACCTTATAACCGTTGGTGTCTCAAATCCTTCCCCTAGCTCAATCATTACGAGCTTTCTATTAAGGGTCTTTTGCAACCAAGCCGTGTAAGTATCCCACGCCTCTCTATATCCTTCTGCCGAGTAATTGCTTGTCTTATAAAGATTAGCACTCATAACCTGCTTACACATAGGGCACTGTGGCATAGCTTCTTTCAGTTCATCATACATATGGGTTTTATCATCTTCATTCTTATATTTTTGTATAATATCATATATATGATTATACACTTCCTCTGTCTGATAAACTGTTTTGAAACATCCTTTTTCACACTTCATCAAATCCATTGTACCTAATGGTGCTACTATTCTATCCTTATCAAACGTAGAATCCCATATTATATCATCATTACAAGTTGTGACTACAAAATAATTGGTTTTGTTAAGTTTTCTTAAATGTTCATCCAAGCTGTTATATATATTTAAGGCCTCTGACCTTATCTTACATTCAATGCTATCTATGGATTTCTTAACCAATGTATACTCAATCCATTTCTTTTCCAAATCATCCAGTGGCATCCCTTGAATATCTAACTCCTTGTACAAAGGTGTCTGGTCTAATATATCACTTGTTTTAATATTAAACTCTGGGCCAAATCCTAATAACACAATATCTGCATCACTGATTTTTTCCATACATTCCTTGATTATATCCACTGTTTCCATCTTTTCTTCCAATCCTACTTACTTTTTATACTTGATACTCATCCGTTTATATATTTTGCTATAAAAGGCCTTCATTTCATTCACAAAAGCAGGGATTGATTCATAGAACCAACCCCTACATCAACTTTACTGATTATCTAATAATCCATCGATTATTCTTACAAGATTACCAATCTCTGGTTTAGAAAGCTGTGCATCTGCACCTAACTGTTCTCCCTTTCTGCGCATCTCATCATTAACAAGTGATGAGAATATTACAACCGGAATATCCTTTAACGTTTCATCTGTCTTAACCAGTTTTGTAAGTCTATGTCCATCCATTAACGGCATCTCTATATCTGTTATGATAAGCTCTACATTATTTTTAACATTACCAGAAGCTTTATACTTAAGAAGCATATCCCATGCCTCCTGGCCATTGGCTGCTTGAGTAATATTTGTATATCCTGCCTTCTTAAGAGAATCCTTAATAAGTGTTGCTAATAAAGGTGAATCCTCCGCCATCATAATAGGCACGCTACTTCTGCTTCTCTCTCCTAATGCATCAATATCTGATACCTTAAGTCCTGTTTCTGGGCTTATATCTGTTACAATTCTTTCAAAATCAAGTATGATAATAAGTCTACCATCAACCTTGATAATACCAGTAGCAATACTTGAATCTGCTGTATTTATAGTACTATCTGGCTTTATAATGTCTGCCCATGACACTCTATGAATACCGCACACTGTCTGAACATGGAATGCAATATTAAGCTTATTGAAATTAGTAATAATCATCATACCCTGATTATTTCCTATTTGTGGCAGATTAAGGTATCCAGCTAAATTAATCGCTGTAATCATAATATCTCTTGGCATAAATATACCTTCGATATCCTTATGCGAATTAGGTACTGGTGTAACACTTTGATATCCTATAATCTCACGAACCTTTGCTACATTGATACCGTAGTGATTCTGACCAATAGTGAACTCAAGCACTTCGAGCTCGTTTGTTCCATTTTCCAATAAAATGTTTGTCTCCATAACTAATGTTCCTCCTAGTTTTTATTTATCATTTAATCTTTACAGACTTAGTTTTTTCTCCTGACTTCACATCTACTGTGATGCTTGAAATGTCTAACGTTGACTTTTCATTTATTTCAAAGATAAGAACTGTCTTTACAATCTCTCCTGCTTTCACAGTTCCCTTATATGTATTGAGTGCATCTGGCAATAACGTAACCATTGCATTTGTCTTTGTTGTATTACTGAATACACCTCTAAAAACCGTTTTCATCGATGCTATATCTACAGAAATATCACTACCTGTAGTATTCTTCATATCAAAATTAAGTACTACAAGATTTTTGCCTTCAACAGCTTTTATAACAAACGCCAACGAATCTGCATCTCCTGGATAGTCATCACATACCTTATATCCTGTATACGACACGTCAATACCCTTTATCCCAAGTGCCTCACCCATAGTATAAGTTGTAACACTTGTACCCTGGTTAGTAGAACCACTGTTGGAACCATTACCATTTGTTTCTTCTTCTTTTTCTGGTGCTTTTGTTGTAGTCTCTTCCTCTTTATCCTCTTCTGGCTTTGTAGTAGTTGCTCCTGCCTCTAGATTTACAAGATAATTCTTATCATGTTCTAATACGGAATATACCATATACTGCACAACCATATTTTCATCTTCTTTTTCAAGGTCGATACTTTCAACACAACCAGTAGCTGAAAATGCCATTATTAAGCTTAAAGCAATCAATATTTTTTTCTTCATACTCATCCTATCTTTACCTTTTAACTTAACACACAAATATTCTAAAAATTTACATATATTTTATCATTTTTTGCTGATAAATTCAACTATTTATTTGCCTTCAGTGGCAGATTCCACCTCAAACCAAAATTCAACGCCATTTTCTCTATTTTCTACGCCACATTTCATATGAATAGAGTCCATTATAGCCTTAACAATCGACAATCCTATGCCACTGCCGCCATACTCTCGACTCCTTGCCTTGTCTACTTTGTAGAATTTTTCCCATATTCTTCCGATAGATTCTTCTGGGATATTTTCACCTGTATTCTCTACTGAGACTCTGACTATTCCATTTTCATCTTTTACAGTTATCCTTATAATTCTCTGATTATCAACGTGGTGTATTGCGTTGCTTATATAGTTTGTTATAACTTCTTCTATCTGGAATTCGTCACTCCATACATAAACTGACTTTGTGTTGTCAAAGTCCACTGTAGCCCTTTTATCTTCTAACAAAATATGTGTTTGATTAAGTATATTATCAATTGTCTGCACTATATCAAAACGCTCAAATTCAGACTGCACATTGCCGAACTCTATCTGATTTAATGTCATAAGCTTGCGTACCATCTTATTCATTTTTGTAGCTTCATCAACGATTACATCACAGTAGAAATCACGGCTATCTGAGTCATCATTAACACTCTCTTTTAACCCTTCAGCATACCCCTGTATAATAGCTATTGGTGTTTTAAGCTCATGAGAAACATTAGATATAAATTCCTTTCTAAGCTCATCTATCTCCGTCTTCTTTTCAATGTCCTTTTGAAGCTCGTTATTTGCTGTCTTAAGCTCAGATATAGTTTTCTCAAGTTCCCTTGAAAGCTCATTCATACTAGCTCCCAACACACCGATTTCATCCATCGCATCGCCTGTGTACTTTGCGTCAAACTCAAGATTTGACATCTTCTTTGACAATATAGCAAGCTCTTTTATAGGTTTTGTCATCCTAGCTGCTACAAATCCCATCATAAGTACTCCACCAACTGTCATAATTATAGCAAACTGTATATAAAAATGATTGGCTATATCAGCCATTTCATTTATACTTTCTGTCGTTACTCGCATTATAAAAAAATAACCGCAATCAAGCTCTCCCCACATCTCTATACAATCTATGGCTTCACTTGCATCCTTATATCTGTTTACCTTGTAACTCTCTCCTGACTCTATCACAGTTGTGACATCGCCATTTACATTAACATTAAAAATAAGCTCGCGAAGTCTCACGAGAAGATATACCATATTGGTTTCATCTTCACTTGGAACATTTGCGAACTTCAAATTATAAGAGGTATCTACTATTATCATTTGTATACCTCTATTATATCCTTTTTGTCTTAAATTCTGTATACTATCTTCTTTATAAGTTACCAAACCACTGGTTACATCCTTCACATATATGTGGTTCATATCTTCATACACATCAATTAGAGTATCTGACTTTGATTCAACATAAAAGCTTGTTAAAGAGGCACTATATATAACAGTGCCCACCATAACTATACCCGCTATAATGCCAATCAATATGGCTACCATTCTAAATCTAAATGAATTCTTAAATTTACTCATATTAACACTCCATCTTGTAGCCCATACCCCAGATAGTCTTTATATAATCAGCCTCTGGTCCTAGCTTCGCACGAAGCTTTTTTACATGTGTGTCTATCGTTCTGGCATCGCCAAAATAATCATAATTCCATACAGCATTAAGAATATTCTCTCTAGACAAAGCTATCCCCTTATTCTCCACGAAATACAATAGAAGTTCAAACTCTTTATAACTTAACTCTACATTCTTACCTGCCACAGTTACTTGATGTGCCAACTTATTTATCTCGATTGAGCCCATTGTTATAATGCCATCAGTCCCTATCTTATTAGCACGTCTTAGTATTGCATCAACTCTTGCCACAAGTATCTTTGGGCTAAATGGCTTTGTGATATACTCATCAACACCTAGCTCAAATCCCAACAGTTCATCCTGTTCCTCACTCTTAGCTGTAAGCATGATAATAGGAACCTTTGAAGTCTTTCTGATTTCCTTACAAACCTGCCATCCATCCATACGTGGCATCATAACATCAAGAAGTATCAAAGAAATACTATTATCTGTATAAAACATTTCCAGAGCCTGCTCTCCATTCTCAGCCTCTGCTACTAGATATCCCTTCTTTACAAAGAAATCTCTAACAAGTTTTCTCATTCTGCTTTCATCATCTACTATTAAAATCTTTAAATCACTCATAAATGCACCTCCACAAGCTTTTACTTATCTGTAGGTTCATTTTCCAACTCATTTTCCCGTGACTGCAATTCATCAGCCATACTTTGAAGTTCTTTTTGCCATTTAACCAAATTATTTTCCTTCTCTGCATACTGAGCATCAAGTCTGTTTTTATAATTAAGAATATTAGTATTGCTACTGTTTCCTGTAATCATCAGTATCAATATAAGAGCTATTATCAGGATAATATTAAGAAGTACAGCATTAATGAATCTATTTCTATAGACAGACTCAATGCCTAAGTCCTTCATTTCCTTTATAACCTGCCTTCTATCAGCCTTTTTTTCCTTTTTTAAATCCCTCTGTGTGGCTGTCTTCCTTGGAACATAAACTGGTAATGCTTCCAGTTCTTCCTTATATTGTCCAGACTTCTCCAACGCTTGACGAAGCTCACACAAATACTTCATTCCAACCGGGGTTTTAAAAAGATTCTTCTCTACAATACTTTTATATACAGAATACACGTTAGCAGGATTACTCATATTCGTCCTGCTACGCATATACATAACACCTTCGTATTCATTTTTAGCATCTAAAGCTTCCTCTTTTGTCTCAAATTTGAAGCCATCTATTATATATCTTTCGTCTGCCATAACTTAAAATAACCACTACATTCAATCTACATCTTAATATGTGTCTAAGGTTATACTCTCGATAATCACATCTACATCAGGAGTTCCATTTGAACTAGCCTTTACGCCTGCAACCTTATCAAGAACATCATATCCTTCTATCATCTGGCCAAATACAGTATGTTTTCCATAGAGCCATCCTGCACCACCATTTTCTTTATAGTAATCAACTAATGCATCATCTACACCTGCGCTTCTAAGGTCCATAACATCAGTAATAATATAATCTGAAGCCTGTACTATAAAGAACTGTGATCCATTTGTATTTGCACCAGAATTGGCCATACATAACGCTCCTCTAAGTGGCATAAGATACTTAGAAAACTCGTCCTCAAATGGTACATATTTTCCTGTAGATGCATCCTTCCAAATACTATCTCCACCAGTACCTGTTCCCTTAGGATCACCACCCTGAATCATAAAGTCATCGATGATTCTATGGAATGTAAGTCCATCATAATACCCATCCTTAACATGTTGAACAAAATTCTCTACTGCTAAAGGTGCATGTTCTGGGAAGAACTTAACCTTTATAGTTCCATATCCCTTTATCTTTATATTTGCTATAAGCTCTCCCTTTTTAGGTTCTGCGTACTGGACAATCTCCTTATCCTCTTTGGCATCATCACCAGTGTATACAACTACACCTTCTTTTATCTCATAGGAATTGCCTACTACATTATCAATCGATACATCTTTTGTACCACACGCTGTTATTGATATCATTGTAGCAGCGGCTAATGCCAATGCTACAATTTTTTTATTAAATAATCTCATTTCTTTACCTGCCTATTTTCGTATAATTACATATAAAGTATAACCTACTGTTTAGCTATTTACAACATAAACGGCTTACATAAATGTGTAGATTCTATGTCCACACATTAGGCTGTAGGCTCCTCTTCATTTGACTGACCACTATTATCATCTGCATCATCATCCTGCTCACCATCTGTCTGTGAAGTAGACTCAGATGTGCTTGTTGTCTCGGAGGTTGATGTATCAGCATCTTCTGTCGAAGTTGTATTATCTGTATTCTCTACAGAAGATGTATCCGTAGTGGTATTTTCCATACTGGTTGTTTCATCTAATTTAGACGTTGTCTCTGATGAATCTTCTGTAGATGTTGTAGGCTCCTCAGTTGTAGTCTGCTTCTCTACATACTTTGACATAAGAGACTTGATAGTTGTTCTACAAGCATCTATAGAATCCTGATTTGGAAGCTGAACACTGGAGTTATATGAACGCCATGAATAGCACTTTCTCATAGCACCTGTTCCAGTTACATACTGTTGCTTGATAGTCCATGATGAGCCATCCTCTAACTGCATCTTTGCCAATGCTGTTATCTCATCCATAGTCATATTTGTCTGCAAGCTAGTAGATATTGTATTAACAATCTCAACGAAATTAGTTAAAAGTGCTGGTGAAATGGCTTTCTTAATGATTCCTTCTATTATGGCCATATGATTTCTTCCACGCTGGTTATCTCCAGCCTTAAAAGCATATCTCTCTCTTGCAAATGATAATGCCATTCTGCCAGAAGTAATATTGTTCATACCCTTTGTGAACTTATATCCATCCTTTCCGGTAAATGTGTATGCAGAATATACCTCTACACCACCTATAGCATCGATAATATCAATAAATGAAGTAAAATTAACTCTTACATAATAATCTATGTCTATATTATATACATTTTCAAGAGTTGCCACACTAGACCATACACCGTAGAGTCCTGCGTGAGTAAGCTTATCTCTCCATGTTCCTGTTGTTATACCTGGGATTGGCACATAATAATCTCTAGGAGTATTAGTAAGCAATATCTCCTTAGTCATTGGATTAACTGTCATAAGAATATTTACATCACTTCTACTCTTACCGCTAACCTTACCATATCTGTCGATACCTGATATATATACATTAAATGTTCTATCAGTAATAGGTCCCTTTGACGCATTATCCTTAGTATTATCTCCGCCAATATAACCACCTCCACCTGGAGCATTAGGGTCTAACGCCGGATTATAGACATTGACATTCTGATTTAAATCATCATTCTCAGTGCTTTTTTCTTCAGTTGTTTCTTCACTACTTGGTTCCTTTGTTGTACTCTCAGTTGTAGTTGTATTATCCTCTTTTATAAGTGTCTTTACTTCTATAGTATCAATAACCTTTATAGAACCAGCATAATAATCTAATACCTCTTCAAGAATAGCGTCATACGCCTCCATATACACTATGACCTCTACATCCTTATCAAATAAAGCCGACACAAGATAAGACATATCCTCATATGTCTTGTAAGTCATCGTACCACTAGCTCTAGACTCAAGCTCTTTCTTCACACTTTCTATAACTTCTTTTGTTCCACCATTTTCTGCTAAACCAACTGTTTTTCCTGCTACATCAGTAATAGAATTAATGTCCTTATTATCTACCAATGTTACTACAAGATAATTATCCACATCATAGTGCTCCGATGTTATATTATGTAACATTCCTACAGCATAATGAAGATAATAGCATCCAAAACAGATAACTGCTGTAGCCAAGACACCTATAACCTTGCCCAATATATGAACCTTCTTAGTTATATTTAAACCAAGATTTAATAACAATGCCAATATAAGAACTGTGATCACTATAGCATATAAACCACCTGGCAATATATTGAGCATATTCATATATACAATCATAGTTATAGTTGCTACAAGCTGAACTGCCAGTATAACTAAGCCTACAATATGACGCTTCTTATTATTCTTAAAGTCAATCTTAGTTTTAAGTTTTTCCCATAATCCCTTCATTGTATTTTTAAATTTTTCCATAAAGATTTCCTCCTTCTTCTATTTCGTCTGCTGGCAAATTCCTTATAAACCTAATAGCTAACGGCACTACTGTCATAAATGACAATACATCCGCTACTGGCTGGGCTATCTGCACGCCCAATAGTTTGAAAGCAAACGATAATATAATAATAGCCGGTATAAAATATAATCCACTTCTTAGCAATGCCGTAAACGCTGCCAATTTGTTTGCTCCAACGCTTTGAAAAAGCATATTGGTACATATGATAATCGGCTGAAAGAACAATGCTACTAGTTGACATCTAAGTGCCAACGTTCCTATTCTTATAACATCCGCATCATTTCTAAATAATGCTACCAAATCTCCTGATACAAAAAATGCAACAACTGCAAATACACCAAGTATTATCTCACCAATTATAAATGTAAAGAAAAATGCCTTCTTTACTCTTGTATACTTCTTAGCTCCATAGTTAAATGATGCAACTGGCTGAAAGCCCTGTCCTATGCCTAAGCCTACTGCAAATACAAAGAATGTAATCCTATTTACAATAGACATGGCTGCTATAGCTGCATCCTGACCATACATACCAGCCAAATTATTAAGTATCATAGTTGATATACTGTTAAGTCCCTGCCTTAGCATACTAGGAAATCCTGTCTGCATTATATCTACTACATATCTAGATTTTATATATTTAATATATTTTCTTCTTATTCGACATTCTGTTTTCCTTGTAAGGAACATACTAAAAAGTATGACAAAACCAATACACTGTGATATAGCAGTCGATAAACCAGCTCCTTCTACACCCATATTCAATTGAAATATCAAAATAGGGTCTAATGCTATATTGATAACTGCACCTGCTACAAGTCCCCACATTGATAAATACGCCTTACCTTCATATCTAAGTATGTTGTTAAGGACGAAGCTTGCCATCATTATAGGCGATGCCAATAATATATATGTTCCATAGCCTTGTGCATATGGCATTATGGTTTCTGTACTTCCAAACAGTTTCATCAGTGGCTCTATAAATATAAGCCCCAATACAGTTATAACACTACCAACTATAAGTGCCGAGAACAATGCTACTGATGCGTACTTATCAGCCGTATCTATATCTCTTTCTCCTAGCTTTCTAGCGATAACACTACCTGCTCCATGACCAAACATAAAGCCAAACGCTTGGATTATAGCCATAAGGCCAAATACTACACCTACTGCTCCACTGGCACTATTTCCTAGTGAACTAACAAAAAATGTGTCCGCCATATTGTAGATGTTAGATACAAGCATGCTTATGGTAGTTGGTATACCTAAGGTTATAACCAGTCTGGATACAGGCGTATTCACCATCTTGTTATAGTATTCAGCATTTACTGCTCTACTCATAACGCTACTCTCCTATAACTGATAATATATTTGCCGCTAATTGACCCTTTTCTGAAAACTTGCTTGGATTCTTCATATCCTCTTCCATCTCAATATCTAGTATAACATCATATACCTCCATGAGACCATCTTCATCAAGCTCATACAAATCCTGCTTTGATATGCCCATTTCCTTACATATAAGCTTTATCTCGTTTTCACCTAATGTCTTTAATTTTTCATTCATGGTAGTCCTTCTTTCTACACTTGTGCCAAATCGTTCACCAAATGATAACGATTTAAATAAAAAAACTCCAACTTACATATTATCATAAATATTCAATAATTTGAAGTAAAAAATATATGACATTTTCAAACTAGCTATGTTTCTTTGAAAAACCTAAACATCAAACAAGATATTTTAATAATATAAACTTATATGGGAATAATAAACTATAGCTTTATTTTGAAAGGATTGTATATATTATGGACATTTTAAACCTTATACTGACATCAGCATTATCCGTCATAGCGTTATTCATTATCGCTAAGATTTTGGGTCATAAGCAAATGTCACAGTTAGATTTCTTTGACTATATCGTAGGTATAACTATCGGTTCTATAGGTGCTGAAATGTCAACAGAGCTCGAAAACCCTTGGAAACCTCTGTTAGCTATGGTTGTCTATGGTGTCGTAGCTGTTGGTCTAACCTTTTTGACCACCAAATTCCCAAAAACTCGCAAATATATCAACGGTACTCCTACTATCATAATGGATAATGGCAAGCTCTATCGTAATAATATGAAGAAAGCCAAGCTTGACTTAAGCGAATTTATGGTTATGTGCAGACAGGAAGGCTATTTTAATCTAAAGGATATTCAGACAGCCATATTTGAGTACAATGGAAGGCTTACTATTCTGCCTGTTAGTAACAAACGACCTATCACTCCTTATGATATGGGGATTGCACCAGAAAGCGAGCATATATATACAGAACTCATTATGGATGGGCGTGTATTGGATGAAAACTTAATGCGAAAGGGTCTTGATACCAAGTGGCTTGATAAAGAACTGTCTAAAAAAGGATATACACGTGCTAGTGATATATTTCTAGCAACATGTGATGATAAAAACCAGTTGACTGTATATGGAATCAATTAAGGTTAATATATTGTTAAACATTACCACTAGCTTATACTAGTGATAATGTTTAATACCCTAACACGACTTTATTCGGCTTCTCTTTGAAAGAAAATCTTTCTATCCTTACTTTGGTATAACTGCATACGCCATACAAATATCGTATTCATATACATTTCTACTATAGTAATCTTCAATTATACTTTCTATATTTTGAATCTTTAATGGCTTCGCTATTTCATAATCAAATACTGTATAAAAATCATCATATTGATAATATGTAATTCTTATATTGTATTTGACGAAATCTTCGCCATCTATGGTTTCATAAACTTTTTCCATACTGTAATATGCCAAGTTTTTTTCTATGTCGCTGTATGCTAAACGGCATGTTATTCCATTTGCACTTTCTTCCGTTTGCTTTGCTTGAAATTTTGTTAGACATTTTTCATAACTATCATCATCTGCCACATAGCCAGCATCCACATACATAGCAAAATATTCATTATTCTCGTTATCACCATTATTTTCAGCAAAAAAGACTTTCGCTTCCTTATCCCATTTACATACAGTTGGCACAGTATGGTAAAAAATCTCTGATCCATCTATACCTTCTAATGTAAAAATATCCACTTCTGTAGTATCTTGAATATCTTGACACTGTACTATCTTAGGTTCAGTTGTTGTTTCTTCCTCTGTTGTTACTTGTTCATTTGTTGGGTCTGCTGTTGTGCTACTGTTCTGTTCCTCAATAACTTTCGTAGTTGTATTTTTTTCTGTGGATTCTGCTCCACTACCGCATGCACATAAACTAATAGTTGCCATAGCAAGCATTACTAATAATAAATTTCTCTTTCTCATAATAATCTACCTATCCTTTAAGTACAAATTTTTAGTACTTACAAATATTAATTCCTATATCTAACAAAAAAGTTTTATTCTTTTTAAGAATTTTTGCCTTCCTAGATTTTATGGTTTATAAATTTTACAATTAACGAGTTTAACACCTTCATATACGTTTGGACTTCCAAAATGTGTAGCAAAAGTTATGTTATAACCTGGATAATCTGTTTGACATTGAGTTGTAAGATTATGTACATAATCATCAAAATTCATTTGATTATCATATGAATATACAAACAAAAACATCTCTTCCCCTTGTTCAATTGCTTTATCAATCAATAATTTTATCTCTTCATAAGAGTTACAAATCGTATATTTTTCCAAGAAACATGTTACGTTTCCAACATAATATCCAGACTGCATATAATATTCATTTGTACTTCCATTAATTGTATATGAAAAATTAGCTACATATCCATTATTTAGCATTTGAGTCCTTAGCTTATCACCATCAAGTTCAGCATTAGCCACAAAAAACCGTGTATGCATAACATCACCCTCTGTTTTAAGATGATTTAAAACGTAGTCAACCATTTCTTCTTCCGTAGAAACAAGTTCAACATATTCTGCATCTCGATTAATTGACAGATTCATAACGCAGTACTTTCTCATATAGTTTAATTGGCTATTATGTTCCACTCTAATCAAGCCAGTTTTATTAGCTAATCTATATGCTTCTGCATCAGCATATTCATCAAAGTGAGTCCAAAAATCAATTCCTTCTTGAGAAACAGCAACAGTAAAATTTGCATTTGAGTCATTTACCATTGACGATATTACTTTTTTGAAATCTTCTACTGTATCAATATATGTATATGAAATATTCTCGCTTCCCTCAATCCAAGGACAACCATATTTCAAAAAAGCCATTTCGCATATTGATTCTGCTGTACATGAATAGACTTTACTTGTAGGCGTATGTGTTCGGTAAAAAACGTCATCATTAAGTAAAAAGAATGAATAATCATTTTTATCGTGATTATCAAACAACTTATTCTTATAGGTTGGGTCATCCCACGTAACATCAATATTATACCAATTTCCATTTACTTTGACCTGATTCCACCCATGTGCTTCATTATTTGCTCTTCCTCTAACATAAATGCATTCTATTCCCAATAATTCGCAAAATCCTTTAAATGTCAATGCATATCCTTGGCATACAGCATATTTTGTTTTCAATGCTCCAACAATACTATAACTCGATGCTGGAATTGTATTTGCCTTATAATTATCATAAGCATAGTCAATGTTCATAAGCATATAGTCATGTATTGCTTTAACTTTTTCCAACTCATTCATATCATTTGTAATTATTTGACTGATAATATCATTCAATAATTTTCTTTCAGTTTCAATATATGCATTCGCCGCGTCATCAATAGATAATTCTTCATCTGTTGAATCTCCATCTTTATTATGAGATTTATCCTCTACAACTGAATCTTTTGTTTCTTTTTCCGCCTTAGAACTTTCGTTTGCCGTCCCCCCTTCTGTACTATTTTCTTCTGTACTATTTTCTTCTATAGAACTTTCTTCTGTAGTACTTTCTTCTGTAGAACTTTCTTCTGTAGAACTTTCATTCTCAGTAATATTTTCTTTTATGTCATCATCTATAACCTGCGTAGTTTTCATTGCAACATCATCAGCTATGTTTTTATTTGCTCCGCAACCTGCAAATAGTATTGAAACAAGCATAGTTGATAATAATATCATTACACACATATTCTTTCGCATATTATCACACTCCTTGAAATATAGAAAAACAAGCCTCTTATGTCATATATAGATTATTCAGTCACTCTTTGAAAGAAAATTTTCCTATCAATTTTAATTGTTGATGTACCATCACTTGTTGTATCCCATACAGATAAATACAACCAATCATCTAAAAGATATTTATTACCAGTTGGTAATTCACTATATAATTCTAATTTACCCTTTATTTCTTCATGAGTTGTATCAAGTGTAATTCCAAATAAATTAAATTTATCCATATCAGCAGTTGTTATAAAGTTTGGATAAATTGTAATATTTCTAATTACGGCAGCTGTATTGTTTTCATTTTCCATAAAACGTACTAGAAAATCACCAACATTAGTTTTAACCCAAAATACACCAGAACGATCTTCATCAGTAGGGATAATAGGCGAGTCCGTTAAATTAGAAGTAACCGTCCAATTGTTCTCCTTCATGAGTTTTTCAAATTCTTCATAGGTTTGATCTATTTTAATAGCTACATCGTCAATATATATAACTGCTTCTTCCTCTTTTACAGGTTTAATATTACTTTCTATTTTTCCTGTAGTTGTATCCTTTGTCGACTCATCTGTCTTTGTTGTACTACCGTTCTGTTCCTCTACAACTTTTGTAGTAGTGTTTTTTTCTGCACTTTCTGCTCCACTGCCACATGCACATAAACTAATAGTTGCCATAGCAAGCATTCCTAATAATAATTCTTTCTTTCTCATAATAATCTACCTATCCTTTCAGTATAAATTTTTATCGCTTACACATATTAGTTCCAATATCGAATAAAAAAGTTTTATAAATTTTATTTTTTTTAATCTTTTTTCTTCTTCTTAAGAATTTTTGTCTTCTTAGATTATATCTTCCGTATCTCTCATAGTCAATAATTTTCTCCCCTCCCGTCATGTATATCAAGAATCATATTGGAAACTTACAATAATATAACAAATCCTTAGGGTCGCATTTTTTGTCGTATAGGGAAGTTTGAATAACTTTCCTATACAACAAAAAAACAGAGAGCATAAACTCTCTGTTTCTTAATGGAGATGACGGGAGTCGAACCCGTGTCCAAAAGCCCATCCCATGTTCTTCTACTATCATAGTCAGTTCTTTATCATTCCCTTATCCGCACGGGAACTAACACCCTTACGGACTTGGTAGCTTCATAAATCTATCGTCTGCTCAAAGCTTTGCAAACGATGTTCCCTACAAAGTCGATGCCCTAATCCTAGCTGTAGGACACTAGGTTAGAACAGCTGCAACTAGGCAGCGTATGCTAAATTATCTTCAGCGTTTATATTTAAGTTTGCCATTTAACGCATTGCATACGGATAGCTTCACCATCTTCAAAGCCCCTGTCGAAACCATTACATCCCCGGGGTTGAATAAAAATATATAATTAATATTCAAAACTCATCTCGAAAATCCTTCGGATTTCCTTCGATGTAGGAGATTCCTCCTATAAGATTTATTATAAAAGCAATTCAGAAAGTAAACTTTCTTCATTGTTTTTCCAATAAATCTTGCAGTTTTGAATAGTTAATACAGATTCCTTACCTTAAACTCCTTCTCCGCCTCACGTCTCTGATCCTTTTTAGCGATATCTTGACGCTTGTCGTGAAGCTTCTTACCTCTGGCAAGACCAATCTTTATCTTAACCAGACTGCCCTTAAAGTAAACCTCTAGTGGCACAAGGGTATAACCCTTGGTAGCCAGCTGACCTGTCAGCTTATTTATCTCGTGTCTATGAAGCATAAGCTTCTTAGGACGAAGTGGGTCTTTATTAAATATATTACCCATCTCATAAGGTGATATATGCATATTGTAGGCATATACCTCACCCTTCTCTATACGGATAAATGATTCCTTGATACTACACTTGCCCATACGCATAGACTTTACCTCAGTACCATGCAGGCAGAGACCAGCTTCATAAGTATCCTCAATAAAGTAGTCAAAATATGCTTTTTTATTATTAGCTATTAACTTACTTGCTTCCTTGCTCATCATTTACTCCGTTCTGTTCTAATCCTAATTCGTAGGATTGTGTGTTGTATATGTGGTATTTTTGTTAACCATCAACTACAACTATAACAATATACCACATATACAAAAATATTTCTACTAGATTTGTAGTTTAATAGGCGACAAAAACTGCCTCTTACATCCAAAAGTATAAACCCTATTAAAATCTGTCGTCTACAATTGAAAAGTCTATAGTTCTAGCCAGCTTGTCCGTATCCTCTACACAGATAGTAACCGTCTGTCCAAGCTTATACTTCTTGCCAGTACGCTCACCTACCATCTCGTAATGTTCCTCATCATATCGATAGTAATCATCACGCATATTAGAGATATGCACCATACCCTCTACTGTATTTGGTAGTTCAACGTACATTCCATATTGAGTAATGCCTGAGATAACACCCTCAAACTCCTCACCAATATGTCTAGACATATATTGAACCTTCTTCATCTTGTCTGTGTCTCTCTCTGCTTCCTCAGCACGTCGCTCCATACGACTTGACTGGTCGGCAACCTCGTCTAAAATATCCTCGTAATGACTTATACGCTTATCATTAAGCTTGCCTCTAAGATTCTCCTTAATGATGCGGTGTATCTGCAGGTCTGGATATCTTCTGATAGGTGATGTGAAATGCGTATAATAATTTGCCGCCAGACCAAAGTGACCTGTGCTGACAGTTGTATACTTAGCCTGCTTCATAGAACGAAGGGTGAGACGACTGATAAGTGCCTCCTCTGGTGTACCCTCTATTCTTCCAAGGAGCTTCTGTATCTCCTTTGGATGAATCTGATTCCCAGACGCCTTGATGCCATAGCCAAAATTGCTTATGAACATACCTAGCTTAATCATCTTCTCAGGGTCTGGATTATCATGAGTTCTATATACAAAAGGCAATTCCTGCCAGAAGTAATCCTCTGCTACAGTCTCATTTGCTATAAGCATAAAATCCTCAATAATCTTTGTTGCCACATTTCTATCATAAGGGCGGATGTCCACAGGAAAACCCTTCTCGTCCAGATATATCTTACTCTCTGGGAAGTCAAAATCTATAGAGCCTCGCTGCTTTCTTCGTTCTCTCAATATAGCTGCCAATTCCTCCATTAGCTTAAACATTGGCACAAGCTCCCGATACTCTGCTATAGTCTCTGCATCATCATCTGCCAATATCTTCTTAACAGCAGTATAACTCATACGTCTATCAATATTGATAACAGTCTCTGCTATCTTGTGACCAACAACCTTACCACTCTCATCTATATCCATGATGCAGCTAAGGGCTAATCTATCTACTCCTGCATTAAGTGAACACAAGCCATTTGACAGCTTATGCGGAAGCATCGGTATAACTCTGTCTACCAGATATACGCTAGTTCCACGCTTTAAAGCCTCTTCATCTAGTGGGCTACCCTCTGTTACATAATTAGTTACATCAGCAATATGCACTCCAAGAGTATAGATACCATCTTTCTTTGTGATAGACACAGCATCATCTAAGTCTTTTGCATCTTCACCATCTATAGTTACCATCTGCCACGAACGAAGGTCAAGCCTGCCCTTCTTATCCTCATCTGGCACTTCCTCTGGCATATTTTCTACTTGTTTTAAGACCTCTTTTGGATACTCCATAGGTATACCAAATGCCTTAACAACACTTAATATATCTGTTCCAGGGTCATTGATATGACCTATTATCTCCGTTACAATACCCTCTGGTTTCTTACCTTTACCTCCGAAATCAGTTATCTTAACAACAACCTTATGTCCTGTCACAGCACCCTTAGAGCGTTCAACTGGTACATATATGTCCTTGGTAAATCTGAGATTATCTGGTATAACGAAACCAAAGCTTTTACTTTGCTTATAGATACCTACTATCTCATTTGTGCCTCGTTCTACTATTTTTACTACTTCACCCTCACGCTTTTGGCTACCTTTTGAACCACCAGTTATCTTCACTTTTACTCTATCTGTGTGCAATGCACCATGTACAAATGCTTCTGGTATAAAAATATCATCTTCACCCTCAACACGAACAAAACCAAATCCTCTCTGATTAGACTCAAAGATACCTTCCACATAATCTGCCATATCTCTTGCCACCGTACTATCCGGAGCCATAATCTTACCTCGCTTAGTTATAATAAGCTTGCCCTCGCTCTCAAGAAGATTCACTACATAATGCAACTCCTCTCTTCTATCCTTAGGAACATCAAGAAGTATAGCAAGCTCCTTTACCTTCATAGGTACATATAGCTCATTATTTATAACATCCAATATTATTTTTTTCTTTTCTTCTATATTTTCCATACCTATCCCTCCTATATAACAACAAAAGCCTTTTCTGTCTTACAACAGAAAAGGCTTTTGAAATCTACACAATAATTATATTATGTTTAAAACAAGAGCAAGTACAAAGAATAAAACAACAAGAATCTTTGTAATCTTCTCTAATGTTCCTTCCATAGAACGACCTTTATTCTTACCCCAGTATGTCTCAGCTGCGCCACTAATAACGCCTAAACCGGCTGACTTACCTTCCTGAAGCAATACAACTGCTGTTAACGCTATACAAATTATAACAAAAATAACTGTTAATACTATATCCATCATTACACCTCCTATGCTCATCAAGCCTTACAATTCTATCATAGTAAAATGGCAAAATCAAGCACTTTTTATTCTTCTAGTAAATACTTATCATCTATGTGTTCATCAACTAAACTTGTGACAAACTCCAATGAAAATGCAACCTTTCCTCTTGTCTTAATTCCATGGCTTGCAGCCATAGCACTTGTATACTTAGATAAAGGATAAACACCTACTACTGTGGCTGCCTCATCATCCGCATTACCAGAGTGAGTATAATGAGTAATAATCGGTATAATTCCTGTACCTTCCTTATCTATATATACCTGATCTCCATCAAATACAATATTTACCTTCGCCATAGCACCTACCATTGTGTTTGGTTTATTAAAGGTTGAACAGAAATTGCCAAGTGAATAATAACAAAGAGATTTATTGCCATTATCTGTTGTTATCTCCTCTACCTCACCTATATAATGAGTATGAGAGCCTATTATTAGGTCTGCCCCTGCCTCTGTCATCTTCTTTGCCCATTCTTTTTCAGTAGTACCAGTAGTAAATGTATACTCATCTCCCCAACAAGGGAATACGATAACATAATCCGCCATAGTATTAGCTGTTTGAATATCTGTTATAACGCTTGTGGCAAGAGTCGTCTGTGAAACCTCTCCTGTTGATTGATTAAGCGTTCCAAGATAATCCACCATATACTGACTTTCCTTATCTTTAATAGGCTTATTAAGTCCATAAGTATAGTTAAGTACGGCTATTTTTTTTCCCTGTATTTCTATAATAGGAATATTATTTGCTTCATTTTTATCTTGATAAATGCCTACAGGCATAACCTTTTGATAATTTTTCCATAGACTTAAACAGTCCTTGATACCTTGCACACCTTTATCAGTTGTGTGGTTTGAAGCCATAAGCGCTACGTCAAACCCTGCATTCTCTATAGCTGCCATCATTTCTACAGGTGAATTAAAGCTCGGATAACCTGTCAATCCCTTATCATTACCCGCTATAATCATAGTTTGGAATATAGCTGCTATATCTGCATTCTGTACATATTCCCTTATACCCTGAAACAAAAAGTCATAGTTATATGTTCCATCAGTCTGCTTTCCACTATTTATAACACTTTCATGAGCGAAGTTATCTCCTACAGCTACCAAGGAGATAGTCACTTTATCTTCTGGAACTATATCGTCTGGTTCTTTATCTTCACCAGTATTATTCTCTGTTCCATTCTGAGTATCCTCAGTAGAATTTTCTTCAGTAGAATTATCCACATTTAGATTACCAGTGTTCTCCTCCTTAGCCGTATCATCTGTTTCACTACTGCTTGGTGCCCCTGTAAGAGCTGGTACCATATAGTATATTACTAAACATACTGTGGCCATTAGAAGAACTAAAAGAAATGATTTTAGTTTTTTCATATGGTCTCCTTATATATAATTACTTAAGTAATAATGACTTACCTGTCATCTCTACAGGCTGCTCCATACCCATAATATCTATAAGTGTTGGAACAATATCAGCTAGACAGCCATCCTCTTTAAGCTTATAAGCTGGATCAGCATTTACAAGGATAAATGGAACCTGATTTGTTGTATGAGCTGTGAAGCTCTCGCCCGTCTCATAGTCAACAAGCTGCTCTGCATTACCATGGTCAGCACAGATGAACATAACACCATCTACTGACTTAAGAGCATCTACTGCCTTACCAACACACTCATCTACTGCCTCTACAGCCTTAACTGCAGCATCCTCAATACCTGTATGGCCAACCATATCTGGGTTAGCAAAATTGATAATAATCACATCATACTTATCAGCTGTGATAGCCTCACAAAGCTTATCGCATACCTCGTATGCGCTCATCTCAGGCTTAAGGTCATATGTTGCAACCTTTGGTGACTTAACAAGGATTCTGTCCTCGCCAGCATTTGGCTCCTCAACACCGCCGTTAAAGAAGAATGTTACGTGAGCATACTTCTCTGTCTCAGCGATTCTAGCCTGTGTCATATTGTTAGCTGCAAGGAACTCACCAAATGTATTTGTGATAGATACCTTCTTGAATGCAATATCCTTATTTGGGATTGTAGCATCGTACTCTGTGAAGCATACGAATGTTACATCCTTTCTAGCACTTCTAGCAAAACCATCGAACTCATCCATGCAGAATGCTCTTGTAATCTCTCTAGCTCTGTCAGGACGGAAGTTGAAGAATACTACTGAATCCTTATCTGAAACAGTTGCTACTGGTGCATCATTCTCTACGATAACTGTAGGAACTACGAACTCATCTGTAACATCCTTTGCATAAGAATCTGCAATAGCACCAACTGGACACTGAGCCTTCTCACCTTCGCCTGCTGTAATAGCCACATAAGCCTTCTCAACTCTATCCCATCTGTTATCTCTATCCATAGCATAGTAACGGCCTGAAACTGATGCAACCTTACCTACACCAATCTCCTCCATCTTAGCTACAAGTTCTTCCATAAAGCCCTTACCTGATGTAGGTGCTGTATCTCTACCATCGAGGAAAGCGTGTACATATACTTTATCAAGACCCTCTCTCTTAGCCATCTCGAGTAATCCATAGAGATGTGTGTTGTGACTATGTACGCCACCATCAGAGAGAAGACCAAATGTATGAAGTGCAGAACCATTCTTCTTACAGTTCTCCATAGCCTTTAAGAGTGCTTCATTCTTAAAGAAATCTCCATCCTTTATCTCCTTTGTAATACGAGTAAGCTCCTGATATACGATACGACCAGCACCCATATTAAGATGTCCAACCTCTGAGTTACCCATCTGTCCATCTGGAAGACCAACAGCCATACCAGAAGCATTTCCTCTAACAAAAGGACACTCAGCCATAAGCTTATCCATAACAGGTGTCTTTGCGATAGCTACCGCATTACCCTCATTCTTCTCATTTAATCCATAACCATCGAGTATCATCAATACAACAGGTTTCTTGCTCATTATATTTATCTCCTTTAAAACAAAATATATACCCACAGACACTTGTCCATAGGTATATATATTGTATCACATTTATATTCACATTTCAACTTTATTACATATGTCTACGACGATTTTGCATCATCCTACGCTCACGTCTTCTCTTTTTATGCAAATATCTTGCATAGCATATATATGCGTAATATCCACCTAAAATAATAGCTATAAATAAAGCTCCTAGGAGAATTCTTCCCCATATGCCCATGCCATCATCCCCAGATTTCTTAACATCATCAGGCGTATTATCTACAGTTGCATTTACATCTGCACCATCATTATTCTGAGAAGCATCTTCTCCTTGACTAGGTTGTTCCACTACTGGTGGATGCTCCTTCTCATATTTTTTATCTAAGTTGTTGTACATTTCTGCTGATACATTATTCCTAATATACTCGTACAATGTGGTTGTATCTGCAAATGCTGCTGCTGAATTGGAGCTCTTCATAATTATACATAAAAGCTCTCTACCATTTATCTTAGCATATGTAACAAGAGTTCCACCTGCCTTAACTGTATATCCAGTCTTGCCACCTATACAGTCTTTATAATATGCCTCTTCATATGGATTTATAAGTCTGTTCTTATTTCTCCATAATCTTGTCTTCTCTTCAATATTCGTAGGTGCACATTCATAAGTCAACGTAGAACATATAGTTTTAAATGCATCCAAATTTTGATATGCGTACTTAGCTATAACAGCCATATCATACGCACATGTATAATGATTATTGTCATGAAGGCCATGAGCGTTTTCAAAATTAGTTCCTACACAACCTAACTCAGTTGCTTTTGCAGTCATCATATCAGCAAAATTATTCATACTTCCACCGACATGCTCTGCTAAACCATTTGCTATATCATTACCAGATATAAGCATAAGACCATATAAACACTGCTCGACAGTAAGTTTCTCCTTCTCACTTATGTACGCTATACTGCTACCTGCCTCTACGCTATTTACAGCCGCATATGAAAACGTAACTATTTCTTCCATAGAAGCTTGCTCTAAAGTCAAGAGTGCTGTCATAATCTTTGTAATACTGGCAGGATAACGCTTGGCATATATATTTTTTTCATACAAAGTATAACCTGTCTTCATATCAACTACTATGGCTGATTCTCCTAAAATATCCGGCAAATCATCCTTGCCACCAGTAACAGTATAAACGCCTTCAGTCTTATCAGATGCTGTAACTCCATCCGCTGCGTGTACATTACATATCATACTTATAAGCATAACTGTGCATAGACACGTTGTTATCATTTGTTTAACAAGTTTCATTTAACACACCTCTATAATACCAAGTACTTTTTGAAGCTTTCCTTTTTTTCCTCTGATAGCCGAAAGCTTCATACTACAGTTTATAGTCTGACCATCTGCGTCCTTAATTCCTATTTGGAATTTAACAAAATCCTTTTCGCTTAAGAACATTTCTACTATATCTGTATATCTTTCCTTATCTTCATCTGCTATATATCTTGTAATATTCTCTCGAAGTTTTTCTTTTTCTACTTCATAGCCAAACATCTTCTTCCAGTTTTCATTACAATACATTGTGTCCTTCTTGCAACTATAATCAAATATAATCTTATCCGTGTATTTAGACACAATATAGTAACGTTGCTTATTCATTATGTTTCCACGGCTCTCTACCACTACTGCCCTAATCAGATAAACTGTAAGAATAACTGTGAGAATACCTATCTCCATAAAGAAGATTGTACTTGAGTTCTCAATATCATCATTTGTAACTTCAATAGATGATGCAGATACAATCGATACCATATACCACTTGTTAAATGCAGTTCTAGAATAGCATATGTATCTTACTGTCTCGTCAGTCTTGTATTCTACGTAGCCTGACTGTCTAGACTGCATACTATTGATAAGTGACTTAGATGATTTAACATCATTGAATACCATTGTAATATTCTCTACTTCATCTAAACCATATCCTCTAGTAAGAAGTGTTCCATCCTGCTTAACTATAAACACATTACCGTACTGTCCACGGTCAGATATATCCATATAGCTTGTAAATTGCTCTAATGTTGAAGAAGTCTTCAACACACCTATTATCTTACCTTCTCCATGTATTGGTACATAATATTCTATACCTGCAACATCACCAAATACATCTTCTTTAATACCAATTACACTTTTGCCACCCAAAGCTTTTTCAAAATTGTTATTATCTGTATATTGCTTGTTACCTTTTTCTTTCAAACCAATTCCATCAACAGATATTACATCAAATTCATTATAACCTGCTGCCTCTGCCTGCTTTGTTAAAGCATTTACCACGTCAGCACCCTTCATATTACTAACAGAACCTATAAATGTAGCAACTGCTTTGAAGCTAGCCAGCTTTTCTTCCATCTTTATATCAAGACATTCCACTGTCTCTTCCATTATAGCCTGTAAATGATTATTAACTTGCTGATTTAATTGTCTGCTTATATTGCTTGAATATTGAAAATATGCAGTTACATTTATAACCAATATAACTAATATAATCAAAACGGTAATTGCATAATGCTTTAAATTTCTAAACATTTCCTGTCCTCCTATATGACAGCTATTATAAAGTGCCATATTTAAACTAATTAGCAAATTTTATATAAAATCTGCTCATTCTAAATGTTAAGTATACTAATAATTTCACTTTTTGACAAGCTACTTAGAGAAATTGTATCTCCGTTTAATATATTATCCGCAAGTTGGGCCTTTCTGCGTTGCAACTCTCTTATTCGCTCCTCTATAGTTCCTTTGGTTATAAGTTTAAATACAGACACAACCTTTTCCTGTCCTATACGATGCGCTCTATCAGACGCCTGATTTTCTGCTGCCACATTCCACCAAGGATCATAATGGATAACCATATCAGCTCCTGTTAGATTTAAACCAACACCTCCAGCCTTTAGTGATATAAGAAATACACTTGTATCATCTTCGTTAAATGACTCTACTAATTTTATCCTATTTTCCTTATTAGTCGCACCTGTCAATGTATAGAATGAAATATTCTCTTCCTTCAAGCGCTTAGCAATAACATCTAACATAGATGTAAACTGGGAGAATAACAGTATCTTATGTCCGCCCTCAATTCCATTTTCTATCATATCTATGCACATATCAAGCTTTGCAGAATCACCATCATAATCTTGATAGCACAATGACGGGTCACAACATATCTGTCTAAGTTTCATTAATTCTGACAATATCTCTATTCTCTTATCGCCAAATGTATCATCATCCGTCTTTTCCAATCGTTCCTTTAGCTTAAGTGCATTAGCTACGTACAGTTTATGCTGCTTGCCCTCTAATTTTGCGAACATATCAAATTCTAATTTCTCTGGTAATTCCTTTAATACGTCTTTCTTTAATCTTCTTAATACAAACGGACCAATAAGCCTGTTAAGTCCCTTTGTTGCAGCAACCTCACTGTGTCTTGCTATCGGTGTCTCAAACTTATCCCTAAACTTATTGTAACTATACAAAAATCCCGGCATAAGATAATCGAATATACTCCAAAGCTCTGATAACTTATTTTCTATAGGTGTTCCAGTTAGCGCAAATCTAGTCTGTGCCATAATCTTCTTTACACATTTTGCATTAGCTGTAGAAAAATTCTTAATATTCTGAGCTTCATCTATAACCTGAAACCTAAAGCTTAACCCTTCATACATTTCTATATCTCTCTTTAATAAATCGTAAGAAGTTATAAGCACATCATAATCTTGATAAGCCTCAAGTATTTCTCTTCTATTGTTCTTTGTACCAGCTACAGCCACCGCCTTTAACTGTGGCGCAAAGTGCTTAATCTCATTTTTCCAATTATATATCAGTGATGCCGGTGATATAACTATGGATGGTGTATTTCTAGATACACTTATCTTCTCATCAAGAAGCAGTGCTATAATCTGCAATGTCTTTCCAAGCCCCATGTCATCCGCCAAAATACCGCCAAAACCACAGGCATCCAATGTTCTAAGCCAATGAAAACCATGCTTTTGATATCCTCTAAGAATATCCTCTAATTCCTCTGGAATCATAAATTCACTATCTTCTACCTGCTTAATAGTTCTGACAAGTGCCTTAAATGCCGCATCCTTGTCATAAGATACCAAATCACCTTCCCTTAATCTGCCATCTATATATAAGGCTCTATACTTCGGCACAAATACCTGTCTATTGATGATATCTGTAGCTGAAAAGTCTAAATCAAATGCCATCTGTGCCAAAAGTTCCAGACCATTATCATCAAGCTTCACAAGCTTACGCTCGCCAAGCTTAATATACTTTTCCCTGTTTCTGTAGGCAGCAAGCAAGCTATCAAGCTCATTTCTAGTATACTCACCTGCATCTACATCCAGTTTTAGCCATCCGCCATCTATAGATACATCCGCCTGTATCTTCATTGAATCAACTATCTCATATTCCTTAGCCTCATCAGACAAAAATACCTGACCATATCTGCCTAATTCCTTGATACCTTCTTTTAAAAATTCATATATATGTCTATACTGATTACAACTCAAAACGCCATAAGCTTCACCTTCTGGAAAATATTTTAGAAGTATATTTTTAATTCTCGCCTCCTTATTATAATCTCGGCAAATGCCCATACCCACACCAATTCCTTTAAACAAGTCAAAAACTTGTCCATTGTACTCTGTCTTTACTTGGCATATAAGCACTCCATTATCAATGTCCACATCAAATTTAGAAGATAACTCCCATGGTTCAAACTCTTCTATATCCATACCTATCTGTGATACTCTAAAATAATCCTTAATATTAGCTATTACAAGATTGCAAAATGCTGCCATATCCTTCTTGTTGATAATAAGCTTATATATCTTTGAGCTTATATCATATTCTGCGTTTAAGGCCGGCACTAAAAATTCTCTGACACCTGATGAATATGTACAGTCAGCCATATATATAACATTGTCAAACAATATGTATATATGTTTCTCACCATCCACAATCTTGTGTGCTCCACATATTTCCACCTTATAACCTTGACCAGATATTGGCTCTATATTTATGGAAATATCAGGATTTTCATCTATAATGCTTATATTTTTATCCTGTACTGTAAATGAATTCATATTCTTCATACATATATTCTTCCCTCGCTCTATACATACATGAAAGAATTCGTCTATTGCTCCTCCTACAAGCACAAGTTCCTTTTTATCCCTTACATAAGTTTCCGACTGACTATTAGAATACGCTGCTGCCATAGTCTTAGACAACCTAATATACTTTAGCAAAAACATTGCCAAAGCCCTATCCTCTTCTACGAAAGACGAAAACTCATGAACGAGCTTAAAATTGTTGCCATATACTTCACATCCATTGCTATCCCACATATCTGCGAATTGATATAAATCTTTTATGGCATATTTTCTTTTTCCCTTGCCTACATAAAAATCTACAACAAGACTATGCTCTCGTATATCTATTCTACAAGAAAGCTCTGCATCCATAACTCTGTCTTCCACATAGTTACCCTTCTCTGCCTTTTGTAGATATACAGACACTATTCTCTTTGCCTCAGTAGATGTATATACTACAGTCTGTTGTCCTAGCTTATTTCTGTTTACATAAGCCATAGCTAACGCACCTATATGGCCGCACATACCTCTTTTATTCTTAAAAGCATCACAACTACATGCATAGGAAGCTATGTCGTCATTACTGATAGTAACTTTACATCCTACACCATTGACCTTGCCTTCGACCGAAGCTTCTGTCTTCCAAAAGCTTCTTATTCTAGCTATTTCCACCTGTTCAGCATCAATATAGCCACAAGCTTCCTCGTATATCTTGGCACTGTACATATATTTTCGTATATTTTCCACACTGATGCCCATACGCACCTCCATATTTATTAGTGACAGATAATAGTTCCTCCACCTGCCACATATTCTCCGTCATACATAACTAAAGCTTGTCCTGGTGTAACAGCACGTACAGGTTCATCAAACTCTATCTCCACCATATTTTCCGTTGCACTAATAACCTTGCACCAGTCACCCTTATGGGCATATCTAATCTTTGCCTTATATCTATCGCCTGGTTTCATACTAGCCACAGCCATATAGTTAAAATCACAAGCCTTCACTCTCTTAGTAAAGAGGTCTTCATTTTCACCTATAATAACCTTATTATTAGCTACATCTATACCTGTCACAAATACCGGATGTCCCATAGCCAGATTAAGTCCCTTTCTCTGGCCTATGGTGTAATCCGTTATGCCATTGTGCTTTCCTAATATCTTGCCTTCCTTATCCACAAAATCACCTGGCTCTATAACAATATCTGTATTTCGTCTGATAAATGCAGCATAATCTCCATCTGGTATAAAACATATATCTTGACTATCTGCTTTAGATGCCACATCTAACCCTATACCTGCTGCCATCTTTCGTACTTCATCCTTCTCATAAGAACCTATAGGCATAATAGTATATTTCAGTTGTTCTTGGGATAAATTACACAAAGCATATGTCTGATCCTTTGTTGCAGTTGCAGAATTACATATTGCAAGTCTACCATTTGATAGCTTATCTACTCTAGCATAATGGCCTGTAGCCACATATTCTGCTCCTACCTCCCTCGCCACGTCTATAAGACTCTCCCATTTAATGCGTCTGTTACACATATTACAAGGATTAGGGGTACGTCCCTTAAGATACTCACCTACAAAATAATCAACTACCTGCTCCTTAAATCTGTCCTCATAGGATACTACTCTATGCTCTATGCCGAGGGTATCTGCTACTCTTTTTGCATCTTCCTCTGCCTTCAATCCATTTTCCTTATTATCAGGCTGCCACACTCTCATAGTTACTCCTATGACATGATAGCCCTGCTCCTTTAAAAGATATGCTGCCACGGAGCTATCTACTCCACCTGACATGCCTATAACAACCTTTTTACTGCTCACCTTTTTTCTCCTCTTGCATTTATATTAGTAAAAATATTATCTGTACTCTCTCTTTATTTCATTATACGAAACATCGCTCTCTCTAATCTTATATACCGACGTCTTAATAATATTAATAGCCGTATCTATCTCCTGTCTGGTATTCTCTTCTGATAATGACAACCTAAGCGTTCCATGAGCCATATCATCTGACAATCCAATATGCCTTAACACATGAGATGATATCTTATTTTTAGCTGAACACGCTGAGCCTGCCGACGCACATACGCCAGCTCTGTCTAGCGCCGTTAACAACCTGCCTCCATCCACATATTGAAAACTAAAATTCATATTTCCAGGAAGTCTTTCTAATCTATGACCATTAAGCTTTACAAATGGTATCTCATTTAAAATTCTCTTAATAGCATAATCTCTTAGCTCTGTCATATACTTTTTATATCTTGTAAGATTCGTCTTGCATATATTGGCAGCCTCACCCATACCTACTACTGATGCCACATTGCCAGTACCAGACCTTTTCCCTGATTCCTGACCACCGCCACTAATAAATGCCGGCAAGTCGATTCCTTTTCGTATATACAGAAAACCAATTCCCTTTGGACCACCAAACTTATGGCCACTAGCACTTAACATATCTATATATAATTTGTCTACATCTATATCTATATGACCACATGCTTGAACTGCATCCGTATGAAACCATATACCTTTGCTCCGTGCTATTTTGCCTATCTTCTCGATTGGCTGTATAGTACCTATTTCGTTATTTGCCATCATAACAGATATAATTATGGTATCTGATGTAATAGCTTTGTATATATCTGATGGATTTACTCTTCCGTATTCGTCCACATCAACATAAGTGACTTTAAAACCATTATTTTCCAATGATTTACATGTTGCCAATATAGCATTATGCTCTATTTTCGTTGTAATAATATGATTTCCTTTGTGTTTCAATGCTTCTGCTGCGCCCTTTAAAGCCCAGTTATCAGATTCTGTTCCTCCCGAGGTAAAATATATTTCATCCTTAGACGCTCCTATAAGGGATGCACACTGAGTTCTTGCATACTCCATAGCATCATGAGATTTTTTTGCAAATCCACATATACTTGCCGGATTGCCGTAATACTTTGTCAGATACGGCAACATCTTTTCGTATGCGCCTCTTTTTACAGGAGCCGTGGCTGCATTATCCAAATATATCATCCACACTACCTCGCAATCACCCAAAAAGGGTATTATTTAATTGTAACATTTCAATGTCATTAGTCAAGTTTTTTACGCATATATTATATAAAAATCAGCCCTTGAAGGAACCTGATAAAATATGCAATTTTTAAAAAGCCGTGCCATAAAGGGCACATTTATCCTAATGGCAGCAGGACTGCTCACCAGATTTATTGGCTTCTATTATAGAATATTCCTATCTGCCCGAATTGGTGCAGAAGGAATGGGGTTATATCAAATGATATTTCCAATATATGGCTTATGCTTTTCTCTCTGCGTATCAGGTATACATACTGCCATATCGAGATTCGCCAGTCGCAAATCCACCTCATCTACAGAAACCCTTAGTGCAGGTATGCTCATAGCTGTACCCTTATCCATTTTATGCACTGTATTACTTTTGATGTTTGGCGATACTATAGCCATACTATATCTCCATGACGAAAGGTGTGGCGTTCTCCTTCGTATTATAGCATTGTCACTTCCTATGGCAGTTATACATGCATGTATAAGCGGATATTTTTTAGGTAAACGAAATGCTATTATTCCCGGACTTAGTCAGCTAATCGAACAACTTGTACGCGTATTAAGTGTATACATAATATTTGATTACTATACCAGCCAACATATGAATCTCTCCATAACTGGCTTATCTATTGTAGCCATTACTGGTTTAATAATCGGCGAAGTAGCCTCATCTATTACATGCATAATAGCTTTTGCTTTTAATGAGAGAAAAGGATTTTTGAACTTTAAACTATATTCAGTTAAGCAAATGATTAAACCTATATATAATATGGCTTATCCATTGACTATGACTCGTGTAGTCTTAGGCATCATCCATAGTATCGAAGCCTCCGCAGTACCATATTTTCTGCGTATATATGGCCTTAGCAACTCTGATGCATTGTCACTATATGGTACTTTAACAGCTATGGCAATGCCATTTATACTCTTTCCTACCACTTTTACTAACGCTCTTTGTCAAATGCTTATGCCGACCATCGCAGAAGCCGACTCTGTGAATAATAACGCCCGTATAAAAAGCCTATCAACTAGAGCTCTATATACTAGCCTTTGTTTTGGTTTTTTATGTACTATTCTTTTTCTGTTAACAGGTAGATTTCTTGGTAGTCATTTTTTTGACAGTTCACTAGCCGGTGATTTTATAGTTATACTAGCATGGCTGTGTCCTCTTACCTTTACATCTAGTGTTATGGGCAGTATTCTCAATGGATTGGCTCAAACTAGAGCGACCTTCAACCACAATTTAATATCATCCCTGTTACTTTTGGTTTTTATTATTATAGTTATTCCAAAAGTGGGAATGTTAGGATTTCTATGGGGACTTATAACAAGCGAAGCATTATGTAGCATATTACACACTGTTTATATATTTAGGTATATTGATAAATAAGTAACAAAAAGCACACTTTATATTAGTTTATCTAACATTAAGTGTGCTTTTTTATGCCATTTACAATGATATATTCATTTTTTTCATTTTATCAAGGATAGCTACATAAGCCTCCTGAGGGTCAGTTAAATCAAGTACTGTCTCTTCAAAAGGACATATACCATCTTTCTTGCGATTAATGATGTGCTCTACAACTGTTTCAAATTGAACATATATATTATTAGCCTTCAATATGTTAAGAGCTGGCTGACTTATAACCTTGGCAAAAACACTTTTAACGCCTAATAACACATACAAAAAGCCAGTTGCCTTACCTACTACCTTGTCTGCTGCTGCATATTGATGAAAGTCACCTGTGCCCTCCATCAGAGAGAAAAAGCTCTGTTCACATAGAAACCTATATGGATTCTTGATGAAAGGAGGACTTTGCGAATGATAACGATAAGTATACAAACAATATACTATGCAATAAGTATTGCTAGTATATTGTGCGGCGCAGCTTACAAAATAGGCTATGAACTCGGTAAAAACGCAAAAAAATAACTGTCCTTAGCTCTCAAATTTAGGACAGTTATTTTTTACTGTTAACAATTTCAGGGCAACCGTTCTACTCGGTAGCACTTCTTTCATCTTCAATATAACACATTATATTATGATTTTCAACTATTTTAGTTCCAATCATAAGGCGTGTTCTGATATACATAATAATCTATCCAGTTAGTATACAATGTGTTCGCATGGGCTCTCCATGTAAGCAATGGTATATTATCAGGATTATCATCTTTATAGTAATTGTATGGCACATCTATATCCATACCCTTAGCTATATCTCTCTTGTACTCCTTGTCCAAAGTATCTCTATCATACTCTGGATGACCTGTTACAAATATCTTTTTACCCTTTTCAGCCATAACGATAAACGAACCTGCTATATCTGATTCAGCCAATACAAGTAATCTATCGTCAGCATTTATCTTTTCATCATCAACACCAGTATGTCTTGAATGTGGTGCTAAGAATATATCATCAAAACCTCTCATCAATGGCTCTCTTCTCTTTAAAACCTTATGTTCAAATATACCAAACATTTTCTTGTCCAAAAGATGCTTTTCCACACCATAATGATAGTATAGACCAGCCTGTGCAGCCCAGCACAGATATAATGTAGATGTAACGTTAGATTCAGCCCAATCCATTATATCCTTAAGCTCATCCCAATACTCTACCTCTTCAAAATCCATAAGTTCTAATGGTGCTCCTGTAATGATAAATCCATCAAATTTCTGATTCTTTATCTCAGAGAACTTTGAATAGAACTGATTCAAATGGGACATAGGTGTATTCTTTGACACATGATTCTCCACGCACACGAATGTCACATCTACCTGTAATGGTGTGTTAGACATAGCACGAAGAAGCTGTATCTCTGTATCGTGCTTTACTGGCATCAGATTAAGCACTGCTATCTTAAGCGGTCTAATATCCTGGCTGATAGCACGACTCTCATCCATTATAAATATATTTTCATTCTCTATAACCGCCTTAGCTGGCAGGTCACCTTTTACCTTAACTGGCATCTTTATCCCTACTTTCTGTACGTGTTTTATCTTGAAATATTAACATATCTTTAGCTATTAAACAACATTTATTTTGTTATACCCGCCATAGCCATGAACTCTTCCTCAGTTATAACTGGTATACCTAATTCCTTAGCCTTCTTATTCTTAGATGAGCTTGATGTATTGTCATTATTGATAAGGAAATCTGTCTTAGCTGTAACACTTCCCGTTACCTTACCACCCTGTGACTCTATAACATCTTTTACTTCGTTTCTGTTAGCAAAATGATATACACTTCCTGTTATAACAAATGTCTTGCCTGCTATCTGGCTATCTGCATCTATCTCTACTACTTCTGGCTTTTCTAACTCTATCTCTGTAAGAAGTTCTTTAAGTACTCTCACATTTTCCTCATCAGCAAAGTAATCTGTGTAAGTTGTAGCTATTACATCTCCTACACCCTCTACATTTTTTAAATCCTCTGCTGTAGCACTTACTATTCGGTCTATATCTCCTTCGAAATACTTGCATATAAGCTTTGCATTAGCTAGACCTACATTCAATATACCAAGACTATATATAAGCTTAAACACAGGTACTTTTCTAGCCTTATCGACGGCTGCTATCAGGTTGTCATAGGACTTTCTACCAAATCCAGCCATGCCAACTATCTCATCTTCATAGCGATTTAATCTATAAATATCTGCATACTCATGTATAAAGCCCTTAGCTATAAACTTATCTAGCGTCTCCTCAGAAAGACCATCTATATTCATAGCATCGCGGCTAACAAATAAACTAAACTTCTTTATAAACTTGGCTGCACACTTAGGATTAATACAATATAATGACTTAACTTCATTTACTGCCTGTATCTTAGTTGCTCCACCACAAGTTGGACACGTATCTGGTATCTCAAGACTTCCACTCATAGTTAGATTTCTAGATATCTGTGGGATAATCATATTGGCCTTGTATACCTCTATCCTATCACCTATACCAAGCTTCAAGTTTTCCACTATACTTATATTGTGAACACTTGCCCTAGATACTGTTGTACCCTCAAGCTCCACTGGTTCAAATATAGCCACTGGATTAATAAGACCTGTTCTAGATGGACTCCATTCAATTTCCTTTAAAGTAGTCTCTGCTGTCTCATCCTTCCACTTAAATGCTATACCATTTCTAGGGAACTTTGCTGTTCTACCAAGTGACTCACCGTAAGCTATGTCGTCATATATAAGAACCAAACCATCCGATGGTATAGCAAAAGTCTTGATTTCCTCTGAATATTCTGCTACGCTTTCAGCTATATTTTCAGCATTTACCCTCTTATACGGAACCACATCAAAGCCTTGTCCTGCTAAAAACTCATACTGCTTCTCAAGTGAGTTTTGGAAATCAACTCCATCAGCCTTAACCAATGCGAATGCATAAAAGTTTACATTTCTAGCTGCTGTTATTTCATTATTAAGCTGTCTAACCGAGCCTGCACAAAGGTTTCTAGGATTCTTGTATTTAGCATCCACATCCTCTATCTGACTATTTATTTCCTCAAAATCAGCATACTTTATAACAGCCTCGCCTCTTAATATAAGCTCATCCTTGTACGAGATGCTTAAAGGCACATTTTTAAAGGTCTTAGCGTTGTTTGTCACTACCTCGCCAACCTCACCATTACCTCTGGTAACAGCCTTTATAAGCTTACCATCTCTGTAAGTAAGAACAACTGTCAGACCATCAAGTTTCCATGACAGCATGCCATCTTTTTCACCAAGGAAGCTTTGTAAGCCCTCTATCTCCTTTGTCTTATCAAGGGATAACATAGGTTTTTCATGTGTTTCCTTTGGCAACTCACTTAATATTTCATAACCTACATTGACAGTTGGGCTATTGGCAAGTACTGTCCCTGTCTCTTTCTCTAATGCCACCAATTCATCATAGAGAGCATCATATTCATAATTACTCATTATCTCTCTACTCTCTTGATAGTAGGCTCTGCCTGCTTTATTTAATAATTCAACTAATTCTTTGATTCTATCCTGTTTAGACATATATATCTCCTTGACCCGCCATCTACTTTAACTGACTCTTTAACTCTTTTATCTCATGTGTCGCCAGTTCTCTATACACACCACTCTTTAGATTTCCTAACTTTATATTCATTATACGTACTCTCTTCAACTTCACTACATTATATCCAAAGTACGCACACATTCTTCTTATCTGTCTATTATAACCTTGTGTCAGTATTATCTTAAATACTGTGTCTGACACCTTTTCTACATGACATTTTCTAGTAACTACATCCAAATTATGTTCTTCATCTTTTAAAGGTACCCCTGCACCCATCTTCTTTATGAATTCATTATTAAAAGGCTTGTCTACTGTAACTATATATTCCTTCTCATGATAGTTAGCAGCTCTCATCATCTTGTCTGCTATAGCACCATCGTTTGTTAGAAGTATAAGTCCCTCGCTATTTTTATCCAGTCTTCCTACCGGAAACACTCTGGTAGGATATCCTACGAAGTCTATGATATTGTCTGGGTTAGTTCTGTCAGAAGTACACTCCACACCTACAGGCTTATTTAAAGCTATAAGCACTAGCTTGTCCTCTCGCTTAATCTCCTTCTTATGAGTCTTTGCACCTGCACCATTTTCCACTGTAACCTTCTGGCCTTCTTGCACCTTTTGACCCATAAGTGCTACCTTGCCATCTATATAGACCTTTCCTGCCTCTATGAGCCTGTCCGCCTCACGCCTAGAGCAATATCCTCCGTCACTGAGATATTTATTTAAGCGTATGCCATCTGTATTTACTTGTGTTAGTTTCTTTTCACTCATATACGCACTCCCTGATCATAATCTATAATATTATATACTATTTTCATAAGAAATGCTATATGCAAGTACTATTTGAACATAAAAAGAAACACATATCACCCGAGAGTAATATGCGTTTCTTTTTATGTTCCACGACCTTGTTACACAGTCGCTTTATATACACTTTTCAGCAAAATCGCTTCGCGATTTTGGTCTAGGCTAACTTAGCCTTTGCAGCCTCTGCGAGCTTAGCGAAACCAGCTGCATCGTTAACTGCCATCTCAGCGAGCATCTTTCTGTTCATCTCGATGTTTGCTAACTTTAAGCCATACATAAACTTGCTGTATGATAAACCGTTCATTCTAGCTGCTGCATTGATTCTTGCAATCCATAACTGTCTGAACTGTCTCTTTCTTTCTTTTCTACCAGCGTATGAGCTTGTTAATGCTCTCATAACTGACTGCTTAGCTACTCTGTACTGCTTAGATCTAGCACCTCTGTAGCCCTTTGCTAACTTTAATACTCTATTATGTCTCTTCTTAGCGTTTAATGCGCCCTTAACTCTTGCCATTTTTGTATTCCTCCTAAAAAAATCCGATTAACTGACTTAGTCAATATTTGTTCCTACATTCAACTCTTATAAGTATGGTAAGATCTTCTTCATTACCTTTGAGTTTGTTGCATCAGTAACTGTAGACTGTCTTAAGTTTCTCTTTCTCTTTGCTGACTTCTTTGTGAGGATGTGGCTCTTGTATGCCTTCATTCTCTTTAACTTTCCTGTACCTGTCTTCTTAAAACGCTTAGCTGCTGCTCTACTTGTCTTGATCTTTGGCATTGTATTTTCCTCCTTAAACTCTACTTGAGTTTTAGCTATTTCTTTTCAGCTAAAACCATCATCATGCTCTTACCCTCTAGCTTTGCTGGCTTCTCGATAACTGAAATATCTGAAAGCTGCTCTGCAAACTCATCGAGGATTACTTTACCACTCTGCATATGGGCCATTTCACGACCTCTAAAACGAAGTGTAACCTTAACCTTGTCGCCCTTCTGGATGAACTTTCTAGCCTGGTTAACCTTTGTCTTAACATCATTTTCCTCGATGTTTGGTGACAAACGTACTTCCTTAATGTCTACAACCTTCTGCTTCTTGCGTGCTTCCTTTTCCTTTCTTGCAAGCTCATACTTATACTTACCGTAATCGATAATCTTGCAAACAGGTGGCTTAGCTGTTGGAGCAATCTTAACTAAGTCAAGCTCTGCTTCCTTCGCAAGCTTCATGGCATCCTTTGCAGACATAATGCCTAACTGCTCACCGTCCTGTCCAATAAGACGAATTTCCTTGTCTCTGATTTGTTCGTTAATCATTAACTCGCTAATAGTGGTACACCTCCTAAATAAATGAAAAGTGGATAGCAAGCTATCCACTAAAAATACAACTTAAATCCCTCAGGATTAACTTTCTGTATTAACTCTGTGTCATATCATTTCATGCACAGGTGAGAGCGGATACTCTGCTTGATATCTATGTTTGCGTTATGCAACTACCATAGTTTAACAGACAAACGCTCTATTGTCAACATTTTTTGCAAAATAATTTGCTACCTTTAACTAAGCCTGCATTACGAAGCTTGCACATTCTGTAGCCTCAGAACGATCAGCCTTGCTTCCAGCTATACCAATGTGCTTAGCTGTACACTTGTGACCCTGGTTGAAAGTACACTTTACAGCTGCACATTCTACATTTGAAGCCTCTGATGGCTTCTTTGTACAACATCCATTTGTCATAGCGCCATCCATACGGAGCTTAAAGCTTCCACAAGCTGTTTCATCTGAAGTGTCTGCCTGCTTGCCTTCAACCTTGATTCCTTCTAGACAACACTTGTTGTTCTCATTATAGCAACAAGTCTTTACACTACAATCTAATACTGGCATATATAAATCCTCCTAAAAATATATTGTAGAAAAACTACACTTATATTTTTAGCAATCTCACAAGGATTATACACTAAGATACGCAAAACTTTTTTAATTTTAATATTGAGCTTCCATATATTTTATAGCTGCCCTGTGACCAGCAACTGTTTCCGCCATATATTTGAAACCAAATCCACCCAACTCATTTCCTCGGGTCTTAGCTCTAAGCTCTATATCTTCAAAATCTTCACCGTCATCATATGATATAAATGCAGTCAACACATCACTCTTTACTTGAAGGGTTATCTCGCACCCTGGTCTAAAAGCCTTTGATATGTATTCATCTGATATAGGTATTGCATTCCCATTTTTCATCTGATACAGACAGAATACCGTTTTTCCATCATCTGCTGCTGTTCCTTCTATACGTAATGCATATCCATTGCACATTACAGGATCATACTTTATATATATATCTGCATATTGTCTTGGACCTGTAAACCCATTACCTGTTACATCTTCAGGATCAATCATCACAACCAAAGACATATCATCAACTACTTTTCCATGATTATAATATACACCACAGCCCATAGACTCAGTCACAAGAGCTGGACGTTTTGTATTCATAAATGTAGTGGATGATTCCATTTTTCCGCACACAGTAAAATATCCTGGCTCCATATCATAATCGCGATTAACAACCGCTGTCTTGGCATTAAGAACCACTCTATCTGACACTACATCTGTAGGTCTTACTATTCTACTAACGATATTCAAGCCCTGCCCCATCTCACTATTGCTGTGTTTAGGCTTAATATTTGCCTTAATATGAGTACCCACATCAGCAGATGTAAGCATAATTTCTTTACAAGGTATACCATCTTTAGATACTGCAATCTTTCTCCCATCAGTCTCATTAGATACCTTTGCAAAATTCACATAAGCAAACTGGGATCTATTTACATTATCTACCCTATACCAGCTTATTTCTGATTGATCTTCATTATCATCCAATTCAGGCAATACATAGTTTATAACAGCCTTGCCATCCTTAAACACAATCTCCGGTGTCTTCATAAACCTTGGCGGCATAGATAATTTCGGCAATACAGTAATCTTACACTCTGCTCTAGTTCCATCATCAAGCTCTACTACAACTGCTCCTTTTACAGCTTCATCACTATTATTAATAGCTGATATATTTATAACTCGCTTACCTGACTGATTGTCAGAGTGTCTCATATAGAAACTTATCCCCTCAGTAGCCTTTATCCAAAAGCTTTGACCTGCCTTTTCTTTTGGCAATTCAAAACTTAAGTCTTCACCATCTGTACCACTTCTTATTATTAAATTTTTATCTATCAATATACTATTTTCCATAAGAGTATCATACACTAACGCAACATATATTTCCAGCTAAATATTAATTCTTATTGACTTAGTTTTACATCCGTGTTATATTAAGTGTACTACGATACATAGTACACCTATGTTCGTATTAAAACTAGGTGTTTCACATCGTAAATAATTAAGAAGGAGGGCGAATATGTTCCAGATTGATTCATTTTCAAGAGTTCCTGTTTATGAACAGCTTATTCATCAGGTAGAAGAATTTGTGTTAAAAGATATTCTCACCAGTGATTCGCAGATTCCATCTGTTCGTAGCCTTTCTGTTACTTTGGCAATTAATCCTAATACTATACAGAAAGCTTACTCCGAACTCGACAGAACTGGCATCATCTACTCTGTTCCAGGCAAAGGTTGTTTCATATCAAAGGATGCTAAGACCATACTTAGCGAGAAGAAAAAAGAAGGGCTTTCTTCTCTTAAAAATATGCTAAGCGAACTTAAATTAGCCGGAGTATCAAGAGACATCATTTTGGACACTGTAGATTCTATCTATATCACAAGTATTAAAAAGGAGGAAAAAAGGGATGATTAAAACAGAAGGACTTACCAAATTTTTTGAAAAGTACACTGCCTTGAACAATGTTAACTGTACCATCGACAACGGATGTATATGTGGCATCGTAGGTTCAAACGGTGCTGGGAAATCAACATTTTTAAGATTGCTAGCAGGTGTATATAAAGCTGATTCAGGGAGTATTTATATAGATGACATGCCTGTCTTTGACAATCCAGAAGTTAAAGCAAAGATTGCCTATGTACCAGATGAGCTATATTTTTTACCATCTGCTACTATTGAGAAAATGATGGAGCTGTATGCAAGCATTTATCCAAAATACAACAAAGAAAAATGTATTGCTCTTGCAAACAAGCTTAAGCTCAATATAAGACAAAACATTAACACTTTCTCAAAAGGAATGAAACGTCAGGCATCTACCATACTTGCACTGGCTGCCGAGACTGAATACATATTTTTTGATGAGACATTCGATGGCTTAGACCCTGTTATACGAAACTTCGTCAAAGGTATCATATGTGAAGAAGTATACGAGCGAAAAGCTACTGCTATTATCACCTCTCATTCACTTAGAGAATTAGAAGATATATGCGACCAGCTTGCACTTCTACACAAAGGTGGTCTCATACTTCAAAATGATATCGAAAACCTTAAAACAAGTCATTGTAAGATTCAGGTTGCATTTGATTACGAATATGATGAAACCTTATTCAAAGATATTGAACATTTAAGATTCAAGAAAACCGGCTCTGTTTCTTCTATGATTGTAAAAGGTAATATAGACGAAACTACAAATACTATCGCATCAATGAAGCCTATCCTTATGGATATACTTCCACTTACACTTGAAGAAGTATTCTCCTATGAGATGGAAACTCTTTCATACAATTTTGATTTAGACTTATCAGGAAAGGAGGCATAGTTATGAATATCAAAAATTTTAACATAAAAGAATATTTCAATTTCAAACTGTACCTTCAGGGATTAAAGAGACTTAAACTTTCTGCACTTGTAGCCTTAATATGTTTATGCGCATTAAGTGTCCTAGTGATAGGGGCCGATTACATTAGCATCATTACTAGCTACGATGTAGACTGCTTACCAGCCCGCTTAATAGATACTATAAACTCACAATATAGCATACTTCATGTTGTAACCTATATAGTTGTTCCAGTTATGTCACTTATCATATGGAATTATCTTAATCACAGAAATGGTAGCGATTTCTATCATGCCATCGCATCTAAGAGAAAAGCTGTATATTTCTCATTCTTTGCTGCGGTATTAACTTGGGCTGCTATCATCATCGGTGCTATCACTGCTACAACAACTCTTATCTACCTTTGTTGTGATGGTATATACATTCTACATATTGGTAGCATACTAGTATTTGTACTCAATATACTTATATCATGTGCATTAGTTACCGCTGCGTTTGCTATAGGATGCTCACTTGCAGGTACTGTATTTTCAGGCTTAACGTTATCAGTTAGCATAATATTTGTACCTAGATTTATCGTTACATTATTGTGCCTATTCCTATGCTCTGATACTGATCTTATATCAGCCACAAGATTGCCGGAACTAATAAACGCAACATGTAACCTTGCTACTGAACCTATACTTGGTAGCATAACAAATACATTTTCCTTTGCTTACTATCCAGATAACTCTGTTATGACATACATTACACTAGGCTTTCCAACATTATATACTCTGATACTATCAGTTATATACATGTTCCTAGGTAGCAAAGCATACTACCGCAGACCAAGTGAAGCAGCTGGCAAATCTACTGCTTATGGTTGGGTACAACGTGTCATAACTTTACTGATGGGATACTTTATTTCGCTTATCATAGTTTTTATGACTTACAGCATCATAACAGACTTTGATGATATGTTCTATAATATAGATAACATAATAGGATATGGTATCACATTTGTGATGGTTATGTTCTTTGCTTTGGTAACTATGTTTATATACGACCTTATAACAACCAAATCGGCAAAAGCTGCGTTAAAGAGTATCATATTCAGTCCTATCGTACTTGCTCTTGACGTACTTTCCGTTGTTATTCTAATCATAGCAAATGTATGTATATTAAGCTATACACCATCAGCAGATGATATAAAATATGTAAAGGTCGACTTGCGAAGCCTTTACTCGCTAGAAATAGAATATTCTAATGACGCAACTGTGACACAAGACTACAGTGCAGTATATGATAAAAATGATTATAGCTCCTCATACTATGATTATCAGCTTTACTATGATCCAGATTATTATATTAAAACACAGTTATCAGAGAAGAAGATTACAGATAAGGATATTATAGAAGACTTATGTCATGCCTTGACTAGAAATGTGAACCATGAGAAAAAGTACAACTCACTATATAACCCTGGCAAGGATTCCTATGGCAATATATCCTTCCTCGATACATGTACTGTCTATGTTACATTTGGAAACGGATTAACTGAAACTCATAGAAGCATTGATATACCAACCAATGTTTACGATGATATTGTTGAATTACTTCTCGATTCTAACAATATAAACAAGTTAGTAACAGATATGTCTATAACTGGTAATGACTCATTTATCGATTGTAGTGGATTAACAAAGAAGCAGACTGATGAAATATACAAAGTCTATAAAGAAGAGCTTTCAAATATTGACCCTGCTACTTACTACAACTACTACACTAGCTCATACGCAGCCAACGAACTTTCATTATATCGCTTCATAAATGGAAGACCTGGTATAGTATCTCTTCCGCTAACCGAAGCTACGCCAAAAGCTTTAGGATTATATTTGAAGTATTTCAATGAAAATTACTCAGAAGATTTCTATGAAATATACGATATAGTTTCAAAAGACCTATATAATGAAAATAAAGGCGATAATGTGAGCCTGGAAGATGTATACTTTAATTCTTACGACATAACACCAGTCATAGATGGTAAATTCGGCAGAGCTTATCAGAGTAGATTTTTAAAATACTTATATGAAAATAGCTACGGCGAGCTACCTGACTATGTGAAGGACGAAACATTTTCTAAGTACACACATCCTCTAAAGGAGCTTGATAAATACATTAAAAACTTCCAGTCTGATATGACAAATGCAGACCTTGAAAACTTTGATAGGGATAAATATATTCTTTGCTATATCAGTTTAAATGTATATGCAGAAGACGAACCATTTGAGGTGGAGGTTACTCCTGTACGATCAGGTACTAGGAATATATTCTTCTCTAGCTATGAATCCGTTTACTACACCTACGACAAAAATGTATATTTATACTTCTTAGTAGATAAGAATGATATTACACAGGTATCTCTCCATAAAATCTTTGATGACACAACACCTATTAACTTCTATATAAGTGAATAAGGCTACAAGACAATAAACACACCCACAATTACAGTGTTAGCTGTGATTGTGGGTGTGTTTTTACTATTCTCTATTATTATGTTCTATTCTTATGCTTTCTTCTAAACTTCATATAGCTTTTTAGCACCGGCTTCTCCAGCTTACGCTTAAACACTATCTGTATCTCCTCGCTAGGATGAATAGGTCTGGTCAATATGCTATACATGCCTACTCTGTTGGCTCCATATACATCAGTAAACAACTGATCGCCCACAAACAACGTATTAGCTCCATCTGTCCCCATAAGCTCCATAGCCTTCTGATATGCCTTTCTCGACGGCTTATGAGCATCATCAATAAACTTAGCCCCTACTGCATCTGCAAACGGCTTAACTCTAGGCAATTTATTGTTGGATATAAGACAGCACTCATAACCCATAGCCTTAATCTTCTCAAAAAACTCTATCGCCTGCTTTGTAGCTGGTGCACCATGCGGAACCAACGTATTATCAATATCAAAAAGGATACCTCTGTACCCCTTTTCATAATATTTCTTAAAATCTATGCTATATGTGCTATGCACAACCTTCTTTGGATAAAACTTTTTAAACATACTCATTACTTATCAAGAATCTTCTTGATCTCCTGCATAAATGTATTTACATCCTTAAACTCACGGTATACTGACGCAAAACGTACGTATGCTACCTGATCAACTTCTTCAAGCTTGTCCATAACAAGCTCACCTATAACAGAGCTTGGCACTTCCTTCTCTTCCATATTGAAAATCTGTGTCTCAATCTCCTCAACCATCTGGTCAATCTGATTTGCAGATACAGGTCTCTTATGACAAGAACGCACAATACCATCACGAATCTTATCTCTATCATAAGGCACTCTGTTATCATCCTTCTTGATAATAATAAGTGGTATAGTCTCTACCTTCTCATATGTTGTAAATCTCTTTCCACATATATCACACTGACGACGTCTTCTAATAGAGCTATTATCCTCCGCCGGTCTAGAATCTATAACTTTTGTATTTTCCTTACCACAAAATGGACATTTCACGATACATTTTCCTCCTATATCTTGTATATTGTCCATTTTACCTAATATCATGCCTTTGGTCAAGTATTAAAAGCCGAAGAAATTATCCTTGCACCTATCCTTACATACCGGTTTTCTCATACAAGCACTTTCTTCTACACATACAAGCACTATATCATCTCCTATCTGTTTAACACATCTAAATGGTATAACAAACTCACTATCTCTACCAAGCAGACCACAAAATCTAGTTGGCCCCGGCACAACAAAAGCACTAATACAACCTGTCTTACAATCAAATTCTACATCGCATATGCTCCCAAGTCTTTTGCAGTCGCACTCGTTTATAACTTCCTTATATCTTAAATCGCACAGTTTCATACATTCTCCAAAATCCCCTTTGCTTTATTATATTTGCTTTGCACCGATTGGTTACTAAATTCTGGTTTATCGCACTAAACATGACAGATTAAAAGTATATTTTTAGTTCTCGGTTACGAGTGTAAGATTACCTAAGGTCTTTGCTCGTAACTATTTTCTTTATATACGCGACCGCCTTGTACGGTCCATCCGTGGACCGACGCGGCTTGTTTCAACATCGTGTTGAAACATCGCTATATTGTTTAGCTGCAAAGCCCAAAGGTAATCCAAACACTCTCCACAGGAACTAAAAATATGCCTTTTAATTTGTCGCTTATATACGTTAAACAAGAGCGTACATTCAACTATTAAGTAACTTGCTCCTGTTTACAAGCGCAGCGCTATATACCCTTATAAATGCTATTTATGTATATGGGCGTAGGTGTTAAAGATGTAATTATTATTCATGTGGAAGGTATTTAGATTATCTTAGGTCTTTGCAACGGAGTAACCTAGCAATTTTTCAACACGATGTTGAAAAAAGCCTCCTCCGAGCCATGGATGGCGAGTAGGAGGCGGTTGCGCATA